>JANLVC010000074.1:0-2139 GCA_031363815.1 Gemmatimonadota bacterium
ATCGCGACGCGACGCGCTGGAGGTTACGACTACCCCGACTTACGCGGGGCTGGACACAAAGCGGCGCTCGCGATCGGCCGCGAACGCGAGACACGCGCGGATATCGTCGCGCTCGAGTCGAAGTATGTGCTGGTCATCCGCGGGTATTCGCGCTAATCGGCGGTGAGGCTGTTCGACGAACTCCTGAACGAAACTGCTGTACCGCGGATCAACACCAATGCTCGCGGATCGCCCGGCGCGGCGCGACGGATCGTCGTACACGACCATCCCCTCAAAGTATGTGCTGGTCATCCGCGGGCATTCGCGTTAATCGGCGGCGACTGGGAAACCCGAGCGGCGCGCCACCCGCTCAGAGTTGCTTCGCCAGTGCGGCCGAGGCCACACGCGCCGTCTCGGCCAGCAGTGCCGCGCCGATAAATAAGCTGCCGTCGGCGGCGAAGAATCGTGGGGTATGCGCCGGCGTGGCTTCGCCGCCCGGTTCACGTGCTCCAATGCGAAGAAACGCGCCGGGCATGCGCTCCATGTAATACGCGAAGTCTTCGCCAGCCATGTTGGTGATGCCGAATGGTACGATAGCATCAAAACCGAGCAACGCGACCGCTGCCTGATGTGCCCAAGCCACTTGCTGGTCGGGGTTTACGATGGGCGGCGGTCCGCGTTCGATGTGCACGTCGGCGATCAAATCGTGCGCCGCCGCAATGCCATGCGCAACCCGTCGCATTTCGTCGGCAAGCAGCGACCGCGTTGCGGGATCGACGGCGCGCAGCGTTCCGCCAATGGTGGCCGACTCCGGGATCACGTTCGGCGCCGACCCGGATTGCATGGTTGCGACGGTGAGCACGGCGGGAATTGACGGATTTACACGCCGCGAGACAATGCCCTGCAACGACGCGATAAGTAGTGCGGCACCAAGTACGGGATCGACCGATTCATGCGGCCGCGCGCCATGCGCGCCCCGGCCCGTGAGCGTAATACGGAAGGTGTCCGCCGCCGCCGCGAGCGGCCCGGCCTGCGCGACCACTTGCCCCACAAGGAAACGTCGGTCGACATGTGCGCCGAAGATCGCCGCCACGCCGTTCAGTGCGCCCGATTGCAACAGCGCCTCAGCGCCCTTTCCAGTTTCCTCGGCGGGCTGCAACACCACCAGCACGTCACCCGCAGCCGGGTTGTTCGCCAGCAGATAGGCGGCGCCAATGGCCCACGACGCGTGCACGTCGTGCCCGCAGGCGTGCATGACCCCGGCCGTCTGCGAGGCGTACGGCAAGCCGGTAGCCTCGTGAATGGGCAGCGCGTCGATGTCGCCACGGACCGCGACCACAGGTGCACTCGGGTCGCGACCGCGAATACGGGCCACCAACCCGGTGCCGGCAACGCGCTGCACCGACACGGGGTGTGCCATCGCCAGCGCATGTTCGAGTACGGCGCAACTTCGCGTTTCGGCGAACGCCAGTTCGGGGTGCTGATGCAGGTCGCGACGCAGCGCGATCAGTGCATCACGCTGTGCCGCGGTAAACAGCGCGGCGACGCGCCTGGGCACTCCCGCGGCATCCAACTCGGCATCCAACTCGGCATCGGACATGCTCAGCGCGCCCTTCCCGGCGCGATGGCACCGGGGCCGCGCAGCACCTGCCCCGGCTTGGCCCCAGTGTGTGTGCCGCGATCGATTACGAGCACGCCATTTACCAGCACGTACTCCACACCGCTGGCGAGTTCCGTCGGCTTCTCGTACGTCGCGCGATCTTCCAGCGCGTCGAGATCGAACACCGTGACGTCGGCCCACGCGCCCACGCGAATAACTCCGCGATCCGACAACCGCATGCGCGTGGCCGGCCACGACGTCATCTTGCGCACCGCCTCCTCGAGCGTGAGCACCTTCCGTTCCTTCACGTATCTGGCGATTACCCGCACGCTGTTTCCGAAACCACGCGGATGGGGAAACGCCGATGGATCGTCGACGCCCACCTGCGCCACAGCGCCGGCGTCGCTGCCGATACTCGTCCACGGAAAGCGCAAAGCCGTCTCGATGTCCGGCTCCGACATCATGTGATACACGGCCATCACGCGCGCGCTGCCCTGCACCACGAGATCCCAAGCCGCATCCGGTGGCTCCTTGCCCATCTCCTTCGCGATCTGCGCGAT
>JANLVC010000095.1:0-5627 GCA_031363815.1 Gemmatimonadota bacterium
GGGTATCAGGGGGCAGGAAGCAGGTGAACGACGCGCGGTTTCCTGCTTCCTGCCTCCTGATACCCTCCCTCCTGCTCCCTAGGGAGTTTGCAGTTCGCAGTTCGCAGTTGGCAGTTTGTTCACCGCACCCGCTCCGCATGCCGCCCATCAATCGCGGTAAACAGCAACGGGTTAAATATCCGCGCCATTGCCTCGATACCATCCACGATGCGCGGCCCCGGGCGGCTCACCAGCCCGTTGGCGTCCAGCGCCCACAACTGACGCCCCGCCAGCCACGACCACTGCGGCAACGCCAAACACCGCTTCGCCACGGCTACCGACGCTGAGAGTGAATAGCCGCAGGGCGCGAACAGCACGTACTGCGGGTCGGCCAGTGCCAGCTGCTCCATGGAGACCGTGGTCGAGTGCAATCCCGCGGTGCCAAGTACGTCGAAACCGCCGGCGCGCTTGATCTGCTCGGGACCCCAGTGACCCGCGATGTACACCGGGTCGGTCCACTCGATCAGCGCCACCCGCGGACGCGGGGCCTTGTCCGCTTTCAGAATGTCGTGCACATGCTTCACGCGATCGTGCAGTCCGGCCAACAGCTCTTCCGCTTCGTCGGTGGCGTCCATCGCCTGCGCCACCGCCTGGATGTCGGCGTACACCCCGTCCAGCGTCGTGCCGCCCAGCGTCACGATGCGCGGCACCGGTGAGAGCTTCGCCGCCAACGCGCGCACATCCGTTTCGCTGATCGCGCACACCTCGCACAGCGCCTGCGTGAGCAACACATCCGGGTGCAGCGCCTTGATGCGCGCTTCGTCCATCGTGAACAGCGCGTGCCCCGCGCCATGAAGTTCGCGCACGGCGGCATCGATCACCGCAGGGTCAGTGGAGTGCGGAATGCTGCTCTTCGTCACCCGCGCGCGCGACCCGACAACGTCAGGGTAATCACATTCGTGCGTCACACCCACGAGATGATCCGTGGCACCGAGGAACGCCATGATTTCCGTGGCGGCGGGGAGCAGAGAAACAGTGCGCATGGCTGGATCGCTCGTGGGGTTCGGGTGGAGGGTAGAAAGTAGGCGCTGATCCGTGATTGTGTGGCGCGGCGAACCATACCGGCCGCAATAGTTCAATTGACCAGATCTTATTGCACGAAATATTATGTAGTCGGCTACGCCACGGACATGGTCGACGATGACCTACCGCGCACGCGTGATGATTTCCCGCGGTGGATCGCCCAGCGCGTCCTTTCCCCGGCCGCGACCCTCCATCACGAGGCGACCACGCTGCTCGCCGACGACCAGACTTTTCATCACAGCATCCTGAATGTGATTGCGAACGGGGCCGTGGCGCTGGCGAGCATCGCGAAGAAACTCGGACGCCCGGCATCGAACCTCGACCCCATGGTCCGGCGACTCGTGGATGCCGGGTTCGTGGTGCGGCACGACGACCCCATGCGCCTGCAGCGCCCCACATTCGCCCTCGCCGATCCATTCCTGCAATTCACTATGCGGTACTCGAGCCGCACCGCACGATGCGGCGAGAGCGACATGTCCGCCGCGCGTGGGAAGGTCGCCTTGCCGCCCCCGCCACGCTGGGCGGTAACGCGAACCATGTCGGCCCGTCATTTGTGACGATAGAGAGGAAAGAGTACCAACTCGACGTCGTCGTCGCCGGCGGCGACCACGGCATTGCTCCCGTCGACCGACCCATTCTTTGCATCGGCGAGGCGAAGTTGGACGAGACGGTTAGCCTGTCGCACCTGTATCAGCTCGAGCGTGCCCGCGCGTCGCTTGGCCCAAACGCGGCGGGCGCACGGCTGCTGCTCTTTGCCCCAGCATTCGCCCCGGATCTGCAACGTGCCACCGCAAGCCGCGGCGACACGGAGTTGATCGACTTCGAGCGACTGTACAACGGGTCGTAATGCCGTCTCGATCTACTTCGCCGCCTCGTACACCGCCTTCCCGCCCACGTACGTGGACAGCACTCGCGCTTTCATGACCATCTCAGCCGGCACCCGCATGATGTCCGTATCGAGAATCACGAAGTCGGCGAACTTGCCCGCCGTGAGCGATCCCATCGACTGTTCCTGAAAGCCCGCGTACGCCGGCCAGATCGTCATGCTTCGCAACGCATCTTCGCGCGACATTTTCTGCTCGGGAAACCATCCACCCGCTGGCCAGTCGCGTGCATCCTGACGCGCGATCGCCGCGTGAAACGAAATGAGCGGATTCACCTGCTCTACCGGAAAGTCGCTGCCGTTGGGAATCACCACCCCCGTCTGCAACAGCGACTGCCACGCATACGCGCCGTATAATCGCGTGGGCCCCAGGCGCTTGCCGATCCAATACATGTCACTGGTTTGATGGCTGGCCTGCATGCTGGGAATCACACCCAGCTGCGCGAAACGCGGAATGTCATCGTAGTGCAGAATCTGCGCGTGCTCCACACGGAACCGATGATCCACACTCGGCACCGCTTTCAGCGCCTGCTCGTACGCATCGAGCACCACGCGATTGCCACGATCGCCGATCGCATGCGAATTGATCTGAAAGCCCGCCTTCAGTCCACGCTCAGCCACTTCGCGAATGTGCTCCTGCGTGCTCTTCAACAGCCCCGTGTTGTTCGGGTCATCGCTGTATGGCTCCAGCAGCGCCGCGCCACGCGAGCCCATCGCGCCGTCGGCGTACAGCTTGACCGCACGCACCCACAGCTGGCCGTCGTACATCGCCGACTGCGGACCCTTCGCGAAGTAGTGATCGAGTGCCGCCTTGTCGTCGCCGATCATGACGTACAATCGGAGATTCAGCTCCTTCGACTTCGCCAACTCCTCGTACGTCTCGATCGCCACGCGCGTCGCACCGGCGTCGTGCATGCCCGTGAGACCCCAGCTGTGCATCAGGGCAATCGCGTCTTTCAGCGCACCCTTGTACTCCGCCGCCGTGGGCGCCGGCACTTGGCGTTCGAGCACGTCACTGGCGTTGTCCACAAACACGCCCGTGGGGTTGCCCTTGGCATCCTTGATGATCTGCCCGCCCACCGGCGCCTTCGACGCCGCCGTCACACCGGCAGCCTTCATGGCGGCCACGTTGGCGTACGTCGCGTGTCCGTCCACCCGCTCCAGCAACACCGGATGATCGGGCAGCGCCGCCGTAAGCGCATCGTGCACGGGGAAGTCCGTCACGCCCCAGTCGTTCTGATCCCATCCACGGCCCGTGATCCACGTGCCCTTGGGCACCGACTTCGACTTGGCCACCACCCGCGCGATCACCTCGGCCAGGCTGTTGGTGCCGGTCAGATCGACCGACCGCAGCGTCTGCGCGAGCCCGCTGAAGTGGGCATGGGCATCAACCATACCCGGAATGACCGTGCGACCGCCCGCGTCTACCACACGGGTGTTCGGACCCTTCAGCACCGCCGCCTCGCGCTGCGAACCCACAAAGACAATGCGCCCGTCGCGCACCGCGAACGCTTCCACCAGCGGACGCGCGTCGTCGGCCGTGTACACGCGGGCATTGGTGACGATCAGGTCAGCCGGCGCCTTGGGGGCAGCGGTTTGCGCGGAGATAGCGAGCGGCGCCGCAAGGACAACCGCGCCGAGGAGAGTACGGAAAGCGATCATGTAGCTGGGGTAGGAGGGTCCGAAAAGAGTAACGCGGGGCAACCGTGATGGTCACCCCGCGTTGCCCAGTCGTACTTACTCCCCACTCCCCACTCCGCAATTACTTAGCGGGCGGCAAAATCACCGCGTCGATCGCGTGGATCACGCCGTTCTTGGCGATGATGTCCGTCTGCACCATGTGCGCCTGGTTGATCATCGGCGCGCCACCCATCACGCTGATCCTGGCTTCCTGGCCCTCAACCGTCTTGGCACCCTTGCCCGCGAGCTTGAGCGCGTCGGCCGCCATCACCTTGCCGGCCACGACATGGTACAGCAGCACGTTCTTGAGCGCGGACTTGTCCTTGCCCAGCGCGACCAGTGTGGCGGCCGGCAGCTTGGCGAAAGCTTCGTCCGTTGGCGCGAACACCGTAAACGGGCCCGGGCCCTTGAGCGTCTCGATTAAGCCGGCATCCGTGAGCAGCTTTACGAGGGTCTTGAACGAACCAGCGGCCACCGCCGTCTCGACGATGTCCTTATCCTGCGCCTGCGCGATCGACGGGGCCGCGACGGCGAACATGGCACCAGCAACCAGCATGGACAGCTTACGCATCAGGAGGAGCTCCGAAAATATCCGTGTGAAAGTGCCCTGTTCCGGATTCTTCGAACTGTGAAAGTCCGATACGCACAGTCCGAATGGGCGGTCGTGTTCAGTTGGTACACCCAAGCTGCTTGAACGGCCAAACGGCCAAACGGCCAACTGCTTAGTAAGCAGGAAGGAGGGCATCAGGAAGGAGGAAGCAGCACGAGCGCGTTTTTCACCTGCCTCCTCCTCCCTGGCACCCTCCTCCCTGCCTCCTAAGCTTTTGGCCGTTATTACATGTGGCGGTACTTGGCCACCGCCTGAAAAAAGCTGACGTCATCCTCGCGCGGCTCTCGGCCGCGGTGGCGAACGTGTGGGGCCCGGCGGAATCACCCCTCCGAATGGGCATGTCGCACACGCCATCACCGCCGCCCCCATCGGAGCGGTACTTCCGGCAGCCCGTACGCGTTGCCAACCAAACAGCTTCCGGTGGGGAATCACGCGTTCCCGACAGCGGACGAGCTGAAGGTCGCCCGGATCGGTAACTCGCGAGGCGTGCGCCTGCCGGCGAAAACGTTGGAGCGCTACGCGATCGGCGATTGGGTGATCATGGAGGAAACCGCCGACGGCATTCTGCTCCGGCCTCGTCGGGAGCTGCATCCGAAGCTGTCGTGGGAGGACACCGCGCGCGCCATGGCGGCAAGCGGTGAGGACTGGAGCGAATGGGACGCCGCCGCCGGTGATGGCCTCGCCGACATTGCGTGGGATCGCCCTCCAGTGCGTCGCGTGGCGGAGTCGAAGGCCGAGTACATCGCGGGCCACAAGAAGAAATCGACGTGAAGCGTTACGACGTGTGCTGGGCGCAGCTTGATCCCACGGTCGGGTCAGAAATCGCGAAGACACGGCCTGTCGTGATCGTCAGCCTCGACGTGCTCAACGAGATGCTGGAGACCGTAACCGTCTGTCCACTCACTTCGGTACTCCACCCTACCTGGCGAACCCGACTCGCCGTGCGTGTGGCGAGAAAGCCCGCCGAGATCGCGGTCGATCAGATCCGGACGATCAGCAAGGGTCGCTGTGAGGAACGATGTCTGCCGACGGGGAAGCGGATTGGTGGCGAACGTGTGAACGACGGGGGGAATCACCGCGTCGAATGGTACAGCGGGGGCCGCCACCATCGCTGCCCCCATCGTAGCGGTACTTCCGGCAGCCTGTACGCGTTGCCAACCAAACAGCTTCCGGTGGGGAATCACACGTTCACCGCAGCGTCAGGTCGGCGATCATCGGCCGGTGATCCGAGCCCACGTCATTGCCCACCCACGCGCCGCGCACGCGAAACCATTTGGGCGCGCTGAGTACGTGATCGATGCGCAGTCGCAGCAGTGACCCTTCGTGTTTCGTGAAGCCGAAGCCGAGTCCTTTGGTGTCGAAGGCGTTGGTGAGCCCGCTCCAGTAGCGGCG
>JANLVC010000115.1:0-2838 GCA_031363815.1 Gemmatimonadota bacterium
GCATGGTGGTAAGAGCACCCACTCGTTTGCTCGGTCGAGACACTTCGAGGTGATCGACTTCGAATCCTTGCGCTCTGCGGATACGTTTCGAACGGCACCTCATGAAGGCTAGCAACTGAACCGCGCCGGGATTACAGGAGGCTCCACTGTGTGAGAACTTGGAGCCATGTCGAAAGCCAGAGCCCGTCGATTCAGTCCTGAAGTCCGCGAGCGCGCCGTGCGGTTGGTACGGGAGCAAGTGCCCCACCATACCTCCCAGTGGGCCGCCATCGCGGCGATTGCCCCCAAGTTGGGGTGTACCCCGGAGACGTTGCGCCGGTGGGTCCGTGACGCGGAGCAGGAGGCCGGCGAACGGCCCGGCTCGCCGCGGGCCGACGCGGAGCAGCTCAAAGCGCTCGAGCGCGAGAATCGGGAGCTCAAGCGCACCAATGAAATTCTCCGTAAGGCCAGCGCGTTTTTCGCGGCAGCGGGATGCCCCCTTCGGGAGCTCGACCGCCTCACGCGCTGATGTACGCGTTCATCGATGACCAGCGCGCCCTGTACGGTGTCGAGCCGATCTGCCGTGTCTTGGAGATCGCACCGTCAGGCTACTACGAGTACCGCACCCGGCAGACCGATCCCACCCGTCGCCCGGCGCGCGCGCAGCGCGACGACGGGCTGCGCGCGCAAGTACGGACGGTGTGGGAGACCAATCGTGGCGTGTATGGCGTGCGGAAGGTGTGGCAGCAATTGCTGCGCGACGGCTGCACCGTCGCGCGCTGCACCGTCGCGCGTCTCATGACCGCCGAGGGCCTCCGCGGGGTCGTCCGCGGTCAGTGGCGCCGCACGACGGTGGCCGATCCCGCGGCGGACCACGCGCCGGATCTCGTGCAGCGGCAGTTCCACGCGGAGCGCCCCAACCAGCTCTGGGTCGCCGACTTCACGTACGTGGCGACGTGGCGGGGATTCGTGTACGTCGCGTTCGTCATCGACGTCTACTCGCGGCGCATCGTCGGCTGGCGCGCGCACACCACCATGCGCACGGTGCTCGTGCTGGATGCGTTGGAACAGGCGTTGCATGACCGCCTGCTCGATGGACAGCTCGTGGTCCACTCGGACCGTGGCACGCAATACGTGTCGATGCGGTACACCGACCGCCTCGCGGCGGCGGGCGCGGCGCCGTCGGTCGGGAGTGTTGGCGATGCGTATGATTGTGAGCATCTTTCGGTCACTCCCGCTGCAGCCTGACCCCAAGTATGACCGACCGCGTGTCCTGGCGTTGATCTGTCGGCTGCAGTGGCGAGTGTGTTCGACCGAAGCCGTCTGTTCGGGTGGGACGTGACCGAATAGGGGCCTGGCACGACGACCCATCACAGTCCTGTCCACCTGCTTGACCAGACGGCGCTCCCTTCCTTCACTGGGGTCGCGCAATGCCATCACACCATGTTGTTCGCTCGGTCCACCCCGACATTCTCATCGGAGTGGACACGCACAAGCACACCCACGTCGCCGTTGCGATCAATCGGCTCGGGGCGCGGCTCGCGCACTGCAGCGTCTCCGCCGACCGCGCGGGGTACGAGGAGATGGTCCGCTGGGCGCGCACGCTCGGCGCGGTGGAGGCGTTTGCCATCGAAGGGACGGGTTCCTATGGCGCTGGCCTGACCAGCTTCGTGCGACGCCAAGCGGTCCGCGTGGTCGAGGTGAGCCACTGTGACCGCCGCAAGCGCCGCAACAACGGCAAGGACGACACGATGGACGCCGAGACGGCCGCGCGCTCGGTGCTCGCGGGTATCGCGACCGCCATCCCCAAAGCCGCAGATGGGACGGCGGAGATGGTGCGGCAGATCAAGATCGCCCGTGATTCGGCGGTGAAGGCGAAGAGTGCGGCGATCATTGCGCTCAAGACGCTGCTCGTGAACGCGCCGAGTGAGCTCCGCGAAGCGCTGGAGCCCCTGACGGATCGAGTCCTCTTGGCGCGGTGCGCCCGGTTGCAACCTGGCCCGCTGGTGACGCCGACGGCGTCGGTGAAGCACGCCGTGCGCGCGCTCGCGAATCGGTGGCATGTGCTGGCTCTCGAGATTCGCGAGCACGACGTAGCACTTGATGGACTCACCGCTGCCGCCGTCCCAACCTTGCGCGCGGCCTTTGGCATCGGGCCCGACGCCGCCGCCGAGATGATGATTGTCGCCGGCGACAATCCGGCTCGCGTGCGTTCCGAGTCCGCGTTCGCCAAGCTGTGCGGTGCGTGTCCCATTCCGGCGTCCAGCGGCGTGACTAATCGCCATCGACTGTTTCGCGGCGGACACCGCCAAGCCAATGCGGCGCTTTATCGCATCGTCCTCGTACGCATGCAGTGGCACCAGCCCACCATCGATTATGTCGTCCGGCGTACGCGCCAAGGTCTCTCGAAGAAGGACATTATGCGGTGCTTGAAGCGGTACGTCGCGCGCGAAGTCTTCGCCGCGCTCCTGCACGATCATCAAGCGGTAAAGGAGATCTCGGCTGCCGCGTAACGAGTTGTTCTTCAACTCTTGACATATAGGGGCGTCAATGCGCTCGCCGAGACCGTGATTGGGCTGTTCAAAACCGAAGTGATCCATCGCGACGGGCCGTGGCGGAGCTTCGAGGACGTGGAGTTCGCAACCCTGGAATGGGTCGCGTGGTTCAATCAGGAGCGCTTGCTGGAACCGCTGGGGTATGTTCCGCCGGCGGAGTTTGAAGCGCAGTATTACGCCACCACGAACTCCCACACATCCGTGGGTGTACTCAACTAAACCAGTCTCCTGATTTCCCGGCGCGGTTCACTCCGGGGTGCGGACGTTGGTGAGTGTGATTCGTTTGCGATGTGACGCTAGTTGG
>JANLVC010000124.1:0-1714 GCA_031363815.1 Gemmatimonadota bacterium
CATCATTCTCGGGTCGCACGGGCGCACGGGTCTCAAGCACGTCCTCCTTGGCTCCGTTGCCGAAAAGGTAGTCCGCCACGCGCCATGTCCGGTCCTCGTGTTTCGAACCCGCGACTAGGGCCTGTCCCTGAACTCTGCGACGGTCGGCGCTAGGACTTTCGATCGGTTGCGGCGCGCTGGTGCCGAAGAGTCGCGGCTGGATCGGGGGCGTGATCAAACCGCGTGCATGGCGACACGGTCCTGGATCAACGACGCGCAGTGGTTTCGGGTGCAGGCAGTCTTGGCCTCGGAGCGTCGACGAGGGCGCCCCGGCAAAGACGACCGACGCTTCTTCGAGGCGGTTGTGTGGTGGCGCCGCACCGGCGTGCCGTGGCGTGACCTGCCCGACGAGTTCGGCCCCTGGCAGACAGTGTTCAACCGCTTTGACCGGTGGTCCAAGACGGGACGCTGGGCCTCTCTGTTCGCCGCTCTCGCCACTGACATCGACGGCGAGTGGCAGAGCATCGGCAGCACCACGAACCGCGCCCATCAGCACGCTGCCGGTGGAAAGGGGGGCCTGCCGTTCACGGGATCGGCCGATCTCGGGGCGGGGCCACCACCAAGGTGCACCTGATCGTCGACGCGCTGGGGCTACCGCTCGCGTTCGAGGTCACCCAAGGCCAGCGTCACGACATCATACCCGCGCCGACGTTGGTGCAGCGTACGCGGCCACGGCGGCTTCTCGCCGACAAGGCCTACAGCACCCACGACTTCCGCGCGGTGCTCGCCGCGATGGATTGCGACCCGGTGATTCCGTCGTCGTCGTCGATCAAACTCTACAAGGCGCGCGCCGAGGTCGAATGCACGTTCAGCCTGCTCAAGCAGGCGCGCCGGTTCGCGACCCGCTACGAGAAGACGCTGCGGAACTACGTCGCAGTCGTCGCCATCGGCTGCGCGCTGCTCTGGCTGCGAATCTAGGCGCACGCCCGGACGTGGCCGTGGCCGTGGCCGTGGCCCGTGGCCGTTTGACGGCGACGGCGACGGCGACGGCGACGTGAAACCTGGACGTTGACCTGGGCGGACAGCGTCGACGTGGACACTCATAGATCGCACATCTTCGTCAGCATCGCGACCACACGCTCGAGCAACTCGAGCCCACGCCGATAGCGCTCCGCGTCGACGACGCCCATCGCCGTCATCACGTCGAGGTGCGCCGCGCATTCCATCGCGGAGCCCCGCGCCATGAAGTAGTGATGGCCAGCATCCGCCCGCGTCCGTCGCCCCGCTCCCTCTGCGATGTTCGCCACCGTCGACTGGGCCGCGTCGCGAAGCTGGGCGGCCAACTCGCCGTGGCCCTTGGGCAACCTCGAAATGACCTCGAGCGCTACAACGAGGAACTGGAGCGCACGCTGGTACACGTCGAGCTTCTGGAAGCTGAGCATCGTGCGAGCGCTATCGATCCCCACGCGCCCAGGTTGCGTCCACGTCCACGCTGTCCGACCACGTCATCGTCAACGTTCAACGTCGCCGTCGCCGTCGCCGACAACCCCCACGCCCACGCCCCACGCCCCATCGACTTCAGGGACAGGCCCTAGATCGCGCCGCGCTCGATCGAGGTCCGCGCCTGCTCCGCGAGAAGGCGCACCGCAAACACGATCGTCGCGAACCGCGGGTCCTTGGTCAGGCCTTTCGCGTAGCGGTAGTAGATCTGCTGCGCGATCACGGCGGTCTTGAG
>JANLVC010000126.1:0-67561 GCA_031363815.1 Gemmatimonadota bacterium
ATGCTGTTGTGATCTCGCCGAATCGCGAGCGGAATGACCCAGAACCCAAAACCCACGGCCTCAAGCGTCAAGCCCAGCGCCTCTCGTACTGCCTCCGCACCACGATGACGTGGCGCTTCACCCGCCAAGACGCGCGCCGGAAGTTCGGTTATAAAAAGCCACTCTCTAAGCGGTCGCAGTACTAGAAGCGCAGCGCGACCTTCACGCCGACCGGTCCGCGCCCATCAAGCCATGGCGCGACGGCCACGATGGTCGCACCGCGCTGTGATCGGTTGGCCGCGACGACCGCGTCGATCATACCCAGCAGGGTGAACGCCGCTGCCGCGCCTATCCCTGCGGTAAAATACGCGCGCGCCTGCGTGGTGCGCGTGTAGGGCGCCGGCGCACCGTTCGGATCGACGTACGCGACGGTGGTGGTAGTCGTCTGCTGGGTCAACGCGAGTCCCGTCGCGCCACCAACGGCGGCGAGGACCAGGACGCCACGCACCGGATGTCCCGTGTAGAACTGCCCGAATCCAGGAACCAGGGCACGGACCGCCGCGACGCCGGGCCGGTACACGGGTCGACGCAGCACCTCGATCGCCCGTCCCACTTCCACGCGATCGTCGACGGTCGGTGCATTCGCGCGATACTGCTCGAGATCCTGCAGCGCGGCGGCGCGCGATCCGCTGGCGGCCCGCGCCAACGCACGATTGAAGTATCCTTCCGACGCGGTCGGTGCATCGCGCACAACCTCGTCGAATGCCCGAATAGCAGCGGCTAAGCGGCCGTCGTCGAACAGGGCGAGGCCAAGCCGAAAGGCGACTTGCACATCGGCCGCGCGACGCTGCGCGGCGGTGGGCACGATGCGACGCAAGCGATCGCGCACATCGACTGCCTCCCGTCCCGTCGGTGAGAGGGAGAGATATCGACAGAATTCGCTGATCGATTTGGAGAAATCGGCGAGTTCCTCGTGCGCGCGACCGAGGTCGTAGGCAATCCGCTCGTCACCGGGATTCACGATCGCCGCGCGCGCGAACGCGTCGCGAGCCGCCACCTGATCGCCGATCAGTGCGGCTTCCTGACCGGCGGCAGCGAGCCGGCGAGCCTCGGCGTTGTCTCGGCGCAACGCCGGCGCCTGCCCCACCACCGGCAACTCGCATCCCGGCGCGGCGCCCGTCGTCAGCACGCGCTTGGCCGTGAGGCGAGGCGCGCCGCTCTGCGCCTGCGCGGGCGCGGCGAGCACGACGACGCTCAACAGCATGGCCGTGATGCGGTGAGCCATACGGACCGGCGCGATCCACTCAACGAACCGTGATCGTGACTGTTGCACTGATGCCCTCAGAGGTGACCGTAATGATCGCCGAACCGACGCCAACACCAACGACCAAGCCGGTGCTCGAGACGAACGCCACGCTCTCGGTGGCGCTGCGGTAACTGATGCTGCGTCCGGACAGCGACGCCCCCGTCGCATCGCGCAACGTGGCGACGAGCTGCACGACGCCATTGACCGCGACGGACGGACTGCCCGGCGCAAGCGTGATCGAGGCAACGGCCGGCACCGTGACCGTCACGCTACTCGCCGCCGAAATACCCTCGCTCTCGGCGACCACCAAGGCCACGCCGGGAGCAACGCCGGTCACGATGCCGGCCGCGCTCACGGCAACGACACCCGAGGAGCCGCTACGCCATACGATGGGTCGCTCTGCGAGGATTGTGCCATTCGCCGCACGCGTCACGGCGGTGAATGGCCGGACATCACCAACGAAGAGCGACGCCGATCTCGGTGTAATTTCGAGCGTTGCCACCGGCAACGGCACGACCTGTACGCTGGCCAGTCCCGTTTTCCCTTCGCTGGTGACCGTAATGCGCGCGTTACCGGGTGCGAGCGCGGTGACAATGCCAGCCGGCGTCACCGAAGCGACGGCGGGCGCGTCGCTGGCGAACGTGAGTGGCCGATTCGTCAACACGTTGCCGGCGTTGTCGGTGATCTGCGTCTGCAACGTCAGCGTCGATCCGATGGTGAGTGTGGAGACGCTGGGCGTGACGGCGACGGACCCGGCGAGTCGCGCTGGCACGACCACGGTGGCGGAACCAACGCGTCCCTCACTCGACGCGGAGATGATCGCCGTGCCAGGCTGCAGGGCGATGACATTGCCGGTCGCCGTGACCGCGGCCACCGTCACGTTGCTCGAACTCCAGCTCACCAATCGCCCGAGTAGCACAACGCCACCGGCATCGCGCAACGTCGCGTTGAACTGCCGATCCGTACCCACGGCCAGCGTGTCCCGAGTGGGACTCAACGTGACGGTCTGAATCGGCGGCAGCGTGATCGTGACGGCGGCCTGTGCGGAGCGTCCCTCACACGTCGCGACGATCGTGACCGCACCGGGCGCGACGCCAGTGACGATGCCCTCGGCGTCGACGCGCGCACTCGTGGCGTCGCTGCTCGACCATGTGATGCGTCGACCAACAAGCGCCACATTCTCCGCGTCGAGCGGCTGCGCGCGGATCTGCACCGAGCCCCCCACGCGAACGGCGGCAATGGCCGGGGTCATCGTAAGCAACGCCACCAGTCGCTCCGTGACCGTGACGGTGGTCGTCGCGCTCACCCCACGGGCGCTGACGGCAATGCGCGCCGTACCAGGGGCTGCCGCAGAGACCACGCCGGTGGCCGAGACGGTCGCGACCGACGCGTCGCTGGTGGACCAGGCGAGTGGCGAGACGAGGACGCTGTTCCCGTTGGCATCGCGCACACGCACGGCGAGCGCCACCGTCGCGCCAGCGCGGAGTGTCAGCGACGCGGGCGAGACGTCCACGGCATCGATGAACGCATCGCGGACGGTCGGCTCCGCACAACCGAGCACCAACAGCATGCTCAACGCACAGAGACGTGTCATGGCATGACGGCACTGATGCATGGTCATGGCGGTACCGTGAGCACGGCTGTGCCAGACTTGGTTTCTGATGTGGCGGTAATCGTGGCACTGCCCGCACCGATCGCCGTCACTACACCCGTCGCACTCACCGTGGCGACCGCCGTGTTGGAACTGGTCCAGGTGACGACGCGACCGGTGAGCACATTGTTGGAGGCGTCGCGCGCGACCGCGGTGGCCTGCGTACTGTCGCCAATCGCGACGGTCGGTGCGGCCAACGTAACCGTTACCGTCGCCACAGGTTCGGCGGTAACCGAGATGTCTGCCGTTCCGCTCTGGCCTTCGCTGGTGGCGGTGATCGTCGCGGTACCGGCGGCGAGCGACGTTACGAGGCCGCTCGCGTTCAGCGTGGCCACCGCGGTGTTGGAACTACTCCACGTGACCGCGCGACCAGTAAGCACGTTGTTCGACGCATCGCGCGTGACCGCCGTGGCCTGCGTCGTACTGCCCGCGGTCACCGACGGCGATGCCAGTGACACGCTCACCGTCGCCACTGGAACCGACGTCACCGTGATGGCCGCGCCGCCACTCTGCCCCTCACTGGTCGCCGTGATCGTCGCGGTGCCCACGACGAGCGTGGTCACGAGGCCGCTCGCGTTCACCGTGGCCACCGCGGTGTTGGAACTACTCCACGTGACCGCGCGACCGGTGAGCACGTTGTTCGAGGCATCGCGCGTGACGGCCGTGGCTTGCGACGTCGCGCCGACGGTGACCGACGGCGATGCCAGTGACACGCTCACGCTGGCGACCGGCACAGCGGCCACCGTGATCACCGCGCCGCCACTCTGCCCTTCACTGGTCGCCGTGATCGTCGCGGTGCCGACGGCGAGCGACGTTACGAGGCCGCTCGCACTCACCGTCGCCACCGCGGTGTTGGAGCTGGTCCACGTGTCGACGCGACCGGTGAGCACGTTGTTCGAGGCGTCACGCGTGACGGCCGTGGCCTGCGACGTCGCGCCGACGGTGACCGACGGCGATGCCAGTGACACGCTCACCGTCGCGACCGGTACCGCAGTCACGGTGATGAGTGCGCCGCCACTCTGTCCTTCGCTGGTCGCCGTGATCGTCGCGGTGCCGACGGCGAGCGACGTTACGAGGCCGCTCGCGTTCACCGTCGCCACCGCGGTGTTCGAGCTACTCCACGTAACGGCACGGCCGGTAAGCACGTTGTTCGACGCATCGCGCGTGACGGCCGTGGCCTGCGTCGTACTGCCCGCGGTCACCGACGGCGCGGCCAACGACACGCTCACGCTGGCGACCGGCACGGCGGCCACCGTGATCACCGCGCCGCCACTCTGCCCTTCGCTGGTCGCGGTAATGGTCGCGGTGCCGACGGCGAGCGACGTTACGAGGCCGCTCGCGTTCACCGTCGCCACCGCCGTGTTCGAACTGCTCCACGTGACCGCGCGACCAGTGAGCACGTTGTTCGAGGCATCGCGCGTGGTTGCCGTGGCTTGCGTGGTCGCGCCGACGGTGACCGACGGTGATGCCAGTGACACGCTCACGCTGGCGACCGGCACGGCGGCCACCGTGATCACCGCGCCGCCACTCTGGCCTTCACTAGTCGCCGTGATCGTCGCGGTACCGACAGCGAGCGACGTTACGAGGCCGCTCGCGTTCACCGTCGCCACCGCGGTGTTCGAGCTACTCCACGTAACGGCACGGCCGGTAAGCACGTTGTTCGACGCATCGCGCGTGACCGCCGTGGCCTGCGTGGTCGCGCCGACGGTGACCGACGGTGATGCGAGTGACACGCTCACCGTCGCCACTGGAACCGACGCCACCGTGATCACCGCGCCGCCGCTCTGCCCCTCACTGGTCGCCGTGATCGTCGCGGTGCCCACGGCGAGCGTGGTCACGAGGCCGCTCGCGTTCACCGTGGCCACCGCGGTGTTGGAACTACTCCACGTGACCGCGCGACCAGTGAGCACGTTGTTCGAGGCATCGCGCGTGACGGCCGTGGCCTGCGACGTCGCGCCGACGGTCACCGACGGCGCGGCCAACGACACGCTCACCGTCGCGACCGGTACCGCAGTCACGGTGATGAGTGCGCCGCCACCCTGGCCTTCACTAGTCGCCGTGATCGTCGCGGTACCGACAGCGAGCGACGTTACGAGGCCGCTCGCGTTCACCGTCGCCACTGCGGTGTTGGTACTGGTCCACGTGACCGCGCGACCAGTGAGCACGTTGTTCGAGGCATCGCGCGTGACGGCCGTGGCCTGCGACGTACTGCCCGCGGTTACCGACGGGCTTGCCAACGTTACGCTCACCGAGGCGACCGGTACCGCAGTCACGGTGATGAGTGCGCCGCCACTCTGACCT
The DNA here is from genome assembly GCA_031363815.1 of Gemmatimonadota bacterium. Lineage (GTDB taxonomy): Bacteria > Gemmatimonadota > Gemmatimonadetes > Gemmatimonadales > Gemmatimonadaceae > Gemmatimonas. Next base: position 5,238 of record JANLVC010000126.1, read on the forward strand.
TCGCTGGTCGCGGTAATGGTCGTTGACCCCACCGTGAGCGTCGTGACGAGTCCGCTCGTACTCACGGTCGCGACGGCTGGATTCGAACTCGCCCACGTGACGGCACGCCCGGTGAGCACGTTGTTCGCCGCGTCGCGCGCGGTGGCCGTTGCCTGCGTAGTGCCGCCGACCATGATCGACGTCGCCGCCAGCGCGACACTCACGGTCGCGATGGGCATCGGCACGACCGTCACAACCGATGACCCAGCGACACCGTCGACCGTTGCCGTGATGGCGGCGCTGCCGGGCGCAATGGCGCGGACACGACCCGCGTTCGACACGACCGCCACGGTGTTATTCCCGGATCGCCACTCGACCGCGCGTCCGATCAGTACAACGCCGGAGCTGTCACGTGCCGCCACCGTGAGATCGCCAGTCTCGCCGGCGACGATCGACACGCTCGGCGGTGTGATATCCACGCGCATCACCGTCGGCGAGCGCACGGTAACCGTGGCGGTGGCGAGGCGCCCCTCGGACGACGCGAACACCAGAGCAGTACCCGGCCCGACGCCAACAATCGTGCCGTCCGACGCCACGCTGAGCACGCTCGGTGCACCTGACGTCCAGGTGACCGCGCGTTGCGGAAGGGGGCCGCCACCCGCATCCAGTGCAACCGCCGTGAGTCGCGCGGTCGCGCCCACCAGCAGATTCGTCGCCGCCGGCGAGATGCGCACCGACGCCACCGGCGACGGCGACACCACGACCGTTGCCGTGCCCACCTGCCCCTCACTCGTCACCGTCATCGTTGCCACGCCCGGCGCATTCGCGGTCACCGTGCCGTCGCTGGACACCTGCGCAATTGATGCGCTACTGCTGCGAAACGTGGCCGGTCGACCAGTCAACAGTGTGCCGTTGGCGTCGGTGATCTGCACCACCAAACGCACCGTCTGGCCAACCGTCAGTGCCGACTGGGACGGTGATACGATCACCGACCCAACCGGACGGGGACGCACCGCGATACTGGCCGTGCTCGTACGCCCCGCGCTCGTTGCACTGATCGTCGCCGAGCCTGGCGCGATGCCCAGCACGACGCCCGTCGAAGACACCGTGGCCACACCTGGAGCGTTCGAACTCCACGTGGCCACACGATCACCAAGCAGGCCGCCTGCCGAGTCTCGCGACACGGCACTCAACTGCGTGGTCTGGCCAACGGTGATGCTGTCGCTGGGCGGGGTGATCTGTACACTCGCCACTGGAACCGGTAACACCGTCACACCGACCGACGAACTCCGCAGTTCACTGGTGGCCGTGATCGTGGCCACTCCCGGCGTGAGTCCGTTCACTACGCCTGTGATATCGACCACGGCCACGCGAGGATCGCTCGACAGCCAGAACATCTGACGGCCCGACAGCGAGGCACCAGCCTCGTCGACCGGAACCGCCACCAGCTGTACGAATCCTCCAACAAGTAGACTGGGTGCCGTGGGCGAGAGTTGCACGCTGGCGACCGCGCGCGCCACCACGGTGACCGTAGCCGTCGCGCTTCGCCCGTCGGCCGAGACGGCGATGCGTACAACGCCGGGGCGGACCGCCGACACGAGTCCGGCCACCGTCACCGTCGCCACCGTGGAGTCGCTGCTCGACCATCTCAGTTCACGATCGGTCAGCACCTGTGACGATCCATCCCGCACACGCGCCAGCAGCACCGTGCTCGCACCCGCCTGCATGGTGAGCTGCGCCGGCGTCAGCTCCACATCGGCGACCGGCGACTCGACCGGACGGGGTCCCGAGATGTCGGAGAAGCCTGCACACGCCAGCGACCCGGTGCCTAGGCACAGCCAGAGCAACGCGCGAAGCCCGTGTGGCCACCCACGCCAGCGCACGTCAGTGCTCCAACATCGTCACACGGGTCGGACGCGCAAGATGATTGCGTGTCCCGTCGCCAAGCTGTCCCTCGACATTGAAGCCCCAGCACCACAGGTCGACGTCGCCGGCCATGCCGCAGGTGTGCGCACCGGTCGCGTTGAGCGCCGTGAACGACGCCCCGCCAATTACCCGTGTCGGCACCTCGCGTGCCGTGTTCGTGCCGTCTCCCAGCTGTCCGTACACATTGCGCCCCCAGCACCACGCCTGACCACTGCGGGTCCGTCCGCAGCTGTGCACGCCACCGAGCGTCACCGATGCGAATCGGGTCGACGTCGTGACGGGTGTCGGCTCGAGCTGATCCGCCGTGCCACCGGTCCCGAGCTGTCCGAAGCTGTTACGTCCCCAGCAATACGCTTCGCCCGTGCCTGTGACCGCGCAGGTGTGCGTGCCACCCGCCGAAATGCTGGTGACTCTGATCGGCGTGCCAATCGCAACCGGCGTACGCGTATCGGCCCGCGTGCCGTTGCCAATCTGCCCCGACGCATTGGCTCCCCAGCAGTAGGCGACGCCTTCGGAGGTAATCGCGCAGCTGTGATTCCAGCCCGCGCTCAGCGCGACGAAGCGCATGCCGCCGCCAACCAGCACGGGCGAGGATCGCGTGTTCGTCGTCCCGTCGCCCAGCTGACCGTTCGCGTTGCTCCCCCAACAGAGCACGTCTCCCGCGATGGTGAGCCCGCAGCTGTGTGTCTGTCCCGCACGCAAAACACGGAAGCTCTGATTCCCCGCGACACGGACGGGCGCGTTGCGCGATGTGAAGGTCGCGTCGCCCAACTGTCCCTTGTCGTCGTTGCCCCAGCAGTAGCCCTCGCCCCCGCGTGCCACGCCGCAACTGTGCGCCAGCCCCGTGGTCACCTGAGTAAAGGCCAGTTCGCCGACGACGGGTGCGGGATTGCTGTGCGCCTCGGCATCGCCATCGCCAAGTTGACCACGATCGTTCGCCCCCCAGCAGAGGACTTTCCCTGAGACGAGCGCGCAGGAATGACGTCCACCGGCTGCGATCACTCCGGGATCGTCGGTGGCACGAATGCTTGCCGCCGCGACGGTCACCACCGCACGGGCAGCGCGAGCCACAGAATCGGCGGACGCTTGCGCCGCTCGTCTCTGTGCACGCCATACCTGCATGCCGGCGATAGAGTCCACCACGAAGGTCGCACGGGTGCGAGCCGCTTCGCCAAGCGAGTTTGGAGGCACGACGGTGCTTGGCACGCCACCCAGTGCAATCGCGACGGAATCAGCCGCCCGGACCGCGCGTAAGGAGTCGGGAGGCGACGGCGTCAGTGTGTCAGGCAGGGCGACGATTGGGAGTTCGATATGGCCAGCGTCGGCCATGACAGCAGGTGGCGCACTGCGGGCCGGACCGGTGTTCTGCTGCTGCCTGACATAGGCGAACGCCCCGCCGGTGGTGGCGAGCACCAGCGCGGCCGCGACCAGCCAACGTCCCCGACGGGACGGAGCCTTGTCGTTGGCCCACGACGGTGCTTCGTCGTCGACGATCGGCGTGATAGCGGGCACCGCCGTCGGCGAAGCAGGAACGGGCGATTCTGGCACTGGCGCCGAGACCGCGAGCGTGCCGCTCGCTGGCGGCCGCGCGAATTTCACGGTGGCGTCAACCGTCGCACTCTTCGCCATCGGCCCCACGCGAGGCTTCGACTTCTCCCGTTCACGACGCCGCCGGTGCGACTCCTCCCACTGTCGCCAATCGTTGGGAACGACCCACGCGTTGAGCGCGACGAGCAGACCATCGGCCCCCGCCCACCGCGCGGTTGGCTTCTTCTGCAGCATACGCTCCGTGATGTACTGCAGGCGCGGCGGCACCTCACCGGGACGCACGGCATCGATCGCCGGCAGCTCCTCGTGCTTTTGTTTGAAGATGACGTTGTACAGGGCCTCACCCACCCACGGTCGTTCACCCGTGAGCATCTCCCAGGTGACCAATCCGAGGCTATACAGATCCGAGCGCGCGTTGGCGGGACCACCGTCGATCTGCTCGGGTGCCATGTACGCCGGCGTGCCGATCGCGGCGCCCGTCATCGTGAGACGCGAGTCGAACTCCGCCGAGTGCGCGATCCCGAAGTCGCTGAGCAGCGCCCGGTCTGTCTCGGCATCAAGGAACACGTTTTCCGGTTTCACATCGCGATGCACCACACCATGTGCATGCGCAAAGGCGAGCGCTTCCGCCACATCCTTCAGCACGCGCTCGGCGCGCTCGGGAGCAAACGGTCCGTCTTCCTGAATGGCCTGCTTCAGCGTGCGACCGGGCACCAACTGCATGACCAGCGCCAGTCCGCCGTCGCGCAGTCGCTTGACCGCATGCACGGTGACGATGTTCGGGTGCTGCAAGCGCGCGACCGTACGTGCCTCGCGCGCGAGTCGTTCAATCGCGTCATCGGCCTGCGCGGAAAATCGTGGACGCACCACCTTGATGGCGACGTCGCGACCCAGGTCACGATCACGCGCGCGATAAACGATCGCGCTCCCGCCGCGTCCGAGTTCGTCAAGAATCGTGTACTCGTCGAGATCACTGACGACGTCGTCGTCGAACGCGTCGAGCATCAGCGACTCCAAAAGGTAAAGAGCACTTCGCCCATTTCGAGGCGATCACCATCCTGCAAGCAGGGCGCATCGATGGTGTCGAGCACGACGCCGTTCCGCGCCACCGGGTTGGTGTGCGAGAGATTTCGGAGATACCAGTGTCCATCGCGCCACTGCAGCAGGGCGTGCTGTCGGCTCACGGTTTTGTCGCGCAGCTGAATGTGCCGATATAGCGCGCCCTCCGTGCGTCCGAAGGTGACCTCCGTGCCATCAGGCCCCGGCACGTGCACAAAGCGGATCTCCCGTCCGGCGTCGAAACCGGAGCCGATCTCGAGGCGGCCTGGCAGAAACTGGAGCGTTCCATCTGCCGGCACACTAAACCGGATCGCGTGCCCTTCCACCATGGTGCCTGGAACGCCGGCGTCGCTGAGGACCGGGGCATTCGCGCTGGTGACCGGCGTCGGTGTGACCGGCGTCGGTGTGACGGGCGAAGTCGTGACCGGCCGTGCCGACGTCGTGGTGAACTCGCGAATGGTCGGCCGGGGGACGCGTGGCGAGGCGGCAATCGGAACGGCGGTAATGGGAACAACGGGAACCGTCGACGCTGGAGGCTTGGCGCCGTTAGCCGCCGTCGAGGGTCCCATGCCCGTGAAGAGTGGCAGCGTCTCCCTCTCGTCGCGACGAGAGGTTGGCGTGCGATTGATCCACCATGCCCCGATTCCAGCAACCGCGATCGCCACAACCACGATCAGCGCCAGTATCGTTGAGACTTCGGTGGTCATGGGGGCTACCCGGTGTGCAGTATTCCAAGGGGGCCGGTGGGGCCAGCCTTGACAATCTAACCCGTGGCGTCGGATTGCCGCGTTGCCCTTCGGTGGCGCCGACCAGCCTGCATCGGTATCTCTTCTGCATGCTTTCTGCGTGTGACACTCCGTGAGCGCGCCCGTGGATCCCCGCCAGCGGCCAAGTTCGAGTGGACGCCAACCGTGGCGGCAGCAGCGGCGTCCCGGCGACCCTTGTCGTTGACCTGATTCGTGACCTTGCGCGCGACCTTCCCCCGAGCTGAAAGTGTTCCGTACTCTTCGCGTTCCCGAAAAGCTCTTCGCACTGGCCATGTGGGCCGTGTCCGTCACGTTTGCAGGCTTTCTGATCGGCCTGGGCGGCAAGATCGTCGGTGAGCTGCCCGGTATCGATCAGCATCTCTCGCTGTCGGAGTTCGTGGATCCGCTCAAACGCGTGCCATTGCTCAGCGCGCGCGATTCGCTGGTAAAGCTGCAGCGCACCGTGCAGGACAATCGGGAGCGCGCGTTACAGAGCCACGCGGTCGCGCGCAACGCGTACTCGTCGCAGCGCGAAACGTTCGATACGTGGATCGCGACCCGCACGGCGACCACCGATCCATCGCAGGATTTGGAAGTCGTGTCCCGCACGCGGCTGCTGGACTCTCTCAAGCGCAGCGAGCGCGACGCGGAATCGGTGGTCGAGCAACTGGACGAACGGCTGCTCGCCATCGCGCAAACGATCGAGAGCAATCGCGAACGCGAGATCGACCTTGAACTCTCGGCACGCGGGCAGTTCGAGCGGGCGCGGTTCGCGCAGGAGCTACGCATATTCGGCGTGCGGTTGGCGCTCACGCTGCCGCTGCTGTTGCTGGCCGGATGGCTCGTGACCCGTAAGCGACGCAGTGAGTACTGGCCGCTGTGGCGCGGCTTCGTGCTGTTCGCCGTGTTCGCGTTCTTTGTGGAGCTCGTACCGTACCTCCCGAGTTACGGCGGGTATGTGCGCTACGGCGTGGGAATCCTGGCCAGTGCGGTGGCCGGCGTGTACGTGATCCGCGCCATGCGCCGGTATCTCGCGCAGCGACAGCGTGTGGAGCTCCAGAGCGAAGGAGAACGCCGGCGCGCGCTTCCGTACGAGGAAGCGCTCCGTCGCATCGGCGCGGGCGTTTGCCCCGGGTGCGAGCGGGCAATCGCCGGCGGCCCGGCCACTCCCTGCAACTTCTGCGTGCACTGCGGTCTACGACTGTACGACAGTTGCGACAGCTGTCATACCAGAAAGAATGCGTTTTATCCGTATTGCCCCACCTGCGGAGTTACCGCGGCCGATCCTGACACGGCCACTCCGACTGCCTCCGCTTCCATCACCGCCTGACATGGTGCGCGACGCCCGGCGCTCACGTCGCTACGGCTTGCGCGTGCCGCTGAAGGTGGCGCCGCCCTGGCCGCCGAAGTCCAGATCCCCCTTCAGGTGATCGACATCAACGATCACGCCGCTGAAGGTGAAGGTTGCGCCCCCCGACGTATTGGCGACGAAGGTGAACGCCTGCCCCTTCACCACGCCCTTGAACGGCAGCGTACCCATCCGGCCCGACGTATACGTGCCGGTGAGCGAATCGCCCTTTTGCGTGATCGCCACGGCCGACACGCCCGTCCCGTTCTCGGTAACGACTTCAAAGGTCCAGTTTCCGGTCAGGTCAAGCGCGAGGCGCTGCGCCGCCGCAACGACCGAGGAAGTGGACACCGCGATCAGCGACGCCGCGGCAACGACGAACACCCGATACGAAACGTGCATGGCAGGGCTCTGAAGGTTGAGTAAATCCAATCAGCGACGCAGGCCGGCACCGAACGGTGCCACACCCGGAATGGTGATCGGTAGTTGACCGGTAATCGGCGCCTTGCCCAGCAGCGCACGTGCCGCCGCCCGCTGCGACAGCGTCCACGGACTCCAGGCGAGCAGGTGCGCTTCGGTGAATGGCAGGCCGAGTTGCAGGTACGGATTGTTAAATGACACCAGCACCACCTTCGTGTTCGCGGCACGCAGGCCGTTCAGCAACTCCGACAGTCCGCGCGTGGGTACCATCGACGCGGTGTTCGTACTCGCCCCGATGTAGCTCGACACAATGACCAGATCCGCGCCACGCGCAATCGACAGCGCGTTGTCGACCGAGGCCGGCAAGAGGGCGGGCTCGGGGTTGATCTTATAGGTCCCGGTGCCGCCGGCTGCCGCCCCCGCCGTGTTGTCGGCTACCGTTTCGGGACTGAGCGTGAGCGACAGCAGATTGGTGAACGTGCCCTTGAGCTCCGCGTCGAAAATGCGACCCGCGCTCAAGTCCACACGAGGCGTGACCGTGATGCTGACCACGCGGCTGGCCGCCGGCATCTTGAACGGCACCAGCGAGAGCGAGTCGCGCACCAACGTGATCGCCTTTTCAGCGGCCACCCGGGCGGGCGCCACATTCGCGGCCACCCCCACGCGGGTGCGCACCCCTTCCACACTCACAAACCGCTCCCGATCGAGGCCGAATTCATGCTTCGCCATGAGCAGCCTCTTGACCGAGACATCGATGCGCGCTTCAGTGAACCGCCCCGACGCCACACCGTCCACGACGGCTTGAATCGCCACCTTCGCGTCACTGGGCATGAGCAGCACATCGTTGCCCGCCACCACCGCGCGCTGCGTCGCTTCCGCCATGGTCATGTTGCCCAGCACGCCGTTCATGTCCAGCGCGTCGGTGACCAGCAGCCCGTTAAAACCCATCTGCGTGCGCAGCAGATCGGTCATCACCGTCGCGCTGAGCGTGGCGGCCGTGTGCGTGGTGTCGAGCGCCGGCAAGTCGCCATGAAATGTCATGATACCGCGCACCCCGGCGTTGATCGCCGCCTGAAACGGCCGCAGCTCCACGCTGTCGAGCCGCGCGCGCGATACGTTCACCAGCGAAAGCTCGAGGTGCGAGTTCTGCTCGGTGTCGCCGTGTCCCGGAAAGTGCTTGCCGGTGGCGAGCATGCCGTGCTCCTGAATTCCACGCACCAGCGACGCGCCCATCCGCGACACGAGCAGCGGATCTTCACCAAAGGACCGCGCCGCGATCACCGGGTTCTTCGGATTGTTGTTGACGTCGAGCACCGGTGCGAACGCCATGTGAATGCCCATCGCGCGCCCCTCAATGGCGGTCACACGACCCATCTCGTAGGCGAGCGTGGTGTCGCGGGTAGCGCCGATGCCCATCTGATACGGGAACGACGTCGCGCCACCGAGCTCGATTGCGTTCGGCAAGAACCAACCCCCACGCGCGCGGAACGCCGCGCCGGTTTCGAGGTCCGCACCGACCAACAGCGGCAGTCTCGACGCCGCCTGCAGTGCATTCACCTTGGCGGCGATATCGAGCGGGCCGCCCACCGATACGATGATGCCGCCCAGCTCCTGCTCGCGCACCAGGCGTTCAATGTTCGTGTACGAGGTCGCGTCGGTCGCCGTGTAGTCACCCAGCGTCCAGATCCAGACCATCTGCGCCGCCTTCTGGCGGAGCGTCAGCGTCTTGAGCACCGAGTCCGCCCACGCGGCGTCGGCGGTCGCATTCATCGGCGCCGACGCAATCTCCATGAACGGGGTGATCGGCTCCGAGCGGCGCGAGGTCGGCGCGGCCACCGGACCACGACCGGTCTGGGCCGCGGAGACACACGCGACACTAACGAGCGTCGCCGACAGCGACAGGCGGGCGAGATGCGAAGTCTTCACGATCGAGGGCGGGCAAAGTCGGGCAGAAATGGACAGGCCATCTGGCGCCGCGCCACGTGACCTCGCCACATGACCGCGACGCGGCCGAGGCGGCGTTCTGTAAGAAATGTACCCCAAGCGAGCCAATTCGTGGCCCGCCGAGTATCGTCCCCCATGGCCGGTGAAGCACGGGTGAAGCATTTGGGGTATCCCGGTACCACGTTCGCCTCCCGACCTCGCGTTCCAACCGTGTCCGTCGCTCACGTCTCCTTGTCCAAGTCTCCGATGTTCCGACTATTCGTCGTGTCGATGTTGGCCGCCCCTGGTATCGCGGCGGCGCAGGGGCGTCCCGCGACGCCGCCGCCAACGCCGCAACCCGTGCGCGCCCGCCTTGTGGGCACCGTGTTCGACAGCGCGGCCACGCAGTGGCTGGGCGGCGCGACCGTGCAGTTGGTCGACGCGGCCAACCCATCGAACGTGCGCACCGCGATCGCGGCCGCGAACGGGCGATTTGCGATCGACTCGATTGCGACCGGCACGTACCTGATCGGATTTTTTCATCAGCGGCTCGAGCAGCTCGCGATCGAACCGCCGCTCTTTCGCGTGAATATCACGACGCGGGAGGAGCTCGAGGTGCCGATGGCGATTCCGTCAGCGGAGACGATCATCACGAAACGTTGCGGGCCGGGCGACCCGGAACAGCCGATGGGACTGTACATGGGCTTCGTGCGCAACGCCGCCACGAACCAGCAGGTGCCCACGGTGCGCGTGCGAGCGCAGTACACCGAGGTCACGGTGGGACCGCGCGGCGTAGAACGGCGCTATCCGTCGCGTTTCGGCAGCAGCACCGACGACGGTCTGTTCACCCTGTGCGGCGTGCCGCGCAATGCACCCATCACCGCGCGGGCCTATGCCGGCCCCGACTCCACGGGCTTCATCGAGCTGCGCGTGCCGCGCAATGGCTTGCTGGTGCGGGACCTGCTGATCGGCTCGACCAACAAGGGCACGGGCGTGCTCCGCGGCTCGGTGAAGAGCGCCAACGGTCAAACCATTGCCAGCGCGCGAGTCGTGTTGTGGGGCGCGAGTGGCAACGGCGCGAACACGATCAACGGCCAGTACTCGCTGGACGGCCTGCCTACCGGCACCCAGATGGTCGAGGCCCGCGCGATCGGCTACCAGCCCAAGCGTATCGTGGTCGATCTCGGGGCGGCAGAAAGCACGACCGCCGATATCACACTCGAAGCGCTCGTCGCCACGGTGGACACGGTGCGGGTGCGCGGCGATCGCGTCTCCAGCCAGATGGTCGAGTTCGAGAAGCGACGTCGCAGCGGCTTCGGCTCGTTCATTGACGAGAATCAGCTGGCCTCGCGCTCGCCGATCTTCATGGCCGATATTTTTCGCGGCCTAGCGGGCATCTCGATTGCCAACGGCCAGTCGGCGCAGGGACGCGTGTTGATGCGGGGTGGGTCCGGTGGCGGCACCTGCGCACCAGCGGTGTTCCTGAACGGCATGAATGTGCCCGTTCCAGACGGCAATCTTGATGCGATCCTGAATTCGCAGGAAGTCATGGCCGTCGAGGTCTACCCCCGCACGTCCAGCGTGCCCCCGCAGTTCGATTCTCGAAACGGGTGCGGCTCGATCGTCGTCTGGACGGGTGCGCGAAAGTCGCGCCGCTAGACCTGAACGGCGTGCACGTGCTTGAGCTTTCGCCGACGACGGCGCACACTGTGGCATGGTCTATCCGTCGAAGCTGTCGCGCGAGAGCGTTGTGGGTGCGGCGCGGTCGCTGATCGGGGAACAGGGCGTGCAAGCGCTCGGCATGCGGGCCGTCGCCGCGCGCCTCGGCGTGCGCCCCGCCTCGCTGTACAAACACGTCGTTGATCTCGCCGGCTTGCATGCGCTGCTGGCCGAGCACGCTGCCGGCGAGCTCCTCACGGCGATCGATGCCGCCATCGCTCGCGCTCCCAACTCGGCACGCGTCGAATCACCGAAGATGCCGATGCTGTTCATGGCGAACGAGTATCTGCGCTTCGCCCGCGACCAGCCGGCGCTGTACGCGCTGCTCACCGCCGAGACCAGTCCGCGTCCGGCGACTGCGCGACAGACGGCGACTGCGGCGGCGTCCATTCCGCAGGTGGCGCGTGCCGCGCTCTGGCAGCGGCTACTGCAGGTGGTCGGCGATCTCACCGGATCCGCTGACGACACCGAGGCCGCGGTCGCCCTGTGGGCGTTCCTCCACGGTTTTATCACGCTGGAACGCGCCGGCAGGTTCGGAACCGATGGCCCCAGTGGAGGCTTCGCGCGGGGTGTGAAGGCGATGGCCGCAGGACTGCGCCGCCCCACAACGAGCGGACAGCCGGTGATCGTCGAGCGCGCGATGTAACGAACCGCGGACCGCGCGGCGGGGTAGAATAGCGGCGAGTGCCGAAGTGTAGCGAACGGGCTGTGCCGCTTTCAGGCGCGATGCCATTTCCCCAAGTACCCGGAGAGGCTGATGACTGCCATGCTGCCCGTATCGAGCCTCCGCCTGCGTACAGCCGCCCACCTGCTGCGCCGATCCGCGTGGTTGGCGTCGGTTCTTTTTGTCTCGCTGCTCCCCGCCTGCGGATTCAACAAATGGGGTGGACGAGGCGCACCACAAGGCACCGTGGGTGTGGTGGTGGAAAACCGTGGATTCCACGACGTGAACGTATACGTGGTGCGCAGCGAAGGGATGCGCGGGGCTCGTTTGGGCACGGTCAACGGCGGTGCGACGGTGACCTTCAAGGTGCGTGAAACGGAGTTGCAAGCCGGCGGACTGCTGCAGCTGCAGGCCCGGGCAATTGGCGGACGTTCCCTGTGGTCCTCACCAACGTTGTTCGCGAGCAGCGGCATGGTCGTGAAGCTCGATCTCATCGCGATCGGCACCACCGACCTGAGTCAGAGCCAGTTCTACATCATTCAGTAGCGTCGACCAACGGCAGAATCGTGGCAATCAGCTGATCGGTCGCGGCTCCCCATCCATCGTGAAAGCCCATGTCCTCGTGCGCTTCGCGATCGGATTCCGACCAGTGCCGTACGCGCGCCGTGTACCGCGTTCCCCCTCCTTCAGGTTCGAACGTGAGTACCACGGTCATGAACGCCTTACTCGACGGCTCCCAGGCCGACACGAACGCATCGGTGATCACCAGTCGCACGTTCGGTACGACCTCGAGATAGACCCCTTGATTGGGCACCACCTGTCCGTCGGGGCCTTCCATCACGATCAGGTTCGAGCCACCGGCGCGCACATCAAGCACGGCCTTCGTCGTTTTCCACGGCGCCGGCGTGAACCACCGCAGCAACAAATCGGGATCGGTCCACGCGCGATACACAAGAGAAGGCGGCGCGGGAATGAATCGGGTGAGCACGAGTTCGCGTGCGTGGGCAGGCGCGGTCATAACCGGTGGCGTGGGGGGAGGACCATGTCGGGCTACCGCTTGAGACCGCGCGCCGTCGCGCCGGCCTTGATGATGCGGCCGCGATCGTCGAGTCGGGAAATATTCACGTCGATCTTGCGCACGTAGTCCAGCGTTTCCACGTGACGCCAGCGCGGCACCGATGGCGCAATCTTCTCGATGTTCCGCCACTGTCGTGGATCCAGCCAGCGTTGACGGGCGTGGCGCTGCGCCGACAACAGCGTGGCGCGTCCGGCGTTATAGCTGGCGAACATGAACTGCAGCCGATCGTCGGCGATCGAATCGTGTTCCCAGCGCAACCAGAGGCGACGGTCGTACGCGATGCCCGCTTCGATGTTCAGCTCGGGATTGTCGATCATGCCGAGATCGGCGTTTTCCGACGCAATTTCGCGGTACGTGCTTGGCATCAGCTGCATGAGCCCGCGCGCTCCAACGCGACTGCGCGCCCGTGGATCCAGATTGCTTTCGGCCATGCCCTGCGCCTTGAACAGTCGCCAATCGAAGGCCGGACCGAACGAACGCTTGGCGGCTTTCCGGAACGTGTCGTCGTAGCGGTCGGCCGGATCGCGGGGTTGCGCCGTAGCGGGCGTCGCACACACGACGCCCGCCACCAACAGCATGAGCATGCTACAGCCCACACCAGGCATCAATTGAGAGCGCCCCCCACGACGATCGCCACGGAGATGAAGATGGCCGCGACGAACAGACCGACCGCCACGTTCCCCTTCTTCAACTCCTCGGCGAAGTCCACCTGCGGGGTCAGCAGGTCGATGATGCGATACGCTGCGAACATGAGCACCACCCCAAGTGTGGCGTACACGAGGTTGAGCCCGACGATCGACCATTGCATGAGAAACGGGCAGAGGGAAACGCGTGATACCGCAGGCGGATGATGCGGGTGAATCAGCGACGGCGCGCCGTGATCAAAACGGCGATATCGCCGGGGCGTGCATTGATGAAGTCCAGGCGCACCCGACCGTCTGGCATGGTGGTAACGGTCGCCGGGATCGCGCTATTGGAGAGCACCCAACCGACCGGTAACACTACCGCGTTGGCCGGGCGCCCAAAGCTGCGATCCCACACCAGCTCGTCGCCGGCCAGCCGATAGCGCGCGCTGTCGGTGTACGTCTCGGACATGCGTAGCCGCGTCGTGGCACCGACCGGCACCGGCGCGAATCGGAACACCACGATCTCCGTCGCCGAGGTGACCGGCTCACCGATATCGAGCTTCGCACTGGTGATCGCCGCGCCCTTCAGCACCTCGTGACGCAGCGGTTCGCCGGTATCGAGATTGCGGGCCGACGGGTTCGACACGCGACTTCCCGCGCGCACCACGTTGACGTAGTGAGCAGTGCCGGCGCGCGCTTCGGTATAGTCGTGATACAGATCGAAGGCGTGCGTTTCCGGCTGCTGCAGGAAGTACACGACTTCTCGTGACTGCACCGCACGCTCGCCAAGTCGCGCCTGCACGCTTGATCGCACCGCGCCGGTCGACTGGGCCAGTGACGGTACCGGGCGTGCCCGCAACACCAGCGGCGCCTCGGCGGGCGTGTTGTTCCAGAAGCTGATCGCGAGCCGGCCGTCGGCCTCCTGCAATATCTGCGACGGATAATTGCACGATTCGAGTTCGTAGCCCTTGGGCAGCACGACGACGTTACGCTTGATACCGAGCGACCGATTGAACACGATCGTCGTGCCGTCGGTGAAGTAGCTCTTGGGGTCTTCGTACGTCTTGTCGATCAGCACGCGCGCTTCGCCGCCGTTGGTCGGAACCGGTCGCGCCAGCGTAACGCGGATGTATTGCTGCAAACTGTCGGCAACGCGCACCCCGCCGGCGCGCGCGACGGCAGCGCCGACGACATCGAACACGAGCGGCGCACCGGTGGCGCGATCGAACACATGCTCGTCGGTGGCGATGCTGCCCGAGCGAATCGGATTGAAGTAGTGCGTGGCACCGGCCGTCGTGGCCGTCACGTCGTATACGATGCGGAACTTGGCCGACCCCGGCGCCAGTAGCTCGTATCGCGAGTAGGCGTCCGCTTCCGTCTGGCGTGCGGGTGCCGGCTGCGCACCGACCGCCCCGTGTGCACCGGCCAGCACTAGGCCGAGTACGCAGCCTCGCGTGAAGCGCGCGACGTTCATTTCGATGGTGTTCATGCGTGTTGTACGAGGTTGATGAGAGTGCCGCAGGTATCGTGAAACGACATCGGCTCGAGGGCCATCCCGATGCCCGACGTACCATCGGGCGCGGTCACCGGGTGCCGGCGAGCCTCACCGCAGCGAAGGTCCTCGCGATTCCGAAGGCTCAGCACCCCGGTAGCGATCACCTAAGCTGCGGCGAGAAGGCGGTCGGCGGAAGTCGGCTACGTTCGGGGCCCACGCCGCCCGCCGCGCCCGCCCCGCTCGCCGCGAGGGCGAACAGCTCCCATTATTACTTTCTGACAACGTACTGTTCGCCCCTTTCCCGAGCCTCCTCGCTTATGAAGTGCTCTTTTGCCGTCGCGCCGGTCCTGCTGGCGCTGGCGGCTCCGCTCGCCGTTCAGGCGCAAGTGGCGCCGACCATTGCCCGTCTCGTGATCACGCCCGCCAGCCGGACGATCACGGCCGGCGACACCATGCGTCTTCGCACCGAGGCCCGCGACGCGCAGGGCAACGTGCTCTCCGGCGTCACGGTCCGCTATCGACTTGGCGGCTCGGCGCGCTTCGAGGGGCGCGTCGACTCACTCGGCCTCGTGACGGCGAGCTCCACCGCGATCCTGCCAGTGACCGTAACGGCCACGATGCCGGGCGCCGCGCCGGCGTTCGAGGTCATCGAGATTACCGCCGTACCTGGACCGGCCGCGCGGATTGTCCTCTCCCCTGCCGCTTCCAAGCTCGTGGTGGGACAGCGCGTGCTGGCCACCGCGCGCACCTTTTCCGCCAACGATGATGTGCGCGGCGACCGCGTGACGTGGAAGAGTGAGAACCCGGCACTGGCCAGCGTCAGTCCAACCGGCCTCATCACGGCGCTCAGAGCGGGCCGCACGGCCATCGTGGCCACCGTCGGCGGTGTGTCACAGCGCCTCCCGATTTCCGTGGCCACGGAGACGCTGTCGTCGTTGACGCTGACACCGGGTCACGTGGAAGCGCGCACGGGCGACGTGCTGCGCTTCGCGATTACCGCCAAGGATGCGGCGGGCAAGGCGATCACCGGACTCACTCCGACCTGGAGCTTCTCACCGGGACAGGGGCAAATTGACGTTGATGGCGCCTTCGTAGGCTACGAGCCCGGCGCGTACACGATCACGGCGTCGTTCGGCGCGCGCAGCGTGGAGAGTACGATCACGCTCGCCCCGCGCGATGTGCGCCGTCCGCTGTCGCTGGTTGGCCGGCTGCCACGCACGCGCTTCACGACCGAGGAAGTGTGGATTCACCCCGACGGTAAGCACGCCTATCTGGGTTCGGGCGGAGGCGGCGATGTGCTGTACGCGCTCGACATCAGCAATCCGGCCGACCCGAAGGTCACCGACTCCATTATCTCGAACACGCGACGCGTGAACGACGTGATGACGTTCCCTGACGGCAAGTTCCTCGTGTTCACGCGCGAAGGAGCCAGCGATCGCAAAAACGGCATCGTGATCGCGTCGCTTGACGACCCGGCACATCCGAAGCCGATCGCCGAGTTTACCGACGGGGTAACGGGCGGAGTGCATTCGGCGTTCGTGTACAAGCAGGACAAGTACGGCACGTTCATTTTTCTCACGAATGACGGCACCGGCGCGCTGCACGTGATCGACGTGAACGATCCCTATCATCCGAAAGAAGTGGCGCGTTGGAAAACAGAAGGCCGTCCCGATGCCGGCCGCTCGCTACACGACATTGATCTGCGCGACGGCCTGCTGTACGCGAGCTACTGGAACGACGGCCTGATCGTGCTGGACGTGGGCAACGGCATCAAGGGCGGCTCGCCGTCCAACCCGGTCAAGGTGTCACAGTTCAAGTACGACCTGAACGCGATGTACAAGCAGGTCGAAGTGGACGGTGGCCCCGGTTTCATTCGTGGCACGCACACCGCGTGGCGTCACAAGAACTACGTGTTCATCGCCGACGAAGTCTTCCCGGCCGCATCGCCCAAGGGCACCAAAGACGCGGCCGCCGGTCGCGCGTATGGGCGCTTGCAGGTGGTCGACGTTTCGGACCTCGCCAACCCGAAGGTGGTCGCGTTCTACGAGCCCGAATACGGCGGCGTCCACAACCTGTGGGTGGCCGGCGATTCACTCTACATGGGGGCGTACAACGCCGGCTTCCGGGTGTTCGACATCTCCGGCGAACTGCGCGGCGATTTGCGCGCGCAGGGTCGCGAAATCGGCCACCTGAACACCGCCGACATGGACGGCCACGTGAAGAACGCGGCGATGACGTGGGGTGTGGTGGTAAACCCGAAGGACGCTCTCGCCTATGTGAACGATGACAACAACGGCCTGTGGATTATCCGGATCGAACCCAAGCCGGTGAAGAAGGTCATTCCGTGAGCCGGTGGACTGTGCGTACCGCGCGGCTGATGTCGGCGACAGCGGCGATGCTGTGCGTGCCATTTGTTGTGCGCGCACAGGCCCCGGCGCGAGACTATCTGGTGCTGGTGGCGAGCGAATCGGTGGATCGCGTGGCGTTGGTGCGCTTCGGTCCAGCGGGGGCGCGTGTGGAACGCGAGAAGTATGTAGGGTGGTCGAAAATGGAGGTGGCCGGCCCCCATGGCGTCGCGATCTCACCCGACGCGAAGCAGTACTTCGTGACCATCGCGCACGGCACGCCTTTCGGAAAGCTCGTGAAGTATGACGCCGCGACCGACGCGCAGCTCGGTAGCGTGGTGCTGGGCAACTTCCCCGCTACCGCACAGGTGACGCCAAATGGCGCGCTCGTGTTCATCGTGAACTTCAATTTGCACGGTGAGATGGAGACCAGCGATGTCTCGGTTGTGGCCGCCAAGGAAATGGTGGAGATCGCGCGCATTCGCACGTGCACGATGCCGCACGGCTCTCAACTGTCGAGCGACGGCAGCAAACACTACTCGGCCTGCATGATGGACGAGACGCTGGCTGAAATCGATGCCAGCACGCTGTCGGTGAGCCGACACTTTTTTCTCACGAAGGGAAAGGAGATGGGCATGTCGGGTGCGCCGCCCGAGCGTGGGGCGAGCGCGCATGCCGCGCATGGTGGGGTGAGCAGCGACATGTCTGGACACGGCATGGAGCCGCCCAAGCCCGGCGACATCTCCTGCTCGCCCACATGGGCGCAGCCATCACGCGACGGCGCACGCGTGTGGGTGGCCTGCAACAAGTCGAGCGACCTGGTGGAGATCGATACGAAGTCGTGGACGCTGGTGCGACGCATTCCCGCTGGGCCAGGCGTGTACAACCTGGCCACCACGCACAACGGCTCGCGCGTTATTGCCACGAACAAACGCGACGCGTCGGTGTCGGTATTCGACGCGCGGAGTGGCAAAGAACTCGCGCGCATTCCCACGACCCGAAAAGTCGTGCACGGCATCGCGGTATCCGACGACGATCGCTACGCCTTCATCTCGATCGAAGGCGTGGGATCGGAGCCCGGCACCGTGGATGTGATCGACCTCGCGTCGCTGAAAAAGGTGGCGTCGGTGGATGTTGGACAACAGGCGGGCGGCATCGATTTTTTGCGGTCGGAGCCGGTGCGTCACTCGCCCTGAATCGCGGGCAGAATAAGCTGCACGATGTTGTGGCCGGCGTCGTGCACGAAGGCGATGCGTCCGTGGTGTGACGCCACGACCCACCGCACGATCGCGAGTCCCATGCCGCGATCGTGCGCGCTCCCCTGCTGTCCGGGCAGCACCGCGTCGTTGAATTCGACACCGTCGCTTGACACCTCGAGCGCGGCCTCGCCGCCAGGCGTCGAGTGACCGGCTATCGATCGGCACGATACCGTGATGGGCGCGCTCGGTAGTCCATGACGGCACGCGTTCTCGATCAACTCGAGGACCGCCTCCTGTAACAACGCCGCGTTTCCCAACACCATGACCGGGGCGGCGTCGCCGATCGCCAACGTGTGCCCCGTGACCGACGCCCTGCCCCGCATCAGATCGGTGCACTCGAGTACGAGCCCGTCCAGTTCAACGCGTTGCTCGAGTCGCACCACCTCACCAGCGCGCGCTTCTGCCAACAGAAACAGCTCGTCCACGCGTCGTCGCATCTGCTCGGCCGCCGTTCGGACGCGCGCGAGTGTCGATGTGAGCAGGATGACCTCTCGCTCCGGGTCGGGCGCAGCGCTCGACCGATCGAGGGCGAGACCGGCCTCGCCCAGCACCAGCGTAAGCGGCGTGCGGATTTGGTGTGCCGCCTCGCGAACAAATTGCCTGTTACGCTGTTGCGCCTCATGAAGACGCCGAAGCAGCGCATCGAACTCAGCCGCGAGGGCGCCCAATTCGTCATCGCCGTACTGCGGCGCCAATCGGCGGGACAAATCTGTCGGCGCGATCGCGGCAATCTCCCGGGACAACTGCCGAACGGGATCGAGCGCACGCCCCGCCAGCAGGTAGCCCACGAGCAAACTCGCCAGCAGAATGAGCGGCACGCCGATCGCGATGGACATGCCGAGTAGTTCTGTGTCAGCCTCTATTCCTTCAGTAGAACCGAACGTCACCACGCGGATCTGGTGCGCGGTTACGGTCGTACCGGTGCCAACACGTATCGTCGTGTCGATGAGGCGACCACGGAGATCGGGGCCGCCACGATCGATGTTGAAATTCGCGATCTGAGCGCGGGGCAACGCCGCCAGCACGCGCGCACGTACACCTTCGGGATCACGAACGGCTACGGCGGTATCACTTGGCCCGAGGAAGAGGAATGCGTCGCCATTGGCTGGCCACTCTGCGGCGACCTCGCCGGCCACAAAGTGGAAGGACGAGTCGGGCGTTTCCGCGTACTCTCTCGCCAGCGCTGCGGTCAGGCCCGCCCCCACATCGCCAAGATGCACGTCGAATCGCCGCGTGGACTCACTCGACAGAAAGGCAAGGCCGACTATTGCCAGCACGCCGGTACCCACGGCGAACGCCAGCGCGAAACCGGCCGCCAGACGAACGCGCAGCCCACTAATGGGCATGATCACCGCTTGGCCGATCGGTCAGGATGTAGCCGCTGCCTCGCACGGTGTGCAACAACGGAAGCAATCCCTCGCGATTGATTTTTCTGCGCAGTCGGCCCACCAGCACGTCCACGGCGTTGGCCACCGGATCGAAGTTGTCATCCCAAACATTATCGAGAATCTGCGCCCGGCTGACGACGCGCCGTGTATTGCGCAGCAGATACTCGAGCAGCGCCATCTCGCGTGGAGTCAGGACCAGCGGTACCGACGCGCGCGAGGCCTGCCGCGATGCGCTCTCCAGCTCGAGATCGGCAAGACGCAACACCGGCTCGAACGCCACCGTGGGCCGGCGCGCCAACGCCCGCAGGCGCGCCATCAACTCGCTGACAGCGAACGGCTTGGCGAGATAGTCGTCGGCGCCAGCATCCAGTCCCCGCACTCGATCGTTGACGGCATTCCGCGCCGTGAGCACGAGCACCGGTGTGCGATCACCGCGCGCCCGCAGTGCACGGCACACGCTGAATCCGTCCATATCGGGCAATCCGACATCGAGCACGACGAGGTCGTACGGTCCGAGCGCCAGCGCTGCGAGGGCGCTCCGACCGTCCGACACACCGTCTGGCGCCCATGCCGCTTCGCGAATCACCCGAAGCAGAAAGTCGCGAACCTCTGCATCATCCTCCACCACCAAGACTCGCATAGCTGTGAAGCTAGCAGGCGGCAGCCGAATGGCTACGCGCCCGGCTTTTTCACCACGGGCAGGACCTTCGTCGTCGGCAACTTCGCGCGGTCCTCCTTGGCTTCTTTTGCCTCTTCGGCCGCAGTCTCGTGCACGACACTGATTACGGCACCGGTCATCGCATCAACCAGCACCTCGTCGATCCCGCTTTTCCCGGCGACTTTGATGTCGAACGAGTACACGAGCTTACCGCCCTCCTTTTCGATTTCAGCGCTCTGCACCTTGCCTCCCGGCACCTTGGTCAGCGCGGTCGCCGTAGCGGCCGCCGACGTGATAGTGGCCAGCTTCAGCATACCTGCCTTCTCCTCCTTGACGGTGACCGTTTGAGCCGATGCGACAGTCGCACCAACAGCAAGCATCACCAGACTACGTGCGAGCACTTGACGCATGTGGACTTCCCCGAATCAAGAGACTTGCCGTGGGAGTGAGTCGATAACCCCGCCCGCGCACGGCCACGAGCAGAATGGGAACGGCAAACAGCGTAATCGGCATCGAGAGTACAAGACCGCCGATGACGGCGATCGCCAGCGGCTTCTGCATCTCACCGCCGGCGCCAATGCCGAGCGCGAGTGGCAGCAAACCAAAGAGCGTGCACAGCGTCGTCATCAGAATTGGACGGAGACGGATACGTGCTGCGTCCCGGATGCCGGTCTCGAGATCAGCGCCGTCCGCAACCATGCGATGTCGCGTGAAGTCGAGCAAGATGATGCCGTTTTTCACAATCAGACCAACCAGCAAGATCAGCCCCATGAAGCTCGACACATTAAGCGACACGCCGGTCGCGACAAGCAATCCAAAGGCCCCGC
Source organism: Gemmatimonadota bacterium (assembly GCA_031363815.1). Lineage (GTDB taxonomy): Bacteria > Gemmatimonadota > Gemmatimonadetes > Gemmatimonadales > Gemmatimonadaceae > Gemmatimonas. Next base: position 26,246 of record JANLVC010000126.1, read on the forward strand.
CGAACGACAGTGGTGCTGCCAGCAAGACCACGATCGGCTCCACCAACGAACGGAACTGCAAGACCATCACGCACGTCACGCATACCGCGGCGAGCCCCAGGACCAGGAGAAGCGTCGAGAACGCAGCCTGTTGACTGGCGTATCGTCCGCCGAGTTCGATGCGTACACCAGCCGGCGCGGGATTCGCCGCAAGTATTGCTTGCACGTCGGTGATGACGGCGCTCAATGCGCGTCCTTCCACACCCGCGGTGATGATCACCAGCTGTTGTTGATTCTCGCGCAAATGCTCACTGCGTACGTCGCCCGGCGTGAAGCTGGCCAGCACGCCAAGTGGCGTGGAGCGACCCGCACGTGGTGTCCACACCGGAAGCGTGGCCAGACGCGCCGCACTAAAGCGCACGGAGTCGGGTGCCCGCACGCGAACGCCGATCACACGATCGTCGAGCCTGATTTCGCCGGCCTTCACGCCCAGTAAGGCACCGCCCACACTAGCGCTGACGTCTTGCGCCGACAGCCCCGCACGGCTGGCCGCATCTCCATCGATATGCATGGCCAGTTCGGCACTCGACTCCGGGATGCCCGAGTAGAAATCGGCGAGCCCAGGCACGTGCTCAACTTTGGGCCCGATGTGTGACGCGTAGGCATCGAGGACGGCCAGCTCGGGGCCAAACAGTTTGATCTCCATGGGCGACGAAGCGCCCGACAGGTCGTCGAGTACGTCCGACAGAATCTGGCGGAACTCGGTGCGGACGCGCGGCACGGCGCGCTCTACGCGCCGGCGTACGTCACCGATGATCTCACCAATCGGCCGGGTGCGCGCGGCATGGGGTTTTAACCGAACGGCGATGTCGCCGGTGTTCTGCCCCGTCGCAAAGAGCCCGAGCTCCGCGCCCGTCCGGCGAGAAGTACCGGTGACCTCTGGCGTCTCCGCGAGAATGCGCTCGATGATATGCAGCTGTCGATCCGTCTCCGAAAGCGCCGTGCCCCCCGGGGTCACGTAGTCCACGATGAACGAGCCCTCGTCCATGTCTGGGAGAAAGCCACTGCCGGCCGCGCGGTACGCGAACACCCCACCGATTGCGAGGAGCAGCGCCACGACGAACAACGCACGGGCATGGTGGAGCACCTCGCACAGCAGGTCAGCGTAGCGAACGGAGAGTCTGTCGAACCACACAGCGGCTCGGCCCGTGACGGTACGTACGTCATCGGCAGCGGGCACGTCCTGCTCGCGAAGGAACTGCGCACTGAGAAGCGGAATGATACTGAGCGCGAGTACCAGGGAAACCACGACGCTGGTCGTCAGCGTAAGTGACAGCGCAGCGAAGAACTGACCCGACACGCCCTGCAGCAAACCGAGCGGCAGGAATACTACGACGGTGGTCGCGGTTGACGACGTGACCGGCCAGATCAACTCTTCAACGGCCTCCCGAATCGCCATGGAGCGATCAGGCGTCAGCGCGAGATGCCGCACAATGTTTTCCGTGATCACGACCGCATCATCGATTACCAGCCCGATGGCGATTGCCATCGCCCCAAGCGTCATCAGATTGAACGTCTGCCCAAACCAACGCATCAACAGCACAGTGATGGCGAGTGTGAGCGGGATGGCCGTTGCGCTGATGACGGTGATACGCAGTTGCCGCAAGAACACGAGCAAGATTGCGATCGCCATCACGGTGCCGATCAGCATCGCGTCACGAACCGAGGAGACCGCTTCGCGCACCAGAGCTGCCTGATCGTAGACCGGCGTGAGGTGCACGCCAGGCGGTAGCGAAGCGGAAAGTGCACGCACGACGGTGGCGACGCTATCGGCGACTCCTACGGTGTTACCGCCCACTTGTCGCGTGATATTCAGCAACGCCGCCGGATGTCCGTTTCCAGAAATGATGCGCACGTGATCCTCCGTGCCCAGCAGCACGCGTGCCACATCGCGGACGCGCATGCCGCGACGCAACACCACGTTTCCCACATCCTCCGCCGAGTGCGCCTCCTGACTTGAGACCACGAGGTACTCCTTGTAGTCCCGCGCAATGCGCCCTACAGCGTCTACGGCGATGCCCGCACGGATGTCGGCGGCGAGATCGTTGTACGTCAGTCCAGCCGCGGCCAAGCGCGCGGGATCGGCAACAACCTCAATTTCTCGCATATCCGAGCCTTGCACGTCTACGCGACCCACGCCCGGCACGCGAGCAAGCACCGGTTTGAGCTGATAGCGGGCAATATCGAACAGCGTGGCCGCGTCGCCACCCTCGAGGTTGTATGACAGGATCGGGAACAGCGCGGGGGTGATGCGCTCGACCTCGAGCTGCAGGTCCGCTGGTAGCGCGCTGCGGATCTGCTCGACGCGCGTGCGTACAAGCTGCAGCGCACTCTCCATGTGCGTGCCTTCGGCAAACGTGATGTTGACCTGACTGGCACCACGAATCGACCGCGACGTTACCCGTTCGACACCGGGAACGATACTGACGGCTTCTTCGATGGGTCGCGTGACAGCGAACACGATCTGTCGCGCACCAAGCGCTGACCCTTGCGCGATGATCGTGATGCGGGGGAAGGTGAGTTCCGGGTAAACCGCCGAGGGGAGTCGCATGGCGGACCACACCCCTGCCGCACTGAGCAGCGCCACGACCACGTACACGAAGAGCCGTTGCGCGTGCAGCGCGTCGAATAAGGTGCGGCGCGGCGACATCAGCAGCGTCTCACCGTTGCTTACCAGAGCGGACGACAGCCGATCCGTCGTCGAGGCCATACGCGCCGTCCGTGACGATCGTCTCGCCAAGTCGCACGCCGTCTCGGATCCACACACCCTGCACACTACGACCGCCAACGATCACCGCGCGGGCGTGGGCTACGCCTGCGGAATCGACTACGAACACGCGGAAGCCCTCCTCGTGCGGAACGAGCGCCTTTTCCGGAATCACCACCGCGCCATGCTGCGACGCCGTGATGATCGATCCGAATATCGTCTCGCCGAGGCGCAGCCGTGGGAACTTCGACAGAACCGACACGCGGACCGCGACCGAACGACTGCTGCTATCGACCATGCCGGCGATGTCCGTCACGCGCGCCGTGCCCATCGACGCGGCGCCAGTGGCGGAACTCGAGCGAAGCGTCACCGACTGCCCCACGCGGACACGGCGCGCAACATCCGGTGCGAGCTGTAGCATCACGTCGACGCGATCGGGATCCGCGATATCCACCAGCGGCTGCTGTTCATTCACGTTCGCGCCGCGCACGGCGGACACGCGTGTAACGACGCCCGCCATCGGCGTTCGAAGTATGGTGAGCTGTCGGGCGCGGCGCGCCGCAAGTGCTGCGGCCCGAGCGGATTCCAATAGCGCATTGGCCTGCTCAAGGTCACGGCGCGGCATGACGCCGGCCGCGACCAGTCGTTCGGCGCGTTGCTGCGCCTGCTCCGCGGTGTGGTGCGCGGATTCGGCGCTCGTAAGCGCAGACTCGAAGAGCACGGGTTCGAACTCGACGAGCGCCTCACCTGCCGCCACGCGATCACCCACGGCGACCAGAACCCGAATCACCCGGGTTGGCGCCGGTGCCGCGAGCGACGCTTCACCCCCTGTGCGCGTGGTGACCAGACCTGCTGCGTCGATCACCTCGGCAAAGGTCGAGGTATCGGCGCGCACCGTGGTGGCGGCAACTTCGGATGTGTGCGGGGCCGCATCAGATTCGGCGCGTGACTCGGCGTCGCCGCTGCCGTCACGGCAGCCTGCAACGGTCGCGAGTACCACGACCGCAGCGACCGTCGCCATCGCGCGTGGGAATCCTCCCAAAGCACGCACTGGAGGTATCACACGAACAGCGTGAGCGCTTTGCATCACAGGGTGGGTGGAAGGCGAAGCGAAAGAAGCTGCTGCAAGCGTTCCGCGATCTGCACGGCCGCCATGTCATCGAGCAGTTGCGCGCGCGCTTCGCGAGCGGCACGTTGCGCTTCGAGCACGTTCACCAGTGTCGTCGCGCCTTCGCGATAGGCGAGGAGAGAAAGGGCACCCACGCGTTCGGCCGATGCCAGTAGCCGGAGGGAGTGCTCGACCCGCGTGCGCGCGGCGAGTGCATCCGTCTGCGCGAGTCGCACATCGAACTGCTGTTCGAGCTGCGCCTGCCGCAACTGTGTGCGACCTCGCTGAAGATCGGCGTCGGCGCTGGCGATCGCGGCGCGATTTCGATTGAACAGTGGCAGCGGCACTCTTACACCGATCAGCGGCAATGCTCCCCCCGCACCGCCCGGGTTCACCGCCTCGACGCCCAGCGCAAGCGCTGGGGCGCCGATGTTCTTGCGACGTTCGAGTGTCGCGTGGGCTTCCGCCGCGCGCACGTCGAGGTCGGCGACAGCAACCGGCAAGGCGACACCGTGGGCCCCATCGGGAATTGAGGCGCGCGTTGCCGGCATCGCCTGTGCCGCGAGCGGCATCGAATCGGCAAGCACAATATGGACCGAATCCACCGGCACACCCATTAGCCGTTGAAGTCGCAGTATGGCGGCGGCCGCACTCGCGAATGCGGTGACGGCGGCGTTTGCCATCTGGCCAGCGGACACGGTGGCGATCTCTACGTCGAGATCGCTCGCGTCGCCGGCGTCGCGCCGAAGGCGCGCGAGTGCGAGTACGCTGTCCACGTCACGCGCGGTTGTCGCGATCAATCCGGCCTGCGCATTGAGCGTCTGCGCCCGCGTGTAGGCGGTGTCGGTATCGAAGGCCAGCAGCACGTCGGAGAGTTGAAGTCGCACCGTCGCGGCACCGAGCTGCGCGCGGGCGGCGGCAATGCGTGGCGCCCGCACGCTAGGCCAGTCGAAAGGCACATCGAGGGTGACGTGCACTCGCGGCGCGGAGGCGCTGTAGGCCGTTGTCAACGCCGGATTCTCGTACTGTCGCGCCACCGACAGCTGTGCCGACGCCGACGCGACATCAGCGCGAGCAAAGGTGTGCCGCGGAGATCTCGCCAAGGCGCTCGCCACCGCTTCGGCGCGGGTGACCGCTCGCGTAATCTCCGACCTGGTCGGAGACACTTGTGCCGCCGCGGTCGCGCTAAACGTGAACGCAAAACCCAGTGCCGTGATGGATGAGGCACACGCGCGCACGGCGGGCAGCACACGACCCATCTACTTGCGGTCCAGCACGAGTATCGCGAACGATCCGGGTCGTACCGGCGCTCGCGGGCGAGGCTGCTCCGCCGTCGGCGCCGGCGTCGGACCATACTGGACCGTGGCGAGGTACGCGCGGTGTGACGTCGGATCGATGGTCATCGTGCGCGATCCGACGCGCGTTGTGGCATTCCCGAGCGACGTATACCGATCGGCGTCCTCCTGCTTGATGACGGTCATCGTTCCGTCGCCACCATTCGACGCGAACAGGAGCCGTTCGCTCTCGTCGTACGACACCGCATCAACCCCGGGACCAATCGGGATCGACGTGACCACGCGACGAGTGGTCGGATTGCTAACGATGAGGACGCGGTTCCCGCACACGGAGAAGAGGCGATCCCTGGTTCGATCGTAGGCAAGTCCGGTGGGCGCGTCGCAACCCGTTAGCGTGAAGGTCGCGGTTACCGTGAGGGTGCGGCTGTCGATGACCTGAATCTGGCCAGGGTCCGTCTCGATATTGACGAAAAGCCGGCCCTTGCCATCGGTCTGCGCAAACTCCGGCTTGCCGGCCAGCGCGATCGTGCCCAGCACGGCGCCGTTCGTGGCATCGAGCGCCGTGGCATTCGCACTGCGACCGTTAAAGGTGAACACGCGCCGGGTCGCAGCATCGAAGAGGATCGCATCGGGATTCGCGCCGGTGACCTTCACGCGACCGAGCACGGCGAGTGTTTTCACGTCGAAGATCGTTACGGAACTGTCGCGCCCATTGCTCGTGAATCCTCGGCCGAGCTCGGGGGCGATCGCGATGCCGTGAATGCCGGGGGTGTCGGTCAGCTCGCCAACCACGGTGTCGCGATCGATATCGATGACCACCATCTTGGTCGCGTGTGACACGTAAAGCCGTCGGGCCGCCGCATCGATGCTGACATAGTCCCATCCGCCGTCGGCGCCGACCGGGATCGTCTTTACGATGTGATATCCCGCCGCCGCCGCAGACTGTGCCCCACTCGTGATCGCGGGGAGCATGAGGAGGCCCCCAGCGGCGAGCCTGGCGAGCGATCGGGGGAAGCCTTGCCGTTGAGAATCGGTCATGCGACGCATCGGAGTCCGGGCTGGAATGGGGTCTCGTGCTGTGTCAGGAGGGTACTCCGCAATCATGTCAAAATCGTGACAACTGGCGTCGCTATTCCCGAAATGCGTTCCGCGCTCGATCTTCCCTCCTCATGCATACCAGGGACAGCATCCTCGAACGCGATCATCTCGGCGCGTTCTGTAAGCACACGCACGTGTATCGCACCGGCGCCGACAGCGGGCCGCTTCGCGGGCTCAGCTTCGGGCTCAAGGACATCTTCGATGTGTCCGGTCATCGCACCGGCTTCGGCAACCCGGACTGGCTTGCCACGCATGCCGAGGCGTCGAGTACCGCCACCGTGGCCAGACAGTTGCTTGAGGCCGGGGCCACGCTGGCGGGCAAGACCCACACGGAAGAGATGGCGTTCAGTCTGACCGGCGAGAACGCGCACTATGGGACGCCACTCAACCCGGCGGCGCCGCATCGCGTGCCTGGAGGGTCTTCCAGCGGATCGGCGGCGGCCGTCGCCGGTCGGCTGGTCGACTTTGCCATCGGCAGTGACACCGGCGGCTCTGTACGGGCGCCGGCAAGCTTCTGCGGCATCTATGGCATTCGCCCCACGCACGGACGGATATCGCTGGACGGCGCCTGCCCGCTCGCACCGATTTTTGACACGTGCGGTTGGTTTGCGCGCGACGCGTCACTGTTGGCGCAAATCGGTGACGTGCTGCTGGGTGGTGTCGCCGCTTCACCCGGTCGCGTGCTGCTGGCGCAGGACGCGTTCGCGCTGGCGCTGCCTGAGGCGGGTGAGGCGCTAGCGCCGGCGATCGCCCGGGTGACAGCGTTACTGGGAGTTGCGGAGCCGGTGACCGTAAGCGCCGAAGGTCTGCCTGGTTGGTTCGATGTCTTCCGCGTATTGCAGTACGACGACATCTGGACGACGCATCGGGCGTGGGTCACGCGCGTGCGTCCAAAGTTCGGCCCTCAGATCGGCCCGCGCTTCGACGCGGTGGCTCAGGTGCAGCCGCACGAGGTGACGCTCATGCGCGAGCGGCGCGCGGAGATTGTGGCGCGCTTGGACCATACGCTCGCGGACAATGCGGTACTGTTGCTGCCCACGGTGCCCGACATCGCCCCACTGCTTCGCCTGCCACCCACCGAGACGGTGGCGTTTCGCGAGCGGGCGTTGGCGATGTTGTGCATTGCCGGACTCGGCGGACTGCCGCAAGTCAGTTTGCCTTTCGGGACGGTGAACGGCTGTCCGATCGGCCTCTCGATGATCGCGGCACGCGGGAATGACGAGATGCTGCTGGAGATCGCGGTACGGCTCGGGGCGGCGCCCGGCCGGGACTAAGGAGAACGACGCTGGGACTCCTTTTCTCCTTTTCTCCTTGTCTCTGTGTGATCAGTTCTTCGCTCGTTCAATCCGCCACGTTGCCAGCTGATGCACCGCCTGCCCGCCCACCATCGGCGGCGTGAATCGCGTCGATGCCAGCAGCACGGCGATTTCATTTCGTACGCGCACAGGACCCGGCTCGCCGTCAGCATTCAGCAGCTTCAGCGAACTGGTATCCGGCCGCCCGTTTGATTCCACGATGAACGTCGCCACCACGACATCGGGGCGATCCGTGCGCGCGTCGGACTTCTCATGGTAGCCGAGTGGTCGCATCGACCGCACGCCCTTCGGCAGTTTCGTATTTGCCGCAAGCGCCGCCGGCCGCTCTACCTGATTCTCGAAGTACACGGGCTTCCCACGCTCCCAACTGCGGGGAATCCGCGTGGTGATCGGCAAGTCTGCCCACGCCAACTCACACGCGCGGCGCGCAAGGGTGATACCAACGGTCAGCGGCGCGGCGTTCGCGGCGATCGCGTCCGTGAGATACGTGGCCGAACCCTTCATCACCGCCGGCAGCTCGCGTGTCGAAAGCTGAGCACGCCATCCCTGCAATCCCGTGAACACCCGGACCTCAATCGAGTCGCCGCTCGTCTCCCAGTAGCTGCGCGCTTCCCACATCGCCCGCTCGCGGCCCGTCAGCAGCGGCAGCGCTACGCGACCGCTGTCCCGCAGCATGATCGTGGTAAACGGCGCGTCCGGTGGAACGGACAGCGCCCCGCCGGTGGGTCCAAGCGGACGGGACGCCTGCCAGCATCCGGTGACTATTGGCACACGATCACGCGCTTGCGCGTGCGCCGGTGAAATCGTGCTCACCAGTATGACTGAAATGGCCAGAAGCGGCATGGCACCTGCTCTGCGACGCACTGAGCTTTTCATTGGAAGATTCCGAGAGACAAGTATGCACGACTTTGCTACTTCCGCACCAAGTCCTATGAGTGGGTTGCCACGTCCCGAATCGCCACCATCTCAACCCGACCGGTGCACCATCACATCAACGCAATGGTGCACCGTACTCATCAGGCTACTGCCGACGATCGCTTACGGTCGAATGCCAGCCGCTGCCGTTGGTACCGTATAGCTCCACGGCTGACGCACCAATGGCTTTTTTCGCGGATACAGTTCATCGAGCGTGTTGCCGTCGAACAGCCGACCGTTCACCATCACCATTGATACACTGTTGCTGTTGCGGATGTTCGCCAGCGGATCACGGTCGAGCACGATCAGATCGGCAAACTTGCCGACTTCCAACGACCCGATCTCACTGCCCAGTCCGATCGCCTCGGCGCCCACGATCGTGGCGGCACGCAAAGCGTCGTGCGTGGACAACCCGCCCGACTGCACGAGCCATAGCTCCCAGTGCATGCCCAGTCCCTGCAGCTGGCCGTGACTGCCCACGCCAATGCGTCCACCTGCTGCCACCGTCTTGGCGATGTCCTCGGCGTGCTGCCACATGGCGTACTCCTCCTTCACCGCAAAGCCGGCCGGTCCGGGCGCATTGCCCGCTCCACGACGACGCACCTTCGTATCGAAATCGACCGGGTGCGTGAAGCGGCGGAGCTTCGCGTCGTTGAGCAGATCCTCCGTCTGATAAAACCAGCCTTCGCCGAACGGGCCGCCGTACTCCACGATCAACGTTGGCGAGTTCGTCACCTGGGTGGCCTTGTACCACTCAAAGATGTCTTCAAACTTTGGCGTGATCGGCAGCGTGTGCTCGATGCCCGGATACCCGTCGATGCCGTGCGTAAGGTTGAGCTTCTGATCGAGGCCGCCCTCAGTGGTCGGCATGATCCCGAGCTCCTTCGCCGCCATGATCAGCCACTGCCGCTGCTGACGGTTGCCGCTCATGTACATCTTGAGCGTCTTCGTGTCGTAGTATTTCGCGTAGCGCGTCATGATGTCCTTCGCGTGCGCGTAATCACGCACGGGCTCCGCCGAAAACACACCAGGGCCCGTGGTATAAATGCGGGGACCAATCATTGCACCCGATTCCACGCGATCGGTGTACGCCAGGAAATCGGTGCTCGACGTCTGCGGATCGCGCGTGGTCGTCGTGCCGTACGCCAGCGTGGCGAGATACTGCCATGTCTGTGTGTTGTGGACCTGCGGCGTAAGCCACTGCGGGTGGTAGTGCGTATCCACCATGCCCGGCATGATCACCTTGCCGCTCACGTCGAAGATCTGCGCCCCAGCGGGAATGGTCACGCTGCCACGCGCGCCAACAGCGACAATGCGACTGTCGCGTACCACAATGTCGGCGTTCTCGATGATCTCCTTCCCCTTCATCGTGATCGCCTTCGCCCCCCGGAACACCGCCACGCCGCGCGGGAGATCACGCGGGGCCATCACGGTGATCTTCATCTCCGTCGGCGAGTACGCCGGTACCGGCTTTTTCATCGTGGTGTCAGCCTTCGCGATGGAGTCGGCACGCGCAATGCTGTCCTTGACCGACTTGGTCGTGTCGGCACGCACACGAGCCTTCACCCGCGCAACCGTCTTCGCCGAATCCTCGGCCACCTTCGCGCGATCGAGATCGTACGACCACACCGTGTTGCCAAGCGACCAGTGCACCACACGACCGGTGCTGTTCCACGTGGGGAACTCGCCGCCGATCGTATTCAGCTTCGTTACCGGCACCGGTGCCGCGGCGGGCATCGACACGTTCACGGTGGGCGCCACAGCACCGGTCTGCGCAACGGTAATCGCGTAGAGGTCCATGCCGACCATCGCCAACGCCTGATCACCACTTGGCGCCATCAGCACCAGCGAGGCCGGCGGCGGCTGCGGTGGCGTGGGCTCGGCCGGACCGAGATGCATCGCCGTTCCCAAGGGCCGCGCGGCGCGGCCGCCGATGTAGTGCCGCGATTCCTTCTCCACCAGCGCAGCATCGAGCCCCGGCTCGCCAGCCGCTCCCGGCGGCAGCGGACCGGTCACCTTCAGGTGCGTCTTGACGTCGGTGCCGTCCCACCGGAACGACTGCAAACCGGCGCGACCATACGCATAAATGCGCGTCGCATCCTTCGTAAAGTGTGGCGTACCCAGTCCGCCACTCGGCATGATCACCGATAGTGCACCACCAGTGGCCGGCAGCCACACAATATCAGCGGCGGCGGGACCGAAAAACGCCGCCCCCGCTTCCTGCATCTCGCGCGCCGCGGCACGTATGGCAACAATGCGATCGCCGGCCGGCGACCATGCGAGATCGGTGTAGAGACCGGCCGACGTGGTCAGCGTCTGCGTGGTCCACCCCTGCTTGGCGTTGAGCGTGGCCCGCACAATCTGGCCACCGGCCGCGTCGTCCCACGTGACCCACGCCAGCGACTTGCCATCGGGCGACCAGACCGGGCCGAACTCACCGCTCGTGCTCGTGCTGACACGCGTGGGCGCGCCACCGGGCAGTGCCATCACGTGAATGCGCCCCAGCGACGAGAACGCGAGCTGCTTGCCATCGGGCGACGGCTGCATGTCGCGCACCTGCCGCGACGCAAACGTGGCCGCCGTGTCGATCTTCCACGCAAACTTTACCTCGGGTCCCATCTCCAGCTTTACTTCGGCTTCGAAGGGGATCTTGGTGGCGGCCGACTTATCGACCGGCACGCGCCAGATCTCACCGCCGTACGACACCACGACCGACTTCGAATCCGGCATGAAGCTGAAGCCCGGATATGCATCCATCGACGCGCGCGACTCGGTGTCGTCGCGCTGCACCGGGAAGGCGAGCCAGTCTTCCTGCTGCGTGTCGAGATTGCGAATGCGCAGCCCCGTTTTCGTTTCGAAGCGCGTACCGTACACCAAGTACTTGCCGTCGGGCGACAGCGTGGGGCGGAAGCCGGAGCCGAAGCGCGTCGACATCTGCGACACCCGTCCTGTTTCCTTGTCCCACACATACAGTTGAAATTGCGCGCCGATGCTGTTGTACTGCCAATCTCCAGTGCGCGCGGCGAACCACATGTAACGCGGGTCCTTGCCGAATGCCGCGCCCAGCAACTTTTGCGTGGCCGGTAGCGCGGGCTCGGTTGTGAGCGGCAGGCCATTGCCGCCGTTCACGTTGTACATCCAGAGCTTCGCCGCGCCGCCCAAACCGCCGCCGCGTGAACTCACCACGTATGCGCCGTCCGGTGTCCACTCCGGCGACACGTACATCGTGTTGTTGCCCTTCGTGACTTGCGTGCTGTCCTTGCCGTCGAGCGATTGAATCCAGACGTTCTCGCCACCGGAGCGGTCGGAAATGAACACGACCTTCTTCCCATCCGGAGAGAATCGCGGCTGCGCATCGAAGCCCATGCCGCTGGTGAGGCGCGTTGCCTTGCCACCGGCAATCGGCAGCGTGTACAAGTCACCCAGTAGATCGAACACGATCTGCGAGCCGTCGGGCGACACATCGAGTGACAGCCAACTGCCTTTGGTAGTCGTGAAGGTGTGCGTGCGTGCCGTCTTGAGCGGCAGCGTGGTGGTGGTGGTGTCGGGTGCAGGGCGATCCTGCGCGGCAATGGGACCACCAAGCGCGGCGCTGAGTGTGAGCAGCGCAATCGCCGCGAGCGGTACGAAACGGGGGGTCAGGCGGTGCGGCAGGCGATGTGTCACGCGAGCGTCTCCGACGAGAGGAAAGGGTGGATGCTGTAAAATATGCCACCGTTGGGCCCGTCGGGCTGCCACCGGTCAGGAGTTCCATCGGGGCAGTAGGGACGACGGCCGCGGCGTGCATCCTATGGCGTGCAGTTCGCGCTGGGCGCCGCACCGGAAAATTGCTGCGCAAAGAACGGCAAAACGCGTTGCTCGAAGCGCTGTCGCGTGTGATCGGTATGACCGCCGGCGAACGCATCAAGCCGATAGGATATGTTTGCGCGGGCGAGGCCGTCGACGAACGCGCGCGACCCCAACGGCACACTGGCGATCGCGTCGTCGAGTCCGTACTCGATGACTACCGCGCAGCTGCGGCGCATGCCCGCGGCGTCCTTCGCCAGCAGATCGATGGGCAGGAACTGCGACCACGCGCCAAGCTTGTCGTACGAGGCACCGAACGCCGCCGTCATCGCGCGCGCGATGCGCACAGCTCCGGCCACTGAAAGCGGCGGCACGATGGTGGAGTCGCGCACGTAACGCCAAACCTCACTTTCAGGCGCAAGCTCACCCACCATGCCCGTGCAGCACGGACTCATCGCGTACACTGTGCCGAATACGTTGGCGTGCTTTTGCGCGAGGTACAGCGCGCCGAAGCCGCCCATGGACTGTCCGGCCAGCCCACGCGATACACGGTCGGGACGCGTGCGATAGCGGGCGTCGATGAAGCGCACCAATTCGTCGGCCACAAAGTTTTCCCAATTGCCGAACGCCGTCGAATTCACGTAGAAAGTGCCACCCATCGCATTGCCAGCACTCGGCATCACCACCAGGAACTCGCCCGCATCGACGCGCCAAAGACTGTCCATCGTTTTCTGTAAATCGAGCCCTTGATACGTGCCGTCAAGCCACTCACGCGGGTGCGAGGTGAAGCCGTGCAACAGGTATAACACCGGGAAGCGGCGATTGGGTGTGCGGTCGTAGTTGGGCGGAGTGTACACGAACACTTCGCGATTCGGCGTGTCGCCGATGAGATTGCCGGCGATCGCTTTGGATCGGATCGTGTCGACGACAATGCGTCCCTGCGCCGTGAGCGGCGCGGGGAGGCAGAGCAGGAGGAGGACGAGGCGGAGGGCGAACAGGATAGATCGGCGCATGCGGCTATTCTAGCGTGAAGCGCTTAGCGCTGAGCAGAGACAGTGATCATCCCGGCTCCCTCGACCGCGCGCGAGCACAAGGCCCGTGAGGAACTCGCGAGGCCTGCAGGTGGGACGTCCGGCTTGGGAAGCCGACGCGCCTCACGTGGGTCGGTGTCGACCTGAAACGCAAAGGCCAGACACACCTGTCGGCGCACGGGGACATTGCCCACGTGAGAGACGCGGAAGTTGCCGACCGTCAGCCATTGTTCGACGGAGCGCACGAAATCCGCATGGGTTCCCGCGAACAGGCGCACACTGTCCTTCTCGGGGCGGCAGGTCGTATCGACCACAAACATCGCGAACACCGACCCGCGCGCACCAGCGAGTCGCTGCTCGTTGGGGAATGCCGGGCCGCGTCCTCCCTTCGGAAAGAGCGACGCTGAGTCCACATCCACGTCCACATACGGCCGCGTATCCGACTCGCGTTGGATCGGCAACGGGAAATCCTTCGGCGCCGGAGCCACACCCGCTGCGATCTCGACCGGTACGCGATGCACGCGCGGCGCGGTCCTCCCGAACGAGAGCAGGTAGCTCCCCGCACTCGGCGCCACCACCGTGAACTGCCCTTTGGCATCGGCGGTCGTTTCGTCGAGCGCCACCAGTCCGGTGTCGGACATCTGCACGAGTCGCACGACGTAGTCGACCGCCGGCTTCATCGTGCGGTCGTCGGTGACGCGGCCGGCGATGACCTGGGCGGGGAGCACGGTGGGGGAAAGCACACCAACGGCTGCGCACCGGCTCACGACGGAGAGCTTCCGCAATAGGGGACGCAGGGACTCGATGTGGCGGAAAGGCATGCGCGAACGATAGCGCGATCGCGGGCCTCGGGCGAACGACTGACGCCGATCCGCCGTGAAGCTGCCAGTTCGCTGGTCTGCGCGTAGATTCCCAAGATGCACGCCCAGCCGCTTACTCGACTAGAGGTACAGGCCCGCCTGGCGGAAGCCCGAACGGAGATCTTCCGTCTGGGCGTGCAGCGCTTAGCCCTGTTCGGGTCTGTCCAGCGGAACGAGGCACGCATCGATAGCGACGTCGATGTGCTTGTGGAGTTTGCCCCGGGGCAGAAGACGTTCGACCACTTGCTCGACCTTGGCGACCTCTTGGAGAGCTCTCTGGGACGCCGAGTCGAGCTTGTCACGGTCGAGTCTTTATCGCCCCATCTCCGCCCGTACATTCTCGCCGAAGCCCGGGATGTCCTTAGCGCCGCGTGAGTACTTGAGGCACATCGCCGACGAGGCCGCGTACCTGGAAGCGGCGACGTCGGGCGTAAGTCGTGAAGGGTTTCTCGAAGATCCCACACTGCAGCGCGCATGTGTACGCAGCTTCGAGATCATCGGCGAAGCAACGAAGCGGGTGCCGGCGGAAATGCGCGTCGCGAATCCTCAGGTGGCGTGGCGCTCGATGGCCGGAATGCGCGATCGGTTGATTCATGATTACTTCGGCGTCGATCTCGATCTTGTCTGGGACGTGATCCAGGAGAAGATCCCCACCCTTCGCCGGCAGATCGCAAACATCCTCGGTGATCCGGCCGGGCGCTAGATCGACCGTTAGATAGGTGCGAATTTCAGCCGCTGCGAGGCGGTTGGTCTGCACCCGCGGACAAAAGCTCCGGCTCTGGCTCGTTCAGTTCAGTACGCTGCGACCGCCGTGTAGCGGCCGGCCTCTACCTCGCGAACTTCCCCGAGGATGGCCAGCGTTTCGAGATGTCGCGCGACGAGCTCTCGCTGCGCTCCGTGGAAGTGGGGTAGAACGCTGTCTACCGTGAGCGTATGCGTGGACACGAGCCGCTTGAGCGCTGCGATTTGCTCGATGGCCTGTGTTGGCCACGGCGTCGGCTCGGAGACAGTAGCGATCGCGACCGTGCTCGTTTCCAACGCGAGTTCAGCGGCAGGGGAAGGCGCTGTGGTCCCTGGCGCTTGGAACTCCGGGCGCAACCAACGAACGATACCCTGTGCTTCCTCGGCAACACGGACGTCATGGAGTGCGACCAGGCGCTCAAGGATCTCATCAGTCGTCATCGGCCATTGCCAGCCGTAGGCCTCGGCGACGAGCGCATCGAGCTGGTCGTGCATGTCGCGCAGGATACCGCACGCGGCCAATTCGTGGACTGTGCGTTCCTTGGGCGTGAGCGCTTCACCGGAGCGGAGCTTCTCGACGACGTTGTACATGCCGGTCATCGTCACTCGCTCGTCGCGACCAATCGCGGCTGAGCGGTGCAGGTCGAGGGACTCGCCCAAGGCGGAGATGCTGGCGCGGAGCGACTTGTGCGGATCAGGGAATGGAAAGGGAGAGAAGCAGGTTGACTGAGTGTACCGCGAGTCATTCCCTACGCCTAGCCGAGACCCCGCTGCGACGCTCCATTGAACGTGGATTTGAGACGATAGTATTCCCAGAAAAAAGGCATCATCGACACTTATGGCGACGACCATGTCGTCTGGCGCGATCGACGCGTCGAGAAAGACGAAGTAGCGATGCTTCGCCGTCTGTGGTGTAGCGATATACCGCGAAAGGCCGTCCACTGAAGTGCGAAGCGATTTACGAGGCTCGCCGAAACGCCACCAGAGCTTGGCGTATGACGCTCTCCCGTTGGCATCACGTTCGGGCTTGACGCGCGTGCGCACTATGTCAAACGCAACTGGATAGGCGCGTGCTTCATCTTCGTCTCGCAATCCGAAGTCAATTATGTGGATGCGCCTTGGTCGCGTAGCGAGGTCCTTGCCATTGCGATACTCTCGAATGACTGCCTTTAACGACGGGTCACTCAGGAGCAAATCTTCAGCCGCTTCGGATTGAAGCTGGAAGCCTGCACCCACAAGCTGAAAGCCGCGAGACACAAGGCCGGCGTTGGACGCCAAAGGTTGGCTTGTCGCGCGCGGAACATCCGCGTGCGACGAGAGGTCTGCGTTGAGCTTCAACGCCCACTGTTCAGTTAGCACGGAGGAGTTGTCGGCGATCACGAGTCGGGTCGCAGACTCAGGTCTATACGAGAGAACAGTCATTGCCACCCGGACGGCAGCTCCGTCACTCTCGTCAACCCATGGGTGATCGGGCGCCGTCCATCGAACCATTGCACCCGAATCAATCGCACGCTGAATGAGGGGCCGGTTCCATGACTGCGTGATGGAGTTCGTGGTGATGAGGCCAGCGCGCTGGGCTTTACCGTCCGCGACCGCGTGTGCCGCTGTTCTCCACCAGAACATGACGAAGTCAACGCTCTCGGGCACGTCAGCATACGCTGCGCGCAGCGCATCGACATACCCGTCGCCGAATGCCTCGCGCATGCGCTTGTTCCCCAAATACGGCGGATTCCCCACAATAAAATCCGCCTCCGGCCAATCTGCGGCGCGCGCACCCACGTACTCCATGTACTTCAACTTCGCCGACGGATCCGGCACCAGCTGCCCCGTGACCGGATGCACAATCCGCGGCGTCGGGTCCGGCCGGTCCTTCTCCGGCACATGACGGATGCTATCCCACGTCAACACCGCGTCGCGATGCTCCAGCGTGCCGGTGTCGCGTAGCAGTGGTTCATCAGGCTGCACGTCGCCGTGTTGCTGACGCCAGAACTGATAGAATCCGATCCATAGCGTGAGTTCCGCGATCTCGCGCGCCCACGCCTTCACCTCGATCCCGAAGAACTGTCCGGGATCGATCTCGGCCATGCGGACGCTCATCTGGCCGCCGTGCAAGTCGGACAGCAAGTGAAACACTTCCACTTCCACGCGCTTCAGCGCGTGCATAGTCACGTACAGAAAATTGCCGCTGCCGCAGGCGGGGTCGAGAATGCGCAGCCCACGCAGCCACGTGTGAAACTCCAGAATCCGCGTTTCAGCGCGCTTCTTGTCGGCCGCTTTCCCGGTCTCGCGCAGCTGCATGACTTCAGCCTGTACCGCGCCCCACCGCTCGCGCACGGGCTCTTCTACCGTGGGCCGCACCAGTCGCTCGATGAAATCGCGTGGCGTGTACTCGGCCCCTAACCGGTGCCGTTCTTCGGCCGAGAGCGCGCGCACCAACAGTGTACCGAAGATGGACGGCTCAACGGCGCTCCAATCGGCTTCGGCGGCACGGCGTAGCAACTCGAGCTCGGCCCGCTCCAGTGGCAAGGCTTCGGCATTCGCGAAGAAATGGCCGTTGAAGCGCAGCAGACGGTGATAGCCGAACATGGCGCCGGCGTCCATGGCTTGCCACAACCCCTGTGCCGCCGCGACAAATGCCTCGGGCCCCGACGGCAGCACCGCGTCGAGCAGGCGCTTGAACGACGCATCGGGCAGCAGCTTCACGTCTTCGGCGAACATCGAGAACACGCAACGGATCAGGAACCGCGCCACGCGTTCGGGGTCGTGTCCCCGCTGTTCGAGTGTCGAGGCGAGCTCGCCCAGAAGCCCCGCGATCTCCACCGTGATCGCCTGGGCGTGACGGCGAGGGTCGCGCACCGCGGGGTCGGTCCAGATGTCACGCAACAGCGCGACAATGTCGGGATTGCGGTCCAGTGTGCGCAGGTCGATGCGCGTGCCAAGATGAAAGCCGCCGTAGGAACCCGACCAACGGTCCCAGACGATCAGCGACTTGCCCACGTCGAGCACGAGGATGTACGGTGGCCGCTCGTTCAGATCCTTGGCGTAGTTCGATACCTGTCCGAATGCCTTGGTGAGCAGCTTCGTGGTCGTGGCACCGTCGTCCGAGTCCTTGGCCTCGAGCGCGAAACAGCCGGCCTTGTACAGGTCGATGTAGTTCGTGGCGATCGTGCCGTCGCGCGTGGTCGTCTTGATCGCGAACTCGAACTGATACGCCCGCGCGTCGGCGATGCGGTCACCGGTGGCGGCGGGGCGGGGACGCGTGACGCCGATAGCCTCGCACAGCTCGATGAGGTAAAGCTGGTAGTTGGCGCGTTCAGCGGCCCCTACGTGTTCCCAGCGTTCGGCCAGCTCCCGGAGGCGGCGACTGGCATCGGGAGCGAGGGCGGCGGGCGGAAGCGCGGAACTGGTCATTACGGTGAATCTCTGCGGCGGCGCAGGGGCGGGCAATGGTGCGCTGCGAAGCTCGGGTGCACGAAAGCATAGCGGCGGCGGCAGCACTGGCGGCTGACGCGCGCTCGTGCAATCCTCCACAGTCGATCGTACTGCACTGCTTCCCGCCCCTGCCAACGTGTCCTCGCCCCTTGTCGTCATCGCCCAGTACCTGCTGCCCAAGCAGGCCCTCACGTCGCTGGTCGGCGTCTTCGCTTCGGCCAGGCGTGGCGAACAGACGACGTCGGTGATCCGTTGGTTCGTGGCGAAGTACGGCGTGAACATGAGCGAAGCCGCCGAGCCGGATATCACGCGCTATGCGACCTTCAACGACTTCTTCACCCGCGCGCTCAAGCCCATGGCGCGACCCATCGCGGCGGCCGACTACATCTGCCCGGTGGACGGCGCGATCAGTCAGCTGGGGCCGATCGCTGGCGATCAGATTTTTCAGGCCAAGGGGCACCGCTACTCGACCACCGCGCTGGTGGGCGGAGATGACGCACTCGCTGCGCCATACACCAACGGCGCCTTCGCCACGATCTATCTGAGCCCCAAGGATTATCATCGCATTCACATGCCCTGCGATGGTCGGCTCGTGCGCATGATCCATGTGCCGGGCGATCTGTTCTCGGTGAATCCGACCACCGCCCGCGGTGTGCCTGGGCTCTTCGCGCGCAACGAACGCGTGGTGTGCATGTTCGAGGGCGCGCACGGACCGTTCGTGATGGTGTTGGTGGGCGCCACGATCGTGGGCAGCATGGCGACCGTGTGGCACGGCATCGTGAACCCGCCGCGCCCGGGCACGGTGCGCGAATGGCACTACACCGACCAGCAGATCCATCTCGCTCAAGGGGACGAGATGGGCCGCTTTCTACTGGGCTCTACGGTGGTACTACTCTTCCCGCCAAAACAGATCACGTTCACTGCGCCGTGGGTGGCTGAACGGCCCGTTCGCATGGGTGAGCCGATGGGAAGCCAGCCGTAAGCGCCTGCGCGTTTCGCGCTACGTCGTTTTCTTGGTGCCGACGGACAAGAACATCGGCACGAACATCATCGCCGCCGCCAGCAACAGCGAGATCACACTGATCATCTTGCCGCGCGCGTAGGTCGCCGACTCGAACCACAAGCGCACCTCCTTCGCCCCCGGCGGAACGTCCACGCTGATCAACGTGTGATCGGCGCGACGCACGATTCCCGGCTTGCCATCGACCTCGGCGTGCCAATCGGGATACCAGTTCTCCGACACCAGCAGCTGACTCGTTGCTGCTTCGGTGCCGCTCAGCGAAATGTGCATGTTTCCGGCGCTCCACGCGGTCACCGTGGCTTTCACCTGCGGCGTCGGGAACGGCGGTATCGCCGCCGGTGACGTAGCGGTCGACGTATCCGGCAGCAGCGCCACGGTGCTAATGGGGAAGCGAGGATCGATGACAGTGGCCAGCCCCTGCTCTTCGGTAAGCTTGGCCGACACCGGCAATACGCGCGCATACGCCGGCGTCGCGTCGCTTTCGTACAGCGTGGCCGTGGTACCGAACGCCGTGGGCGACGGGGGCACCACCTGATGGAAACCCGGCACCTTCTGCGTGTTAGGCAAAATCAAATATCGTATCGACAACAGGTCAAACATGTTCGGCGTGAGCAGATTGCGGAATCCTTCCTTCGCCCCGGCCAGTTCGTTGTAGCGCCGTAGTTGGAAGCCGTGATAGCCCATCGCGTTCGGGATGCGATACGCCATCAGGATGGATTGCCCGTAGCTGTTGCCACCGTCGATCACGCGATACGGCGGCGGCACCTTCTTGAGATACGTCGTGACCGCGTCATCCGCGAACAACGTGCTGGCCCGCGGCGAGTAGCTGTAGAACTGCTTGTTGACGCTCCACAGGTCGAGCCCCACGATCACGAACAGCGCCGCCGTAGCCAAACGCGCCGTGATGCGACCGGCTGCAGCGGCCCACAACACAGCGCCACCAAGCACCACGAATACCAGCAACCGCAACCCACCGCTCTGCAGATACGGCGCGTTCGCCGTAACGCCCTCCAGTCTCTCGGGAATAGCCAGCGACTCGGCCAGCCCCTGCAGGCCGCCCACGGCACCCAGCAGTGCAAACGCCACGGTACTGCCAACTACGATCAAGACGGTACGCATCGGCACCGCGCGGGCCAGCAGTCGATCCAGCCCAACGCCCGCCAGCACACACACCATGAACGCCGGCAGGTAGAACACCATGCCCATGGCACGGATCTTCTTCACCAGCGGCAGCAGCTCGTAGAACGGACGGTAGAATGGCGTGTAGCCGCCAAACGACAGCATCAGGAAAAACAGGGCGCCGATGCTGAACGCGATCACGAAGCGACGGCGGGCCCTGTCGCCGAGTGCCAGCGCGGCGAGCGCGAGCGGCAGGAAGCCCATGTACTCGGTGTGGAACTTGATCGGGTTGCGCCCCCAGTACTGATCGAGCACGCCATTGAATTGCGGCAGCAACAGCGTGAAGATCTCTGACGGTGGCAGGGCATAGCTCGTCGCGAATTCCCACCCGGTGTCGGGCCCGCCCTCGGCACGAGGTGAGAATGGGATGTACTCGATGAAAGGCATCACCTGCAACGCCGTAATACCGCCACCCACCGCGACGGCAATCGCCGAGAAGCCCAGCGCCTTCCACGGATGCAGATCGGCCGGACGCTCGGCGTCAAAGAACGCGAGGTAGATCGCCCACAGACCCAGCGCGAGCAACAGGAAGTACGCCATGTGATAGTGGCCAAGCACGATCAGCGCGACCACGAAGGCAAACGCCCCGTAGCACCACGTTTTCGCATGGCGGATGGCGTGCAGCAGCGTCCAGAACGCGAGCGGCGTTAACGCCGACACGAACAACTTGCCGTCATGCCCCGGACTCATCTGCGACGCCACGATGCCCGTGAGTTCGTACGACACGCCGGCAATAACGCTCGCGTTCCACGAGAGACCCAGCGATCGGCAGAAGCGATAGGTGAACCACCCCGTCAGCACGAAGTGAATCGCCATGCCAAGCGTGATCGCCACATCCACCGGCATGATCCATCGCAGCCAGGCGGTGGGATAGAAGATGTCGCCGTGCATGGCCGCGATGTACGGCAATCCGCCGAACAGATACGGATTCCACTGCGGGATCGCGCCGTCTTTCAGGAACGACTCGGCGCCGAACAGGCGGAACGAATAACCGGCGATGAACATATCGGAACGGCTTCCACCGAACAGCATCTGTCCGGTAAGCAGCGGCCACAACAACAGCATCGCGGCGCCCAGGCACAGGGCAAAGGCGAGTGTATGGTCGAGCGTGAAGGAACGCGTCGGCCCAGTGCTGGGAGACATCGACACGGGAGAATTGACGGTGGAATTGGCGGAAGGCATTGGGGAATAGTAGACCCCCGTTGCAGTCCTCGCTCTGGGTTCGCCGGTTCGGGGGTATCATTCCCGTATGGCCCGCCGCCTACGCCAACTCCCATCGGCGGCCTCACAACCCCGCCCCCTTCCGCCAGGCCTGTATCGCGGGAGTTACTGGCCGCTCCGCCAGTTTCTGATAGGCGCGAAATAGCGTAGCGTTGTACGACCTCTCTCACTGAGACATCTCATGACTCGACGGGTCGCCATTATCGGCACTGGCTGGGTAGGATCGAGTGTGGCCATTTCCACGCTGCAACTCGGCGTGGCCGATGAGCTCCTGCTGAACGACGTGCGCACCGAGGTCGCCGAGGGCGAGGCCATGGATCTCGCGCACGGCAGTTCGTTCTACCCCGCCGCCGCCGTGCGCACGGCCACCATCGAAGAAATGATCGACGCCGACGCGATCGTCATCGCGGCGGGGCGCAACGGCAAACCCGGAGAGTCACGACTCGCCTTGCTGCGCGACAACGCGACAGTGGCCCGTGAACTTGGCGCGCGCCTGGCGACGGCGCGCGGCGCGATCGTGGTGGTCACGAATCCCGTGGACGTGCTCACCCGCGTGGTGCTTGAAGCCTCGGGGCTGCCGCCGGCGCGCGTGATCGGCACCGGCACCATGCTCGACACGGCACGGCTTCGCGAAGCGTTGGGGCGCGAACTCAAACTCGACCCGTGCTCAGTACACGCGCAGGTGGTTGGCGAGCACGGCGACTCCGAGGTGGTGCTCTGGTCGAGTGTGCAGATCGGCGGCGTGCCGCTGGCGCAGTGGCCCGGATGGCGCGCCGACCGCGAGACGCCCATGGAAAATAAAGTCCGCACGGCCGCCTACGAGATCATCAAGCGGAAGGGCGCGACGAATCACGCGATCGGATTGGTCACGGCCACCCTGCTGCGCACGATCCTGCGCGGTGAGCGGCACGTGCTCACGGTCTCGCGCTGGCAGGAGGGCGCATCGGGGCTGCATGACGTCGCGCTTTCCATGCCGACGATCGTAGGCAGCGGTGGGGCCGAGCTCGTGCTGGAGCCCGAGCTGCTGCCGCACGAACGCGAACGGGTGGAGCGTTCCGCTCAGGTGCTGCGTGACGCGTATGCGAGCGTGCGCGACGCGTAGGGCACCGTGGCGAACGCACGCACCGGAAACGTGCCGACGCCCACCAGCTTTGGCGGTACCGCCGTAAAGGTGAAACCGGCATCGGGTAGCAACTGCAGATTACACAGATGCTCGGCGATCAGAATTTCTTCGCGCAACAACACCGTGTGCACCGGACGCGTGCCGCGCTCCGTGTTATCGATGTTCATCGAGTCGATCCCCACCAACACAGCCCCCGCGTCGCGCAGCCAGATCGCGGCCTGCTCGGTGAGATAGGGGTGTTCCTCGAAGTACGCGTCGGTGCCCCAGTGCACATCCCACCCGGTGTGCACCAGCACGGCCTTGCCCCGCACGTCGTGCGCGGATAACCGTGCCGAGAGCTGCGCGACATCAATGGCGCGCCCGGATCGTTCCGTGGCGCGCACCACCAGTGTCGGTTGATCCACGAACCGTTCGAGCGGCATCGAGGCCGTGTCGCGTCCGTTTGCGTAACGATGAAACGGGCAGTCGATGTACGTGCCCGTGTTGGTGATCAGCTCCACGCGACCGATCTGAAACTCGGTACCCGGTTCGTACAGGGCGCGTGAAGCGTCGCGACTCAGGTAGTCGCAGATCACCGGCGCAGGCAGGCCTTTGTAGTACACCACGCCATGTTCGATGGCGTGGCTCAGGTCTACCAGCGTGTGCGCGGCAGTCGTCATGCGGGCTACCGCGAGCGGCGTTTAGGAGCCGGAGACGACGCCACAGGCCACGCGCGCGCCGGAATTGCCCGACGGATCGGTCTTGTAATCGTCGGCCGTGGCGTGAATCACGAACGCCGCACCGTCGGCGTCCAGCAGCGCGTTCTCGCCGCGCAGTGAGCCGGCCGGCGTTAACAGCTTCACCACGACGCTGCTATCCGCGCCGACGGTGAGGTTCATGAGGTCGCCAAAATGCGGACCGGCGGCGTTGGTAGAGCCGTGCTGCTTGGGCACCGGGCTCCAGTGGGCACCGGCGCTGGAGAAATCGGGTCCGTCGCAGCGACCGACCGCATGGAGGTGCACGCCGTGCACGCCCGGCGAAAGGCCGCGCAACGTGCCATCAACCGAGATCGCGGTGCCGGCCTCGGCCAGCGTGAGCACGCCGAACTCACGTCCGCCCGCATCCACAATCCGCGCGGTCACGCGTGGGCTGGCACCGGTAGTGGCCGTGGAGTCGAGGGTGAGCGAGGCGGCGGAATCGGCGGCCATGGCCGAATCCTTCGCGGCGGCATCGTCAGTCTTGTTGCAGGCGGCAAGCAGGAGCGCGACACCGAGCGCGGCAGTGTGGCGAGTGGCGACGAGGAACGAGACGGAGCGCATAGGCATGTCCTGGCTGGTTGACGTTCGTGACAGAAGTACAAGTCTACTGCACGGGCCGTGCTAGGCGAGTTGACTCCCGATCGCTCGCGCACGCCATGCCTGACCGCAGCTTGCGGCACCGATAGCGGGGCTGTCGCGTCAGCGTTGACGCTGCACTTCGCCAAGGTAGCGCGTGATCCGTGCGGCGTTCGCACCCACGTCGCCCCGGCCCACTCGCGACACCGATCGCACATCGACACGTGACCCGCCGTTCGCGGGACGGATACGAACGACGACGTCGTCCTTGAAGCCGAACCAAGTCGTCGTGGCAGTGGCCTCCAGACGGCCGCTGGGCGAGTCGCCCGCTACGACCTCCCACCCCATGACCTTCGCGGCGGCAACGGCACGCTCGAAGGCTGCTGATGGCGGCACCGGCAGCGTGAGGGGCTGCACCTCGGGATACGCCGCCCGCTGCATCGCCGCAATACTGTCGCCGGCATACTCGGCGGCATTCGTCGCCGATACGCGCAGCGGTAAGACCGCCACGAATACCGGTGGGTCCGCCATGTCCGTCGTGATGTCATGGATCGGCGGCATCCCCTTCGCCGTCTGCGCCAACCGGTACGGCACGCCGACGGTCACAGCCGACAGGAGCAGGCCGAACACCAGCGCGAGGCGACTCCCGTCGCGTGGCCGCGTGATCAGCAACGCCAAGACCAAGACAAGGCACGCCGCCACGCCGACGTAGGCCGAGTAGCGTAGCATCGAGAGCCCGACGCGGTAATGCCACATGCCGAACCGCGTGCCAATGCCCGACGCGGCAAGCATCACGATGCCCGCCACCGCCAGCAGCAACGCCAACGCACGTATCGCTTTCACGAAACCGCTCCGGGAAGGTGTGCCGAGTGTGTTACGCCGCCTGCACGTCGCTGAAACGCACCAACCGCTTCGCCTCCTCATCGTACAACGCCAGACGCAACGCCTTGATTCCCATGCGAATCGTCATGGTCGGCGCCGCTTCGAAAATCGGGTTGTCGTCGTGCGCTTGCTGCAGGCGGAAGTTCGGAATCTTCGGGCCGATATGGTGCACGTGGTGCAGACCGATGCTGCCCGTGAACCACTGCAGGATCGGATGGAGACGCAGGTGCGAGCTGCCCGTGATCGCGGCCGTGGCGTAGTCCCACTCCTCGTGGGTTTCCCAGTACGCCTCTTCGAACTGGTGCTGCACGTAGAACAGCCAGATACCGGCGGCGGCGGCCACATACATGCACGGCAAGTACACGACCAGGAACGCACGCGGTCCCCACAACAGGATCGACACCGTGATCGCCGCCGCGATCGCGAGATTTGTGTACCACACGCTGTACAGCTGCTTGGTTTTCGTGGCGATGCTGCGACCACGGAAGCGCTGGTTGAGCATGAGATGCAACGGGCCCACGAGCATCAGCGACAACGGATGACGGATGAGCCGGTAAATCAGACGTCCACGCGCATCGCGTTCGAGGTATTCCTTCACCGTGATCGTGGGCACGTCACCGTGACCGCGACGATCGAGATCGCCCGACGAGGCATGATGCAACGCGTGATCGCGGCGCCACTGCGCGAACGGCGTCAGCGTCATCACCCCCGTCACGAAGCCGAGGGCATCGCTCACCTTGGGCCACGGCAGGAACGACGAATGCGCGCAGTCATGCATGATGATGAACGTGCGCACCAGTAACCCGGCGCCGGGCAGCACCAGGAGAGCCGTGACCCACGGTGCTGTTTCGAAAAACCGGTACATCGCCCACAACACCACACCCAACGGCACAAGCGTGTTCACGATTTGCCACACCGCGCGACGCACATCGGCGCCGGCGTACTTGGCCACGATCGCGGTCCACTCCGAACGGGGGACCTCCAACGTGCGGGACTGGAGCAACTCAGCCATGCAGGATATGACCTGAAAACGAGGGCGGGAAGGCGCCGCAATGGCGCACCGATCGAGAGGAAATATCGTAGGGACAGCGAACTCGGCGATACCCCTATCAAAAGATACACGCCGCGACCCAGCCAAACGACTGACCAATTTACCCGAATACAGGCCGTTTGTCACAATCGCGTGCCACCCGTCCTCACGAACTTCGCATCGGCGGTGGCGCGGATACTGCCCTCGCCGAGCCTCCGTCGAAGCGGGCTCTTCCCTCACTGCAAAGGCTCATCGGGACGACATGTTCAACACGACGAGCCCGGTTTGACAGCCGTATAGTCCTGGGATAACCTAGGCCTCTCGTACTCCTACCATAGTGACATCAGCGCCTGTGCCCTTCTGCGAGCGTGCCACGCCCGACTCGCTGATCACCGCCACCCGGCACCCTTCATGATGAAGCAACGAATACTCACGGTGTTCATGGGCATGCTCCTGTGCGCGTCACAAGCGTTCGCCCAAACGAAAACCGTGACCGGTAAAGTGACCCGCGACGTCAGCGTTCCGCTATCGGGCGTCTCGATCGTCGTGAAAGGCACGCCGACCGTCGTGCAGTCCAATAACACCGGCGATTACAGCATCCGGGCCGATGTCGGCCAGGTGCTGCAGTACCGCCTGATCGGCTATCTGCCGCAGGAGCGTACGGTCGGCACCGCCGACGTGATGAGTGTGCAGTTGACCAAGGCCGCGTCAAACCTCGATGCCATCGTGGTCACGGCGCTCGGCCAGACCACGACGCAGCGAAACCTTGGCACCTCGCAGCAGACCGTTTCCGGTGCCGATGTCGCGCAGACCGGTCGTGAGAACTTCATCAACGGCCTGCAGGGTCGCGTAGCCGGTGTCGAAGTCACGAGCACATCGGGTGTTCCTGGTGCCTCCTCGTCCATCACCATTCGCGGTGTCAGTTCGATCAGCGGCAGTAACCAGCCGCTCATGATCATCGACGGCCTGCCGATGGACAACAAGACGCTCAATTCCAGTTCGCTCGCCTCGGATGCTCCCGGCTCGCTCACCGCGTTCAACAATCGCGGTCTGGACTTCACGAATCGCGCCGCCGACATCAATCCGGAAGACATCGAAAGCATGGTCGTGCTGAAGGGCCCGGAAGCGGCCGCCCTGTACGGTATCGACGCCGCCAACGGAGCGATCGTCATTACAACAAAGCGCGGCAAGCCGGGCGTTGGCGGATTCGAGTACAGCAACCGCGTGCGTATGGATCAGACGCGCGCGCGTCCCGAAACGCAGCGCACGTACGGCCCGACGTCCGTGGCCGGCAGCGTGCTCGGCTCCTTTTCGTACTTCGGCAATCCGTACGTCGCTGGCACACAGTTCTATGACAACATCGACGGCTTCTTTCAGTCGGCCGTGTCGCAGCAGCACAACCTGACCTTTAGCGGTGCCTCGCCGGATGCGAAAGTAAATTATCGCGTGGGCCTCGGCTACAACGCGCAGGGCAGCGTGATCCCGAACTCCGACTACACCCGTATCAACCTCACGGGCGCGGCTGGTGCCACAGTCACGACGTGGCTTAAAACCGACCTCTCCATGCAGTATGCGCAGGCCGACAACGACCAGGCGCTCAAGGGTGACAACGGACCGCTGATCGGCCTGTTGCTCTGGCCGCAAACGGACAAGGCCAGCGACTACCTCACCGTCGCTGGCAACCGTCGTCGGATCACCGCGCTGGCCACAAATTCAGAAACGGACAACCCGTATTTCAGCGTCAACAAGAATCGTGTGAATTCGCGCAATGGTCGATTGATCGCAAACCTCGGTCTCACGATCACGCCGTTCAGCTGGGGCTTCCTTAAAACGAACATCGGTTCCGACGGCTACACCAACGAGAATCTGATCCTGCGTCATCCCGAGAGCGCGGGCGTAGCGAACAACAGCAACGGCATTATCGATGTGGCCAACGACGTCACGCGCAATCTCAACGCGCAGACGCTGTTCAACATCAATCGCCTGCAGATCACCGACAAGTTCTCGATAAACGGCCTCGTGGGGAATCAGATCTCGGAGTTCCGGAGTGAAGTAAGCGGACTGCTGGGTCGCGACTTTCTCGATCCGCAGTTCGTGTCGGTCAACAACACGGTCGTTCGCACGACGCGCACGAATAAACAGCAGCGCCGCCTCATGAGTCTCTTCAGCAGCCTCACGGCGAACTACAGCGACTACCTCTTCGTCACGGTCACCGGCCGCAACGACTGGACGTCGACAATCCCGATCGAGCGCAACTCGTTTTTCTATCCGTCGATACAGACGAGCTTCATCTTCTCCGAAGCCATCCCGTCGATCGGCCGCTACATGACGGGCAAGCTTCGCGCGAGCTACGCCGAAGTGGGCAAGGATGCGCGTCCCTACGCCTTCCGCCCAGCCCTCGAGTTCAAGTCGACGGCGAATGGCGGCTACGGCTATGGCTTCACCGGCCCGAATCTCAACTTGCGTCCAGAGTTCGCGACGTCGTACGAAATCGGCACTGAACTCGGCTTCTTCAACGATCGCCTCGGCCTTGATGTGACGACGTACCGCAAGGAAACGACAGACCAGATCGTGAACGACATTCGCGGCAGCTTTGGGACCGGTTTCATTTTGTTCAACCTGAACGGCGCCTCCACGCGGAACACCGGAGTCGAAGTTACCCTCCGCGGCACGCCGGTCACGACGCGCGACGTCACGTGGGATGTGATCGCCAACGTCGAGCGCGCGCGCGGCAAGGTGCTCAAGCTGCCGAACGCGCTTCCCGAGTCGTACGTGTCCGACACGTGGCTCTACGGCAACGTCCGCAACGGCGTCGCCCCGGGACTCTCCACGCGGTCGCTTACGGGTCTGTTCTACCTGCGTGACACCATCCCGGGTTCGAAGAAAATTCTCATCGACCCGACCACCGGGCTTCCGCTCCGCTCCACCGCGTTCATCGACGCCGGATACGATCGCCAGCCCGACTTCACGATCGGCCTCACGAACACGATCCGTTTCAAGAAGCTCTCGGTGAGCTTCCTCGTGGACATTCGGAAGGGCGGTGACGTGTTCAACGCGACCGAGCACTTCCTGACTACGCGTGGGCTCAGTAATCGCACGCTCGACCGCGATCAGCCGCGCGTGATCGACGGCGTACTGCGGGACGGCAGGGAAAACACGACAAACCCCACGAAGAACAGCATCGTGGTCATTCCGGCGGTCCAGCCGCAGTACTACACCGCTATCAGCGAAGAACTCTTCATCGAGCGCGACATCAACTGGGTGCGCCTGCGCGACGTGACGGTGCGCGTGGCCCTGCCCGGCAAGTACTTCAAGGCGCGTGAAGCCAGCGCCTACATGACGGGCACCGATCTCTTCCTCTTTACGAACTACTCGGGTCTCGATCCGATCGTGAACGGCAACAGTGCCGCCGTTGGTGGCTCGTCTGGTGTCGGCATCGACTACGGCAACTTCCCGATGCCGCGCGGCGTGGCCTTCGGCATCAAGATGGGGTACTAGACCATGAAATCCTTCCGCAAGATTCTGCTGGTCAGCGCGATGGCGCTCACATCAGCCAGCTGCAACGAGTTCCTCGACGTCAACAACAACCCCAACGGCCCGCAGAAAGTCTCGGCCAATTTGTATCTCGCGCCGATGCTGCACTGGATGGTGACGTCGCCGCAGTTCGATGGTCGCTTTATCGGGCGCTACACGCAGCAATTCGTGTTCGCCAGCACGTTCCTGACCACGTGGGACCGCATGGGATACGACCCCTCCAGCGACAACGGGGCGCAGCAGTGGCGTGACGTGTACTGGACGTTCGGTCAGAACCTGGTCGACATGACGAATTTGGCCGAGGCCGAAGAGCGCTGGGACCTGCTCGGCGTTGCCAAGGTGCTTAAAGCGTGGGGTTGGCAGGTCACGACCGACCTCCACGGCGAAATCATCGTCAAGGAAGCGATCGACCAGTCGAAGTTCACGTTCAACTACGACTCGCAGGAGTATGCCTACCAGGAGATTCAGAAGCTCCTGAACGAAGCGATCGTATTGTTGCAGCGCACCGACGGTGCTGTAGACCAGGCGTACCTGGCGCGCACCGACAAGATGTACAACGGGGATCGCACCAAGTGGCTCAAGCTGGCCTACGGCATGCTGGCGCTCAACCTCAATCACTATTCCCGCAAAGGCTCGTACAAGCCGGCCGATGTCATCGCCGCCGTCAACAGCGCGTTCGCAAGCAATGCTGACGACGCGCTGCTGCAGTTCCCGGGCACCCAGAACGACGACATCAACTACCTCGGGCGGACGCGCGGCAATTTCAACGCCTACCGTCAGACACAATTCGTGCTTGGCCTGATGAATGGCACGCAATTTGGCGGTGCCGTCGATCCGCGCATGACCCGCATGCTGTCGCCGTCGCCCGACGGGCAGTATCGCGGCCTCGACGTCAACGTGGTCGGCTTCGGTGCCCTCGGCACGGCGCAGCAGCCGAACAACGTGTACGGCTACGCCGGCACGGGTGGCCTGGCGCAACCTGGCCGCTACCTGTGGGATGACAAAGCGCGCATGCCGGTAATGACCTACGCGCAGTTGCAGTTCATCAAGGCCGAGGCGGCGTATCGGCTGGGTGATCTCGCGACGGCACGGGCGGCGTACATCGCCGGTGTGTCCGCGCACATCGACTTTGTGAATGCGCGAAATCTCGACAACAATCAGGCACCCACGCAGATCACGGCAGCCGAAAAGGCAACGTTTCTCGCCAATCCCGCGATCATTCCGGCTTCACCGGCTGGCATGTCCCTCACGCTCATCATGTCGCAGAAGTACATCGCGCAGTGGGGCTGGGGCCACAACGAGTTGTGGATGGATATGCGCCGCTACAACTACACGGATGTCGATCCGGCCAGCGGTATGCAGGTATTCCCGGGCTTTACGCCGCCGGTCAACCTGTTTCCTGACAACAGCGGCAAGATCGTGCAGCGCATCCGTCCGCGCTTCAACTCGGAGTATGTGTGGAATATCAAAGCACTGGACGCCATTGGCGGTCGGGCGCTCGACTACCACACGAAGCCCCTCTGGATCACTCAACCGTAATCAGCGATGAACACATTCAGATCGATAGCGATGCTGCTGTGCGCCGTCGCCCTCACCGCGTGTGAGAAAAACGCCGTCCAGGATATCACGGGCTCCTTGCCGGGGGCTCGCATAAAGTTCTTCAACTTCGGCGTCGGTGCACCGGCGGTGAACTTTTATGCGAACGACAGTAAGATCACGGCGATCACGTCCGCCACCGGTGTCGAGGCGGTAACGGGGGTCGCTTCCGGCGGCGTGGGTTCAGGCGGCTTCTACTCGGCCATCCAGCCCGGCGCCTATACGTTCACCGGAAAAATCGCCGCCGCCATCGACAAGGACGTGGTCGTCTCGCGGGCGACCACCACACTGGCGGCCTCCAAGGCGTACTCGTTCTACATCAGCGGCATCTACGACGCGGCCGCCAAGACCGCCGAAGCCTTCGTCGTGGAAGACGCGTTCGTCGACACGCTCGACTACACCGTCTCGTACGTACGGTTCGTGAACGCCATCTCCAACGCGAATCCGATGACGCTGTATGCGCGGAACCCCACCACCGGACTCGAAGTGCCCGTGGGTGGCTCCGTGGCGTACAAGTCGGCGGGCGCCTTCACTGCCCTGCCCGGCGGCGTGTACGACATCAGTACGCGGTACGTTGGTTCAACGACCAATCTCATCACGCGCACGGCCGTGTCGTTCTCGGTCGGTAAGGTGTACACCGTCGGTGCGCGTGGAGACATTACCGTCGTGTCAACGACGCTGGCCACGCGGCCGCAGCTGGACAACACCGCCAACCGGTAAGTCTTGCCAGTCGTGACGACGTGGTGTGTGCGCAAAGCCCCCGGTTCACGCCGGGGGCTTTGTGTATGCAGCCGCTCGGAAACGCGGATACCTGCTCAATCGTCGTTACCGGCTCGCACCGATGCTTGCAAATTCCGCCGAGAGCTAACATGGCCCGACCGCCCGCCCCCGACGCCCTGTTTCTTGCGTTTCAGACCGCCGTCGCGGGGCGCTATTCGCTCGACCGGGAGCTCGGCCGCGGCGGCATGGGCGTCGTGTACCTCGCGCGTGAAGTGCACCTCGATCGGCATGTGGCGATCAAAGTGCTTCCCACCGCGCTCGCGGCCCTGCCGGCGCTACGCGAGCGCTTTCTGCGCGAGGCGCAGCTCGCCGCCAAGCTGTCCCACCCGCACATCATCCCGATTCACGCCGTCGACGTCATGGGCGACTTTGCGTATTACGTGATGACGTATGTCGACGGCGAAACACTTTCGCAGCGCGTACAATCCCGCGGCCCGCTCTCCGCCCGCGACGCGGCCCGCATGCTCCGCGAGGTAGCGTGGGCCCTCGGCCATGCACACGCGCAGGGACTCGTACACCGCGACGTGAAGCCGGACAATATTCTCCTCGAGCGCGAGAGCGGACGAGCGCTGGTGGGTGACTTCGGTATCGCCGCGGCCAGCGGTGAGAGCGCAAACGCGGTGCTGAGTGGCACGCCGGAGTTCATGAGTCCCGAGCAGTCGCTTGGCCGGAACGTCGACGCGCGCAGCGATCTGTATGCGCTCGGTATCACCGCATACTTCGCGCTGTCGGGCCGCCTGCCCTTTGCGGGCGGAAGCGCCACCGAAATACTCGCGAAACAGGTCACCGAACTTGCGCCGCCACTCGCGTCGCTCGGCGTCGTCGTTCCCCGCGCGCTGGCGCAACTTGTCGAACAGTGTCTCGCCAAGGACCCCGCCTGCCGTCCGGCTCGCGCCGATACGCTCGCCGAGCAACTAAGCGTGTCCATCGAGCAGCGCCGTGAGCTGCCGGCGGTTCTGCGTGCCTTCGTAAAGCGCGACGGACGCATGGACGGTGGCGGCACGCTGGTGGGCCAGCTCACAGCGCTGGTAGCCGCTGTGAGCATCTCGGCACTCGCAGGCCCCGTCGCAGGGGTCGTATCACTGCTCGCGCTTCTCGTACTCACGCCGGCGGTGTTCGGCGTGGTGGCCGCCAAGCAACTGCTCGATCACGGCTTCACGCAGGCCGACCTGCTCCCGGCCTTCCGAATCGAACAGGCGACTGCGCGTGAGGAGCTCAGTGTGCAGCATCGGCCTCTGCGTGCGTTCGCGGAGCGGCTGCTTGGTGCGTGCACGCGTGTGGCAGCATCGACCACGGCCTTACTCGCTCCCATCGCGCTCGTCGGCACGGTAGTCCCACGCTTTGCCGATGTGGGGGCGGTGGCGATCGTGGGTGGAGTGGCTAGCACCGCGCTCACACTGGCCTGGCTTGGTGTGGTGCAGCGCCGACGCGATGTGGACGTGGAATTCTGGAGTGCCGCTTGGGGCGGTCGCTTCGGCTCGTGTGCCTTTTCCGTCGCACAACGGCTGCGTGGTACGAAGGCGGTGCGGCCTGCCATGACGCACCGCGCCACTGAACTATCGCTGAGTATGGCGACCGAGCAGCTGTTTGAATCGCTGCCAGCTCCGTCGCGATCTGCCCTTCGCGAATTGCCAAACGTGTTGCAGACGCTTCAGCGCGACGCGCAGCGACTGCGCGCCCAATACGAGCAGCTGCAGGATGCACTTGGCTCGGCCGACAGCAGGTCCAATCCCGAGGCGTGGCAGGCTGTGCAGCGCGATCGTGACTTTGTGCATGCGCGATTGCGCGACTCCGTTGCCGCGATGGAGACATTGCGACTCGGACTGTTGCGCCTGCACGCGGGATCCACGTCACTCGAAAGTCTTACGACGCATTTGGACTTGGCGGCCGACGTCTCGGCGGAGGTAGAGCGGCTCGTCGCCGCACACCAGGAAGTAGATGACGCGCTGGCGTATCCGCACCACATCGCACTTTCACCTGCGTAATCCCTTATGAGCGCTGCACGCATCGATTCGAAAGAAGGGCTCCGCACCGCATGGTTCGGCGATGAATGCGCGGGCGCCGTACCGGCACGCAGCGTGAATGGCCGCGCCATCGACGAAGTGCATTCGGCAGAGGACGACCGACCGGCCCCCCGCCCAAGTTGGGTTCGCGTGGCCTTGCGCACAGTACGCAACGCCGCGATTGGATTGGCCCTGTTATCCACGATACCGATGGGACTCGTGGCCAGCCGAAGCGCGTCCTTCATCCCCGACATGTCGCATCTTCGCAGTAAGACAGCAGAGGCTGACCGTTGGCGCGAGTTCCGCGCGCCAATCGATGCCTCGATTACGCCGCAGGCGGCTGGTGATGCACTGCCCCGGATTATCACGCTGCGAGTGCGCGACAATTACACGGTGCGCGCCGTGACCACGGCGCTCGCCCGCCCGTGGAGCAGTATCACACTCGCGCCCGACCTTTTTCCCACGATGCGGACGCCGCAGTACAAAGGTCCCGCTGCCTTCTTGCTCATTGCGAAGACGCCAGGCGGCTACAGCGCCGGCGAGATGGCATACCTGCGCGAAGTGGCCGAGGCACCGTACTGGAAGGCTTTCGACGCGGTGGCGCTGGCGGAGAAGGTCGACGTCGTGGGCGGCCTGTACGAAACGCCGTTCGCAGCAGCGGTGGAGCTGATGGCCTTCCCCACCGTGGGCGTTACCGAAGTCAAGCAGACCGCGTACGCCGGCGTGGCGCGTGCCACGTACTATCTGGCGTCGGGGAATCCCGCGGAAGCTGAGCGCGTGCTACGCACGATCGTGTCATTTGGCTTCACCTTTATCGACCAGGGCGTGACGTCGATCGACGCCATGGTTGGACGGATGATCGTCGATATCGGTCGCGACGGACTTTACCATCTGTATCTGCAAACGGGCCGCGAGGAGCTCGCCGATCGCCTCGCGCCACCCACTCCAAACGAGAAGCCGGTGACGCGTCCGCGTACGGCCCCCGTTGACTTCGAGACCGCGCGTGCCCGCGCGCTCGCGCTGATCACCGACGTTCGTGCTCCGCGTCCGCTGCGCATGGGCGCGCTGGAGATGCTCTCGTACCACGGGAGCTGCGGCAGTGTCCGCGCCATGCTCACAGGGCCCTCTGATGAATTGCGCAGCGCACTCTCCTCCGCCCGCGAGTCGATGGCCCGCTTTCCGTCGGAGCAATCGCTGTTCGATCTCATAGAACGCACGATGCAGTACGGTCCGCAGGTCGAGCGTGACGCGGGCGTAGTAGGGCGCGTGGCGTCCGGCACCGCTTCCCTGTTGAGCGCGGTGACGGGAAACCCACGCATCGCGACCTGCACCAGGCTCGCCACGATCATCAAGTCGATGTAGCCGTCGCATCGCGGACGACGAACGGCCCGCGCACGCGCACGCCACACGGCGCCTGCCATCACGGAATCGGCTTCGGTGCTCCGCCCGAGCGCAGGAAGTCCATCGCCATGTTCGTCATCGCCCGCACGCCCACAGCCAGCGCGCGGTCATCGCCTTGAAAGAGCGGCGAGTGGTTGCTGGCCACCGTTTTCCAATCGAGATTGGGCGGCGTGACGCTCAGGTTGAAGAAAAAGCCGGGTGCGAGCTCGGAGAAGCGGGAAAAATCTTCGCCCGCCATGGTGACATCACCTTCCGTGGCACCCGCCGCACCGGCCACGCGCTTGAGCGTGGGATAGAACTTGGCGACCATCGCATCGCTGTTCACTGAGCTCGGATAGCCGATGTCCACGATCACATCCGCCGTGGCTCCATGCGCTTCGGCGATGTTGGTCGCAAGGCGCTTCATGCGCTCGTGAATCGTTTTGCGGGCCTGCGGATCGAAGGCGCGGATCGTCCCGATCATCCACACGGAATCGGGGATGATGTTTTCGCGCAGTCCACCGTGAATCGCGCCGACCGTGACCACCGCCGGCGCCTTCGAGAGATCGAGCTGACGTGACACGATCGTCTGCAGCGCCATCACGATTTCTGCGCTGACGACAATCGGATCGACCGTATTGGCCGGCATCGCGCCGTGTCCCTGTCGTCCGTGCACCACGATACGCCAGCCGTCGGCGCTGGCCGAGATGGCACCAGCGCGATAGCGAATGGCACCGAGCGGTCCGGGCCCCACGTGCAATCCGAACACGCCATCCACGCCCTTCATCACGCCGGCATCGATCATCGGCTGCGCCCCACCACGCGGCGGCACTTCCTCGGCCGGCTGAAAGAGAAATTTCACGGTGCCCGGGATCCGATCCTTGAGTCCGGCCAGCACCTCAGCCGTCCCCATCAGCATCGCCGTGTGCATGTCGTGGCCACAGGCGTGCATCACGCCCGTTTCCTGTCCGTTGTACACCGTGCGCACCGTCGACTTGAAAGGCACGTCGACCAGTTCCGTGACCGGCAGCGCGTCCATGTCGGCACGCAGGGCGACCGTGGGGCCGGGCTTGCCGCCCCTGAGAATCCCGACCACGCCGGGTATCCCGCCCACGTTCTCCTGCACCTCCATCCCCAACGACTTGAGATGCGCGGCCACCAGCGCCGCGGTACGCTTCTCGGCGTAGCCCAACTCAGGATGCTGGTGAATGTCGTGCCGCCAGGCGGTGATCTTGTCGGTAATCGCCGCCGTGCGACGATCGATGTCAGCCGCCAGCGCAGGGTCGGCGACCACCGGTTGCGCATGAAGCGAAGGCGCGGCGCTTAGAGCGGCCGTGAACAGGAGAGCAGCAAACGAACGGAGAGATCGCATGGCGGAACTGGGGCGCGAGGAGCACAGCAGAAAGGAGTCGGAGCGCAGAGAACGGCTAGATCTTTTCAATCACCAGCTTCACCTTCATGGAGCTCGCCGTTGGCCACTTGCCATTCGTCGTGAGCAGTTGTTTAGCCGAGTGATGCACGGCCGTCGCGATGACGAGCGCGTCAGGCAGGCGCAGGCTGACGTGCTGAGCGCGAACACGTGCCGCCATCGACGCGGTGTCGAGGTCGAGCGAGACGACGGCGATCGGAAGGCACTCGATCAAATTGTGTACCACGAGCACGCTGGCCTTCCCGCGACGATGGGGGCCGACCAAACACTCCGCGAACGCGGATGCCGCCATCGCCAACCCATGACCGTCGCGCAGAACGTCCGCCACTGCACGATGCGCAGCGCTGTGGTGCGCGTCGTTCGCGTCGAGCAGACCGATCACCACACCGGCGTCAAGGTGAACTACTCCCACTCGGCACGCAACGCGTCCAGCTCGTCACGCTTATATGTGCCGGTCAGCGCGCCAACAAACGTTGACAAGACATCGCTTTCGCGCACAAGCACGACGCGACCAGCGCCGTCGCAGGTGGCACTCACTCGCTCGCCGACCTTGAGCCCCGCTGCACGCAAGGTGTCGACCGGGATCGTAATCTGATGCTTACTGCTGATGCGACTCGTTTTTTTCGGTAAATCCTTTACTTTTTTCATAAAGTAAAGATATGCGTTTCGCTAGCGGGCGCAACGTTGCAGTGGGTGCTACGGCACGATAACCGGCGTCGCGAAAAAGCTGTTCGCCCGCCAGGCCGGCCGCGATTTCCGGTTCGCCACGCCGAGCGCCAGCTCCGCATAGAG
Source organism: Gemmatimonadota bacterium (assembly GCA_031363815.1). Lineage (GTDB taxonomy): Bacteria > Gemmatimonadota > Gemmatimonadetes > Gemmatimonadales > Gemmatimonadaceae > Gemmatimonas. The sequence continues at coordinate 63,857 of JANLVC010000126.1, forward strand.
TGCGTTGAACCCCGCTGCCGCGCCGAAATCAATCGGCTGCTCGAGATCATCGGACATCTTGTGGTACCGTTCACGCACCCAGCCCGTGAACGTCTTCTCGTCGGCGGTGCCCGGCGTATAGCCCAACTTGAAAGCCAGCGACGGGACGCCGCGGCGGATAAAGCTGTACTGATCGCTCCGCACAAAGCGCATTTCCTGAGGCTCCGGATCGGGCAACACACGCAACCCGCGCGCCGTCAACACGCCCTCCACATCGTCGGCCAGGTCCGACTCGTCGAATCCGTACACGAACAGTCCTTGCAGCGGGAAGAGTGGCAGGAACATGTCGGTGTTGAGATTCGCCACGATCGTCCCGCGTGTGATCGACGGATGGGCCGCGAAGTAGCGCGACCCCAGCAATCCCTTCTCTTCGGCCGTAACGGCCACGAACAGCAGCGTGCGCTTGTTACCCCCTCGGGCCACCACCGCCTTAGCCGTTTCGATCAGCGTCGCCGCACCCGTGGCGTTGTCCATCGCGCCGTTGAAGATGCTGTCGCCGGTAAGCACCGGCCCCTTGAAAGTGCCCACGTGGTCGAGGTGTGCACTCAACACCACCACCTCATCGCGCAGCGTCCGATCGGTGCCCGGCAGTATTCCCACGACGTTCGGCGACACGATCTCGCGACGCACCGTGGGCAGCGTCGCGCGCAGCGACACGGTGAGGGCCGCCGTGGGCAGCGGCTCGCCGCGCGCCGCGAGGGCTGCGACGCTATCCCACACGATGCCGCTGCCAGCCAGCAGGCGCGGCATGAGCGCCGGATTCAGTACGCTGTTGATACGCTGTCCACCCAGATCGTCGAGCAGCGTGTCCGCCAGCGACACCGAGCTGCCAAGGCGCGTGTTCTCGTTGTCGACCCACACACCACCGGCTGCATTACCGGCGGCATTACCGGCGCCAACGGCCACCACTCCCACGGCACCGGCCTGCCGCATCGCGGCCCATCGCGTGCGCGTGCCATGCGCCAGTAACGGTGCTGACAATCCCTTGGGATTGGCGTTCACGTACACGACAATCTTGCCGCGCAGATCGAGTCCCTTGAGATCATCCATGCCCGCCTGCGGCAGCGATACGCCGTAGCCGGCGAACACGAGCGGAGCCTCCACGTCGGCGGTCGAGAGCCGCGCCGTAATGCGCAGATCGCGGCCCGCGACGAGCGGCGACCAGGCGTTTCCTTCGCGCAACGCCATGGCGACGCCCTCCTTGGCGATCCCGACTTCGATGAAGCGCACCGGCTGAAACCACCCGTCCGTGCCAGCCGGCGTGAGCCCGGCCGCGCGGAACTGTTCCGCCACGTAGCGCGCCGCTGCCTCGTGGCCGGGACTGCCGGTATCGCGGCCCTTGAGCGAGTCATGGGCCAGCACCTGCACATGCCGCCACCACGCCTCGGCGGGCTGTTGCGCCGCGAGCAAAGCCGGCGTCGCCACGAGCGCGGCGATCAAGGCGGCAGAGTTCGTGTGAAATTTCATAGGGTGTGAATAGTGAAGGCGTGGTGAGATGCGTTAGCGCGAGAGCAAGCGCTTCAGCAATTCCGGCATCGCGTGCAGGTGATCAATGTGGTCTGGCGCCGTCGTCCCCGCGAATCCCAAGACCCGGAAGTGGCCTTGGCCAACCTCGCTGAGCTGCTGCATGCCGCGGGGGCCCCATTTCAGCACCGGCGTACGTCGCAGGCCCAGGGCACCGATCGTCCAGTCGGCCGTTTCGGTGGTGCTGGCGAAGGTGCCTGGAAAGATCTCCGAGTGCGCGATCAGCAGGCGCTTCTCGCCGCGCGCCGCTGCCCGCGCGAACTCGGTAAGCGATCGCAGATTCGTCGTGTCCAGTGCGCCGCCCGCCGCCAGCACCTGCCCCTCCGGCACGTACGACGTATGCATGCCGTCCATCAGCAGCACCGCACTTACCCGTGTCATGTGGCGGGGTTCACGCAGGATCGCGCGCACCGCACCATGCCCCGCGGAGAATCCCGTGAGCGTAAGGCGGGCCACGCGCGACTCGCGACCACTTACCGCCGATACTTCACGCGTAACGGTGGCGAGCAGCGTGTCGAACACCGCCGGATCGGCGAAGCCGCGATCGTACACGCCCGATCCTGCGCCAAGGTTGAGCACGACCGCTACCGTATGTGATCCGAGCGCCGCCACCGCCTGTTGCGCCAACCACGACGCGCCGTGAAAATGCACGACGACGTCGAAGGCGTCGCGTGACCGTGCGCGATCGGGCACCCACAGCTCCACCAGCTTGGCCCCGGGCCCGCTGAACGAGCGAACGGTGCCGCCCAACGCACGCGATGCCAGTCGCTCGTGCAACCGCGTACTCTCCAGCATCGGCGACGGATTCTGCGGGGCCGGTGCGGGCGGCGGCGGCGCGACGAGGCCCTGCGCCGACGCCACCTGGAGTGGCCCCGTGAGCGCCACAACGACAACGACGCAGCGCAACGCCCGCCCAGTGCCATTTGCGGCCATCTTGAACCACCCCATGGAGTCTCCGGGCGAACGTCAGGGCGAACGTCAGTGAGCGCATGATGCCTGGCGGGAAAGCTACCGACGACGTGGGCCGACGCGACTTTCTCAAACGACTGGCCGTGGCCGCGCCATTGGTGTGGGCCAAGTCGAGCGTTCCACTGCAGCAAATCATATCAAGGCGAGCGCAGCGAGCACTCCGAAATCGCTTGTCAGTTGCAACGCGTTATTGGGCCGAGCGATTTCGCGTATGACGCCGGCGCGCGCACGTGTATGTGTCCGGCGGGGCAGTCGCTCTATCGCACGGGCGCCAGCAACGTGACCAGCGGCACCGTAGGCGAACACTTTCGCGGTGCGAAGCGTGATTGCACGTCGTGCGCGTGACGCGCGCAATTAGTTGCGTACTCCGGAGACGACGGTCGTCCGCAACGTCGCCTTCTTTCGTGGGTGTGACCACGCGGAGACCGAGACGCACACGATGCGCATGCAGCAGCGCCTCGATGCGCCGGAGGGACGCGAGCAGTACGGGCGCCGGTTTGCTACGGTCGAACCGGTGTTTGCGAGTATTCGCTACCACAAACGGCTCGATCGTTTCACGCTGCGCGGCCGCGCGAAAGTGAACGGCCAGTGGCTGCTCTTTTATCTGGTCCATCACATCGAAAAGCTCACGCATGCGGGCTACGCGGCGTAAATCGCGAGGCAGGAAACGCGCGCGCAATCGCAAAACGGCGCCGTACGACCACGCAAGGTGTTCAAAACATCATTGATCATTGGTCAAATCTTGCATGACGCGATCTTTGCGCGCCGCGACACATTAGGGCGGAGCGCGTTGAGGCTTTTTCTACAACATCAACGCTCCGGCTCAGCGGCGGGCCGCGCAGCGGACCGTCCGCTGCAACCCTCTGTTGAACTCAGTCCGCCTCCGGCGGATAGCACGACGGTTCCGGTGGTGGTTGTCGGTTGAGCTCGATTGAGCAAGGGCGCGGCGCGCTGTCTGATCCTCTCTCACCCTGCTCCGAGAGGATCACAGGAGATCGCTCCGCCAACGCCTGACGCAGGACCTCCAGCTCCGCGGGTATTCCGACCGCACGGTCGAAGCCTACGTCCGCGCCGTTGCCCAACTCGCGCCGTTCCATCTTGCCTCGCCGGACCGGCTCGGGGAAGAGCAGATCCGCCAGTACCTGTTGCACCTGAGCACCGTGCAGCACGTCG
>JANLVC010000160.1:0-54211 GCA_031363815.1 Gemmatimonadota bacterium
GTTTTCGTGTGATCCGCGGTGAGGCTGTTTGTCGGCCATCGGCCGAACGCACACTCGTGGTTTGCAAGCAGATACGTGGCTTATCGGTGTCGTTTCCGTGCACTCTGTGTTATCCGTGTTCCGGCAGTTGCGATGCCTTCAGCGCACAAAAAAGGCCAGCGCACACCCCGCGCTGGCCTTTCCGGTCATTCGACACCGTAGCAGCTACATCCGATCGAGCACCCAGCCCGGCAAGACCGCCAGCATGAGCGTGCCGACCAGGCAGAGTACACCGGCCGCGCGCGACAGACCGCCCGCCTGCCGTTCACTGGGCGTCGCTTCACCGGCGGTCATGAACAGCAGCTGGATCACGCGCAGGTAAAAGTAGATGCCGAGGTAGCTGCCCACGAGGCCGAGCACGGCGTACGTGGTGTAGCCGGCGGCCACGACGTTCTTGAAGATCAGAAACTTGGCGGCAAAGCCCGGGAACGGTGGCAGTCCGGCCAGCGACAGCATGGCGATGGCGATCATCGCGGCCGCGAATGGATTGCGATGGTAGAGCCCTTTGAGCGCGTCGAGCGAATCGCGCTGATCGTCGTCGTCGTTTTGCGGCAGCACCGCGAACGCCAGCAGGTTCACCACCGAGTACGCCACCACGTAAAACAGCACGGCCTGCAGGCGTCCTTCGGCATCGCCGAGGAACGCGTAGAACAGATAGCCCGCGTGGGCGATCGACGAATACGCGATCATGCGGCGGAAGCTCTGCTGCTTGATCGCGGCCAGGTTGCCCCACACGATCGAGACCAAGGGCAGCACCATCAGCAAGTCGACAATCGGCCCCGAGGCATTCGCCCCACTGAACAGGCGCACCGCCGCCAACAGCACCGCACCCTTGGTGAGCGTGGCCATGTAGGCGGTAACCGGGATACTGGCGCCTTCGTACGTGTCCGGCGCCCAGGCGTGGAACGGTACCACGGCGGCCTTGAGGAACAGCGCCAACAGCACCAGCACCACCGCCGAACGCGTCATGACGTCGCTCGACGCCAGCGCCGGGCCGAATTCGCTCACGCTCATCGATCCGGTGGCGCCGTACAGCAGGGACACGCCCATCAGGAACGTGGCCGTGGCGGCGCCGCTGAGCACGAGATACTTGAAGGCCGATTCGGCGCTTTGCGGACGACGGAACGCCAGCAGCACGAGCGCATACACCGGCATCGCCAGCAGTTCGAGGCCGAGGAACATGACCAGGAAGCTGTCGGACGACGGCAACAGGCACAGTCCGTACAGCGACGACAACAGCAGGATTGAGAACTCGCCGTCGCTGAATTCGGTGCGTGACATGAGCAGCACGGGCACGGCCAGCGCCAGCAACGCGCCCTTGGCCATCAGCACGGCCGGCGTGACGGAGAACTGGCCGGCGAACGGTGCGGCCGCATACTGCGCGTTCGATAACCAGAAGGCCGCCGCCGCCGCTGCCACCACGGAACCAAGCGCCACCCACAACGCGGAGCGCGACCCCCGTCCCATGATTTCCATCATGATCAACACCACCATGCCACCCAGCAGGAGATGCTCGGGGAGCATCGCCATCAATGCGTCCTGGGTATTCATCGCGGCATTCATGGCGTCACCCCCGCCGGCGCCGGAAGCCGCGACGTGGTCACCAGCGACTGATACGTCTTGGCCGCCAGTTCGGTTTTCTGCAAGGCACCGCCCGGGAAGAGGCCGAGCGCGAACACGGCGATCGTGAGCAGCCCAAGGATGCTCTTCTCGCGCAGCGACAGGTCGAGCAGCGGCTGTTCTGGCGAGTGATGCGGCGCCTTCACCGCGCCGAACAAGAAGGTGAGGGCGAAGCGCAGCATGTACATCGCACCCAGCACCACGCCTGTCACCGCGACGACCGCAAGCACCAGCGGCAGGTGATGGCCGTCGAGATGCGCCGGCCACGCGGCGGTGAAGGCCCCCATCAGGGCGAGGAATTCACCGGTGAAGCCGCTGGTGGTGGGCAAGCCCACCGACGCCAGCGTAAAAATCATGAAGAACACCGAGTACACCGGCAACAGGCGGGCGAGGCCACCGTATGCCGCGAGCTCTCGCGTGTGGCAGCGATCGTAGATCATGCCGACCAACAGGAACAGGCCGGCCGCCACCAGTCCGTGGCTCACCATCTGAATGATCGCGCCCTGAATGCCGACCAGCTCGAGCGTGAGCAGCCCCAGCATCACGTAACCCAGGTGACTGATGGACGAGTACGCGATGATCTTCTTGATGTCGTTCTGCACGAGCGCGAGACAGGCCCCGTACACGATGCTGATCACGGCCAGCGTCATCAGCAGCGGCGTGAACGCGCGCGTGGCATCGGGGAAGAGCGGGAAGCCGAGTTTCATGAAGCCGTACGTGCCCATTTTGAGTAGCACGCCGGCCAAAATCACTGAGCCCGCCGTGGGCGCCTCCACGTGCGCGTCGGGGAGCCACGTGTGCAATGGGACCATGGGCACCTTGATCGCGAACGACAGCGCGAAGGCGCCCAGCAGGATCGACTGCACCGACAACGGCAGCTGCGACTGATAGAGGTCGGCAAACGCGAAGGACATCACGCCGCTGCTCTGCTGCAGGGATTGCACGAGATAGATCACCGCGGCCAGCATGAGGATGCTGCCGAACGCCGTATACAGCACGAACTTGAGCGTGGCGTACACGCGTCGCGCGCCGCCCCACATGCCGATGATCAGGAACATCGGTATCAGCATCGCTTCCCAGAACAGATAGAACAGGAAGAGATCCTGGGCCAAGTAGGCGCCCATCATGGCGAACTGCAGCAGCAGCACGACCACGTGAAAGAGGGGCACGTCCTTCTTGATCGACGTCCACGCGCCGAGTACCACGATCGGCCCCAGGAACGCCGTGAGCAGCACCAGGAGAATGTTGACGCCATCGAGCCCGATCAGGTAGGACACGCCCCACTGCGCGATCCACGGCAGCTGCGTGGCGAATTGCAGACCCGGGGCGGTCGCGTCGAACTGCAGGTACAGCAGCAGGGCGAGCGCGAACTGCACCGTCATCACCGCCACGCTGATCGTGCGCGCCCGTGAGTCGTTGGCGCGAGCCGCCAACAGCACCAACCCGGCGCCCACGATCGGCAACCACAACACAAGATTCAGCAGCATCGGTCCCATCGTGAACTCAGACATGACGCCAGCTCCAGAGCAGAGCGCCCACGATGCCGACCATCACCAGCAGCGCGTACAGATGCAGACTGCCGGTTTGCGCGCGGCTCAACAACCCCGCCGAACGCTGCGCCAGCGATGCCAAACCATTCAGGGAACCGTCCAAAAGCAGTGTGTCACTGCCGCGCAACAGCACCACTTCAGAAAACCAGGCCACCGGCTTCACGATCACGCGATCGTACAGCTCGTCTATGAAATACTTGCCCGACAGCAACCGATGCACCGGCAGCAAGGCCTGCTTGATCGATTCCGGACGCGAGGCGGGACCGCCGAACATGAACACCGCCAGTCCGAGCCCGGCGAATGCCAGCACGATTGATACGATCAGCAGCGTCTGCTCATAGTGCGCGAGACTTTCCACGATGGGCGGCAGCGGAATCTGCGCTTCGAGGAAATGCGGAATGGCGATGTAGCCGCCGCCCGCTGACAACAGCGCGAGCAACATCAGCACGCCGGTCATGGAGATTGGCGACTCGTGAACATGGTGCTCCACCTCCTGACTCATGCGCGAGGCGCCCATGAACGTGAGCCACAGCAGGCGGAACATGTAGAATGCCGTCATCAGCGCGGTCAACGCGGCCATGCCCCACAGCCACGGTGCGCCACCCTTCGCACTGGCGAATGCGTACCAGAGGATCTCGTCCTTCGAGAAGAAACCGGCGAGCCCCGGAATACCGGCAATGGCGGCCGTCGCCACGGCGAACGTCCAGAAGGTGAGCGGAATCTTCGTGCGCAGGCCGCCCATTTTCCGGATGTCTTGCTCGCCGCCGAGCGCGTGAATCACGCTGCCCGCGCCCAGGAACAGACAGGCCTTGAAGAACGCGTGCGTGACCACGTGGAAGATCGCCACGCCGTAGGCGCCGACACCGAGCGCCAGGAACATGAAGCCCAGCTGTGACACGGTGGAGTAGGCGAGCACCTTCTTGATGTCCGTCTGCACCAGCGCCACCGTGGCGGCGAAGAATGCCGTCAGCACGCCGACCACCGCGATCACCTGCGACGCCTCGGGCGCCATCATGTAGATGCCCGACATGCGCGCGGTGAGATACACACCCGCCGTGACCATCGTGGCGGCGTGGATCAGCGCCGATACCGGCGTGGGGCCGGCCATGGCGTCGGGGAGCCACACGTACAGCGGGATCTGCGCCGATTTGCCCGTGGCGCCCACGAACAGCAGCAGCCCTACCAGACTGGCCGGCACGATCATCGCCGCGCCGCTTCCCGTGAGGAAGGCGCCGTTGATCGTGTCCATGTCGAGCGTGCCGAAGGCGCGGTACAGCAGGAACATGCCCAACAAAAAGCCGGCGTCACCGATGCGGTTGGTGATGAACGCCTTTCGACCGGCCTTCGCGTTCGTGAGATCGTCAAACCAGAAGCCGATGAGGAGATACGAAGCGAGACCCACGCCTTCCCATCCCACGAACAGCACCAGCATGGAGCGGCCAAGCACCAGCAGCAGCATGAAGAACAGAAAGAGATTCAGGTACGCGAAAAAGCGCCCGAAGCTCTTGTCGTGGTGCATGTAACCGGTGGAATAGATGTGGATCACCGACCCAACACCCGTGACCACCAAGGTCATGATCGCGCTGAGGCGATCAAAGTAGAACGCGATCTCGAACGACGACGAACCGATCAGCGCCCAACGATACAGCGGCTCGACGATCGGCGTGAAGCCGCCCGCCTGGAGATCGAGGAACGCCTTGATCGTCAGTGCAAAGGCCGCGATCGGAAAGGCACAACCCACGATCGCGGCCACACGCTCGTTGGCACGGTGGCCACCGAGCGCGGTCGCGAAGAATCCGTTTAACAGAAAGCCGACGAGCGGCAGCAGGGCGATGAGCGCCAGCGTATGAGGCATGCGCTTAACCCTTGAGATCGGAGTAACGATCGATGTCCATCGAGCGCTTGAAGCGCACGAGCAGCAAAACGATGGGAATGGCCAGCGCGATTTCCACGGTGGCAACCACGAACACCAGGAACACCAGCACGGCGCCCGCGGCGTCGCCGCGCTGCTGCGAGAAGGTGACCAGGCTGAGGTTCACGCCGTTCAGCATGAGCTCCATGCACATCAGCATGACCAGCGCATTGCGGCGCACGATCACGCCCAGCAGGCCCAGCGAAAAGAGAGCGCCCGAGAGCAGCAGCAGGAGATGCACCTTATCCATTGGCGCTCCCCGGCGCAGATCCGTGCACCCGCCGGCTCACCTTGATCACGGCGAGCGCGGCCACGATGGCGGCGACCAGAAAAACCGACGTCAGCTCAAACTCCAGCCAATACTGTGACAGGAACGCCGTGGAGAACTGCGTGAGGCTAAACGGCGGTGCACCGGGTGCCGTGAGCACATCGGCTGAGCTGCGGTACACGCTGATGCCCAGCACGCCTACCAGCGTGGCAAAGGCGGTCACACCGGGCACAAGCCAGCGGGAGTACCGCCTATTTCCCGGCGCCTCGCGGACCTCGAGCAACATGATGACGTACACCATGAACACCATGACCGCGCCCACATAGATCAGCACTTGAAAAGCGGCGATGAAATGCACGCCCAGCAATCCGTAGATACCGCCCAGCATGACCATCGTGGTGATCAGCGCGAGCGCGACGCGCATGGGCTCGCGCAACACGAGCATCAGCACGGCCGACAGGAGCGCGACCGCGCCCATCAGGCCCAGAATCAGTGTGTCGATGACTCGCGTCCTCGCAGCATGCTGTCGCTGAGCGTGAGTGCGACCGGCTTCGGTGGATACGGCTTGGCCACGTCCTGCTTCGGATTCCAGGTCAGCATTTCGTCCATCGTGAGCCACATGTTGTACCGATCGCCCGACACCAGGTCGGGCACGTCGGGCTCCATGCGGATAGCGTCTTCCGGACACGCTTCGACACAGAGCCCGCAGAAGACACAGCGTGAATAGTCGATCTCGAATCGGATCGGATACTTGGGATGCGCCGGATCGCTGATGTCGAAGCCGGCCTCGATTTCGATGACCTTCGCCGGGCATACGGTCGCACACAGGTTGCACGCGATACACTGCGGTGTCCCGTCGGGACGCTGTGTGAGAATATGCTTGCCGCGGTTGGCCGGCGCGAAGTCGGCGCGCTGCTCTTCGGGATAGTACGTGGTGATGGCGCCGCGCTTGCCCGTGATCCACTTGCCCATGTTGCGCAGGAAGATCCCGGACGTGATCGCCAGCCCGCGAAGGATCTCGGGAAGGTACGCCTTTTCCCACAACGTCATGGTGGGCGCGTTCCAGTACTGCTTGCGCTCGTACCTGGCGGTGCGCACAGTCGGCTTTGCCGACAGCGTCACGTCAGGTTTCACTGGCGTGGTCAATTGGCACCGTCCATCAGCCACATGGCCACCGCGGTGACCACCAGATTCGCCAGCGACAGCGGCAGCAGCATCTTCCACGCAAACGACAGCATCTGGTCGTACCGGAAACGGGGCAGTGACCAGCGAATCTGGATCTGGATCACGCACATCAGGAATACCTTGGCCAGAAAGCCGAGCATCTGCAGCGGCACCACGAGTTTGTGGCTCAGCGCCACGCTGTGGCCGCCAGGAAACAGAAAGCCGGCGTCGCTCATGAAGGGCAGGTTGTAGCCACCCAGGAACAGCGTGGTGAACAGCGCACCGATAATCGCGATCTGAATGAACTCGGCGAACATGAAGAGACCCATCTTCATGGCGCTGTATTCGGTATAGTACCCGGCCACTAGCTCCGACTCCGCCTCAGGCAGGTCGAACGGTATGCGCTTGTTCTCGGCGATTGCCGCCGTGAGAAACAGCACCGCCGCGAAGGGCTGCATAAACACGCCCCACTTGGGCAGCACACCCAGTATCACGCCCGACTGCTGACGCACGATCGCGCCCAGATCTACCGTGCCGTACACGAGAATGAGGCCCATGATGGTGAGGGCCATGACCAGTTCGTACGAGATCATCTGCGAGCCGGCCCGCAGTCCGCCAAGGAGCGAGAACTTGTTCCCCGAGCTCCAACCGGCGAGCATCGTGCCGATGATCGCGATACCGCTGAAGGCGAACACGATCAGGATGCCGGCGTCGAGCTGGGCGATCTGCAGCGGATAGGTCCGTCCGCCAAACCACGACGCCAGCGACGGGAACAGCTGCGCAGGATCAAGCGTACCGCCAAACGGGATAACCGCGAACACCAGCAGCACCGGCGCGAACACGATGAACGGTGCCAGGAAGTAGCCGACCGCATCGTGCGTTTTCGGCGTGAAGTTTTCCTTGAGGAGCATCTTCAACCCGTCGGCCATGCCATGAAACAGGCCCAGCCACACCAGCTTGATGTTGGTGAACGGGATCTTGATATAGGCGCGGTTGGCGCCGATCCGGTCCGACATCACTGCCGCCTGCTTGCGCTCCACCCACGTGAGCAGCCCGCCGAAGCTGAGCAGCACCACGAGCGCATACGTGATGAACACCAACGAGACGACCAGATCGGGCATGAACACGTTCATGCGCTCCACCCCGAAGACAGTTCGGCAAACAGCGCTTCGGCATGCACGATGCCGGGCTTCACCGGGAAGCACGCCGTGAAGGCCGAAACCACGCCGGCGAAGTTCGTATAGTGCCCGTTGCGCTCAGTCTGCACGCTGATCGGGATGAACACATCAGCCCCGGCGTTGTCGGCCTGCGCGTACGAGTCGAGGCGAATCACCTTTGCCCCCGACGGCACCAACGCACCGTCAAAGCCTTCGCCCCACACCAACACCAGATCGGTGTCGGCGGGGAGCGCATCACTCACGTGCTCGGGAAGCGCCGGATACAACGCCAGCGCCGCTTTGCGATTGGGATTCTTGTCGGCCTTGATGAGCAGGTGATCCTCGACCACCTCACCGGGCAGTGGCAGGTGGTCCGCCTTCACGAAGCCCGGCACCTTCGCCCCGAACCCGGCGTGGAACGCCGAGAGCTCTTCGTTGGAGCCCCAGCTCGACACGATCGCGACCGGCTTCCGTGCCGCGGCGATCAACTGCGCCGCCGTTTGAATCGCGACCGCCAGCGCTACGGCCACGCCGCGCTGCATGGACTGCTCGGCGCGCGGCCGCTCGAACAGATGCGCGAGGTCGCGCGCCTTATTGCACACCCACGGGCCGTTCACCTCGGGATTCTCGTGCGGCGTGACGCGATCGATGCGTGAATTCAGCCGCCGGTCCAGCGCCTGCAACGTCCACTCCTGCTTGCGATGCCACACGTCGATGCTGCAGCCGCGCTCGCACCCCGGACACACCGACTTCGTGGCCTGCAAATACCAAACACGCGCATGATCCAGCAACTCGGTGGAGAGCAGCGCCCCCACCGGGCAGAGATCGATCACGTTGTCGGAGTAGACGTCGAGGTTGAAGTCGGCGTCTTCGGCGGGACGGATCAGCACATGGTCGCCGCGATTCACGGCCCCCAACGCCTTCGAGCCCGACACTTCGTTCGTGAAGCGGACACAGAGCGTGCACATGATGCACCGCTCGTTGTCCAGCATGATGCGGTCGGACAGCGGGAAGAACTTCGTGGCGTGCGTTTTGGGATCGCGCGACAGCGACGCCGCGCCGTTCAACTCGTAGTGGTAGTCCTGCAGGATGCACTCGCCCGACTTGTTGCAGATACCACAATCGACCGGGTGGTTGAGCGTGATAAACTGCATCGTGTCCTTCCGGAGCGACTTGATCTTGTCCGTGTTGGTGAGAACATGCATACCGGCGGTGACCGGCATGTTGCAGGCGATATCGAACCACGGATCGCCCGACTCCTGCTCGATCTCCACCATGCAGATACGGCAGTTGCCGGGCACCGAGAGCTGCGGATGCCAACAGAAGTGCGGGATGTCCACGCCATTGGCGTGCGCGGCCTGAATGACCGTTTGACCGTCTTCGGCCTGCATCGCGACGCCGTCGATCGCGAAGTCGAGCATTTTCTTGGCTGCTACCGGCGGGGCCGTCGTCGCGGCCGCTGTCACATCACTCACGAGGCGGCTCCGGCTATGGAATTCGCGAACGGATCTTCGACGGTCAGATTGCCGTCGTACATCGACCGTCCGTTCGTGATGTAGTACTCGAACTCGTTGCGGTAGTGATCGAGAATCGCCGTGCAGGCGTAGCCCGCCGAATCGCCGAGGCTGCAGATGGTGGTACCATCGTTGGCTTCCGAAATCTGATACAGACGATCGATGTCTTCAGGTCGTCCGCCGCCGGCCACGATGCGATTCAGAATGCGATCCATCCACCCCATGCCTTCACGGCACGGGGTACACTGACCGCACGACTCGTGGTGGTAGAACCGCTGAATCACCTGCGCCAGCCGCACCATGCAGGTGCCCTCGGCCACCGCAATCATGCCGCCCGAGCCAACCTGCGAACCGGCAGCAACCGCCGAGTTGTGGTCGAGGGTGACGCCTTCGATCTCGCTCGCGCTAAGCAGCTTCGTGGACACGCCGCCGGGGATGATGCACTTGAGCGCCTTCCCGTTCTGCATGCCACCACAATCTTCGTCGATGAACTTCGTCCACGAATAGCCGTACTCCACCTCGTACACGCCCGGCTTCGCGATATGGCCGGAAATCGAAATCATCTGCGTGCCCGGGCTCTTGGGCGTGCCGACCTTCCTGAACTCGGCGGCCCCGAGGCGCAGAATCACCGGCACGTTGGCCAGTGTTTCCACGTTGTTCACGACGGTGGGCTTCTGGTACAGCCCCTTCACGGTGAGACGCGGCGGCCGATTGCGCGGCCAGCCCTTCTTGCCCTCGAGTGACGCCAGCATCGCCGACGCTTCACCGCACACGTAGGAGCCGGCGCCACGATAGAGCACGACGTCGAGCGAGTAGCCGGTGCCCAGAATGTTCTCGCCGAGCAAGCCGGCCGCGTACGCCTCTTCGATGGCCTCGGCCATCCGACGGTATGCGAGATCAAACTCGCCGCGGATGTAGATGAACGCGTGACGTCCCTGCAGCGCGTACGAGCCGATGATGAGCCCCTCGAGCGCCATATGCGGCACGCACTCCATGAGCCAGCGATCCTTGAACGTGCCCGGCTCGCCTTCGTCGGCATTCATGCAGACGTAGTGCGGCTCACCGTCGCCGAGCTTGACCACGCCCCACTTGCGTCCGGCCGGGAAGGCCGCGCCGCCATGACCGAGCAGGCCGGCCGCCGCGACTTCCTTGGTCACGTCGGTCGGCGTCATCTCGCGCAGCGCCTTCTCCAGCGCCTGATACCCGAAGCGCGTGCGATACTCGGCCAACGTGTGCGACGTATCGGTAACGGGAAAGTTCATGAAGAATTTCACGATGTCCCCTTCAACTCGCTCAGCAGCGCGTCAACCGAGGCCGGCGTCAGGTTCTCGAAGAAGGCATCGCCCACCATCATCATTGGCGCCGTGCCGCACGATGCGAGACACTCCACCGTGGTCAGCGTGAACTGCCCATCGGCGGATGTTTCGCCCGGCGTGATGCCCAGGCGCGCGCAGAGATGCTTCACGAGCCCTTCGGCGCCACGCAGCGAGCAGCTCACGTTGTGGCACACCTGAATGTGATGCGTGCCGAGCGGCTTGCGCGTGAACTGCGTGTAGAACGCCACGACTTCATCGATCTGCGTGCGCGGTACGCCGAGGTACGCGGTAAGCTCGGTGATGTCTTCGTCGGCGATGTAGCCGCGCTCTTCCTGAATACGACGGAGCGCCGGGATGGAGAGCGAACCGTCGAAACCGGCCGGATAGCGGCGCTTCCACACTTCGAATTCAGGAATCAGACGTTGTACAAGACCGGTCATCGATCGCACTCCCCACCGATCATGTTCACCGAACCGAACGTCGTGACGACGTCGGCGAGCTGATAGCCGTCGAGCATTCGGTGAACGCCGCCCATGTGGACGAAGCTGGGCGACCGCACGTGCACTTTGTGCGGCGTGCCGCCACCCGTACTCACGAGAAAGAATCCGAGTTCGCCGTTGGGCGCCTCGTGTGCCACGTAAATCTCGCCCGCCGGCACCGACGGGCCGTCCATCACGAGCTTGAAGTGGTTGATCAACGATTCGATCTCGTTGTATACCAGCGTCTTCTCGGGGAACACGCAGCGACGATCGTCCACGTTGATCGGACCCTCGGGCATCATGTCCATCAGCTGACGCATCATGTAGACCGACTCGTCCATCTCGCGCATGCGCACGTAGTACCGATCGTAGTTGTCGCCGTTGATGCCCACCGGCACGTCGAAATCGAGCTCGGCGTATGCCAGATATGGCGTGTCCCGGCGCAGATCGCGCGGCACGCCCGTGGAGCGCAGGATCACGCCGGTGAAGCCCCAGTGCAGCGCGTCGGCGGTGCTGATGGTGCCCACATTGCGCAGCCGGTCGATGAAAATGCGGTTGCGGTCTACCAGGCCGTGCACGCGCTCGATGTACGTCTCGTACTCCGCCAGAATTTCACGCAGGCGCGTGAACCAGCCGTCGGGCACATCGTTGGCGAGTCCGCCAATGCGGCCGTAGGAGTACGTCACGCGCGCACCGGTAAGCGCGGCGAGATGCTCGTACATGAAATCGCGCACCGTGACCAGGTACAGAAACGCGGTCATCGCGCCAAGCTCCATGAGAGTCGCCGCCACGCACGTCAGGTGGTCGGTGATCCGCATGTACTCGGAGAGCAAGGTGCGCAGATACTGCGTGCGCGGCGTGATCTCGATGCCCATCATCTGTTCCACCGCATCGCAGTACGCGAAGTCGTTGATGAGCGCCGAGCAGTAGTTCAGGCGGTCGACATACGGGATCAGGTTGTGCCAGGTATGATCCTCGCACTCCTTCTCGAAGCCGCGGTGCAGATAGCCGCAGTGTACGTCGGTGCGCAGCACCTTCTCGCCATCGAGCTCGGCGATGATCTGGACAGTGCCGTGGGTGGCGGGGTGCGACGGGCCGATGTTGACGATGACCGTGTCGTCGCGCTCGTGGGTCGTGAAGGCCGAGCGGACCGGATTCGGGATGCTAGCGGACAAGGGTACCCTGCGGCGGACGGTAGGGGACCAGCGGCTGCTCCAGCTGCTTGGGGTAATCCTTGCGCAGCGGGTGTCCCGAAAAGCCTTCGTACAACAAAATCGGACGCAGATCGTCGTTGCCACGGAACTTGATGCCGTACATGTCGTGACACTCGCGCTCCATGTAGCCGGCCGATCCGAACAGCGCTTTCAGCGTGTCTACGGTTGGATCGTCTGCACTCACTCGCGTTTTCAACCGGACGCGAACCTTATGCGTGGTTGAGTAGAAATGGTGCACGACTTCGAAGCGCAGCAGGGCGTCAGGCCAGTCGATGGCGGTGACATCGAGAAAGAGGTCGAAGGCGAACTCCAACTTGAGGCGCGTCACCACCGGGAGGAGCGCGGCCGGCTCGAGTTGCAACACCAGCACGCCATGCGGCACGCCATGCGACTCGACTCCGGTGCCCGGCGCGAGTTGCTGCACGAGCTGCTGCGCGACGAGATCGAGGATTGGAGTGGTCACGATCAGAACGACTCGTTCACGATGAGATGCTTGCCCTTGGCGATCTTTTCCTGCAGGTGCATGATGCCATCGATCACCATTTCGGGACGCGGCGGGCATCCCGGCACGTACACGTCCACCGGAATAATGCGGTCGATGCCGGGGAGCGACGCGTAGTTCTGATAGAACCCCCCCGAGGTCGCGCAGACGCCGAAGGCCATCACCCACTTCGGCTCGCACATCTGCTCGTACACCCTGAGCAAAACTGGCGCCTGTTTCTGCGTGACCGTGCCGACCACCATGAGCAAGTCGGCCTGACGCGGCGAGAAGCGGGGCAGGGCGGCGCCGAAGCGGTCGGTATCGTACACCGAGGCGCTGACGGCCATGAACTCCATGGCACAGCAGGCCGTGACGAACGGATACGGAAACAGGGAGAACTTGCGCGCCCAGCCGACCAGTTCGTCCTTGCGCGTCGTGAGATACTCGAACGACGCGTGCTTGGTGTGCGTGGACGCGGACGGGGCGCCGAGGGCGTCCACGATGGGTAGCGGCTTGCCGTACATGATTACTCCGTCACCGCTTCCAGAATGCGCGCCTTGTAGACGTACAGCAGGCTGATGACCAGCAGAAAGATGAACAGCGCGAGCGTGAACATCAGGAACCCCGAGAGCGGCCTGGCGCCCAGAGCCCAGATGAACAGAAACATCGTCTCGAGGTCGAACAGAATGAAGATGATCGCCACCGCGTAGTACTTGATGGGTACCGCCTTCACGTTCACGATATCCACGGGCGTCGCACCGCATTCGAAGGGCTCGAATTTGGTGCTCGTCATCACCGGCTTGGGTCCGAGCACCGCGTTCAGCGTAAGCACGAGTCCCAGAAATCCGATGATCGCCAGCAGATACAGCAGGAAAGTGACGTAGGGGCTCATCGTGCAAACGGGGGAGACCAGCAGAAGTCCGACGTGGATCCGTCAGGGATCCGACGTGGATCCGTGAGGCGGGTGTCGTACGCGGAATACGTGTGGAGCAGACGTGATGCGGAAACTAGCCACTGAGCCCATCGCGCGCCTAGCGGTTCGCTCTATCGCGGCGATGGAGCGCAGTGCCGGATCGATCACGCGGAACGCCCGGATGGCCGCGATGCCGTCTATCACGGGCGTCATAAGGTCGGTGAGGACCGCCGTGATTTTGCCCTCACCGATGCCCTTCGTGGTGCAGAACGGGTCGAAGATCCGGCGAACGTCCACCGGTGCTCTGGCCGTGACGTGTGGAGCGGAACGACCCATCCTTGCCGCGATAGCGGTTTTCAAAAACGTGGCCTCACGGCTACGGCCGCGTTGCCGCGAACCGCCGCAGTCGGAGACTATTTGACACCACACTGACCGAACTGAAGGCCATGGCCGCACTGGCCAGGATGGGGCTGAGGAGCAGGCCGAAGGTGGGATACAGCACACCCGCCGCCACGGGAATGCCAACCACGTTGTAGATGAACGCCCAGAACAAGTTTTGCTTCATGGTGCGCATGGTGCGTCGTGAGAGCGCGATGGCCTGAGCAGCGGTGCGCAGATCGCCCCGCATGAGCACAATGTCGCCCGCTTCGATCGCGATATCGGTGCCGGTACCGATGGCCATGCCGACATCGGCCTGCGCGAGCGCCGGGGCGTCGTTGATGCCGTCGCCGACCATGGCGACCACCTGCCCCAGGGCTTGCAACCGCGCGATCTCCGCCACCTTGCCGGCGGGCAACACGCCGGCGACCACCCGGTCGATTCCGGCCAGGCGCGCCACCGCGCTGGCGGTGCGCTGATTGTCGCCGGTCAGCATCACGACATCCAGCCCCATGGCGTGCAGCTGCGTGATCGCCGCCCGCGAACTGTTTCTGATTGGGTCGGCCACGGCGATCAGGCCGGCGAGCCTGCCATCGACCGCCACGAACATCGGTGTTTTGCCATCATTCGCGAGACGATCCACGTGGGCGTGCAGCGCGGTCGTGTTCACCGCGTGGTCGGCCAACAACGCGGCGTTGCCGACGACAACCGCGAAGGCGATGCCGGCCGCGTGCACCACGCCGATCGCGCCGCGTCCCGTGTGTGAGGCAAAGCGGTCGGGCTCCACGACCGACAGCCCCCGCTCCCGCGCGTAGCGCACGATGGCGTCGGCCAACGGGTGTTCGCTGCGTGATTCGAGCGACGCCACCAGCTGCAGCAAGGCATCCTCGCGGTGCACGAACGCGCCGTCGACGGCCAATACGACGTCGGTCACCGTGGGCTTGCCCTCGGTCACGGTGCCGGTCTTATCGAGAACCACGGTGTTCAGCTCTCCGGCCCGCTGCAGCGCCTCGCCTCCCTTAATGAGCACACCGAGCTCGGCGCCCTTGCCGGTCGCCACCATCACCGCGGTTGGCACGGCGAGTCCCATCGCACAGGGGCAGGCGATGATCAGCACCGCCACGGCCGCGGCAAAGGCGCGGACTGCCGGCGCCTGCTCGGCGGCGATAAACCACACCACGAAGGTCACCACCGCGAGCGACAACACGATGGGCACGAAGATGCCGGAAATGCGGTCGGCAAGCCGTTGTATCGGGGCGCGCGAACCCTGCGCGTCGCGCATGAGCTGTACGATCTGCGCGAGCACACTCTCGCCGCCGAGTGTCGTGGCGCGGAAACGGAAGGCGCCCGTGGCGTTCATGGTGCCGCCGATCACGCGATCGCCCGGGCTTTTGGTCACGGGCATCGATTCGCCGGTGAGCATGCTTTCATCGACCGCGCTGGTGCCGGCAAGAATTTCGCCGTCCACCGGAATCCGTTCGCCGGGACGCACGATCACGGTGTCGCCGGCGATCACCGATTCGATGGGCAGATCGAGCTCGGTGCTCTCCCGCAGCACACGCGCCGTTTTGGGCTGCAGATGCACGAGTGCGCGCAGCGCGGACGACGTGCGCTGTTTGGCGCGCGCCTCGAACATGTTGCCGGTGAGAATCAGCGCGATGATGAGTACCACCGCTTCGTAGTACACATCGGGGGCCACGCCGCGGCTCACGAAGAAATCGGGCGCCACCGTGGCCACCACCGAGTACACAAACGCCGCGCCGGTGCCGACGGCTACGAGCGTGTTCATGTCGGCGGCGTGGTGCCGGAAGGCGGCCCACGCCTGCGTGTAGAAATGACGGCCGGCCCATATCATCACACCGAGCGTGAGCACGAATAACAACCAGGTGGTGACGCGCGGATCGATCGCGTAGATCCACGGGGCCACGCGACGCAGCGCCGGATCGAGCACCGTCATCGTCCAGCGCATGAACGGATCGCCCACGGACGATGCGCCGCCGTGCGTCGGCATCGTGGCCGCCAGCTGACTCATGAGCGGCATCGAGATGATCATCGCGAACACCCCCACGATGCCACTCACCACGGCCTTGCGGCGGAGCGTGTGATACGCCGTCGCCGCGTGGTCATCCCGCGCGTCCTGTTCTTCGAGTGCCGTCTGTTCGGGGGCTGCGAGCGACGCGCCGTAGCCCGCCTCGCGGATCACGTTTACGAGCGTCGCCGGCGACGTCGTGGCCGGGTCGAAGGTGACCGTGGCGTCGTTGAGAATCAGGTTGACGGTGGCGTCGTTCACGCCCGGCTGCTGCTGCAGGGTGCGCTGCACACGCGACTGGCAGGCCGCGCACGTCATCCCGGTTACCGGGATGCGGATGGTGGTCATGCCACGTCCTTCGACGGCGTGCGCTTCCCCGCCACAAAGAAGTACCAGTTGATCCAGGCGATCACGGCCACGCCGGCGATCGCGACGAGCCACTCACTGCGACTCATGACCGCCTCCGAAATCAGGTGGTCGAGACAACGTGGTAGCCTTCTTCTTCCACCGCCTTGGCGATGTCCACCGGTGTCGTGGCGGCGGGGTCGTACGCCACCGAGGCCGTGCCTATTACCACCTGGTCGACCGTGACGCCGGCGACCCCCTTGAGCGCGCGGGTCACGCCGGCCACGCAATGGCCGCACGTCATGCCGGTAATCTGCATCGTGAGCGTGTGCATCGGGTCCGTCCATTTCCAAATGGTGAGAGGGGCAATTGACCCCCGTTCGCCTAAACGTACATACCCCCCACCCCTATGTCAATCACCGACGGTGGCATGGGCGGCACAGGCGAGCGGGCTCCAGCGTGGAGCAGGCGACGGCACGGCCGAGTGCCGGATACCATTCCCTCTTCCTCGAGCCTCAACCTGCCAGGGCAACCGCCCGAAAAATCTTTCTCAACCTGTCGGTCAAAGAGGCGTACGTGATGTTGCTGACCGAGCCGTTTTTCTGGATGGATCCGACCAAGACCCAGTAGCGGGAAAGGTTGCGGGTTGGGACGAAACGGGTGCCATTTTACGTGGCAGTCCGCCATTTTTCACCACGTTTGTCGCCTGCTCGCTCCCTCTTCCCGTCGTCTCGCATGCCTGTCGCCCCACAACGGATCGTTGTCACAGGCGGCGCCGGATTTCTCGGCTCCCACCTGTGCGAACTGCTGCTGTCGCAGGGGCACGAGGTGCTGTGTGTTGACAACTTCTTCACCAGCTCCCGGCGCGGGGTCGAGCACCTGCTCGACAACAAGCGCTTCGAGTTGCTGCGGCACGATGTCACGATGCCGCTCCATGTCGAAGCCGACGAGATCTACAATCTCGCGTGTCCGGCGTCGCCCGTGCATTACCAGCACGATCCGGTGCAGACCACCAAGACCAGCGTGATCGGCGCCATCAACATGCTGGAGCTGGCCAAGCGGCTACGCGCCAAAGTACTGCAGGCGTCCACGTCGGAGGTATACGGTGATCCCATCGTGCACCCGCAGACGGAGGCGTACTGGGGCAACGTGAATCCCATCGGCCCGCGCTCGTGTTACGACGAAGGCAAGCGGTGCGCGGAGACGCTGTTCTTCGACTACTACCATCAGGATCAGGTGCGCATCAAAGTCGTGCGCATCTTCAACACCTATGGCCCGCGCATGCATCCAAACGACGGGCGCGTGGTCTCCAACTTCATCATGCAAGCGCTGCGCGGCGACGACATCACGCTGTTCGGCGACGGCGGACAGACGCGTTCGTTCTGCTACGTGAGCGATCTCATCGACGGGCTTCATCGCATGATGAACACGCCCGATTCGGTGGTCGGTCCGATCAACCTCGGCAACCCCGAAGAGTGCACGGTGCGCGCGCTGGCCGAAACGATTATCGGTCTTACCGGGTCGCGTTCCACGCTGGTGCGTCGGCCGCTGCCGCCGGATGATCCCCGTCAGCGTCAGCCGGATATCACGAAAGCGCGTGACGTACTGGGGTGGGAGCCAACCGTCTCGATGCAGCTCGGATTGACGAGCACCATCGCGTACTTCGACACGCTGCTGGCGAGCGGTGAAGTACCGGAACTCATCGGCGGGGCTGGGCTGGCGAGCGCCGCGCGGCCGTGAACGCGTTCACGAGGCAGGAGTACGGCGATGTCCGCGTGGTGGCGGTGATTCCCGCGCGCAACGAGGCGCACACGATCGGGGAAGTGGTACGCGAGACCGCGCGCTACGTACACGAGGTGCTGGTGCTCGACGGCGGATCGCGTGACGGCACGGCCGACCAGGCGCGGGCCGCCGGCGCGCGCGTGGTCACCGATCGTGGCCGCGGCAAGGGTGCGGCCGTGCGCCAGAGCCTGGAAGAGACCGCCGCCGACATCGTGGTGTTTCTCGATGCCGATGGCTCGCACGATCCCGCCGATATTCCGTCGCTGGTGCGACCCGTGCTGACGCGCCACGCCGAGTTGTGCGTGGGCAGCCGCTTTTCCGGAGGCACCGACGAACTGTCGGTGACCGTTGGGCAACTGATCCGCACCATCGGCAATATCTCGATGAACATCGCCATCAACCGGCGCTTTGATGTCGCGCTCACCGATACGCTGAATGGCTTCCGGGCCATTCGTCGCGAGGTGGCGCTGGAGGTTCAGCTGGTGGAGAATCGGCACACGATCGAACAGGAGATGGTGATGAAGGTGTTGGCCTACGGCTATCGCGTCGTGAATCGGCCCACGCACGAGTACTCACGACTATTCGGCGCGAGTCATATTGCGGTGTGGCGCGAGTGGCCCACGTTCGTGCGGTGCGTGTTGGTGAACATCTTCCAGCGGCAGCGGACGCCGCTCACGCCTGGCGCGCGTGCGAAGCCGGCCCTGAAGACGTGGATGCACGCGAGCACGCCACTCGAGTCCGCGCAGACCGACTCATGAGGGCGTTCGCACGGTGACCGACGCGCCGCGCCAAGGCTGGCCCCGGTCGCGTTGGTTGCTTCTGGTGGCGGCCCTCGGCGTCGCCTTGGCTGCGGCGCTCATGCCGTCGGCGTGGTACGACGCGCTGCCGCGACAGGCGGAGTTGCCGCCTCCGCCCATCAGTGGCGTCACGCTCCTGCGGCTCGTGCTGCTGGTACAGGCGGCGGTGCTGCTGCTGGTGGTCGTCAGGGACTGGCGGTTCGTGCGCGTACCGGCGCGATCGCGACTCTCGGAGCACACGGACCGCGAAGAGCCCAACGACATGACCGCGCGCGACGGCGCCATTGGTCTCGCGCTGGTCACGCTCCTGGCGCTGGCACTCCGCGTGTACCACCTCGACCGTGATCTCTGGCTCGACGAGATCTCACCGATTCTCGACTACGCGTCGCTCTCGGTGCCGCAGATCATTGGCAGCTACCTGCGGTCCAACAACCATCTGCTGAACACGCTGCTGCTGAAGGCGATGATCGCGCTGTTCGGCGAGCACGCGTGGTCGGTGCGGCTCCCCGCCGTCGCGTTCGGTGTGGCCGGTGTGCCGGCGCTGTACTGGTGCGCGCGACTGGCCCTGTCGCGGCGGGCCTCGCTGGGCGCGGCGCTGTTGCTGGCGGTGTCGTATCACCACCTGTTTTTCTCACAGAACGCGCGTGGCTACACGGCCTATCTGTGTCTTGCGCTGCTCAGTACACGGGCGCTCGTGAATGGCCTGCGCGACGACCGCCTGCGCGACTGGCTCCTGTACGTGGTGGCCACCGTGCTGGGCTTCGCGGCGCTGTTGAACAGCGCGTTCGTGCTGGCCGCGCAGGGACTGGTGGCGCTGGCGGTCGTGTGGCGGGTGCACCGGCGTGGAGAGCACGCGATACCACTGCTGCGGCGAGTGCTGGTGGTCGTCTCGATCGCCGCGTTCCTGAGCGCCGAGTTGTACGCGGTGGCGATGCCCGAAGTGTACGTCGTGATTTCGAACGTCTACAAAACACAGAGCACCGGCTTCGTGCTCTTCTCGTGGGAGTTCGTACGCGAGGTGGTGCGAGGCGTGAGCGCCGGCTTCGGATCGGGAAGGATCGGGGCCGGCGCGCTGTTGGCGGCGGTGCCGTTCCTGCTCGTGGCCGCGGCTGGCGCGCTCGCCCTGTTGCGGCGGGCCTGGGCGTTGGCGTTGGCGCTCGCCGTACCGGGCGTGCTCACGCTGACGTTTCTCCTGGTGCGCGGCCTCACGATATCGCCACGGTTCTTCCTGCTCTGGCTTCCCCTGGCGGTGCTGACCGCCGTGGTGGCCATCGACGCCGGCGCCGCGTGGCTCTGGCGTGCGGCGCCGAAGCGGGCCGCGCTGGTGGGTGCGGGCACCATGGCGGCGCTCGCCATGGTGTCGGCCGCCTCGCTGGCGCGGTATTATGCGATACCGAAGCAGCCGTATCGCGCCGCGTTGGCCTATGTGGAGCAGGTACGGCAGCCCGACGACCGCGTGGTGGTGGTGTATCTCGCGGAACTGGGCATGCGCTACTACGGCCTGCGGGACGGTGCGCCGCTCAAGGAACGGTATCGTTTCGTGCGCACGGTGCCCGGGCTCGATAGTGCGTTGGCTGAGCAGCGTACGGGCCATGTCTGGTTGGTCGTCACCTTTGAACGAGCGTTGCAGATGGACCTGCCGGAACTGAACGCCCGCGTGCGCTCCGGCTGGACGTTGCAGCACGCGTTCGACGGCACGGTCGGCGACGGCGGCATCAGCGTGTGGCGTAAGCGGGCCGCTGCCGGCGCATCGGGTACGACGCCATGACGGCGCACACCGACGCCTCCTTCAAGCAACGCGACGCCACGAGCTACGATCACGTGGCCGGCCAGTACGATGCTTTGATCTCGCGTTTTTCCGGGCCACTGGTGACGCGCCTGATCGCGCTGGCCGGAATCAGCGCGGGCTCGCGCGTGCTCGACGTGGGCACCGGCCCCGGAATCGTGGCGCTCGCGGCGGCGGCGCTGGTGGGTGACCGCGGGCATGTGATTGGTGTCGACCTGTCGGAAGGCATGTTGGCAACCGCCCGCGAAAAGGCGTCACGTCATCCCGCGGCGGCGAATGTGGAGTTCCGCCAGATGGACGCCGAGCACTTGTCGCTCGCTGATGCATCGTTCGATGTCGTCGTGTCGCTGTTCGCACTGCATCACTTCCCCAATCCGTCGGCGGCATTGGCCGAGATGTATCGGGTACTGCGGCCGGGCGGGGTGGTGTGTATCGGTGTCGGCAGCGCACCCAGTCGATTCACCGTGGCCGGCATCGTTGATGCGCGCATTCAAGTGCGCGATCTCCTGCGCCGCAAGCTGGGGCGGCTGTTGCGCGCGCCGCAGTTTCTCACCGAGCTGGTAACGCAGCACTGCCCGGCGCCCGAGGCCGAGGAACTCACCACAATGGCGTCGAGCGGCTGGAAGGATCCGCGCATCGTACCGCGCCTGGTTGCGCGCGCCGGATTCGCCGAGGTGCGCACCGACTGGCTTGGTCAGCGTCGTGTGATCAACTCCGTGCAGGACTTCTGGAACTTGCAGCGGATCTATTCCAGCACGGCGCGCAAGCGGTTGTCGGTTGCTTCGCCGGAACGTGTGGCCGCCGTGCATGCCGCATTCGTGGCGCGCTGCAATACCGTGCAACGGCGCCGCGGTGAACTCGTCTATTCGTATGCGTCGCTGTATGTGACTGGTCGGCGCCCACGTACGGCCAGGCAGGCATCGTGAACGGACGGTCGTGGTGAAAGTTGCCGTCATCGGACTCGGCAACGCCGGCACCACGCTGCATCTGCCGGCGCTGGCGGCCATGCGTGATATCGAAGTCGTCGGAGCGGTGGATCTCGACGCCACCCGTCGCGATCACGTGAAGGCGAAATTCCGCGTGCCCGTGTTCGCGAGCGTAGACGAGATGTTCGCGTCGGCGCGCCCCGCTGTGGTGTGTATCGGCACGCCGCCGGGATCGCACGCGGCCCTCTGTTTGCAGTCGTTCGAGGCGGGCGCGCACGTGCTCTGCGAGAAGCCGTTCGTGTCGAGCATCGCGCAGGCGGACATGGTGCTGGCGGCGGCCCGTGCGGCCGGTCGTCGCGTGGCGCTCAATCATGAGTTTCGCGAGATGCCGGTGTTCAAAGCCGTTCGCGATGCGGTCCGCAGTGGTGCCACCGGTGGTCTCAACTTCGCGCAGGTGTGGCAGCAGATGGACCTGCCGCCGTGGGCCGAGCCAGGGTGGCGAGGTGAAATGCTGCAGCGCACGCTGTACGAGGCCGGCGTGCATTTGGTCGATTTCCTGATGGCGCTGTTCGGTGAGCGCCCGCGCGCGGTGCAGGCGTGGACCTCCACCTGCGGCGTGCGCGAGGGGGAAACCGACGCGGTCGCCCTGCTCACCATGGAGTTCAGCCGCGGGCGTCTGGCCACCGTCACCCAGAACCGCCTCGCCAAAGGGGAAACGCAGTACTTCGAAGTACGGGCCGATACCGATCGCGCGTCGTTGCGGGCGTCGTTTGGCGGCCGCGCCCGCATTTCGGCCGGATTGTTTCGCAGCACGCGTCCGCATGTGCGGGTGGAGTACGGCATGGCCGGTATCGCCTGGCAGGAAGTGGGTGCGACGCGATCGATGCTGGCGCGGAATCCGAAGGATCCCGGCATGGTTGCCACGCGCTACGTGTTCGAACAGTCGCTGGCCGCGTTCCGCGACGGCACCGAACCCCCGGCCAGCGGCGAGGTCGGCCGCGATGTCATCACGGTGATCGCGGCGGCGTACCACTCGGCCGCCACGGGCCAGCGACTCACGATCGACGACGCCCTGATCGCGGAGCTACGCGATGTCCATCTCGGATAAGCCTCGATGAGCCACGCACCGATCGGCGCGCTGATCGTCGGGGCCGGTCTGATGGGCCGCTGGCACGCGCACGCCATCACGGCGAGTGGGGGGGCGGTGGTCGGTGTGGTCGACACCAGCGCCCACCGGGCTGCGGCACTGGCTGCAGACTGCCGCAACGCGCCGGTGTTCGCACACCTCGGCGATGCGTTACAGTCCACAACACCAACGGTGGTGCATGTATGCACGCCGCTCGCGACGCACGTTGCGCTGATCGAAGCAGCCTTGCGTGCCAACTGTCACGTGATCGCCGAGAAACCGTTAACCGAGTCGGCGGCGGAGGCGGAAGCGCTCTGTGCGCTGGCCGACGCACGGGGCCGCTATCTCGTGCCGGTACACCAGTTCCCGTTCCAGCAAGGGGTGCGTGACCTGCTGGCGCGGCGCCACGAACTGGGCACGATCGTGCACGTCGAGCTCACGATGGCATCGGCCGGGGCTACCGGCACGCGTGATGCCGACGAGGTCGTGGCGGAGATTCTGCCACACTGCTTGTCGCTGACGCAGGCGTTGCTGTCGGACCTGGCCACCGCGCCGCTGCTCGACGGCCTCCCGTGGCAGGTCGCGCGCAGGCGTGCCGGTGAATGGCGCATAACGGCGCACGCCAACGACACGTCGGTCGCGTATCTGATCTCGATGTCGGCGCGGCCAACCGGTGCTGAACTGCGGGTGTTTGGCACCAAGGCCACGGCCATGGCCGACCTGTTTCACGGGTACGCCGTGATCGACGCCGGCGCGGCAACCCGCGCGTCGAAAGCGGGGCGTCCGTTTCGTGTGGCCGCCCGCTCAATGATGGCCGCCTCGGTGAATCTCGCGCGACGTGGGCTGCGGGCCGAGTTGGCGTACCCGGGGCTGCAGGCGCTTGTGCATCTGGCGTATCTCGCCTTTGCGGGTCGTGGCGCGGTGCCGATTTCGTCGGTCGCCCTGCTTGACGTGGCCCGCACTCGCGACCGGCTCATCGCGTTAAGTGGGTGGCCCGTTCCATGAGTGCGCCGGCGCTCAGCATTGTGCTGGCTGTGACCAACGCGGGTGCTGTTCGCGATGGGTCGCTTACCTGTGCGCTCGGCGCGCTGCAGCAGAGTGTGGCGGCGCTGGCCAGCGGGCTCACTTGCGAGGTGATCGTGGTGCTGCCGGAGGGTGCGACCGCGCTATGGGGCGACAGCGTGGCGGATCCGCACGTGCGGTGCGTGCGCGCCGAAGCCGGCGCGCTTACGCCGGTGATGTGGGGAACGGGGCTCCGCGCGGCCACGGGACGCGTCGTGGCGTTCACGACGGCGCAGATGCAGGTGAGTGCTGCATGGGCCGGTGCGCTGCTCGGAGCGATCAACGCGGGCGTCGATGCGGGTGTGGTCGGTACCGGCGGACCAATCGCGCTTCAGGCCCCTGCTCGCAGCTCGCGTGCCGATGCGCGTGCCGATGCCGCGATGCTGGTCCGTTTTCATGCGTTCCTGCCGGGGCGTTGGCCCCGCGTGATGTCGGCCCATGACATCCCCGGCGACAATGCGGCGTATCTGCGCGCGCATCTGGTGGAGCATGAGGATCTACTGCGCAGCGGATTCTGGGAGGTCGAGTTTCACCGACGGTTCGCGCGTGCCGGCAAGCAGCTGCTAATGGTGCCGACGGCGCTGGCCACCGCGCAGGGGATGGCCGATCTCCACGCGCACCGGGAGCAGCGCTACGCGCACGGCGTCGCCTTCGGGATCGCTCGCGTAGCCCGCCATGGACACTCGATGCTGCGCATCGTGCTGGCCGCACCGCTCGTCCCGCTGGTGCTGCTGGTGCGCATCGCGCGCGGAGCACGCGCCGCCGGTGTCGACCCCCGGCGGGTACGGCGTGCCCTCCCGGCCATGTTGGGGCTCACCATATCCTGGGCCGCGGGAGAAGCGGTCGGCGCGCTGCGTGCCGCCGCCGGACGTGGCAATCAGGTAACGTTCGCGCATGAATGACGTGACATCGCACGCGCCGAACGCCGAGCGAAAACCCGAGGGCCATCGGCCGCCGCCGATGCTGTCGGTGATCGTGCCGTCGGTGAACGGGTGGTCGGATCTCGATGCCTGTTTGTTGGCGCTCGAGCAGGCGGAATCGTGCACGCACACCCCGCTCGAGGTGCTCGTGCCGGAGCGTTGCGGCCACGATGTGCGCACGCGCGTAGCGGCGCGCTATCCGTTCGCCCGCGTGTTGCCCGTGTCGATCGGTACGACCATTCCGCAGATGCGCGCGCTGGCCATCGACGCGGCCACGGCACCCACGGTCGCGGTGATCGAGGATCACGTGATCGTGCCGGAACAGTGGGCGCAGCAACTTGTGGCGGCGGTCCGTGGCGACGTGCGGGTGGTGGGTGGTGCACTGGTGAACACGGCCACCGCGAGCACGGTAAACTGGGCCGCCTTTCTCTGCGAGTATAGTCATGTGCTTGCGCCGCGTCCGGCCGGCCCCGCCACCTGGTTGATGGGCAACAACACCGCGTACGACCGCGCGCTGCTGCAGGAATGTCACGAGGTGCTGCACGCCGGCCGCTGGGAGAACGCGTTGCACGACGAACTGCGTCGTCGCGGAATCACGCTCTGGAACCGCCCCGACATCGTGGTCGGACACCAGAAGCATTACACCGTGGGCGAGTACACGTCACAGCGCTTTCTGTACGCGCGGGCGTATGCCGCCGATCGTGCACAGTCGTCGTCGCCAGCGTTGCGTGCGGCGTATGGTGCGGCGGCGATCACTCTGCCTGTGCTGCTCTACGCGCGCATCACGTCGCGGGTGTGGCGCAGTGGCGCACACCGTCGCGAACTGTTGCAGGCACTGCCGCTGCTCGCGCTGTTCGTGACCGCATGGGGCCTCGGCGAGGTGACCGGCGCCTGGTTTGGCGACGGGGGTGCGATGGCGAGGGTATGCTGATGACCGCCGAGCATTCGCCCGGTGCCATTCCGTGGCTGTCGGTGGTGGTGGCGGCGTGGGGCAACGAGACGCTGCTGCGGCAGTGTCTCACCCACCTCGATGCCGAGCGCGCGCGGAGCACGGCTCCGGTGGAGGTGATCGTGGCCACCTCGCTTTCCCTATGCGTGGCGGACCGTGTCGCGGCCGATTTCTTGTGGGTGCGTGTGAAATCGGTGCCCAACGCCACGGTGTTCACGCTGCGTGCACGTGGCGTCGCGCTGGCGCGCGGTGCGCTGGTCGCGATCATCGAAGATCACGTGATCGTCTCGCCAGGCTGGATGTCGGCGCTCCAGCAGGCGCGCGCGGAAGGGCATGGCATACTCGGCGGTCCCGTGGACAACGGCAGCGCCGGGACCGTTGTCGGCTGGGCGTTGTACTTCGTGGAGTATGGCATGCATATGCCGCCGGCTCCTGAGGGTGCCGTGACAACGGTAAGCGGTGTGAACGTCGCATACGACGCGACACTGCTGCAAAACTGTCGCGACATCTGGCAGCGTGCGTTTCACGAGAACGAGGTGCACGACGCGCTGGCCGCACAGGGGCATCGCCCGTGGATGGTGTCGCAGGCCGTGGTGACGACGCAGTTGCCCATGTCGTTTGGTGGCGCGGCCACGCATCTGTTCACCGGTGGACGGCAGTTCGCCAGCTATCGGGCCGCACAGGCCACGTTCGGGTGGCGCGCACTCCGTGCGCTGGCGTCGCCGACCATTCCGTTCGTGCTCTTTGCGCGGCTCGTGCAACGCATCCGCGCCCGTCGCCCCGACCGCAGCGGATGGTTGCTGCGTAGCGCCGGCGCCACGTTGGTGATTCTCGGTGCATGGGCCGCGGGAGAGCTCACCGGCTACGCCATGCCGCAGGCGCGTCGCGCGGCGCAGCGCGACACGGGGCGCGCATGAAGATCGGCATCGACGCCTGTACCTGGGTGAACCGTCGTGGTTACGGCCGCTTCACGCGCGGCCTTGTGCACGCCATGGTGGAGGCCTGTCCGCAGCACGACTTCACCCTGGTGGTGGACGGCACGATGGGGCGCGACGCGTCGTTTCCGGCGCGGGCCCACGTGCACGTGGTTCCGACCTCCGAGCGTCAAGCCACGGCGGCGTCGGCCGACGGTTCGCGACGTCCGGTCGATCTGCTGCGCATGGGCCGCGCGATCGGTGCGCTTGATGTCGATGCGTTTCTGTTTCCCACGTCGTTCTCGTACGTGCCGGTGTTCGGCCGTAGGCCCGTGGTTACGGTGTTCCACGACGCCACGGCCGAAATGCATCCTGCGCTCATCTTTCCGCGCGTCGTACCCCGGTTGCTGTGGACCATCAAGTCGCAGCTTGCGCGCCGACAGTCGCAGCGCCTCGTGACGGTGTCGGAGAGCGCGCGCGCGCAGATCGCCCGCGTGTTCGGTATGCCGGCCAACGAGATCGACGTGGTGAGCGAAGGGGCCGATCCGATCTTTCAGCCGCATGACGTTACGCATGACGTTACGCACGATCACGCGTGCGCACGTGCGACCGCCGAATCGGCGGCCGTGCGCGCGCAGTACGGGCTACCGGCCGAATGTGCGTTGCTGCTTTATGTCGGAGGATTAAGTCCGCACAAGAACATCGACGGACTGCTGCGCGCGGTATCGGCGCTGCCGCCCACACGGGCGCCGTGGCATCTGGCGATCGTGGGTGACGTGGCAAACGACACGTTCCTTACCTGCCACGAGCAACTGCAGGCACTGGTGCGTGAGCCCGGTCTCGGCGGACGCGTCTCGTTTACCGGTTTTGTGCCCGACGCACAGCTCGCGGCGCTGTATCGCGCGGCGACGGTATTGGTGCTCCCGTCGTTCAGCGAAGGCTTCGGACTGCCCGTGCTCGAGGCGATGGCCTGCGGGCTGCCGGTCGCCGTGAGCGATCGCTTCTCGCTGCCGGAGATCGTTGGCGATGCCGGCGTGCTTTTTGATCCGACCTCCACGCCGTCCATCACGCAGGCACTGTCGCGCGTGCTCGGCGACGCCGAATTGCGCGCGTCGATGCGCGCCAAGGGACTGCAACGCGCCACCGCGTACTCGTGGCGTCGCGGAGCGGAGCGCATGGCGCGAATACTGGAGCGCGTCGTGGCGCAGTCGGGAGCCGCCGCGTGACGCCGCGTCGTTTCTGTTTCGTGACCACGTTCTATCCGCCGTATCACTTCGGCGGAGACGGCGTGTTCGTGTATCGGCTCGCCGAGGCGCTGGCGGCGCGCGGGCATCAGGTGGATGTCATTCACTCCATCGATGCGTATCGTGCGAAGTCGGACGCCGAACCATCGGTGGCATTTACCCACCATCCCAACGTGCGACGTATCGGACTTCGATCGACGCATCCGCGGTGGTCGGCGTTGCAGGTGCATCAAACGGGACGTCCGCTGCCGTATGCCGACCAGCTCGAGGCGCACTTCGCTGCCAATCAGTACGATGTGATTCACTACCACAACGTGTCGCTCATGGGCGCACCGGCAATCCTCCGCATGGGGAAGGCCGTGAAGTTCTACACGACGCACGAGTACTGGCTCGTCTGTCCCACCCATGTGCTGTTCAAGAACGATCGTGAG
This sequence comes from Gemmatimonadota bacterium, assembly GCA_031363815.1. Lineage (GTDB taxonomy): Bacteria > Gemmatimonadota > Gemmatimonadetes > Gemmatimonadales > Gemmatimonadaceae > Gemmatimonas. The sequence continues at coordinate 28,317 of JANLVC010000160.1, forward strand.
GCCTGCACGTCGCGGTCGTGTGTCAGCTGCACGCTGCGCAGTCATCGTCCACCGCAGTGGTGGCGCGCCACGTCGCAGCTCGCTGACAGTCTGGAGTCGGTCGATGCCGTGCTCACGCCCAGCCGGTTCGCGCGCGATCGTCATGCACGCGATGGCGTCACCAAGCCGCTCACGTTGCTGCCACATTTCGTACCGGTGCCCACCGATGTCGACCTGAAAGCATCGGCACCGCCGGCGCGTCCATACTTCCTGTACGTGGGTCGTTTGGAGCGGCTGAAGGGTGTACAGGATCTGCTGACGATCTTCTCGACCTATCGTGATGCCGATTTGCTTATCGTGGGCTCGGGCGAGCGCGAGGCCTCGTTGCGCGCGATCGCGCAGTCGATGCCGCACGTGCGCTTCCTCGATACCGTGCATCCGTCGGCGCTCGGCCGCTACATCCGTTGGGCCATTGCCCTGTTGGTGCCGTCGTTGTGTTACGAGACGTTCGCGCTGAGCGCTGCGGAAGCGATGGCGTACGGAACGCCGGTGATTGGCCGACGGCTTGGTGCCGTCGAGGAATTGCTCGAGCTCTCAGGCGGCGGACTCACGTTCGCCACGCTCAACGAGTGCCGCGCCGCCATGGAACGCATGCGGCTGGAGCCCGAGGCGCGCGCCGCGTGGGGCCACGCCGGTCGTACCTTCGCGCAGCGCGAGTGGACCATCGAGGTGCATCTGGCCCGCTATGAGGCGTTGGTGGAGTCGCATCTGGAGACGCACGCCGCGAGGCGGCCGTGACTGGCGCCATCGCGCTCGGCGCACCCCGTGCCGCCGTGCCGATCCTCACGTATCACTCGTTGGACGACTCGGGGTCGGTGATCTCGACGTCGCCGGCGCTGTTCCGCGCCCAGATGGAGTTGCTGGCGCGACGCGCATATCACGTGATCACGCTGCGCGAGCTGCTCGGGGCCTGGGACCGCGCCGAACCCGTAGCGCCGCATACGGTCGTACTCACGTTCGACGATGCGACCGAGAATCTGCGGCAGCACGCGCTGCCGGTTCTCACGGCGCTGCAGTTTCGCGCCACGATCTTCGCGGTCAGCGAGAAGCTGGGCGGCCTGAACGATTGGTCGGGGCAGGCGCCCGGCATTCCGCGCTTGCCGCTGCTGTCGCGCAGCGGCCTCGCCGAGTGTGTCGAGGCAGGCTGCGAGATCGGCGCGCATTCGGCCACCCATGCGCAGCTCGACCGTATGCCACCGTCGGCGTGGGACCGTGAGGTGGTGCACTGTCGTCACTCACTGGAATCATCGCTGGGCGTGTCGGTCACCTCGTTCGCGTATCCGTTTGGACACTCGAATGCGGCGTTGCGTGAAGTCGTGCGGCGGCACTACGGCGCCGCCGTGGGGACCGGCCTTCGCGTGGCCGCGCCCACCGACGACCGCTACGACTTGCCACGCGTGGACATGTACTACTGGCGAAACCGGTCGGTCTTTCCGCTGTTTGGTCATCGTGCCGGCAACTGGTATCTGCGGGCCCGTGCCGCGGGCCGCGCGATGCGTCAGGCGTGGGCCCCGTGAGTTGGATCGGCACGTTCGCGTTTGTTTGTCCGATGTGCCGCCGACCGGTGACCGCAGTGCATTCGCACGAACCGGGTGCCGGCATCGCCTCGTTTCAGTGCACGGCGTGTGCGCGAACGTATCCGGTGCTGCTCGGCATTCCCGACTTCCGGGTGTCGCCCGATCCCTGGATTGGCATGGAGGACGACCGCGCCAAAGGCGAGGCGCTGGAACGCGAGACGGCGGGAGCGGCCGACCTCGAGCAGATGGTGCGCGCCTACTGGCGCATGACGCCCAACACACCGCCGGCGCAGGTGGCGCGATTCATTGCGCATGTGCGTGATGCGCCGCGTCGCTCGCGTGAGTGGCTGGAGGCCACTGGCGTGCGCGCCGATGCGCGCGAACAATGGCTCGATCTGGGCTGCGGCACCGCCGACCTGGCGGAGGTCGTGGGGCGCGACATGACGGTGATAGGCGTCGATGTGGCCTTTCGCTGGTTGGTCGTGGCGCGTCGCCGGTTGCTGCAGCTGGGAAGGGAACCACGCCTGGTGTGCGCGAACGCGGAGGCGCTGCCGTTCACCGATGCCGTGTTCAATCGCATCGTGGCGCTTGGTACCTTGGAACAGCTCGCCGACGCACCGTGTGCGCTGGCCGAGTCGCATCGGGTACTGCGCCCAGGGGCGTCGTTGCATTTGCGCACGGTGAATCGCTATTCGCTGCTCCCGGAGCCGCACGTCGGGCTTGTTGGCATCGGCTGGATGCCGCGGGCGATGGCCGAATGGTGGGTACGTGCACGCACCGGTGGCTCCTACCGGCATCATCATCCGCTGGGCAGCGGCGCGCTTCGCCAGGCGTTGCAGGCCGCGCAGTTCGAGCAGGTGCACGTGCGCGCGGCGGCGCTGCTGCGCACCGATCGCGAGCGGTTGTCGCACTCACTCCTGCGCGTGGCCGTGCCCCTGTATGCCGTGGCGCAGCGTGTCCCTGTGCTGTCGGGGATGCTGCGCGCCGTCGCCCCGTTGCTCGATGCGACGGCGACTCGAGGAACCGACCGCTGAGCACGCGCGCGCCGTCGTCCACGCTGTCCCGCTTCGGCGCGCTCGCCATGGCCGATGTGGCCTCGCGCGGCCTCGCTTTTCTGGGCACGCTGCTGATCGTGCGCGCCTTCGCCGACGAAACGTTCGGACAGCTCGGCGTCGCCACCACCGTGGTCGCCTATGCGCTACAGGCGAGCACGTGCGGGCTCGATGTGTTTGCGGTGCGTCACGGGGCGCGCCATCCCGATCAGATCGGGGCCACCGCGAGTTCGGTGATGGCGATGCGCAGTTCACTGGGGCTGGTGGCGTACATGCTCCTCCTGGCCGTGTGCGCGGTGCTGCCGGCGCTCCGCTCGATCTTGCCGCTGGTGGCACTGTTCGGTCTCACGATCTTCACGGGCGCGCTGACGCTCACGTGGGTGCCGCAGGCGCTGCAACAAACGCGCGCGCTGGCCGCGGCCAATCTCTCGATCGGCGCACTGTACTTCGTCGGGGTGCTGGTGCTCACGCGCACCGGCGGCCCGCTCTGGAGTGTCCCGGTGGCACAAGTTGCGGCCGAAGCGGCGGTGGCGGTGGGGCTGTATCGCTGGCTGCGCGGGCGCGGCGAGCGTCTCGTTGCCCCGTGGCCGCTGGCTGAGTGGGGGCGCGTGCTGCGGGAGTCGGCGCCGATCGGTGCCTCGTGGCTGTTGCGGACCGTGGCGCTGGGATCGGACCTGGTGCTCCTCCGGTTGTTGCTGGTGGGTGACGCCCAGATCGGCTGGTACAACGGCGCGTCGCGCCTGTTCGCGCTGATGATGGGACTGAGCGCGGTGTATTTCACGATTCATTTTCCGCGACTTGCTCAGCGGGCTGCGGAGTCGCCAACGGCGTTCCGGTCGGAAGCACTCGGGTCGCTGGCCCGCGTGCTGCCGTTGGCGCTGGTTGGGGCCGCGGGAGTGGCGGTCCTGGCCCCCTGGGGGCTCGGGCTGCTCTTTTCGCCCTCGTTCGCGGGCGCTGCGATGGCGCTCCGCATTCTTGGCGTCGCGGCGCTGGTCAATGTCGTCAACAATCATTTTCGCTACATGCTGCTGGCCACCAACCGGCAGCAGTTGGATTTGCGCAATACGGCGGTGGCGACGGTGGCGCACGTGGCGTTTAAACTGATCCTGATTCCAGTGGCTGGTATCGAAGGGGCGGCGCTTGGTACGCTGGGCGGTGAGCTGGTGGTGCTGGCACTGGGCGTGTGGGCCACGCGCGCCGACCTCTGCCCTAGGGTCCGTCCTGAGTGACAAGCGCTGGATGGCTCTCTATACTTCGGGTGATACGCGGCGGCCTCACGCAGCGAAGACGCTGTGCCGCGCTCGCGGGCCTGCAGCAAACGGATCACTTTAATTCGAGCATGCCAAAGATTCACACCGCGTGGTCGTCGTCATTCGTTCCGGCGCTGATGGTCCTGGGCACCTTGCTTGCCGGAGCCCGCGCCGCGCACGCGCAGGTCGACTACCGGAACATCGATTCCGGTCGTCCGGTGCGCATCAGCGATGCCACGCCCACCGCCCACAAGTCGCTGGAGATCAGCCTCGGCCACGGGCGCGTCGAGCAGCTGTCGCAGGGCCGCTATCGACTGCAGCTCGAGCCGCGCGTGACGTACGGAGTGTTGCCACGCACCGAGCTGTCGGTGCGCTCGCCGATCTTCTTCAACGAACGGGCGCTGCGTCCGCGCGCCGGTGTGGCTGGCGTGGGCGTGGGCTTCGAGCATCAGCTGCGTATCGAGTCGCTGCATGTTCCGTCGTTCGCCGTCGCCAGCGAACTGTTCGTGCCCACCGGGCCCATGGCGCTCCCGCCCACGTACTCGATGCGCGGCATGATGACGCGCTCCTTTCCGGTGGGACGGATCCATTTCAACGGCGTGTACGGCACGTTCAACGTGCGCACACCGGTCGGCTTCGAAAAAATTCTCCCGCCCATTCACGGCGCCTGCAGCGTGGCACCGACGGAACTGGCGATGACGGTGCGCTTCGCCTGCGTGCCGTCGTCGATGCTGAGTGCGGCGGTGCCTGGCGCCACGCGCTCGCGCGATCGCTGGCTGGTCGGCGTCGCCGTCGATAAGGCGCTGCCGCTGCGCTCCACCATGCTGATGGCCGATGTGTTCGGTCAGAAGTATCGCAGTATCGGTCGTCCTGTCGACTGGACCGGTGAAGTGGGCATTCGCACGCAGATCTCGCGTTCCATCGTGCTCGACGCAGCGCTCGGGCGCCTGTTTACCGGCGAGAGCCGCGCAACGTTCCTGACCTTCGGCACGACGCTCAGTCGCGCCCTCACGCTGTAGGCGATCATGACTTTTCGGACTCGGTCGTCACGGCCGCTCGCGCATGCCCTGCTGGCGGGCACGCTTACGTACGGCGTCGCCGCCGCCGTTGTGACGGCGCCCGCGCAGGCCCAGGCCGGCAAGTACTTCGAGCAGACGTATCTCCTCGGTGCGCACAGCTTCGCCTTCAACACGCGGCATCCGCGGGCCAGCTATCTGTTCAACGCGTTCGACTATGGTCACGCCATTCTCTACGAACGGCTATGGCGCTCGCCGAGCACGGCGGCGCGTGATCTCGATGGACGCGAGTACGACCTGCTCACGAAATCGCTGCTGGAGAATCCGCCGCACGTGCCGCTCGATGAAGCGGCCGTTGGTCCGTCCTGGGCTCGGTTGGCGCCGGAAACGCTCGCCATGTTCAGCTGGGCGCACATGCTGCACCGGCAAATATACGACGTGCTCGTGCACGACGCGGGCAAGCCGGCCGAACGCGATGTCCATGTCGCCGACCTGCTGCGTTACTACAAGTCGCGTCCGGCGCTGGCGTTCAGTTCGCATCCGAAGGACATGAATCTGATGGAAGGGCAGCCGTATTCGCTCGCCTTCCGCAAGCAGAACCCCAAGTTCAACGGCCTCGTCTGGTCGTATCACTGGATTCAGATGACGCTGTACGACGCGATGCTGGCGTCTGAGACGAAGGCGGATATGGACGTCAACGTGAACGCCGTGGTCGACCGCTTCTACGAGATGACGCGCGGTGGACTCGGCAAGCTGCCCACAGTCATGCCGATGTCTCCGGCGATCGCGCCCGACTTCTCGACGCGCTATCCGGAAGCGGCCATCATCTTTGACAATCTGCATTCGCTGCACGATGTCGTGTCGGACATTCTGGCCAATCCGAACGTCCCCCGCAACAAAAAGCGCGCCACGATTCTCGAGGCGTCAGCCAAGTACCGCGATGCGACGTCCAACGTGACGACCGTCGAGGAGTGGGTGTCGATGGGGCATGCGATGGGACTTACGCAGCAGGGTGGCCCCGCGCCATTGCCGCGGCGCCGGGCGCCGAAGGCTGCGGTACCGCACAAACATCCAGGCGCATAATGCTCCACTCGTTCCGTTCGTACGCAACACAGATCACCACCCTTGCCCTGGTCGCGCTCATTGCCGCGTGCGGCGGCCCTGCGCCAACCGACACCGATCCAAACGTGCCAGCGCAATCGGCAACCTCGTACTGGATCGGTATTGAGCAGACGGGGGCCATACATCTGCACATTCACCTTGTACAGACGGGCACGGCGCTGTCGCTGCTGCCAAACTGCCAACCAGAACGATGCGGACTCTTTCCGTTTAGCCCGACCGGCGTGGCGTTCGTGGGCAGCGATTTGCCAGTTACGCTCAAGTCGGCCACGGGATCGTTTAATAACCCGAACATTACGTTCACCTTTACGCTCAGCAACAATCGCACGTACACCTTCACCGGACGGATGGCGGAAGACCGCCTCATGACGGGGAAGATTAGCGGACCCACGTTGCCCGAGACCACGATCACGTTCGAAAAGAGCATCACGACGTGATCGCGCGTGCTCGGGCGGTATGCTGGAGATTCGTGGTCGGTGCGCTGGCGTTGGTGGCCTGCTCGGGAGACCCCAGCGGTCCTGTTATTCCGATGGCACCATCTGGTGTCACCGTCACGCTCACGTCGCTGACGTCGGTCCGCGTGGACTGGATCGCCAATGTGGCGCGCGAGTCGGTGACGGGTTACGTCGTGCTGCGCAACGGCGCGAAGGTCGGCGACGTCACCGTGCCAACGTACACGGACTTCGGCCTCGAAGAACTCAAAACGTACAGCTATTCGGTGATCGCGCGGGGCAGCGGCAGTGCGCAGTCGGCGCCGAGCCCCGTAACGGCGCAGTCGACGTTCACGCTCCCCGATCTTACCGGTCCCACGGTGGTAAGCTCGGTTCCGGCCAGCAATGCCACCAACGTAGCAATTGCCGCGCCCATCACCGTGACCGTCAGTGAGCCGCTCGATGGCAGTACGGTAGCCAGTGGGAATCTGGCGCTACGCATGATCGGCTCGCCGGCGAACGTAGCCGGCACGGCATCGTATGCTACGGGCGCCACGTCGTTCACGTTCACGCCGGCAGCACCGCTTATGCCAAGCACCGCGTATACGTTCGATGTCACGACCGGGCTCAAGGACGGGGCGGGAAATCGTCTGCTGGTGGCGTATCGCACGTCATTCACTACCGCGGCGCCGATCGATGCCACGCCGCCTACGATTATCGCCCTCGTGCCGGTCTCGGGTGCCGTGGATGTGTCCGTGCGCACCACCGTGACCGCGACCTTCAGCGAAAACATGAATGCGTCGTCGATTTCCGCAACGTCGATGACGCTCGCGCCGACCGCGGGTGGAGCGAACGTGGCTGCCATAGTGTCGTATGCGGCCGCGACGCGCACCGCCACGCTCGCTCCGGCGGCGCCACTGGCCCCGACTACGTCGTACACGACGCGTATCACCACCGCCGCCGCCGATCTGGCCGGCAACGGACTCGCGCAGGTCGCGGTCTCGCAGTTCGTCACGTCGGCCCCCGTTGATGAGACGGCGCCCACGGTGACGGCGGTGACACCGGCTGGCGGGGCCACCAACGTGCCGCTCGCCGCGACGGTTGCGGTGACGTTTAGTGAAGCGATCAACGCGGCCACGATCACTGCGACGTCGTTCACGCTCACGCGCGCACCAGGCGCCGTAACCGTGCCGGCGGTTGTGGAGCATACGGCGGCGACCAACCGTGCCACCCTCACGCCGTCGGCACCGCTTGCCCTGGGTACCACCTACATGGTGACCGTGACGACCGGCGCGCGCGATCTCGCCGGCAACTCGCTGGCGACGCCGTTTACCTCGTCATTTACGACGATCGGTGCCGATGTGGCGCCGCCCACGGTCACGAGCACGTTCCCGGCCAATGGCGCCGCCAACGTCGACCCGTCGACGACGCTCACCGCCACGTTCAGCGAAACGATGCACGCCGCGTCGCTTGGCGCCGCGGCGTTCGTGGTGCGCATCACGAACGGCGGGACGGCCGTTGCCGGCGCCGTGACGTACACGGCGGCCACGAAAACGCTGTCGTTCGCGCCCGCCGCCCGACTGGGCGGCAACATGGGCTATGCGGCCACGATCACCACGGCCGCGCGCGATTCCGCCGGCAACGCGATGGCCGCCGCGCACAATTTCAGTTTCACGACCGCGGCGACCACCGATGATACACCGCCACGCATCGCGAGCAGCGTGCCGGCCGAGAATGCCGCCGCGATCGACATCACGACCGGCGTCAGTGTGCGATTCACCGAAGCCATGAATGCCACCACGCTGGCGATCGGCGCACTCACGCTGCGTGTGGCCAACACCACGGAACTGCTGGCTGGGTCGGTCAGTTACGACGCGGCCGCAACCACGCTCACCTTCCGTCCAGCATCGCCACTGGAGTACGTGACCACGTATACGGTGTCGGTGGGCGGAACCGCGCGCGATCTCGCGGGAAACCGACTCGAGGGCGCCTCGTTCAACTTTCAGACGCGGCCGGCGCCGTCGCGCGTGGTGTCGTTCACGCCGCCCAATCGTTCGGTCGATGCCGATGTGAACGGGCCAGTGCTGGTCACGTTCAGCTTGCCGATGGTCGCCACATCGGTGAACACCAGCACCTTTTTTCTGCGCAACCGCAACACGGCCGCGCTGGTGCCGGGTTCCGTGTCGTACAACCCCGCCTCGCGTACGGCCACGTTCACGCCAAGTACGGTGCTGAACAACAACAACGGCTATGTGGCCACGGTAACGACCGGTGTGACCGATGTGAACGGACAGGCGTTGGAGGCATCGGTGCAATCGTGTTTCACGTCGGCGCCCGGCACCGTGGCGCCGGTAACGATGACGGGCTTCTGGTCGGGCGAATCGGCCTGTAGCGATGTACACTGGCACGTGCGCCTCGTGCAAACGGGCAACACGATTGCACTGGCCACGCCAAGCGGGTGCGCCGCCACGGCCGGTGACTGTCAGTTGTCGGCGCTGAATACCGACGGCGTGCTAACGTTGGGCGGACAAAGCCTCGTGCAGGTGACGTCGGTTACGGGTACCGTAAACGGCAACGCCGTGGAGTTTACCATCGCCACGGCGAACGGACTCACGTTTTTGTTTACCGGGGCATACGCGAATCCCTCAGGGCAACCCAATTCGTGGATCATCGGTCGCATCAGCGGCGCGACACTGCGGTCGGTTGGTATCACATTTGAAAAGCAGCGTCCGTAGTGCACACTGCCGTACCCATTCTTTCGGTCATTGTGCCGGCGTACCGCTGCGCGGCGTACTTGCAGCAGTGCCTGCAAGGACTGCTGGCCAGCGACTTGCCGCGCGCATCGTGGGAGCTGATCGTTGTAGACGACGGCAGTCCGGATGACACAGCCGACGTTGCACGCGCAGTGGCTGACCAGGTGCTGCGCGTGTCCGATGGACCGCGCGGTCCGGCACACGCCCGCAACGTGGGAGCCCGTGCGGCCGCCGGAACGGTGCTGCTGTTCATCGATGCGGATGTGGTGGTGGCGCCGACCACGCTGCGCGGCTTCGCGGCGCACTTTGCCAATGATGCCACACTCGGAGCGGCGTTCGGCGCCTACGACGACGCGCCATCGGAGGCCAACTTCATCTCGCAGTATCGCAACCTGCTGCATCGGTATGTGCATATGCTGCACCCCGGTAACGCCGACACCTTCTGGGCCGGTTGTGGCGCGGTACGGCGTGAGATATTTCTGGCTATTGGCGGCTTCGACGCGGCGCGCTATCCGCGGCCGCAGATCGAAGACATCGAGCTTGGCTATCGGCTGCGAGCGTACGGCGCACGCATCCTGCTCGACCCGGATTTGCAGGGTAAGCACCTCAAGCGCTGGACTTTCGGCAACATGGTGCGCACCGATCTGCACGAGCGCGCGATTCCCTGGATGCATCTCATTCTGCGTCGCGGTGAAACGATGCAGCGTGGCCCGCTCAATCTGCGCGTCAGGGAAAAGCTGTATACGGTGTTCACGGCCGTGTCGATCGCGGCCACGTTGGGCGCGCTGATGCTCTCCAACAACGCATTGGCGTACACGGCCGCGTTTTGTGTGGTGGTGGTGCTGCTCGGCAACGCGGCACTGCTGTCGTGGTTTGGTTCGCGTCGAGGTTTCTTCTTCGCCGTCGGTGTGGCCCCGCTGCGATTGCTGTACTACGCAGAAGCGGGAATTGGTGCCGCGTGGGCGATGTTGACGCACAGGCGGCAGATTGATCCCCTACGACTCCCTCCGCTCGAAGCGCATGAGCAAGCGACGTCGTAACGCGCCCTCCGCGTCGGAGAGATCGGACGTCGCATCGATGCCGAGTGCGGCGGGAAATGTACCGGCGAGTTATGCCGTGAACTGGGAGCGCGTACTGCTGGCCCTGCTGGCGCTCGTGCCGTTGCTGATCACGGCGTGGCAACTGCTTCCCGAGTTTACCACGCCGGTGCCCGCCAGCAACGATCTCGCGCTGCATTGGCAGATGGTGCAGGGCGCGAGTCGTGAGTTGGCACACTGGCGGAATCCGCTCGACTTCTGGATGCCGCAGATCGAGCTCGGATATCCACAGTTCTTGTACTACCAGAATCTGCCACACCTCGTGGTGGCTGGTGCACACCGACTGCTGTTCGGCCTCGCGGAACTGCGCACGGTGTTCGATGGCGCGCGTTACCTCTTGCTGGTGGGCCTGCCGCTCACGGTATACTGGTCCATGCGTCGCATGGAGTTCTCGGTGCGCGCCGCCGCGATCAGTGCCGCCGCGACCACGCTGTTCGCCAATCGCGATGGCTACGGGCTGGAGTACGACGGGCAGCTGTGGATCGGCCGCGGTCTGTTCACGCAGCTATGGGCCGAGCATCTGTCGCTGATCGCGATGGCCGGTCTATATCGGCTTATGCGCACGGGCCGCGGGTACGCCGGCACGATCACGGCGCTCGCGGCGCTCGCGTTGTCGCACTTCATCTGGTCGTACATGATGGCGATGACCGGCGTGATGCTGTGTGTGGTGCTCTCCACGCGCCACACGTGGAAGACGAACGCGTTGCGTGTCATGATCGTGGGTGGACTCGCCATCGCGATCTCGGCGTACATGCTGGTGCCCTTCGCCATGAGCTCAGGCAGCTACCTCGCGATGTTTCCGGGTATCGGAACCCCTGATGTAGACGGCAGTCGTTCGGTGTTCAGCGCGCTGCACCGGCTGGTGATCGACGACGAGCGTTGGCCGATATTGACTGGGCTGGCGTTCACGGGAGGTGTAGCGGCGCTGTTCATGCGGACCCGCGCCGCCCGCTTGGCACTGGCGGGCACCGTGGTGTGGCTGCTGTTGTATCAACTCCGCCCCACCGAGGTGAACTGGCTCGGTCGACTGTTCCGCTACGACGGACATCTCGTGTACCGGTTCATCGGTATCGCCGATGTGTTCACGCTCATGCTGATCGGGGTGGGTGGTGAGTGGATCTGGCGGGCCATCGTAGACCGGCGTATCGGACGGGTACACGAAGGCACGAGCACGGTGCCCGCGGCGCCGGCCTCGCTCGGCGCGTTGCTCGCGGCCACCGCGCTGCTGCTGGTGATCATGGCGCCGGCGTTGCGCGATCGGGCCACGTTTTTCGGTCGCGACGGCCGCGCGATCGCGGCCACCGACGCCGCGCTACGCGCCGATCCGGATTTGACCACGGTGCTCGATACGATTGCCGCACAACCGGGTGGCCGCGCCTACATGGGGCTCGCCAGCAACGGTGGCAAGCAGTGGCGCATCGGTCCGCTCCTACGCGCCTACGATGTATTGAAGGATCGCGGGCTGCCCGCCGTGGCGCCGCTGTTTCAGGGGTTGTCGCTCAACGCCGATATGGTGGTGAGCTTCCGCGATCGTGATCCCGCGCAATACGACGTGCTCGACGTACGCTACGTGGCCCTGCCCAGCGGCGCACCGGTGGATGGCTTTATGTCGCCGCTTGCGCGCACGCCGCGCTACACGGTGTATCGCGTGGCCACCACCGGCATCGCCACCTACGGCGCCGTTGTGGAACGTCGGGCGGCCGGCTCGCAGCTCGAGTTGCTGCGTGGCGTCGAGGCCTGGAGTAAGAGTGCGGCGCCAACCGCGAAGCAATTCATCCGTTGGGACTTCCGACAGCCGCGCGGCCCACTGGTACCTACCCGTGGCTGTCCCGGTGGCGGCCGCACGTTGTCGGAACATGCGGAAGCCGGCATCATCGATCTCGTGGTCGACTGTCCGGCGCCGTCGTCGCTGATTCTCAAAACCACGTATCACCCGAACTGGCGCGTCACGGTAGACGGCACGCCGATACCCACCTACATGGTATCGCCGGTGTACATCGGTTTTGATCTCCCCGCCGGACAACACACCATCGCCGCGCGCTACACGATGGCGAGGGCCAAGTGGGTGTTGCTGGGTATGGGTTTCGTGGTACTGGTCGGCGTGCTGATGCTGCGCGACCGGCTGGACAGGTTGCCGAGTCGTTTGGGTACGACCGCGCGTTCCGTATAGCCTCGGCGTTCACGTTTGCTTCTCACGCCGGCCGAAACGCATACCCGTCACGACCGGCCTCAGCGCTTTCTCCCGTATCCCGTACTGACCGCCACCAACACCGTCACCACCAGTGCCCAGGCGTACGTGTTGTACAGGCCCACCGTGCCGGCGGCGAGGGCGGGCATCCCGAACGCCTCGCCACTGCGGCTCGCGCTGGCCGTGAGTATCGTGGGCAGAAAGTACGGCAACAGAAACGGCCACGTGCACACCGTGAGATCGAGCAGATTGGCGCGACGATAGCCATCGATGCCGAATCGCTCACCGGTTTGACGCGCAAACTCGCCCACCGCCAGAATGGCCACCACGCTATGCGTGGTGAGCAGCACCGCCGCCGACACCACCCCCACCATCCACCCCTCGGCGGCCCGGGCCGTGTGCGCCCGCTGCGTCGATGCCTTCACCAAACGGTCAAGCACGTCGGTGGCCTGCAGTGTCCCCACCAGTGCCACCAGCAATAGCGTGAACACACTCACCCCGATCGCGCGTTGCATGCCGTCCACCAGCACGCCCGTCGCGCCGAAGGTGCCGGGGGCGATGTGCAACAGGTCGTACGATGTGACCAGCTGGAACGCGAGGGCGATGCCGACGGCACTCGCCACGCCGGTCAGCAACGCCGTGATCAGATGCGTGCGACGCAGCAGGATCGCGATGACGAGCGCCGGCGACACGAGCAGCACCAGACCCTTCGGCGACGCGGGAGGTGCCGGCGCCGCGCCCGATACGGCGGCGCCCACGGTGTCGATCACCGGTCCGCCGCCGCCCAGCAGCGCCGACACCACCAACGCCACGAGTCCCGCCGGCACGGCATAGCACAGCCGGCTGCGCACCGTGCCGCCGATGTCCACGCGCTGCGTGCCACTCGAGGCAATGGTCGTATCCGACACCGGCGACATCGAGTCGCCAAATGTCGAGCCGGCGAGCACCGCACCCATCAGGGCCGCCGGCATGGCGCCCGCCGCACCGCCGGCCGGATACAGAATCGGACCGCACAACAGGATCGTACCGAAGCTCGTGCCGGTGGCCGTGGACACGATCGCCGTGGTGAGAAACGTCGCGGCCACGTACGCGCCGCCGCTGAGACCCAGCGTGCGCGAGAGCCACGCGAGCCCGGTCACCAGGCCGCCTGCACTCAGCACCGCGCCCATCACGCCGGCGAAGAGCCACGCGCACACCATGACCATCACCACGCGCTGGCTCATGCCATCGAGCATCGCCTCGGCGTACCGCTCGCGGTCCTTTGCCAGTAGCAGCCCCAGTGTGAGCGCGCCCAGCAGAATGGGCCAGAATCCCTTTTCATCTGGGGCTCCGCTAAGCGCGAGCCACGCCACACCGGCGAGAAAGGCGGCGAATGGCGCCAGCGCACCGGCAAGTCCGCCGTAAAACGTGAGCGGAGTCGGCGAAGGGGCAGGGAACGGCGTTGGGTTGCGCATATGGCAGGACAAGGTCGTGTGGCGCTATCGTTCGCGCCATGTCTGAGACCATGCCGGATACCATGCGGGATACCACGCGGGATACCAATCCGACCGCGCGCGACGACGCGTTCACGCTGTTCGACCTGCGGGTCGACGTGATCGCCACCGACCGCCCCATGGTGTGCAACCATCAAACGGGCGACTACTTCACGCTGCGCGGCGAGAATCTCGAGTTCCCGACCGGTCAGACGTTCCCGCTCTATCCATTGGCCGCATTGTTGCCGCTGCTGCCGGCCAAGCAGCGTCCCACGCATCCCAACGACTGGATGACCACCGACGCCGAGATTGCCTGTCCTGATCCGCACTGCGGCGGGCGGTTTCGCATCACGCGCACCGGCACCACGACGTTTTATCATGCCGACGTGACGCTGGTGCCGTTGCCTCCTGCGCCGGACGCGTTGTGAACGCCGTTGATCAACCGCCGGTGCCCACGCGCGAACTGGCGCCGGGGTACGTGGTGCCCCGTCTCATCAAGGGCGGCTGGCAGCTGGCCGGCGGACATGGCACGATTGACCGCGCGCATGCCATTGCCGACATGGTGATGTTCGCCGAGGCGGGCATCACGGCGTTTGACTGTGCCGACATCTACACCGGCGTGGAAGCGCTTATCGGCGAATTCCTGCACGACTGGCACACGCAGCACGGCGCCGCGGCGCCTACCATTCGCGTGCACACCAAGTGCGTGCCCGATCGTGACGCGCTGCCCACGCTCGCGCGCCTGGATATCGAGCGACTCATTGATCGTTCGCTCGCGCGGCTGGGCGTCGATGCGCTCGATCTCGTGCAGTTGCACTGGTGGGATTTCGATGTACCGGGATGGCTCGAGGCGGCCGGACATCTCGCGGAGCTGAAGCGCATCGGCAAAGTCCGGCAGCTTGGTGTTACCAACTTCGACACACCGCGACTTCGTGCGTTGCTCGACGCCGGCATCCCGATCGTCTCGCATCAGGTGCAGTGTTCGCTACTTGATCGCCGTGCGCTGGGCGACATGGCTACGCTGTGCGCGGAACGTGGCGTAGGATTGCTCACGTATGGTGCGCTGGCCGGTGGATTCTTTCACGAGCGCTGGCTTGATGTGCCCGAGCCGATTGCGCCGCTCGAGAATCGATCGCTGGTGAAGTACCAGCTGATCATCGACGAGTTCGGCGGGTGGGCCGCGTTTCAGACGCTGCTGCGCACCATGCGTACGATGGCCGATGCGCATGACACGACCATCGGCGCCGTCGCGCTCCGTGCCGTGTTGGACGAACCTGCCGTGACGTCGGTAATTGTTGGAGCGCGTCATGCCGATCACCTGCCGGCCACGTTGGCGTCGCTGTCGCTGGAGCTGTCGGTGATTGAGCGGTCCGCTTTGCAGACGCTGCTGACAGCAGCACCTGGACCTCAGGGCGATGTATACGAGCTCGAACGCGATCTCGCGGGTGTTCACGCGGGCGTCATGCGGTACAATCTGAATACCGCGTGAGTGTGACCCGCCGCGAGCGATCGCGGCAATAGCCTGACATTGGGATCGGTGGACAGCAAAAAGACTCGCGTTTGCATGTCGAATTCCCTGCCCCCCGTTCGACCAGATGGTGTTCACCCTGACGTACCACCGTCCAATCGGAGCTTGAACTAAAAAGGGCTCTTCGTGCTTTTGTGTGGGTGATTTGAGTGGGTCGTGTACGACGATCCGCCGCGCCGAGCGATCGGCGAACATTCGCGTTGATCCGCGGCAAAGCAGTTTCGTTTGGGTTCGTCGAACAGCATAACCGCCGATTGGCGCAAATGCCCGCGGATGACCAGCAAATACATTGATGGGATGGTCGTGTGCGACGATCCGTCGCGTCGGGCGATCGGCGAACATTCGCGTTGATCCGCGGCAAAGCAGTTTCGTTTAGGTTCGTCGAACAGCCTTACCGCCGATAGGCGCAAATGCCCGCGGATGACCAGCAAATACACTGATGGGATGGTCGTGTACGACGATCCGCCGCGCCGAGCGATCGGCGAACATTCGCGTTGATCCGCGGCAAAGCAGTTTCGTTTGGGTTCGCGGAACGGCATAACCGCCGATTGGCGCGAATGCCCGCGGATGACCAGCAAATACTTTGACGGGATGGTCGTGTACGACGATCCGTCGCGCCGGGCGATCGGCGGACATTCGCGTTGATCCGCGGCAAAGCAGTTTCGTTTGGGTTCGCGGAACGGCATAACCGCCGATTGGCGCGAATGCCCGCGGATGACCAGCAAATACTTTGGGATCTTCGTTGAATCGGGTGGGTGATGTTCACGCGTTGTGATCGCGCGGAAGGGGTGGCAGGGTGCACGTGTTGTTGAGCCCTTCAACAAACCCGAGGGCCACTGTGCTCTCGGGCTGGCCGTAGGCGGCGATGCAGGGTGAGGACAACCGCTCGGGGATCCGCGTCTGCGTCCCGCACCGCGCGGCTCGGCACCGCGCGGCTCGGCACCGCGCGGCTCGGCTCGGCGTAAAGCCTCGAAACCGATACGCGTCCCGCAACTCCCGTGTGCGCCGCGGCTCGAAAGTCCTCCACGTACTTTCCCGCGTGCCACCAGTACCGCCAGAACGCTTTCCCCTCCGAAACGACGACGCGCACCCGCTCACAACCCACGCAAATCACCCACACAAAAGCACGAAGAGCCCTAAAAAGTATCTCTGCCATGCGTGATGGCGGTCGCTGCCGGCTCCCTTATTCGGGGAGCCGGTCGATCATGGGCTGCGTAATCAATACGCGGCCCTTTTCCGTTCTGCGAAACCGCTGGGCATCTTTCTCGGGGTCCTCACCGACCACGAGACCGGCGGGAATGACCACGCCGCGATCGATCACCACGTTGCGCAAGCGGGCACCGCGGCCGATTTCGACATAGGGTTGCACGACGGCACCATCGAGATGCGCGAAGGAGTGCACTTTCACGCCGGTGAACAGCAACGATTTCTCGACGTGCGAGCCCGACACGATACAGCCGCCGGCCACCAGTGAATTGATGGCGGCGCCACGACGGTGCGTATCGTTGTGCACGAACTTGGCCGGCGCGGTGATTTCGCTGTACGACCAGATCGGCCAGTTTTGATCGTACAGGTCGAGCGACGGAATTACGCTGGTCAGGTCGATGTTCGCCTCCCAGTACGCGTCGATCGTGCCCACGTCACGCCAGTACGCTTCCACTTCGCGATCGGCCTTTACGCAGGACGTGCCGAAGCGGTGCGCCACCGCTTTTCCGTTGGCCACGACGTAGGGAATGATGTCCTTGCCGAAGTCGCGCGACGACGTCGGGTCGGCGGCGTCGCGGCGCAGCAGATCGAACAAAAACGTGGTTTTAAACACGTAGATGCCCATGCTGGCAAGCGCCATCTCCGGCTGTCCCGGAATCGCGGGAGGGTCGGCCGGCTTCTCCAGAAAGTGCACGATGCGGTCGTCGGCATCCACGTGCATCACCCCGAATCCGGACGCGTCTTTGCGCGCTACTTCGAGTACGCCAACGGTCACGTCGGCGTTCTGCGCCACGTGCTGCTCGAGCATAAGCTCGTAGTCCATCTTGTAGATATGATCACCGGCCAGGATCACCATGTACTCCGGGTGATAGGTCTCGATGATATCCATGTTCTGATACACGGCGTCGGCCGTGCCGTCGTACCACTGCGTTTCGCTCACGCGTTGGCTGGCCGGCAGAATGTCGAAGCTTTCGTTGCGCTCGGGGCGCAGGAAGTTCCAGCCGCGCTGCAGGTGGCGGATCAGACTGTGCGCCTTGTACTGCGTGGCCACGCCAATGCGACGGATGCCTGAATTGAGCGCGTTCGAGAGTGCGAAGTCGACGATGCGCGTCTTGCCGCCGAAATACACGGCCGGTTTGGCCCGTCGATCGGTCAACTCATACAGGCGCGATCCGCGGCCTCCGGCCAGCACATAGGCCATGGCGGTTCGGGCAATCGTGCCGGGGCGGAGCGTAGACGTCATGTTGGGAGTACTCGCAATCGGGAAAGGAATCACCGCTTCCTCATTCTGGGCGGCGGGCTCATCTCGCGAAAGGGTGTTCTACAGCGAATCCACACTACATTTTTCACGCATGAACGTCCTTTTCGCGGCCGCTGAAGTCGCACCACTCATCAAGACGGGCGGACTGGCCGATGTGGCCGGTGCCCTCCCCTCCGCGTTGCGCCGCGCCGGGCACGACGTGCGGGTCGTGATGCCCTACTTCCGCGAGCTGCGCGAACGCGGGGTGCCCGTACAGGGGCCTATCGCGGCGTCCTTCCTGACGGTTGGCGAGCGGCAGGAAGAGCTGCGGATTTGGACGCTGGCCGACAGCGAAACGCCCGTGTATCTGCTCGATATTCCCGCGGCGTTCGAACGCCAGGCGATCTACGGGGAGGGCGACGACGATCGCCGGTTCATTCTTTTCGCGCGTGGCGTACTGGCGCTGATGCAACATCTGCGCGAGGTGGATCGGTGGCAGACCGAGGTGGTGCACAGTCACGACTGGCATGCCGCCCTGATCGCGAACTACCTGAAAACGTACTACGCGTACACCTTCGGGGGCGTGGCCACGGTGTTCACGATTCACAACCTCGCCTATCAAGGGCAGCGCAGCACGAAAACGCTGGCGTTGGCCGGACTCACGGAAGGCAGTTTGCCGGAAGACAGTATGGGCCCCGGCATCGCGGGCACGTTCAATTTCATGGCGCGCGGTATTCTGTTCAACGACGTCGTCACCACGGTCAGTCCCACGTACGCGCGGGAAATCATGACGGCCGAGTACGGCGAGCGGCTCGATGGACTGCTGCGCGCGAAGCGCGATCGCGTGGCCGGCATTCTCAATGGCATCGACCGCGAGGCATTCAATCCGGCTACCGACGTCCATCTGGCGGCCCCGTTCGATGCCAACGACGCCTCTGGCAAAGCCGTGTGCAAATCGGCGCTGCAGGCGGAGTTCGGTCTTCCCCTTGCTCCCGATCGCCCGCTGCTGGGCATCGTATCCCGGCTGGTCGAGCAAAAGGGGCTCGATCTGCTCGATCAGGCCATGCCGTGGCTGTTGCGGCATACCGATGCGCAGGTGGTGGTGCTTGGCTCCGGCAATGCGCACTTGCAGTTCGTGATGCAGCAACATGCGCGGGCGCACCCGCAGCGCATCGCGGCCCGCATCGGCTTCGACGCCGCACTGGCGCAGCGCATCTATGCTGGCAGTGACGCCTTTCTCATGCCCTCGCGCTTTGAACCGTGCGGACTGGGCCAGATGATCGCGCTGCGCTACGGCAGCGTGCCGATCGTGCGCGCCACCGGTGGCCTCAACGACACGGTGCGCGAAGGCTTCGACGGCAACGGCTTCCGTTTTCATCCGTACGATGTGCGCCACTTTGCCGACGCCATCGGGCGGGCGCTGAAGGTGTATCGTGACCCGGAAAGCTGGGCGCTGTTGCGGGCGCGCGGCATGCGTGAGGACAATTCCTGGGATCACGCGGCAACGCAGTATAGCGGTGTCTACGAATGGGCCGTGCGGATGGTGCGGTAACCCGTCGCTCCCTTGCGAGTCGGGTTGTTCTGAGCGCACGTTTGCGGCATGCTGAAATCTCATTTGCGCCGAACGCTCTCCCGAACGCTCCGCCGCACGCTTCGTTGTGTGGCCGCCCTCGTCGCGCTCTCGATCACCCTGCCGCGCGCGGCCCACGCCACCTGGTCGGTGATCGCCGTCGACGCGGCCACGGGGCGCGTGGTCATCGCGTCGGCGACCTGCGTCAACAACAATGACGCCTTCCTCATGGGTATTCAGGCCGTCGTGGTGCCCGGCAAGGGCGTGGCGGCCTGTCAGGCCGGCGTGGACGGAACCCACGCCAACCAGATGCTGGTGTACCGCGAGCTCCAAAAAGGCACCGACCCCGCGCGCATCATCGAGATGCTCTCCGAAGATCCGTCGTTTCAGTCTCGGCAGTTCGGACTGCTCGACCTCACGGGCCGCAGCGCCGGACACTCGGGACTCACCAACGGGTACGTATCGCAGGACATCCAGGGACGCGTGCCGGGCACGCAGATCTACTACTCGATTCAGGGCAATATTCTGCGCCCGGGCGAAGTGATTCCCAACGCGGTGAAGGCCTTTCTGCACACCAAGGGCGCGCTCACCGATCGCGTCATGGCGGCGCTTGAAACCGCCGACCAGTACGGTGGAGACAGTCGATGTGTCTGCCCGCCCCTCCCCGCCGACGGCTCGGCCCCGGCCAGTCCGTGTGAAGGGCGCACCTCGTACATCGCCTATATCCTGATGGCCAACCAGAACGACACGAACGGCGATTCGCACAACAATGGCACGTACGCGATGTATCTCACGGTCGCGCAGCCGGAGCAGGGCGGACCGAACGCCATCAAAGTGGGCGAGAACCTGAATCCAGTGAAGACGCTGCGCGCGCGGTACGACGTGTGGCGGAAACGCATGCCGAAGTCCTTTTCATGAGTGCCACGATGACGACGGTTCAGAGGATGGTACAACGGACGTTACGTGGCGTGATCGCGGCGACGGCGCTGTGCACCGCATCCGACGCGTTGGCACAAGCCCGCCCCGCCACCCCGGCCACGCAGCCGGCCCGCGCACCCGCCCGCGCCGCGATGCGCGTCATGACGCTCACCTCCAGTGCGTTCACCGATGGCGGCATGATGCCGGCGCGCTTTGCGCAAACGGGACGCGATGTGTCGCCGGCGTTGAGCTGGAGCGGGGCGCCCGATTCCACGCGCAGTTTCGTGCTGCTGGTGCACGATGCCGACGCGGCGATCGGTGACGGTACCGACGACCTGCTGCACTGGATGGTGTGGAATATCCCCGGCAACGCCACCGCGCTGCCCGAGGGCGTGCCGCAGGGTGCGCAGGCGGCCAACGGCATGCGCCAGATCAGCGGTACCGGCCCGTACTATCGCGGCCCGGCCGCACCGGCCACGGGGCCCGCGCATCACTACGTGTTCGAACTCTATGCCCTTGACGCCATGGTGAACGTGGCGCCTACCGGCATGTCACCGCCGCTCACGCGACGCGACGTGATGGCGGCCATGGCGTCGCACATTCGTGGCAAGGGTGTGCTGGTGGGGCTCTATCGCCGGCCGGCGCCGTGAGCAGCAATTCCGTGAACGACAATTCCGTGAGCGATAATTTCGTGAACACCGACTTCCCAACCATCGACGCGATCCGCGCCAACCGTGAACGGCTGGGCGATCGTGTGATCACCACCTCGGTGCGCCTGCTCGAAGACGACGCGCTGGCGCGCGCGGTGGGCGACGGCACACGCGTGTGGATCAAGGAAGAGCTCTTTCAGCGCACCGGCAGTTTCAAGCCACGCGGCGCGCTGTCGGTGATGCTCGATCTCGACGCCGAGGCACTGGCCCGCGGCGTGGTTGGCGTATCGGCGGGCAATCACGCGATTTCGCTGGGCTACTCGGCGCGCGTGCTCGGCACCACCGCGACGGTGGTGATGCCCAGAACGGCGAACGCGTTTCGCGTGCAGGTGTGTCGTGAAATTGGCGCAACCGTTGAGTTGGTGGAAAACGTGCACGCCGCGTTTGCGCGCGTGAAGGAGATCGAAGCGAGCGAAGGTCGCACCTTCGTGCATCCGTACGAAGGCCCGAAAACCGCGCTCGGCACCGCCGGTGTCGGCATGGAGTTCATCGATCAGGTGAGGGCCGCCGGCGAGGAGCTCGACGCCGTGATCGTGGCCGCCGGTGGCGGTGGACTCACCGGTGGTGTGGCTTGCGCGGTGAAGCAGATGAGTCCAGGCACGGCAGTGTACGTGGTCGAACCCGAAGGCGCCGACACCATGTCGCGCAGCTTCGCGGCCGGGTCGCCGCAGTCAATCGATGCGGTGCGCACCATTGCCGATTCGTTGGGCGCACCGCGCTGTGAGCCCTATTCGTACGCGCTGAACCGCAAGTTTGTCGACGAAGTCGTGCTCGTCAGCGACGACCAGATCCGGGAGGCCATGCGGCTTACGTTCCGTGCGGCGAAGCTTGCCGTCGAACCCGCGGGTGCCGCGTCACTGGCGGCGTTGATGTACCCGCTACGCCAGCGGCTCGAGGGCAAGCGCGTGGGCATCGTGGTGTGCGGCGCGAATATCGATGCCGCGACATTTGCGGCGCAGTTGTTGGGGTAGCGCTCTAGCTCTGCGCTCACGGTCAGGGCTGAATTGAGCCATTCAGGAAGTGATGTCGGAGGGGGCAGTCGCGTGCCACGCAACCGTCACGTATGTTCGGGCGCATGACCGCCCCCTCTATCACTGCCCCCTCCGACGCCGGCCTATTGGGCTGGTGGCGTGTTGCTCCGCCGCAGCCTCGTCGCGCCCTGATCGCCGCCTCGATGGGGTGGGCGCTCGATGCCTTCGACGTCATGCTCTTTGCGCTTACGCTCTCCGCGGTCATAGCGGAGCTGGGACTCACGAAGACGCAAGCCGGTGCGCTGGGCTCGATCACGCTGCTGGGTGGTGCGGCCGGCGGCCTGTTTTTCGGATGGGTGGCCGATCGCTACGGGCGCACGAAATCGATGATCGCCAGTGTGCTGCTGTATTCGGTGTTCACGGCCGCCTGCGGCTTGTCGAACACCTTTTGGCAGTTTGCCATTTTTCGTGCGTTGCTGGGCCTCGGCATGGGTGGCGAGTGGGCCAGCGGCGCGGCCCTGGTATCGGAAAGCTGGCCCGCCAAGTCGCGTGGACGCGCACTGGCCTTTATGCAGAGTGCGTGGGCGATCGGCTTCGCGGCGGCGGCCACGGTGGTTGGCTTCGTGTTGCCCGCCTACGGATGGCGCGCGGTGTTCTTCATCGGCATTCTTCCGGCGTTCTTCACGCTCTGGGTGCGTCGCCATGTCGAAGAACCCGACGGCTGGAAGGCGCTGAACAAGGCGCGTCTTGAAGCCAAACGGTCGGGCGCCGACAAGCTGCCGAATGCCCCGCGCGCCCATTCGGTGTTCGACATTTTCCGCGGCACGATGCTCAAGCGCACCGCCGCCGTGACGTTCATGAACGCCTGCACGCTGTTCGGCTGGTGGGGCATGAACGGGTGGATTCCGGCGTATCTGTCGCTGCCCACCACGCAGGGTGGCATCGGCCTCAGCACCGCCACGATGTCGAAGCTCGTGGTGTTCATGCAACTCGGTATGTGGCTGGGCTACGTATCGTTCGGGTACATCACCGACGTCATGAGCCGCAAGAAGGTGTACGTGGTGTACCTGCTTGGCGCGAGCCTGCTGCTGCCGCTGTACGGCTCGTTGTCCAACCCGTTGCTGCTGTTGTTGCTCGGGCCGTTCGTGGCGTTCTTCGGCACGGGATTTTTTAGCGGATTCGGTGCGCTGACGGCCGAGATGTATCCCACGCAGATCCGTGCGTCGGCACAGGGATTTACCTACAACATTGGCCGCATTGCCAGCGCCGCGGCGCCGTTCACGGTGGGTTCACTGGCTACGTCGCGCGGATTTCAGACGGCCTTCGCGGTGGCCGGCGCGGCGTACTTGATGGCGGCGATTACGTGGTCGGTGATTCCCAATACCCAGGGGAAGACGTTGGAGTAACGGCAACGTGGCGAGCTGGATCACGGGTTGGCTTCTGCTGCGGGGCACGTATCCACTCCGCCAGTTAGCAGCAAGCATCGTTAGGTCGCCACTTCGACCACCGTCGCGTAGGCGAGCGGCTGCGGCACCAACCACCTACGCGCCTGCGTCCAGGGAGATGCCGAGATGGTCGAGGATCCGATCCTCGATTTCCCTTCTGAGCGCCACGCCCTCCAGCTGGCCGATGCGCGACAGCAATCGATGCGTGGGAATCGTTCGAATCTGTTGCGGCATGATGATGCTTTCGAGCGGATTTCCTGCCAAATGCGCCGGCATGACGACTTCGAACGGGTAGACCCGTCGCTTTTTTCCGTCAGTTTTGGTCAGTGGGAGTACTGTGACGACATCGAATACCTTGTTGAATCCGTCATTGGACACAATCAAGACAGGGCGACTTTCACCGCCCTGCTCACGACCCACAGAAGGGTCAAGATCGGCCTCGAACAGGTCCCATTGGAGGACCGCGCCTAAGTACGCCATGACCGATCCGGGCTAGAGACCATCAGAGAGGGACGTCGCGAAGTCTCGCGCGACCTCTGACATGCTTTCCCGGAAATCGTCATCCTTCGCCGCCGTTTCATACGCCGCGTATAGGGCAACGCGCTTGCATTGCCTGACCTTCTCTTCGACGGCCATTTCGACAAAGGCACTCAGATTGTCCGCCTTCCCAGACGAGACGAGCGCTTTCGCTGCCTCCAGCACATCGGCGCGTAGCGAGAGCGACGTCTTCTCGCGTGGGACTTGGTCTTGCCGTCTACGCCGCAGGACAGGGCTCGTTGCGGCACGCGTGTGAGCGCCCATCGTACCTCCTCGTTTGATATCTAAGTATTACGAATGGTATTACCAAAGGCAACAGCGTGGAGATCCGCAAGGGAGTATTTGCGGTACTTGGCCATCGTGAATATCCGAAGACAGACCGAAGGCACAGCTGCCGAACGAGGAGGTCGGATAAGTCCCACGACACGCCGATGTGGAAACGGAACTCGATGCACGATGGCGGGTGTTGGATTTATCAAACCCGGTGTCGGTTTGCCCCGCGGTCGAGCACCCGCCATGGCCCTCGACACGTCCCTCGGTACCAATCCGCAGTTCGTGAGCGTCGACCTCGCGCGCCAGTTGCTGCCGGGCACGTTTGA
Organism: Gemmatimonadota bacterium; assembly: GCA_031363815.1. Classification (GTDB taxonomy): domain Bacteria; phylum Gemmatimonadota; class Gemmatimonadetes; order Gemmatimonadales; family Gemmatimonadaceae; genus Gemmatimonas. The sequence goes on from JANLVC010000160.1 coordinate 52,975, forward strand.
GCCAGCGCTGCATCAGCTGCTCGACTACGAAGTCGACCTCGCGCACGGCGATGCCCGGTTCCAGAACGACACGACCGGCGCGCCCGCGTACCCGCGTACCCGCCGGCCATACTGCTCAAGGTGGTGCGCTTCGCCTACTCGCAGGGCATCGTGCGCCGTCGCGCGATCGAGCGTGTCTGCCCAAGCGCATGTGACGTTCATGGCGCGGTGCGGCATGACGGCCCCGCATTTCACGACGATCGCCCACTTCGTCCGCACGCTCCGCGACGACATTGCCCAACTGTTTGCGGCGGTGCTGGCGGTGTGCGACGGTCAGGGATTGATCGGGCGGGAGATGTTGGCGATTGATGGGGTCAAGCTGTCCAGCGATGCGTCCAAACATCGGAGCGGGACGCGCGCCGAGTTCACGCAGCGGGCGGAGAAGTTAGAGAAGGCCGCGCAGGTGATGCTGGACCGCCACCGTGCGACGGAGGCGCTTGAGCGAGACCGTGCTCACTGCCGACGCAGGCTACCATAGCGAAGCGACTCTCGCCGCACTCGCGGCCTTGGAGATCGCTCCCGCTGTTTAGGCCGAGCGATTTCACGTACGATGCCGAGGCCCGCACGTGTGTGTGTCCGGCGGGGAAGTCCTTGTATCGGAAAGGCCCCCGAAACGTGACCAACGGGTATGTTGGCGAACACGTTCGCGGCGCGAAGCGTGATTGCGCGCCATGTGCCGTACGCACGCAGTGTCTGCGTACCCCAGAGACGACGGTGAGGCGCCACGTCGCGTTCTTTCGTGCGAGTGGCTGCTGTTTTGCTTGGTGCATCACATCGAAAAGCTCACGTACGCGGCGTAAATCGCGACGCAGGAAACGCGCGCGCAATCGCAAAACGGCGGAGAATCCTCTCCGAACAGCGTCCAACATTTGCCATTGTTGCTTCACGTGCATTTTTGCGCTACGCGACACCTCGGAGCGGAGGTGCGTTGAGGCTTTTTCTGCAGCAGCAACGCAATGATATTCCCAACGAGGCCCGGCGGCGAGATACTCGTCGTCATCCCTAGCCCTCCGAGGTCTTCAGCATGCTCTACTCCGGCATCGATCTCCATAAGCGGACCCTCGCCATCCACACGATCGATGCCGCCGGCACCGTGGTGCGGAAGGCCGACCTTCCGACGAACCGCGCGGCGATCACCGCGTACTTTGCGACCCTCGACGGCCCGCACCAAGCGGTCTGCGAGTGCACGAGCATGTGG
>JANLVC010000198.1:0-44438 GCA_031363815.1 Gemmatimonadota bacterium
CGGATCGTCGTACACGACCATCCCATCAAAGTATGTGCTGGTCATCCGCGGGCATTCGCGCCAATCGGCGGTTATGCAGTTCCGCGAACCCAAACGAAACTGCTTTGCCGCGGATCCACGCGAATGTCCGCCGGTCGCCCGGCGCGACGGATCGTCGTACACGACCATCCCATCAAAGTATGTGCTGGTCATCCGCGGGCATTCGCGCCAATCGGCGGTTATGCAGTTCGGCGAACCCAAACGAAACTGCTTTGCCGCGGATCAACGCGAATGTCCGCCGATCGCCCGGCGCGACGGATCGTCGTACACGACCCACTCAAATCACCCACACAAAAGCACGAAGAGCCTCTTTTGCACGGTGTGATCAATTCCACCGATTCTGCAGCGGCTCAACACCCACACACGACGAACGCCTCCCGGAGGAGGCGTTCGATGTATTTCGTATATCGCGCCAGCTGAGGCTGGTCAGATACGTTGGTGCGATCGAGACGCCGGGGTCCCGTTGGGTCCGGCGCCGGATGAAGCAATCAGACTGCAGCCGCTTCCTGCACCTGCTTTCTGGTCGGCTGGGCAAATCGCTCGCCCAACGTGCGCAGTTCGGCAATTTCAGGAGGCTTGATCTCTGGGTATCGACCCGCGAGATACTCCAGCGTGCCGTCGAACCACTCCTTCTGGTCGTCGGCGTGACATCCGATCACACCGCACTGCATGATCTGCTGAAAGAGCTCGTCACGGGCCTCCTGATACGGAGAGGGCACCATGGCGTCACGACGGGGACGAAGCTTGGGCTTTACCATTTCCTCTGGGTAGAGCGTCGAACATCACTGCCGGGGAACTCCGGGTCAGCCTTAAAAACCTAACCAATGAGACACCGGCTTTCTAGTGGCGTCTCATTGTTTTACGCAATCCACGCCAGTAATGCTGAGACCAGCGCGGCGGGCGCATCCTCGGCCACGAGCGCGCCACAGGGCCGCACGGCGATCGGATGCACCGATGCCAAGGGGAGTGCGCTGCGCCACTGGTCAATGCGGGCCACGAGGTTGTCGCTCGCCTCTCGCGCACCCGTCCAGAGCAGGATGTCGCCGCGTACGTCGCCAAGACGTTGCCGTTCGTCATCGCTCAGGGTGACGGCACTCGCGCACTGCAGCAGTTGCGCCGCGCCGCCGCTTCCCACGAAGGGGGCCAGATAGCGCGCCACCAGCAAATCCGGCATGTGGGCCGGGTCGGCCACGGCGTCGCGCAGCAGCGGCTCCAGCAGCGGCCGAGCGCCGAACAGCGCATTGGCGGTGAGCGCCGACAACGCCGAGGTGCGCTGCAACGAGCGGATGGCCGGCCCGGGAAGGTCGTCGGGGTCAAGCGGCTCCAGCAGCGCCAGCTTGACGGCCCGCTCTGGACGCTGGGCTGCCAGCAGCAGTCCCACCAGCGCGCCCATGTCCTGCCCCACGACGGCAACCTGCGCCAGCCGCAGCGCCGTGAGGGCTCGTTCCACGTACTCAGTCTGCGCCCCGAGTTCGTACGAGGCGTCGGTCGGCGTATCGGACTCCCCGTGGCCCATGAGGTCGATCGAGAGCGCGGTGTAGCCCGCATCAGCCAGCCGTGGTGCGATGGCCCGCCAGAGAAAACTGCAGGTACCAAAGCCGTGCAGGAACACGACGGCTGGTCCGGCCCGCCCTACCCGTTCCACGTGGAGCGAGCCGGCGCCCACAGGAATGCGGAGATGTTCGGTGTACATGGCCTCAGGGTAACCGGGGGAGAACGGCCCATGCAGGATAGCGCTGATGGATAGCGCCGATGCTGGTGCGACAGATAGTTTACCGCCGCGGCAGCTGTGCCCAGTGGCCGAAGGACGAGGAGAAAGTTTGGGAGGGGCGATGGCGGAAGATCAGAGGTACGATGCCGACAACGCCATGCTACACATGCCGGCGAACTGATGAAGCGGATCGGTGACGTACGCAGCGCGCTGCACGTACAACACCCCTGAAGTGGCTGAACATCGCCGTCTGGTCGACGAAGCCCGTCGACCCGACGAGAGCGTATGGGAACCAACCGGCTGGACGCCGGGAGACGACGAGGAGACCAAGTGGTAAAGACAACCAAGAAAAAGTCAAACAACGCGTTTCTGCCGATCGTGTTGGTGGTGCTCGCTGTCGGTGGCGCCGGCATCTACTACGCGATGCAGAACAAACCGAAGCCGATCGAGCTGGCCCCGGGTACGGCACTGCCGACCGCGGAAGGCTACCTTCGCGGCGACCCGAAGGCACCGATCACCATTATCGAGTTCGCCGATTTCGAATGCCCCGGTTGTGGCCAGTTCGCCGCGCTGCAGGGTCCGGACATCAAGACGCGTATTATTGACGCCGGTTTGGCGAACTTCCGCTTCTACGATTTCCCGCTCACGTCGATTCACCAGAACACGATGGCGGCGCACCTCGCGGCATCGTGCGCGGCCGACCAGGGCAAGTTCTGGGAAATGCACGACGCACTGTTCGCCGGTCAGATGGACTGGAACTCGCAGGCGACCACGAACCCTCGCAAGGTGTTCGACTCGTACGCCGGCAAGCTCGGGCTCGATATGACGGCGTACAACAGCTGCTTCGACACGCAAAAGAATCTGCCGAAGATTCAGGCCAACGCGGCGGCCGGTACAGAGCGTGGTGTGAGCAGCACGCCGACACTGGTGGTGGGCAATAAGGTATACTCGGGCCGGCTCACCTTCGATCAGTTGAAGTCGATTGTGGATAGCCTGCGGGCGGCGGCGCCGGCTGCTCCTGCTACTCCCGCTGATACCGCGAAGAAGTAGCTCGCATCTCAAGGCGGTGTGGCGAGCGGCCTACGCGCGCCGTCTCGCCGCCGCTTCATCGAGACGCAGTCTCGGCATTGGCACCGCTTCGGCGGTGCCTTCGTCGTTCACGGCATTCAACGTGGCCGCAGGCATCAGCGCTTCGCCGAGTGCGACCAGCGCACGGGTAGCCACGACGGACGCCAGCGGATCAGGCACCCCCATCTCACGCACGTAAATGTCGAGTGCGCGCTCGTAGCCCACGTCGGTGGAGAGCGTGTCCACGAACAGCAGGGCGTTCTCCACGTGCGTGCGAATGAGTGCCTCTTCAGCGCGCGCTTGCACGAGCCGCAGTCGCTGCTCGGCGTCGGCCGAGAGCTTGCGAGGGAAGAGCGTTTCGGGGAAAAGTTTGTTCAGAATGGACATATGGGTATTGACGAATTTGAACCATCGCATGTTTCCAACCCTGTGACCACGATCACTCCCCGTGCGAATCTCGTGCCTATGCCTTTGGGGCGGGATCGTGGTACGGGCGGCGTGCCGGTCGGAACCGTGGCCTCCCCTTCGCGGCTTTTCTGCGGGGGGATGGCCGCGCACCGTCGCTTCGCTCGGGTGCCGGCCCCTCCCCCGCAGAGAGCCGCTGTGGGGAGCCACGGACCGACCCGGCGGCCGTGACGGGGCGGTGCAAGCGGCAGTCGGCACGAGCGGATTCGGGGGACACCGCGCGCGGGGAAAAGCGCGGGGGCGTGAGGATCGGGAGTGGCGCGTGCGTGAGCGGGGCGGCAGTGCATCCGCCAAGACCCGTGCGGATGCGTGCACCACAAGCGCTCGAGCCACCTTCATGCGTCGTGAACTCCACGCCCCACGCAGGATCCGCCGCCGACGCCGCTCCCCCCCGCCCGGCGCAAGCCCGGGCGCGACGGGCGTCCCGTGAGCCGATCTCTGCGGGGGGCCGCTCCACACCCGCACGGCGCTCCCAAGCCCGTCCCCCCGCAGCAAGCGGCAAACGGGATCGACCCGGAGCGGCCCGGGCGTTCCCGCACACCAGCGCTGTTATTCAGGACTCCTGCGCCTCATACTGATCCTTCAAAGCGGCGACCACGGACGGATCAGCCAGCGTCGTGGTGTCACCAAGCGCGCGACCCTCAGCGATGTCCCGCAGCAGGCGACGCATGATCTTGCCCGATCGGGTTTTCGGCAGATCCGCGCTGAACAGAATGTCGTCGGGGCGCGCCAACGCGCCGATCTTCATCGCCACATGCTCGCGCAGTTCGTCTCGCAGGCTGCCGCTCTGTGTAAAGCCGGCGCGCAGCGTTACGAACGCGGCGATCGCCTGACCCTTGATCTCGTGCGTCTTGCCCACGACCGCCGCTTCCGCCACCGCGGGGTGATCCACCAGCGCGCTCTCCACCTCCATCGTGCCGATGCGATGGCCGGCCACGTTCAGCACGTCGTCCACGCGGCCCAGAATCCAGAGATAGCCATCTTCATCGCGCTTGGCGCCGTCACCGGGGAAATACAAGTCGGGACGTCCCGGCCACTTCGTGAAGTACGTCTCCACGTAACGCGCATCGTCGCCCCAGATCGTGCGCAGCATGCTGGGCCACGGATGCGTGATCGCGAGCAGACCACCGCCCACGCCGATCTCGTTGCCGGTGCTGTCGAGCAAGGCCGTCTTGATGCCCGGGAACGGCGTGGTGGCCGAGCCGGGCTTGGTGGTTGTCACACCCGGCAGCGGTGTGATCATGATGGCGCCCGTTTCCGTCTGCCACCACGTATCCACAATCGGACAACGCTCGTGACCGATGTACTTGTGATACCACATCCATGCTTCCGGATTGATCGGCTCACCGACCGATCCGAGCAAGCGCAGTTGTGAGAGATCGTGCTTCTCCACGTACGGCGAGCCCCACTTCATGAACGAGCGGATGGCCGTGGGTGCGGTGTAGAAAATCGACACGCCGTAGCGCTCGCAGATCTGCCAGAAACGATCCTTGTCGGGCCAGTCGGGTGCGCCTTCGTACACGATCTGCGTAGCGCCATTCGCCAGCGGTCCGTACACCAGATACGAGTGACCGGTGATCCAGCCGATGTCGGCGGTGCACCAGTACACATCTTCTTCCTTCAGGTCGAACACGTACTTCGTGGTGCTCGCCACGCCGGTCATGTAGCCACCGGTCGTGTGCACGATGCCCTTGGGCTTTCCCGTCGTCCCTGACGTGTACAGAATGAACAGCAAGTCTTCCGCGTCCATCGCTTCAGGTTCGCAATACTTCGGCACCTGCCGCTTCAAGCGATGCCACCACTGATCGCGACCCTCCTGCATCTCGGCGAACGTTTCGTCGCCCACGCCACTCCGGCGTCGCATGACCACCAGCACATGCTCGATCGTGGGGCATTCCTTGAGCGCTTCGTCGGCGTTGCGCTTGAGCGGCAACATCTGTCCGCGACGAAAGCCGCCATCGGCGGTGATCAGCACCTTGCAGCCGCAGTCGTTGATGCGGTCGCGCAATGACTCCGGCGAAAAACCGCCGAACACCACCGTGTGCACCGCGCCGATGCGCGCGCAGGCCAGCATCGCAAAAATCGCTTCGGGAATCATCGGCAAGTAGATCGCCACGCGATCGCCCTTCACCACGCCCAGCTTCCTGAGCATGTTCGCCGCCAGATTCACTTCGCGGTACAGGTCCCAGTAGGTAAATGTGCGACGGTCGCCCGGTTCGCCTTCCCAGATGATCGCGGCCTTGTTGCGACGCGGGCCGGTAATGTGGCGATCGACGCAGTTCACCGAGGCATTGAGCTGTCCACCCTGGAACCACTTCGCATGCGGCGGCGTCCACTCGAGCACCGAATCCCAGGGCTTGCTCCACGTCAGTTCGCCGGCTTCGCGCGCCCAGAAATTTACCGGGTCCGTCGCAGCGTCGTCAGCCAAACGCGAATCGTGAACACGGGCCGAGGCGCGGAAGGCGTTCGGCGACGGGAAGGAGCGCGTTTCGTGCAGGAGAACGTCGATATCGCTCATGGAGACCTGGTGTCCGGGTCGAACCGGCGCGGTGGGGTGTCCGAAGGAAAGGGGCGCAGATCGCTGTCGCTCGCGTGTCGCGAGCAATCGCGTGTCCTGCTAATGTAGAGCGATGGAGTCACCCCAGGAAACAGCTGCGACAGCTGTCGCGTCCGCCGTCTCGGCGGGTCCGGCGCTGACGGCCGAGGCGCTAGTGCGCGCCTTTGGTGGCCGGCGCGCCGTGAATGGGGTGTCGCTGTCGCTGCGTGAAGGTGCCTGTCTGGCGCTCTTTGGCCCGAATGGCGCGGGCAAGACCACCCTGCTGCGCCTGCTGGGCGGGCTGCTCAAGCCATCGGCCGGGACCACCCGATTGCATGGCCAGCCGCTTCCTGGTGATGCCGAAACGCGACGCCTGGTTGGTGTGATGTCGCATCACGTGATGTTGTATCCGGCGCTGTCGGTCCGGGAGAACGTGCGGTTTGCCGCCGAATGTCAGGGCGTGATCGACGCCGACGGGGCCACCACGCGCGTGCTCACCCAGCTCCGCGTACTCGATCGTGCCGACACCGCCGTGCGTTATCTCAGTCGCGGATTGCAGCAGCGCGTGTCGATCGCGCGCGCGCTGGTGCACGGCCCGCAGCTGGTGCTGCTTGATGAGCCGTATACGGGGCTCGACGAAACCGGCGCGCAGGCGCTGACCGATGCCTTGGGAGCGCTCAAGGCCAATGGCGCCACACTGGTGCTGGTGACGCACAACCTGAGCGAGGGGCTCGCCCTGGCCACGCATTCGGCCATCATGCAGCACGGCAAGTTTGTCGACGAGCAGCCTGTGTCGCCGTCGGGCTTCGACGTGCCGGGGTATCAGGCGAAGTATCGTGCCCTCGTGCATGAGGGGCTCGCGTGAGCGGGCGTCAGGAGGGCGCGACCCATCGGGCGCCGTCATATCTGGCCGACGCCTGGCGGATTGCCCGGAAAGACCTGTTGATCGAGTTCCGGACTCGGAGCGCGTTTCTGGCGGCCACGGTGTTCGCGGTGCTGGCGGTCGTGATTTTCCGTTTCACGTGGGATCCTACGGCGATTCCGGCCATGGATCTCGCGCCCGGTGTGCTTTGGGTCATCTTCACCTTTTCCGGACTGCTGGGGCTCAACCGGTCCTTCGGACTGGAGTTGGCCGAGCGCGCCTACGACGGGTTGCTGGCCTCTCAGGTATCGCGTGAGGCCATCTTTACGGGCAAAGTCATCGCGAACCTCGTGTTCGTGATGTGCGTTCAAGCCTTGGCGCTTCCCGCCGTGGCGCTCTTCTTCGATCTTCCGATCGGTCCGTCGTGGTGGATCATTGTGGGGATCGTGCTGCTGGCGTCCCTTGGCCTGTCGGCGGTGGGTACACTCTTCGCCGCCATCGCCTCGAACACACGACTGGCCGAGCTGTTGTTGCCGATGATGACGCTGCCGTTTTTTGTGCCGCTGGTGATCCCCGCGGCGCAGGCCACGGCGGTGGTGTTGCGGGGTCAGCCGATTGACGATGGTATGGCCTGGGTCAAAGTGTTGCTCGCATTCGATCTCGTCTTCGTCTCGGCGTGTATCGTGGTGTTCCCGTTCACCATCGAGGAGTAGGTATGTCGTCGGTGTCGTCTGCTGCCCCGCGTCCGGCCACGTTGCCGGAGCCGAAGGGATTCGATGCGTTCCTCGCCATCGCGATCGTTGCCGTGATCGCGGCGTGCACGCGCGCGCTCTTCTTCACGCCCATCGATGCGATGCTGGGCGCCGCCCAGAAGATTTTTTACGTGCATGTGCCGGCGGCGATCATCGGGCTGTATTTCGCCTGTGGATTGCTGTTCGTCAGCAGCATGATGTACCTGTGGATCAAGGACGAGCGCCTCGATCGCCTCGCCGAATCGTCGGCCGAAGTGGGACTGGTGTTCATGGGCATCGTGCTGGTCACGGGCCCGGTATGGGCGCGCACGAGCTGGGGCACCTGGTGGGTATGGGAAGCACGCATTACCAGCACACTGTTCCTCTGGCTGCTGGTCATGGGCTATCTCGTGCTGCGTAGTGGCGTGGAGTCGATCGAAATGCGCGCGCGGTTGTCGGCGGTGATGGGATCGCTGGCGGCACTGCTGGTGCCGTTCATTCACCTCACGGTAAAACTGTTTCGCGGAATGCACCCCGAAGCCGTTGTGCTGGCGCCGGAGAAGCCGAAGATGCCGCCCGAGATGCTGATGTCCTTCGGGTTATCGATGGCGGCGTTCCTGCTGCTGTTTTTTGCGCTGCTGCGGCTGCGCTTCCGCTGGGCCACGCTGCGCGACGCGCGTGCCGCGATGGAGGCGGCGTGATCGTGTCAGTGCGTGCGCTCGTGGTGACGCGGCCGATGCAGACGTCGGCGACGCTGCAAGACACCGCGGGCAAGGTCGCGTACGTGCCCAAGGCGGGTGGTCCGCCCGACAGCAGTGGCTACATGTGGGCCGGCTACGCGATCACGGCGGTGGCATACGGAGGGTACATCGCGCTGTTGCTGCGTCGCATGGCGCGGGCGAAGCGCGCCCGGTGATCCTGGCCCCGATGCGGGCTCGCCTTCCGGAGCAGCGACCCTTGGAAGGCGTGCGGATCGCAGTCACACGCGCCGGTGAGCGCGGCTCGCCGCTGGCCGATGCCCTGCGGGCCAAAGGCGCCACCGTATACGAAGTGCCGCTGACCCGCATCGAAACGCTGGATCTCGCGCCGCTGCACGATGCCGTGCGTCGCCTCGTCGAGTTCGATTGGATCCTGCTCACCAGCGTGAACGCCGTCGAACATCTGGCGCGGGTGGTGGCAGGGCGCGGTGCCGAGGCGGCGATGGCCACCCGGCGACTGGCGGTGGTTGGTACGGCAACGGCCGCCGCTGCCGAACGGTGTGGCTGGCGCGCGCCCACGGTGCAACCCGAGAACGCGCAGGCGGTGGGTATGCTCGACGCCATGGCCGCCCGGTCAGATATCGAGGGTGCCCGCATGCTCTACCCGTGCGCCGCGACGGCCCGCGACGTGCTTCCCGACGGGCTGCGCGCGCTGGGGGCGGTGGTGGAGAGCGTGCCCGCCTATCGCAGTGCCCCCGATCCTGACGGTCAGGCTCGCGTGCGAGCCTTGGTGAAGTCGGGGGAGATCGACTTGGTCACGGTGGCCGCGCCGAGTGCGGTCGATGCGCTGCTCGATGCGTTGCCGGCGGAGCACGCCGGTCGGTTGCCGGTGGCCTGCATCGGACCGGTCACGGCGCGCGCCGCAAAAGTGGCCGGCTTTCCGGTGAAAGTGGAATCAGGGGCTGCCACGATGGAAGGCTGGGTGAACAGCATCGTGAAGGCCTGCGGACACGAACGGGCTCACTGAACCGGTGGTGGCCCCAATTAAGTTGTAGGATGACTGAACCTGTCGTCCGCATCGGAACCCGTTCCTCTGAGTTGGCGCTGCGTCAGGCGCGCCAGGTCGCTGCCGCGCTGGCTGAGCACGGCGTGGCGAGCGAACTGGTGGAGTACACCACGCTCGGCGATCGCATTCTTGATCGCCCCCTCAACGCGATCGGCGAGAAGGGGCTGTTTACCGCCGAACTGGAAGCCGACCTGCTTGCCGGTCGCACCGACTGCGCGGTGCACTCGCTGAAAGATTTACCCACCGCCGATCCTGCAGGAATCACCATCGTTGCGCTGCTCGAGCGAGACGATCCACGCGATGCACTCGTGGTCGGTCCGAACACCACCGCGCGCACACTGCTGGACTTGCCGAAGGGTGCGAAGGTCGGCACGTCGTCGCTGCGTCGTCGCGCACAGCTGCGCGCACTGCGTTCCGACTTCGATGTGTGCGAACTGCGCGGCAACGTGGGCACGCGTTTGAGAAAGCTCGACGCCGGCGAAGTCGATGCCGCGCTGCTCGCGGCGGCCGGCTTGCGTCGCCTCGGACTCGGCGAGCGCATTGTCGCGTTCATGGACCCACCCGATTGGATCTCCGCGCCGGGGCAGGGCGCCATCGCGGTACAGGCCCGCGTGAACGACGAACGCATGACGGCGATTCTGGCCACGCTCGATCATGCGCACACGCGCACCGCGGTAACCGCCGAACGCGCACTGCTGGCCGCGCTTGAAGGCGGCTGCCAAGTGCCGATCGGCGCCTGCACAACGTACGACGCGCGATACGGACCGATGCTGCACGGCATGATCGCGTCGATTGACGGTGTGTCGGTGGTGCGCGGCGGATTGCCGATCAACGCCAACGACCCGGCATCGAGCGGACGTGAACTCGCGCGCCAGCTGTACGCTGCGGGTGGCGCCGGCATTCTCGAAGAGCTGCGACACGATCTGGCCGAAGCCGCCGCCGCGGAGGCTGCCGTGAACGCCGCGGCACAGGGAGCCAACTAATGCCCAAGCGCATGCGTCGCTTGCGGCGAACCGAGGCGCTCCGTCGCATGGTGCGCGAAACGCGACTGGATCCCGCGCAATTCATCTGGCCGTTGTTCGTGCGCTCTGGCAAGGGAGTGCGCGCGCCGATTGGCTCGATGCCCGGTGTGTCGCAGACGTCGGTGGATGAACTGTTGCGCGACGCCGAGAAGGCGGTGGCAGCACAGATCGGTGGCATTCTGCTGTTCGGGATTCCCGACACAAAAGATGCGACCGGTTCGTCGGCGTGGGATCCGCAGGGGCCGGTGCCGGAAGCGGTGCGTGCCGTGAAGCGCGAGTTTCCGCACCTCGTGGTCGTGACCGACGTGTGCATGTGCGAGTACACCGATCACGGGCACTGCGGTTTGCTGACGCCCTCGGGCGAAGTAGACAATGACGCCACGCTCGAATTGCTGTCGCGCGAAGCGTTGGCGCACGCCGAGGCCGGCGCCGATATCGTGGCGCCGAGCGATATGATGGACCTGCGCGTCGGCCACATGCGTCGCGCCCTCGACATGGGCGGCTTCACGCAGATGCCGATCATGAGCTACGCGGCCAAGTACGCCTCGGCGTTCTATGGTCCGTTTCGGGAAGCGGCCGAATCAACGCCGGCGTTCGGCGATCGTCGAAGCTACCAAATGGATCCCGCCAACGGCCGCGAAGCACTCCGTGAAGTGCGGTTGGATGTAGAAGAAGGCGCCGACATTTTGATGGTGAAGCCGGCCGGCGCATACCTCGACATCATCGCCGCCGTGAAGCGCGAGACGCCGATGCCACTTGCCGCCTATCAGGTGAGCGGCGAGTACTCGATGATCAAGGCGGCGGCAGAACGCGGTTGGATCGACGGCGATCGCGCGATGATGGAATCGCTGGTGGCGATCGCGCGCGCCGGCGCCGACATGACGATCACCTACTTTGCACTCGAAGCGTCCGCGGTCCTGCGGAATCGCTGAGCTGTTTTCTTCCAACATTTTCTCGGTCATGCACAATCCCTGGCGCGATATGCCCCCCGGTCCGCACGTGCCGGAACTGGTCACCGCGATCATCGAAATTCCGGCGGGCTCGCGCAACAAGTACGAGCTCGACAAGGAATCCGGACAGTTCAAACTTGATCGCGTGCTGTACTCGGCCGTGCACTATCCGGGCGACTATGGCTTCATTCCGCGCACGCTGCACGAGGACAATGATCCCCTCGACATTCTGGTGCGCATCAACGAGCCCACCTTCCCCGGCTGCCAGATCACCTGCCGCCCGATCGGCGTGCTGAAGATGCTGGACAGGGGTGAGCCCGACGAGAAAATCCTCGCCGTGCCGAGCGACGATCCGTATCACAACGACATTTACGACATTGCGGACATGCCGCCGCACTATCTCAAAGAGATCGAGCACTTCTTTGGCATCTACAAGGATCTCGAGGGCAAGCGCGTCGAGATTCAGGGATGGGAGAAGAGTGAAGTGGCGTTCAAGGTGATTCAGCGATCCATTGAGCGGTACGCAGAGACGTACTTGAAGGGTGCGTAAAGGAATTGGAACTCGTGAACTCCAAACTCCCTAGTGAGCAGGGGGGAGGGTATCAGGAGGCAGGAAGCAGGTGAACAGCGCGCCGTTGCTGCTTCCTGCCCCCTGATACCCTCCTTCCTGCTGCCTAGGGAGTTCGCAGTTCAGAAGGCCGCGGCTTGCTTCAACACCAACGCCGCATTGATCCCGCCAAACCCAAAACTGTTCGACAGTACGACTTTCGGGCGTATCTCCCGTCCGTGCTGCGGCACATAGTCCAGATCGCAACCCACGTCGGGCGTCTCGAGGTTCAGCGTGGGCGGAATCCATCCGCGTGAAATCGTGAGCGCGCTGATGGCGGCTTCGAACGCGCCGGACGCGCCGAGGGCATGGCCGTAGTAGCCCTTGGTGCTCGACACGGGAATACGGTACGCGTGATCGCCGAACACCTGCTTGATCGCCATCGTTTCGGTGGGATCATTGAGCGGCGTGCTGCTGCCGTGGGCGTTGATGTAGTCGATCTGCTCCACGCTCACCGAGGCATCGCGCAGTGCGTTGCGCATGCATCGAGCGGCTTGTGCCCCATCGGGGCGGGGGGCGGTCATGTGATGCGCATCGTTGGTGGTGCCGTAGCCGCCGAGCTCCGCGTAAATGCGCGCCCCGCGTGCCACGGCGTGCGACCATTCCTCGAGCAGCAGCACGGCGCCGCCTTCGCCCATCACGAAACCGTCGCGGGCCTTATCGAACGGACGTGAGGCGCGGGCCGGATCGTCGTTGCGCGTGGACATCGCGCGAATGAGCGCGAAGGCACCGAAGCAGAGCGTGGCGAGTGGCGCTTCGGATCCGCCGGCCAGCATCACGTCGGCGTAGCCGTCGCGGATCTGACGGAACGCCTCGCCGATGGCCATCGACCCCGATGCGCAGCTCATCGCGTTCGTGGAGTTGGGACCCGACACGCCGAACTCGATGGCCATGTTGCAGCTGGCCGACCCGCCGAATACGGCCAGCGCCAGGGTGGCATCCACGGCGCGCAATCCACCGTGCAGAAAACGTGCGGCTTGTTCTTCGGCGTAGCCCACGCCGCCCAGTGCCGTGCCCATCATCGCGCCCACCCGTTCACGGTCTTCGCGGGCCAGATCGAGCTGGCCGTCTTCGAGTGCGAGTATCGAGCTCACCACCGCAAACTCGCTGAAGCGGTCGAGGCGTTTCACGCGCTTGGCGTCGATCCAGTTGGTCGGTTCGAACCCGTCGATCTGGGCCGCACACTGCGAGCGATAAATAGACGCATCAAAGCGCGTGACCGGCACCACGGCCGACCGTTCGGCGCGCAGTCCCTGCCAGAGCGCCTCGACGCCAGTGCCGATCGGCGTGACGCATCCGATACCGGTGATCGCCACCCGACGGCGGGACGGCGAGGATTCTGGTGTCGAGGGCGGGGGCCGCAGCATGGTCATGAAGGATTCCGTTCAGCAACGGCGGCCAGACCCGCCAAGGTGCGCGACGCGATGCCGTGCACGAAGAGGGGAGCGATCACTTGTGTGGCGGCGACGCGTGAGATCAGCGGCCACTGCGGACCGTTCCAGGCATGCACGATACGCGTGAGCGTACCGCCCGCTACCGGCGTAAAGCTCCATTCCACATCCATGCGTGTCGTCACGCCACCGACATGCTTGAAACGCACCCACGGGACGTCGTGATTCACCGCCATCTCTGACAGCCACCACGTAGGCCAGTTGAACGGGCCGAACGGGCGATTGGCGGCCATCTCCACCATGCCGCCGCCATCTGGCGTGCGATGGCGGAAGCGGACGAACCGATAATGCGGCAGATACGCCGGCCAGTGCTCAACTTCTCTCGCGATCTCGAAGATGCGCGCCACCGGCGCACGCACCAGCCGTTCGTCGATCTGTGTCACCAGTCGATCGGCCGGTGGCCGAGCAAGTTCGTAGTTCGCGTGCATGGGCGAGGCTGAAGGGAGAGTCGAAGACATTACACGCACGCACCCGGACGCGGGGGCGGCGACCACACGGCGACCACCCGGAATCCGGGAGCGCGTTGCGCGCGTACGGGACATCCGGTGGCGCGCTCCACGAGCGCCTGCAGTTCGTCGCGCGTGAACCCCCTCAGAATCGAGACGATGCCGTCGTGTCGGCTCACGGGATGGAATCCCAGCAGGAACGATGCCGCCCAGAGTCCGGCCACCGCAAACCAGCTACGACGCAGGTCGCCGATGATCACGGCCGAGCGTGCCACGCGGGTGCATTCTTGCAGCAGGCGATCGGCATCCCGTCCGTCGAAGTGGTGCAGCACCTGCGAGCAGGTCACGATATCGATGCTGTCATCGGCGAACGGCAGCGCCATCGCATCGGCCGCGAGCGCATGCGTGCACGACGCACTGGCCGCCTGCGCGAGTGCCGGAATGAGCTCGATGCCGATCGTCGTCAGGGGCCGCAACGTGCCTGCCGCCATGCGCTGCGCGGCGCGGGGAATGTCGCCGAGTCCGGTGCCGATGTCGAGCAAGGTGACCGGCTGCTGCACGGCGCGCGCCGTCGGCCAGTCGCGCAGCACCGGCAGCACCGGCAGCACCGGCAGCACCCGCAGCACCCGCCGCACCTCGGCGAGCACCGCGCGGCGTCCGCCAAAGAAGCGGTTGGCCAACGCGACATCGCGAAGCGAACGCAACGCGAGCGTAGGATCCGCACCCGGGTTGTCGAGGATTTCGGTGCCGCGTTGGCGCGCTGGCGTGAGCATGGAATCGAGGCGCGAGTCTATCGTTCCAACTGCGCGTACCCACCGCGATAGTAGAGCAGCGGTTTCGCGTCGCGCGCGGCGGCCTGCTGCACATGCCCGATCACGATCACATGATCGCCCGCCGGATGGCGCGCCACAATGCGGCATTGCATCGACGCGAACACATCGTCGAGCACGGCGTCGCCCAATTCACCGTCTACGTAGCCCACACCCTCAAAGCGATCGTCCACGTTGCCGGCGAATCGACGAGAGAGCGCCTCCTGCGAATCCGCCAGCACGTTCACCGCAAAGCTGGTGGCGTGCGCCATCACCGGCGCCATCGTGGCATCGTTTCCGATGCACACCAGCACGAGCGGTGGGTCGAGACTGAGCGACGTGAACGCGCTCACGGTCATGCCGTGCGGCGCGCCGCTCGCGTCGTGTGTCGTGATCACGGTGATACCGGATGCGAAGCGGCCGAGGACGGCGCGAAAGAAGTCTTGATCGATCATCACGAAAGGAAACGGAGCAGCGTGCGCGGGCGTAGCACCGCCGATGGCGGAACGAAGTCGCCGGTGACGCCGACGAGGAGGTCGGCGAGATCGCGATCGCGCGTGAGCACGCGCGCCGCGTGATTCATCAACAACGGAAAAGCCACGGCGGCTCCAATGAGCTTCTCGATCCGCCATTTGCCAGCAAAACACCGTTGGCGCGCCTTCTCGTAGCCCCGGAGTGCGTGGCGCATTCCGCGCGCGTTGGCCTGCTCGCACGCGTGAACGGCGTCGACGGCGAAGGGGGTCAGCAACTCGCCACCGCGCAGCGCCGCGTAGATGCCTTCGCCCGTGAACGGGTCGTAGAAGTCGGCGGCGTCACCGGTCAACATCGCGCCGGGTGCCCACGCCCGCGTGGCATGCGAGGCGAACGGCCCCGTGGCCCGTACCGACGTCACGCGCACCGCATCGCGAAAGCGCGGGTGCAGCGTGGGTTGTGCCGCGATCCAAGCGTCGAGAAATGCCGTGGGATCGCCCGCCATACCCTGCGCCGCTCGCCGTGGCACCACCAACGCCACGTTGGTCAGCCCACCTGAGACGGGAGCGAGCCCCACGTAGCCATTGCGGGTCACGTGCATCTCGCCGAGCGTGCCGATGTCGCGGACACCCCGATAGTGCGCCACCAGTGCCACGCGACGCGGCCAACGCGACTGGTGGGCGAGCGCCAGACGGCGTGATACGATCGAGCGCAGACCGTCGGCGCCGATCACCAGCGACGCGCGCATCGGGCGCATGCCGTTTGGCGTGCGCACCTCGACCCCGCACGCCGCGCCGCTCGCATCGAGTGCGACGCCCTCGACCTTGGTGTCCTCGAGCACGCAGACGCCGGCCGCGCGCGCTCGCTCAATGAGCAGCGTGTCGAGAATCTCCCGGCGCACGCCTAATCCACGATCACGAAAGCCGCGGAAGCCGTGACGGGCCACGAACTCACCATGAATGCGGTCGCCCGACGGCGCGTGCACCACCATGCCGGTCAATGACGCCGCACCGCCCTCTTCAAGCGGCGCCAGCGCGCCCATCGCGTCAAGAATGCGGCTCGCTTCCGGACTCACGTACTCGGCGCACGGCTTGGCCCGCGGAAACCGTGCACGATCCAGCAAGCACACCTCGAGCCCCGCTGTGGCGAGATGCCAAGCCGCCGAACTGCCGGCGGGACCACCGCCCACGACGATCACCTGCCAGGCGCGCGAGTAGTCGGACATGGAGCTCGGAAGAGGTCAATCGCATCGTGGGGCACTTCTGGGAAACTAACGCCCGGAGACGGCACACAGATCCCACGTGCAAGCGGGAGGCCACCCTCCACCCGCGCGGGACGTCCGCCAGCTACGTGGTCAGCAGGCGGGCGAGCAGCCACGCCAGCGCGGCCGCCGAGGCCGTGCACACGAAGTTGACGGCATCGTTGCCGAGCCAGCGACAACCGCCCTGGTGCCGCGTCTCGGTGCCGCAGCTGTGCCGTCGCTGCTCGGTGGCGCTTTCACAGGACGGGCACCAGCGTTGGCTCTGCAGCAGCGCGCCGACCAGCGTGTCGACCGATGCGCCGAACAGCGCGGCCACCGCCACGATCCACCCGCCCTCCGCCGGCACGAGTTCGAACGCGATGGCCACCGCCGTCAGCACGAGCGTGCTGCCCAGCATGGCCGCGCTTCCGGCCACGCTCACCGCGCCCGAGGTGCCGGCGGGCACTGTGCGCCCGGTGCGAACCGAGCGGGGCGCGCCGCCAATCCACGTGCCGATCTCTGTGGCCATGGTGTCGGCGCCGGCCGCCGCGAGCGCCGCCGCGCCCCACAGTGCCGTCTCGGTGGCCGGATCGCCCGTGCACAAGGTCACGGCCGCGGCAAGCGCGAAGATGCCGCCGTTGGCCATCACCTGGCTCGCATCGCGCTGCACGCCTTTCTCGATCACGCCGGCCGTGCGGGCGTCCTTGCGAGCACGGCCCATGCGTGAACCGAGCGTTGCCCACCCAAACCAGACCATCAGGAAGGCCCCCCACGGCCAGCCGGCGCGCAGAGCGATCGCCCCGATCACCATGGCCGCCATGGCGCCGCTGGTGGATAAGCTCCGCGTGCGCCACGCGGCGGCCGCGATGGCGCACGCTAGCCCGAGCGCCAACGGCGCCGATGGACCCACCGCACTCCTATACACGGCGACGATCACGGCGACGATCAGCGCGACGACAGGATCGCGTCGGCGCGACGACGTAGCGCGTCACTGGTTCGCACAGTCGTCTGCTCCCCCGCGCCGACCGCGCGCACCGCCGCACGCAGGGAGGCACGCAGGGCGGCGGCACGCAGGGCGGCGGCACGCAGGGCGGCACGCAGGGCGGCACGCAGGGCGGCACGCAGGGCGGCACGCAGGGCGCCCAGCTCTCGCGCCACATGGGCACACCATGCGCAATCGTGCAGATGCACCCCCACGACCTGCGCGAACGGGCGATCGTGGGCGTCGAACGACGTGAGCTCGCCGTCGACGAACGCATCGAGATGCGTCCGGACGACGGTGCAGTCGGCCGAGGTGGCCGGCGGGCAGTCGGGAGAGAGGTGCTGAGCCATTTGGGCAAACCGTGGATGACCACGCGCGAACACGCAAGCTAGCGAGCCGGACCTTACGCTGCGCGGAAACGTGGTTCGATCCAGTAATTCCCGTGCTTTACGCGGTGGTCCGCTTGTAAACGTGACCGGGAACACGTTAGCATCCTCCTCGTGTCCTCTCTGATTGACGGCCGGCCCGCCCGCGCCACTGTCCCGAGCGAACCGACGCTGTCGCTGTCCGGTCATCCGCTCGATGCGCGGCTCCCCCTGGCGCTGCTCGAGGCCGTCAAGGCAATCGATACGCCCGAAGCGGAGCTCGACGCCGAGTTGGTGCACGAGCTGCGCAACAAGCGGCTTGGCCTCAGTGAAACGGTCTACCAGCAGATCCGCCGCTACAGCGAAGCGGTTCGAAGCCGGCATCGCGTGGGTTTTGACGAAGTGCTGGCGCTGGCCCGCCTTATTGGCCGTCGCCCTGATGCCGAGTTGGCCTTCCGCGAAGCGGGACGCCGGTGGGCCCGCTCGTATGTCGCCACGGTGAGCGGTCTACAGCGCAGCGCGGCGCACTCGTTGCCCTCGCTGATCGGCCGCCCCATCGCGCTGCGCCTGCTCCGTACCTTCTCGCGTCGCTACATGGGCGGCGTGCTCGTCCGTCAGGGCAGCGCGTTGCTGCTCGACGTGGAGTCGCCCGTGTCCGCCGACGCCGCGCCGCGCGCGGCGGGCTGTGGTCTCTATGAGGCAGCCTTCAGGGAAGCGTTGCTGCTGCTCGCCGACGCCGATGGCGCGATCGAACATGTGATGTGCCGCCGGCGCGGTGATCGCCGCTGTCAGTGGCGCGCCGAGTGGCGACGCCGCTGATTTGTTGACAGGCCCCTCCGAATCGTCGGTGGTGCGTTGCTCCTGACATCCCGACTGCCATGCTGACCCCCGAAATGCTGCCGCGTCTGCAGCAGTTGCTTGCCGACGCCGATCTCGACGGATGGTTGCTGTACGACTTCCGTGGTACGAATGCCATCGCGTCGGGGCTGCTGGGCTTTGACGGCCTCGTGTCGCGTCGGGTGTTTGCACTCATCCCACGCGAAGGCCTTCCCCTCGGCATCGCGCACGCGATCGAGCCGGGGCCGTGGGCGAAGTGGCCGAAGGCGTGGCCGCTCCGCACGTACAGCGGCTGGCGCGCGCTCGAGGCGGAAGTCGCGTCGCTGGTGCAGGGCAAGCGCGTGGCCATGGAATACTCGCCAGGGGATGCCATCCCGTATCTCGATCGCGTGCCGGCTGGCGTGCTCGACATGGTGCGCGCCGCCGGAGCGACGGTGGTCTGCTCGGGCGACCTCGTCTCGCAGATCTACGCCACGTGGACGCCAGAGCAACTGCGCTCGCACGAGCGGGCGGCTGAGCGCATCATGCACATCGCGCACGGCGCGATTGCGTATGCCGGCGACATGGTCGCGTCGGGAACGCCGGTGGCCGAGCACGAACTGCAGGCGCGCATTCTGGAGGCGTTCGACCGGGCCGGTCTTGAAACGGATCACGGTCCCGATGTAGCGGCCAGCGAGAACGCGGCGAATCCGCACTACATGCCATCAGCCGGAGCGCCTCGCCTCATTCAGCGTGGTGACACGTTGCTGATCGACTTGTGGGCCCGCGAGAAGCACGGCGGTGTGTATGCCGATCAGACATGGATGGCCGCCATGGGGACGCCGACTGCGCGCGTGGTCACGGTGTGGGAAGCGGTGCGCGACGCGCGCGATGCGGCACTCTCGCTGCTGCAGAGCCGGATCACCGCCGGCGTGCCGGTGCGCGGTGGCGAAGCCGACGACGCGGCGCGCGCCGTGATCGAGGCGCGCGGTTTCGGTTCGCAATTCTGGCATCGCACGGGACACAGCATCGACTCGCGCGAGCTGCATGGCTCGGGGCCGCAGATCGACAATCTCGAATCGCGTGACGATCGTCTGCTCATTCCGGGCGTCGGCTTCTCGATCGAACCGGGCATCTACCTGCCCGGTGAGCTCGGCGTGCGTTCCGAAGTGAACGCGTACGTGGCTGACGATTCGTTGCTGGTGACGCCCGGAGAAGTGCAGCGCGACCTGATCGTGGTTTGACCGCGCGCGTGTACCGAGGTCGGTCATTGCTCCTGGCTGTGACGCTCGTCGCCTGCGGCGAGTCGCGGGCAGCGAACGAGGGGAACGGACGTATTGCGGATGTGTCGGTGACGCCCGGTTCGGTGACGCCCGGTTCCGATCACGCGCGCGCGGTGCCGCGCGACAGCAGTGTGCTGTCGCTGGCGCGCGCGGCCGGCGGCGTGGACGGACGGCACTACACGGTGTCGGCGCAGGCAACCAGCGGGTTCATCGTGGGCAAGATCGGTGGCGGCGAACCTCGCGATACGAGTATCGCGCCTACCCATGATCTGTCGGCGTGCCGTCCCTTCACGCAGTCGCTGGTACCAAGTCGCGACGGTGGCGTAGGCAACAGCGTCGTGTGGCTGGTGGGCGTGGCCACCGGACCGCGCGACGATGCGCCGCGACGTGTGCGCGTGATGCTTGATGGCTGCCGCCTTGAACCGCGCGTACAACTTGTGGCGGCCGGCGGGACGGTCATGATTACGTCGCGTGATGCCATGATGACGCGCTTGCAGTTTCTCGAGGTGGGCGGCGCGTCGGCGTCGCGCGGCACGGCGTCGCGCGGCACGGTGCTGTTGAGCGATGCGGGGCAGGTGGTGCCCACCAGCGACGCGGCCAAGGTGGCGGGGTTGGTGCAGATCCGCGACGATCTGCACCCGTGGATCCGCGCGTACCTGGTGGTGACGCCGCATCCCTTTGTCGCGGTCACGGCCGCCGACGGCGAGTTCCGCTTCGACACCGTCCCGCCGGGGAGCTACACGTTGGTGATCTGGCACGAGCGCTTCGGCACGAGACAGCAGCGCGTGCGCGTCGACGCGCATGTCGAAACGCGGGTCGAGCTGCGGTACTGACGCGCACGAACACCGTGCGCGGCTCTTCCGTGTTCTCCTGGTCGCCTTTTCGCGGTGTGCTCCGTTCAGCGCAATTGATGCAGCCGGGCGAACAGGCCATCCTCGCGGCCCAGGAGTTCATCGTGACTGCCGGTTTCCACGATGCGGCCTTGGTCGAGGACCACTACGCGGTCGGCGCGGCGCACGGTGCTGAGCCGGTGCGCAATGAGCAGCGTCGTGCGACCCTGCAGCAGCTGCTCCAGCGCCTGCTCCACGTAGCGCTCGCTCTCCGTGTCGAGACTCGAGGTGGCCTCATCGAGAATCACCACCGCCGGGTCCTTCAGAAACACGCGGGCGATCGCGATACGCTGACGTTGACCGCCGGACAGCTTCACGCCGCGCTCGCCGACGCGCGTATTCCACTGCTCCGGAAGGCGCTCGATAAACTCCCAGGCGTGCGCCGCCTGCGCCGCACGCGAGACATCGGCGTCACTGGCGTCGGGGCGCGCGTACGCGATGTTCTCGCGGATCGTGCCGCTAAACAGCACCGGCTCCTGCGGTACGATGCCGATCGCGCCGCGGAGCGCATCGAGCGACAGGTCGCGCACGTCGATGCCGTCCAGCGTGATGCGACCCGACGTCACATCCCAGAAGCGCGGCAACAGGTTCGCGATGGTGGTCTTGCCGGCACCTGACCGACCGACCAGGGCGACCACCTCGCCAGGTGCGATGTGGAGCGAAATATCCTGCACCACGTCGGGCAGCTCCGGCTGATAGCGAAAAGCCACCGCATGTAGCGACACGGCCCCACGCACGGGCGTGTCCAACACATGCGGCCGCTCCGGATCGCGCACCGTCGGCTCGGAGTCGAGCAACTCGAACACCCGTGTGGCCGCTCCGACGGCTTCCTGGAAGTTGCCAAACAGCGAGGCCAGTGATCCCACCGCCGCGGCCACGAACAATGCATAGAACAGGAATGCCACCAGCGTGCCGGCGGTGAGCTTCCCTTCAACGACCTGCGCGCCGCCCTGCCACAATACCGCAGCCACCGAACCGAACGCCACAAAACCGACCACACTGAAAAACAGGGCGCGCGTGCGGGCCCGATGCACCGCCACGCCCACGAGATCGTGCAACAGCGCGCGAAAGCGCTCCGTCTCGATGCCTTCGCGCGTGAAGCTCTGCACCGTGCGAATGGAGCCGAACGATTCATCGGCCATTCCCATCGCTTCACCGATCCGATCCTGCACGCCGGTACTCGCCCGACGGAGCGCACGCCCGAAGGTGAACGCGGCGCCAACGACCAGCGGCACGACCGCGAGCGTGGTCAGCGTGAGGCGCGGGTTCGTCACGAACATCATCGCAATGCCGCCGATCAGGAACATCGTCTGCCGGGACAATTCGGAGATCCACGTACTGAACAGCGACTGCAGCAGGGCGAGGTCGCTACTGAGGCGGCTGGTCAGTTCACCGGTGCGGCGCTCGGTGAAGAACGCGGGCGACAACCGGATGAGCTGCGCGAACGTCTGCTCGCGCAGCGTGGCGACGATCCGCTCGGTGGAGGAGCTGAGCAAATAGACCTGCACGAAGTTCGCGATCGCCTGCACCGCGAACACCCCGAGCAGGATCAGCGCGATCCGGTCGAGCGCGCCGCGGTCCTTGAGCTCGAACGCGGCGTCGAGCAGATAGCGCAACACGGCGGGGAAGACAAGTCCCGCCGCTGCCGCGACGACCAGAAAGAGAAACGCGACCACGAGGCGCGCTGTATACGGCCGCACGAGTGGCGCTAACCGCGCCAGCGGGCGCGGCACCATGTCGCGGCGCGCCCCCGCACCACGCGCCCCCGCACCACGCGCCCCCGACCATTTCGTCGCGGCGCGTGTCGACGCAGGTTCACTCACCGCCTGATCGCTCGATCGACCGCCATCGCGAGGAAGAGCAGCGCCAGATACAGCAGCGAATACTTGTAGACCCACCACGCCGGACCGGTCCATGGCTTCGACGCGCGCGCGGCGAAGAGCACTGTGAGCACGCCGCCCATAAGCAGCGCGTTCAGCACGATCGCCGACAATAAATACAGCGTGCCGAACGCACCGAACAGCACCGGTAACAGCGTGAGCACGATCAAAATTACCGTGTACCACACCATCTGGTGCATCGTTTCGCGTTCACCCCACACCAGCGGAGCCATCGGCACCTTGGCGCGGCCGTAGTCCACCTGCTTGAGCAGTGCAAGCGCCCAGAAATGCGGTGGAGTCCAGTAGAACACGATCAAAAACAGACACAGCGCCGACACGTCGAGCGTGCCGGTGACCGCGGCCCACCCCACCAGCGGCGGAAACGCCCCGGCCGCACCACCGATCACGATGTTCTGCGGCGACGACCGTTTGAGCCAGCGCGTGTAGATGAACACATAAAAGTAGAAACCGGCCAGCGCGAGCCCCGCCGAGAGCACGTTCACGAAGTGCGCAAGAAGCCAGGTGGCGAATGTCGCGCAGGCCACGCCGAAGGCGAGTACCTGAATGGGCGACATACGACCGCTGGGAATTGGACGCAGGCGCGTGCGCGCCATGACGTTGTCGATGTCGCGGTCGAGGTACATGTTCACCGCGTTCGCGCCGCCGGCCATGAGGTAGCCGCCGATGCTGACCAGCAGCACCGTCAGCAACGTGGGCGAGCCCGCCGCGTACATCGGCGCGATCGTCGTGACGAGCAACAGCGAGATGATACGCGGCTTGGTCAGCGCGATCAGATCGCGCGAGAGCGGCGTAGGGGCCTTTTCGGGGTCCAGCGCGGCTCCGGTCATGATACCGATGAAACTGCACGAGCCGACACCGGAGCGGTGCCTGCTCCCTCCGCCTGCGACGCCACCACGCTACGGCCGGCCGCGATGCGGGCGAGGTACACCATGGCGAAGGTGGTCACCCAGATCAGCATGCCCGTGGCCTGGTGCAGCGAGCGCACCACGCCGGAAAATCCACCGGTGACCATCCATCCCGCCCACACGACCTGCAACACACCAAGCGCAAGGCCGATCCATGCCGCGCGCAACACGGCCGTCGGTTCACCGCGCTTACGGAAAATGATGGGCAGCGAAATCAGGTGCAGCACCAGCAGGTACGCGAAAATGCGGTGCGTGAGTTGCACGTGCTGCGCGCCACCTCCCAACGAGCCCTCACCGCACAGCGGGAAGCCGGCGCACGCCACGGCCGCGCCAGGGATCTTCGCGGTGAGTCCGCCCAACAATACCACCAACAGCGCCAGTACTGCCGCGGCTGTTGCGCCGCCAACGGCCTTCGCGGTGCCCTTCGCGGTCACGATCGACCTACCGCCGAGTCCGCCGGCGCGAATCGTCGCCATCGTGAGCACGGCCAGCAGCAACGCGGCGAGCAGCTTGTGCACCACCGTCGCCCACGCCGGATTGCCGGTGAACACCGTGACCGCTCCGAACAGCGCCGGCGCAAACCACAGCCCAAGCGCGACTCGCGAGGCGTTCCACACGCCACCGCGCGCACCGACTGACGGATGCCGGCGATGCGTCCAGGCGCTCGCCACCAGCACGGCAATGCTTCCGAACAGCGCGATGGCCAGGTAGCGATGGAAGACCTCGATGATAAGGTCCATCCGCTCGAGCGGCGGAAACCAGTAGCCGTAGCACTTCGGCCAGTTGTCGCCGCATCCCATGCCGGAGCCTGAGATGCGTACGATGGCGCCAAAAATGATGTGCACCAACGAGATGAACAACGCGGCATAGGCCGAGCGACGCACGGATGCCGGCGGAAGCGACAGGGACGCGCTCATAGAGGCAGGGCGCGATACGCGCCAATGAAGACGGCGATCAATAAACCCACCGGCAGTACCACCCACAGAATCTCCGTTACGCGATGCGGCGTCGGAACCTGGGACGATGACGGCAGAATGGGCAGGGTACGGAACACCGCGCGCAAGATGAACAGTTGCGCGATCACGCAGGCCACGACGGCGCTCCAAAACAGCGCGGTCACAACAGCCGGCGGAAGGGACACGGTAAGGACAGAAGTCATAGCCTATGGAAAGTAGACGACGGCACCCCGTGCGGTACTGCGCGCGGCATACTACCATAGCGTCATGACCTCACCTTCGGTTTCCTCGACCAGTGCCGGCACCGGTGGCAGCACAAGCTCCGGCACCGAATTGCCGCGTCGCCTGGGCCTGTGGAGCGCTATCGCCGTTTTGGTCGGCACCACGATCGGCTCGGGCATCTTTAGATCCCCCGCCGGCATCGCCGACAAGCTCCCCGGTCCGCTGCCACTCATGGCCGTTTGGGCGACCGGCGGCATATTCGCGCTCTGCGGCGCGCTGACACTGGCCGAACTGGCCGGCGCCATGCCGCGCACGGGCGGCTACTTCGTGTACATCCGCGAAGCGTGGGGGCGCCTGCCGGCGTTCCTGTACGGCTGGTCTGAACTGACGCTCATTCGGGCCGCAGCACTGGGGGGCATCTCCACCACGTTCGCCGAGTATTTGGTGCGTGGACTGGGCTACAACCCGATGATCGCCCCCTACGATACGTACGCCCACTGGATCGCGGCGGCCACTGTGGCCCTGATGGCGGTGATCAACGTGGTGGGGCTCAAGTGGGGCGCCTTGGTCCAGAATTTCACCACGGTGGTCAAGTACGGTGGCCTCATGCTGATCATCCTGCTGGCGCTCATCCTGGGGCTTCCGCAAACGGGTGGTCACTTCACGCCCGCCGCGCCTCCGGGAAGCTTCTCGGTGTCAGCCTTTGGTCTGGCGCTGGTGTCCGTGCTCTGGGCTTTCGATGGCTGGGGCGACCTCTCCAAGGTGGCCGGCGAGGTGAAGGACCCCGAGAAAACGCTCCCCAAGGCAATCATCCTCGGCACGCTCAGCATCATCTTCATCTACTTATTGGCCAACATCGCGTACCTGTCGGTGTTGTCCGTGGACGAGATCCGTGGCGCGCGACTGGTGGCCGCCGACGTGGCCGAGCGCCTCATTGGCCCGACCGGCGTGACGCTGGTCGTGATCACGGTGCTGCTGTCCACCTTCGGCTCGGTGAACGGCTCACTGCTCACCGGCCCGCGCATTTTCTTCGCGATGGCCGACGACGGCCTGTTTTTCAAGAAGGTGGCGGCGGTGCATCCGACCTTCAAAACGCCCTACGTGGCGATTCTGCTCACGGCCACCATCGCGATCGCGTTCGTGCTGGTGCGCACCTTCGAGCAGCTGGCCGACATTTTCGTGACCGCGTCGTTGGTGTTCTACATCATGAGCATCGGCGCGATTTTCAAGCTCCGTCGTCGGCCCGACTGGAATCCACCGGTGCGCACGCCATGGTATCCGTTGGTCCCGGCCCTGTTCTGTCTGGCCACGCTGTTCCTGTTGGTGAACGCCCTGATGGACGACGCGCAGCGCGTGCCGACGCTGGGCGTGTTCGGCGTCATTCTGCTGGGGGTGCCGGTGTACTTCTTGACGGTGGGGCGTAACAGCGCGAGGCGGTAAGATAGGAACTGCCAAAGGCTTAGGAAGCAGGGGGGAGGGTATCAGGGAGGAGGGAGCAGGCCGCGCCGCGCGGTTCACTGCTGCCTCCTCCCTTTTCATCTCCCCACGGCTCACGAGAGGGGTGGCCGTTATGGCGTGACCGACCGGTTACACCACTTGGTTGCCCGCATGTAACGACGAACCTAGCTTTCCCTATCTTGGTGGCGGGTCTGGTCTGTCCAGCGCCGAGAGACGTCTCCTCCACAAACGGACAAACTGCATCTATGCGTATCCAACGTTGGCTTAGCCTGGCCCTCGCGGTCGCGACTCTCGCCGTTGGTTCTACCCAGCCGCTCGCGGCGCAGGGTACTACGACGGGCGCGATTACCGGCCTAGTAACGGACGACAAGAAGACCCCTGTGCCGAACGTGTCGATCGAAGTGGTCAATCGCGCCAATGGTGTGAAGGCCAGCCAGATCACGCGGGACAACGGTCGGTTCTTCATCCCCAACCTTGAAGTCGGTACCTACGCTGTCACTGCGCGTCGGATCGGCTTTGCGCCGCAAACGCGCACCGATATCGTCGTGAGCCTCACGCAGGCTACGCGTCTCGACTTCCAGTTGAAGGAGCAGGCGACGCAGCTCGCCGCCGTTCGCACGGAAGGGGTAACCACCACCTCCGATTTCTCGGCCACCAGACAGGGCGTCCAGACGGTGCTCACCGATACGCTCGTGCGTCGCTTGCCAACGCTCAATCGTGACGTGACGGACCTGATTCGCAACTCGCCGCAGGTGAACGTGTCGCAGGACGGACGTATCTCGGCCGCCGGCCAAAACAACCGCTTCAACAACATTCAGATTGACGGTGTGTCGCTCGCGAACCGCTTCGGTCTCGGCGCGTCGCCGACCGTGGGCGCCCAAGTTGGCGGCCGTGCGCTCCCGCTCGATGCCATCAAGGAATTCCAGGTGCTCGTGTCGCCGTACGACGTGCGCCAGGGCAACTTCACCGGCGCGCTCATCAACGCCGTGACGCAGTCGGGCACGAACGAGTTCAAGGGGTCCGCCTTCATTTACTATCGCGACCAGCAGATGGGTCGAGACACGGCGTTCCTGCGCACGTCACCGTTCGTGCGTCGCCAGCTCGGCTTCTCGCTGGGCGGCCCGATCATCAAAAACAAACTCCGCTTTTTCGCCACCGTCGAAACCAGCCAGAACGTGGCGCCGTCGCCGGGCCCGTTCTACGATCCGACGTCGCCCACCGGCTTGGTGAACTCGCCGATCGCCGCCGCGCGCATCACCCCCGCGCAGGTAGACTCGTTCGTGAACTACCTGTCGAGCAAAGGCATCGCCGCTGGCAGCGCCGGCCTCACGAGCAACGTGAATCCGCTCCTGAACACGTTCGTGCGTCTCGACTACCAGCTGTCGGGCAACACGCGCCTCGTGCTCCGCAACATCTATAACGATCAGGAAGCATTCGACTTTTCCCGTTCGCTCGGCGCCTTCAACTTCTCGTCGAACGGTTTCCGTCGTACCGAGAAGTCGAATCAGATCGTCGGCCAGGCGTTCACGAACTTTGCCAACGGCTTTTCGAACGAGTTTACCGTCGGCCTTACGACCACGCGCTTCAAGCGCGTGCCGGATGTGCTCGCGCCGCAGGTGCTGGTGCAGAACATCGGTGGTACGGGTTCTGGCATCGGGTTCCGCGCCGGTACCGAAAGCAACTCGCAGGGCAATGAGCTGCGAGAAGATCTGTACGAAATCCAGAACAACTTCACGATGCCGCTCGGCAATCACATCGTGTCGATTGGTACGCGCAACGAGATCTACAAGGCCTACAACGCCTTCCTGCAGAACTCGTACGGCAGCTACACGTTCAACACGCTGAACGATTTCGTGGCCAACCGCGCGCCGGCCTCGTTTAACGGTTCGGGCGGTCTCGGTGGCGACGTGGCGGCCAAATTCACGGCCGCGCAGCTCGCCGGATACATTCAGGACCAGTGGACGGTCACGCCGCGCTTCACCGCCACTCTCGGCCTGCGTGTCGACGTGCCGCTCTTCTTCGACAAGCCGTCGTTCGCTGCTGCCGTGCAGCGTGACTTCGGTCGCAGCACCTCCGACCTGCCCAGTGGCAACCTGCAGTTCTCGCCGCGTCTCGGCTTCAACTGGGACGCCACCGGCGACCAGAAGAATCAGATCCGCGGTGGTGTTGGCCTGTTCCAGGGTATCCCGGCCTACGTGTGGATGTCTAACCAGTTCCAGAACACCGGCGCCGGACTCGCGCAGTTCACGTGCGGTGGTGGCGTCACCGCGACCAACGGTGCCGCGCCGCTGTTCAATGCCACGCCGGTGTCACCGCGCGGTTGCGGTCCGAAGACGAACGCCACCGCCGGACGCAGCCTCGATGACGGCACGTTCCTCGGCACGGTGAATCTGGCCGATCCCGACCTCAAGTTCCCGCAGCTGCTCCGTGCCACGCTGGGCTACGACCGCAAGCTGCCAGGTGATGTGATCGCGACGTTCGACGGTCTCTACTCGCGCTCCGTCAATAACTTTTTCTACAACAACATCAATATCCCGCAGACGGGTCGTATTGATGCGCAGGGTCGCACCGTGTTCGCCAATTTTGCGGCGACGGGTGTTCCGACGGTGTCGCCGCGCTTCCCGGTGTACGGCTCCAACGTGATTGAGCTTTCGAATCACAGCAAGGATTACGCGTACAGCGGCACGGGCCAGCTCCGTAAGCGGTTCAGCGGCGCGTTCGAAGGCTCGGTGGCTTACACGTATGGCCGTAGCTATTCGGTGACTGATCTGACGTCGTCGGTGGCGCTCTCCAACTGGCAGTTCGGCCGCGTGTACTCGGGGCTGCAGACCGACCAGCCGGTAAACGTGTCGCTCTTCGACCAGCCACACCGCGTGCTCATTAACGGCACCTACACGGCGCCGTGGAAGTCGAACCAGACGAACATCACGTTCTACTACAGCAAGGCTTCGGGCACGCCGTACTCGTTCGTGTACAGCGGCAACCAGGGCCGTGGCGACATGAACGGCGACGGCTCGAATGCGAACGACCCGATTTACATCCCCACCGGTCCGACCGATCCGAAGATGGGTTTCGTGGCCACGACGGTGGGTGGCGTAACCTTCACGCCGGCGCAGCAGGCCACGCTGCTCGACGACTTCATCAAAGACAACAGCTGCCTCGAATCGCAACGCGGCACGATCATGAAGCCGACATCCTGTCGGAACCCGATGTTCGATCGCTTCGACGTCACGCTCGAACAGCAGCTTCCGGCGATTCGAGGCGAGCGCGCGACGCTCCGCCTCGACATCTTCAACGCCGCGAACCTGCTGAACAGCAAGTGGGGACGGATCAAGTCCGCCACGGCCAACGGGAACGCGGCGCTGCTTCAGGTCCAGTCGTTCACCAGCGCCGACCCGTCGACACAGGTGCCGGTGGTGACCTTCACGAACAACTTCAACACGCAGTTCACGCCACTCAACTTCAGCCAGTTTTATCAGCTGCAGGCGAGTTTGCGGTTGTCGTTCTAGGCGGGGCGTGGGTGGTGGTGGGGTAAGGAGAGCGGCGCCGGAAACGGCGCCGCTTTTCGTTTGTGGGTGCTGGGAACTGGGAACTGCGAACTCCCTAGTAAGCAGGGGGGAGGGTATCAGGGGGCAGGAGGCAGGGGGGCTGCGTTTGCGCGTTGCTGGCGGCGTGTTTTCGGTGACACGGCTGCCGTGATGCACCGCTATCCTCGCGGCATGCAAGATCCGGCCAACATCCACGCCTGGCATCGCGCGATTGCGCTAGCGGTGCGCGTGCACCGGATTAGTCGCGGTATCAAACGCACGCAGGCACCAGGGCTCCGCTCGCAAATCGATCGCGCCGTGGACTCGATCCCGTCCAATCTTGCCGAGGGCGTATCTCAGCCCAGCGCCGCCGACTGCGCGCGATTTCTCAGTTATGCCGTCTCGTCGGCCTTCGAAGTCGAAAGCCACCTCATTCTCGCCGACAAACTGGGGCTCAACCTCGTCGGCATCGAGGAAGCACTCGACGAGACCCGCCAAGTCCGTCGCATGACGTTCAGCCTGCGGAAGTACTACGTGGAAAAGGCAAAGCGAGAAAAGCCAAAGGGGCGCGACAGCTAACTGTCAGCGCCCCCTGCCTCCTGCCCCCTGATACCCTCCCTCCTGCTTACTAGGGAGTTCGCAGTTCGGAGTTTTCAGCTCAGCGCTAGCGTTCCTAGAAGATCCGCAAATTGATGTACTTCTTCGGATTCCTCTTCAAATCCATCATCAGCGAGTCCACCCGCAGCAGCAGCGTATCCAGGCGCGCGTACACCGCCGGATCGTTCAGTAGCTTGGCCGCCGTGCCGCTGCCGTTGCTCACTTTGTCGAGCACGCCCTGCACCTGCACGTTGGTCTGCTTGAAGTCGCGGGTGAGTTGCTCGAGCTGCGCCGAGGTGGCCTGCAGATTCTTCACGGTTGAATCGACCGTCGTGGAATCCACACTGGCCAGCGTGCGGCGCACCGACTGTTGCGTGAGCGTGAGCTGCTTGGACTGTTCGGCCGTGACCGCGCTGAGCTGCGCCACGAGCTTCGTGAGATCGGCCACGGTCTGCCGGACATCCTTCATGCCGCCGCCTTCCACGAACTGCGTGCGCGCTTCGTCGGTCAGCGCACGGATATTGAGCGCGATCGAGTCGCCTTTGCTCAGTAATTCGGGAACGCTCGGTGAGCCCACACCTGTCGGAATCGTGTCACCTTCCGCCATGTAACCCTGGCGGCCGATGACCGGCGTGAGGGCGATCAGCTGGTCGCCAAAGATACCGTTGGCCTGTACCGTGGCCGTGGTGCCAGACGGCACCTTGTACTGCGACTGCATCTGCAGTCTCACGGTAATGGTGCCGTCGGGAATCAGGTTGACCTGGTCGACATACCCGATCTGCACACCGGCTAGCAGAACGGGCTGGCCCTGCTTCAGGCCAGCGCCCCACTTGAAGCGGGCGAACATGGCGTAGCCACTGGTCAAGCCGCCACGGGCGATCCAGATCGTGCCGCCGACACCCAGCACCACCGCCACCAGCAGGAGCAGACCGACAAGCAGTTCGTCGCGTCGTTTCGTCGTCATGTATGGAGAGAAAGCAGGCCGTCAGGCCTGAATGAATGGAGCAAGGACCGCCGCTACGAGGGCATCGAGCAGCAAAATGCAGACCGACGTGATGACGACGGCGAGGGCAGTCGAACGCCCCACGCCCTCGGCGCCCGCTTCGGTCACGTACCCTTCGTACGAACAGATGAAGGCGATAGCCGCCCCGAACAGAAACGCCTTGATCAAGGAGTACACGACCTGAAAAGCGGTGAACGCCAGACGGAGACCAGCGACATAGTCGTCGGTGCGTACGTCGGTCGCGGTCACCAGGATTACCCACGCACTCAGAATCGCCGCGGTGTTCGCCAGCATGACCAGCGCCGGCAACATCACGATGCCGGCCAGAAAGCGCGGCAGCGCAAGATAGGCCACCGGATCGAACGACAGCGTTTCCAGCGCGTCGATCTGCTCGGTGACACGCATCGTCCCGATCTCCGCCGTCATGCGTGCACCCACCCGCCCGGTGAGCACCAGCGCCGTGAGCAGCGGACCCAGCTCGAGAACGATACTCTGTCGCGTAATCAGACCGACGACGGACAGCTGTACGCCGGGGAACAGCTGGTACCGCGTTTGGAAGGCGGTCACGCCACCCAGGAAGGCCGCGACGATGATCGTAAGTGGTACCGACTCTACGCCCATCGTGCGCATTTGCCGGATCGTTTCCGGTATCCACGTCTCGGGGTCACGCACACCGCGCACGATGTCGCGCGCGAAGTAGCCACGCTTGCCGAGGGCGCGCAAAATGCCCTCGGTGCGTCGCCCGGCCAATCGGACGACTACGGCCATGCTGACCATCAGGTCCGCACCCGAGCCAGTAGCACGAGGGCGAACAGTCCGCACGCCAGATTGGGGACCCACGCTGCAATGTCTGGGGGCATGAGCCCCTTCCCGCCGATCGCCTTGGTCAACTGAATGAGCACGAGAAAGAGAATGGTCGTGGCCAGACTGACCGCGATACCGTAGGCGGCCCCACCGCGCTGCGAACTGGTCGCCAGCGGTGCGCCGAACAATGCAATGATGAGACAGGTGACCGGAATCGCCAACTTCAGCATCCGTTCCACACGGAGCAGGTTCACGTCGGCACCCGAGCGTTCAAGTGCCGTGATGAACCGCGACAGGTCGGCGAAATTCATCTCGCTCGGTTGTCGCTCGGTGGCCTGCAGCTCTTGTGGCTTCTCCGTGAAGTGTCGATCGACGAGGGAATCGAAGGCGACGGCACGATCGGTGGAGTCGTTGGGGAGCACATGCACGATCCCCGACTTCAGAACCCAACCGCGATTGTCGTACCACGTCGCACTTTTGGCCGCGACTAGCAGTCCAGGCCGGTTCACCGACCCGCGCTCCTCGATCTCCATGTTCTCCACGAATCGCTGTGTCACGTCGAGCGTATAGATGCGGTAAACGCGTCCGGTCTCGCTGGCAAAGGCGAAGTTGTAGCGATTGTTGTCGCGGTCCTGCCCCTTGCCGGCCAGCAGCTTGAGACGCTGGGCGTTGGCCGGCGGCGCGAGCTCGGCGAATATCAGATCGATGCCCATCGCCACCGTTGCCATGAACAGGATCGGCGCGATGAACCGGTAGAAGCTGATCCCCGAGGCCTTCGCCGCGGTGATCTCCGAATAGCGGGTGAACGTGCCAATCGAGAACACCGTGGCGAAGAGCACGGCTGCGGGAAGCACCATGAACAGCGTGTCGGGAATCCAGTACACGTAGCTCAGCGCGACGGCTTTGAGCGCCAGTTTGCGCTCGGTGTACTTGCGGAGATTGTCCACCAAATCGATGACGAACACCAGCACCGGGAAGCCCAGCGTGGTCACCGTAAAGATGCGCGTGAATTCGGCCGCGACATACCGATCGAGCGGCGTAATGAAGCGACGGCTCACGCGCCCACCGCCGTGATTGGACCGTTGCTCGCCGCCTTCGCCGCCTGCTCCCGCTTTATCTGTGCGGCCAGCGCGCGACGGGCTCCGCGATCAGCCCACCAGTCACGGATCCCGCCGCCACGCGAGGTGTCCGTGGTCGATTCTACGCGCCACAGCAACACAACACCCGTCACCGTGAAAATGACATTCGCGATCCACATCGCGATCGACGGCGGCACGAGGCCCTTGTCGGCCAGCGCTTCACCGCCCATCAGACACACGTAGTACAACCCGAACACGCCGATGCTGACGCCGATCGTGACACCGACCCCGCCGCGGGGAAAGCGTAGCGCGATCGGCGGGCCGAACAGGACGAACACGAGACAGGCAAACGACAGCGCAAACTTCTTGTGGATCTCCACCGTGAGACTATCGAGCCCCTCGCGTGACGCCACCAGCTGTTCATCCGCGGCGTTCATCGCCCCGCGATACATGCTGATCGTATCGAGCGCCGGCGGCACCGGCGCGGATAGCGTGACGGTTGGCGGAGGCAGAGGGATCGCCCCGCCGAGCGTGTCGCGCAGCGTGTCGCGCAGCGTGGCGATGACGGGGGGGGGCGTCGGTGTGACCACGGGGGCCTGTGGCGTGGTTGGCACTACGGCCGCCTGCGCCTTCGCCTTTGTCGGAAGGAACATCGACGGCAACGTCACGCAGTAAAAACGGGAGAGTCCTTCCTCGGCGGGCCGGTCACGTGGCGCCTGCACTGTTTTCGTGCCTGGGGCCACGAGTCGGCTGGCGTACATGATGTACTCCTGACGCACCCGTCGGAACTCCATGGCATCGGAGGCGTACCGTCGATGCATCTCGCACACGGTCATCTCGCGGTCGCTGCGGAAGTCGTCCTTGCCGGTGCTCTCGAAGCCGCGGGTGATGCCGCGCACCTTTACCGTCTGATCAATAAAGAAGCTGCGTTGCAAGCGCTTCGCATCACCACGGACGAATTCCTGCGAGTAGCCGTCAAACAGCTGCAGCAGGAGATCCTGCCCATTCGGCGTCAGCGAGAACACGCCGCTGTCGGCGTAGATCGTCTTGCGCTCCGGTCCTTTGGTAAGATCATAGATCACGACGTCGTACATCTTGTTCGTATTCGCATCGCTGCGGGCGATTCGCATGAAGAACTGGTCCGTGATCGCATTCATGGCCTGGTCCCTCAACGCGAGCGTCGGCTTCGTTTTCGCGATGTCGCTCTGGAGAATGCGCAACTCGTGGTTCGCGCGCGGCAGCACCTGATCGTTGAACGCGACCATCGCGATCGACAACAGGAACGCGCAGACCAGCACCGGCAGCATCAGGGTGCGGACACGGACTCCGCTGGCCTTGAGCGCGGTGATCTCGTGTTCGGCGGCCATACGGCCAAAGGTGAACAAGGTCGCCACGAGCACGGCCATCGGCATCGTCATCGCGATGGTGAAGGGCAGCGACAGGACGAAGAATTTGCCGATGGCCAACCAGGGGAGTCCCTTGCCGGCCAGGTTTGCCAGCTGGCGCGCGACGTACTGCAGCATGAGCAGCGACGTCAGCGCAGACAGCGCAAACAGGAGAGGTCCGACGTGCTCGCGCACGACATAGCGGGTAACAAGCTTCACGACGTAAATTCCTTGGTGACCACCCGCATTATCAAGGGCTCGTCGGCCTAGAGTCGACAATATGCGCTCGCAGTTTTTGACCGTACGGCGGCGACACAGCTGTCCGCTGGTACCCCACGACCGGAGTTCGGTGCGCAGGTTGCTCCAGACATGGGCGCTCGTGGCATTGCCCACCGCAGTGCCGATCGCATTGCTCTCGGTCGCCCCCATGGTCGCGAGACCGCTGGCGGCTCAGCCGATTGCGCCCCGACCAGCTTCGCTGCCTCCAGGGGCGCGCTTGGCTGCGGATACCCTGCGTCTCAAGGTCCCCCCCATCCTCGGCCCATTCGGGGTCGCTACGGCGCTGCGGCCAGATCCCGCCCGCGTCGCCGACCTCGCCGTCGGCGCGGCCCGTCGCCGCCACGGGGAGCGAATTGTGGCCCGATGGAGGCAAACCGTGGTCCGCGGCCTCTCCACCCCGATTCCGGCGCTCGCGGCCGCCCGGACCGACAGCGGCCCGACACCGGGCGCGCTCGTCCCGCTGGCGCCCCAGCGTCGAGCCGGGGCCGATGCGGCCACCCAGCTCGCCACCGATCTGCTCGGCGATATCGGCGACCTCGGGATCGCCCTGCAATCGCGCCTCGAGTCCAAAGTGCAACGCAGTCGCAACGAGCGATGCACCACGGCGCAGCTCACGATCCTCGGCAACAACTGCTTCGGCATCTTTCAGCCGGCTTTCGATTTTCAGTTCAACGTGCGCACCGGTGGCGTGGTCGCCAACCGCGTGTACGTGAACGTCGACTACGACTCGCAGCGCGAATTCGATGCATCGAACAACATCTCGGTGCGCTATCAAGGCAAGTCCGACGAAGCGCTGCAAACGCTCGAAGTCGGCAACGTCACGTTCCAGCCGCCGGCCTCGCGCTTCCTCACGTCCGGTATCCCGTCGGGGAACTATGGCATCCAGGCCACCGGCCAGATCGGCCCCATGCGCTTCACCTCGATCGTGGCGCAGCAAAAGGGCAACGTCTCCAAGGACAACGTTTTTACCATCGGCGAGCGCTCGCAACAACAGGTCGATCGCGTCATCGAAGACATTCAGGTGGAGACACGCCGCTTCTTCTTCACGGTTGATCCGCGACTGCTCGGCGGATATCCGAACATCGATCTCCTGAATCGCCAGCAGATGCAGCAGCTGGCGGGATCGCTCCCGGATTCGATGCGACCGGCGCGCCTGTACGTCTATCGCCAGCTCATCGGCGCCGCGAATCAGAACCCGCGCGGCCCGCAGTTCTCGGTACGTGGTGCGCGGAATCCGTCACGACAGATCTACGAAGTCCTGCGTGAGAACGTCGACTACTACGTCGATCCCTCGCAGCTCTGGATCGCGCTGGTGCGTCCGCTCAATCCCAATAGCGAGCGGCTGGCCGTCGCGTACGAAGTGAATGTGAACGGCACGCCGGGGCGAAACGTCACCACCGGCGGCACGCCCGACATCGAGTTCACCGCCGATCCGCAGTATGCGAATCTCCTCTGGGAACCCGAGCTGCAGCCCACGAACAGCGCGTACTTTTTACGCGAATTGAAGTCGGTGTATCGCCTTGGCGGTGAAGACCTGCAGCGCCAGACCATCAAACTCAAGCTCGTGACCGGGACGTCGGGCGATCAGGAAAAGCCCATCAATCCGTCGCGCGGTGAAACGTATCTGCAGCTGTTCGGATTGTCGCAGGCCACCAACACCGCCGCGTTCGACGTAGAGAATCGCGTGTGGCCGCGCCCCAATGATCCGAACCAACTCGCGTCGTTCGCCGGCGGCAACGGACAGCAGAAGCTGATCCGCGACTACTTCGTGTTCTATCCGTCGGTGCAGCCGTTCGCGCGCGCTGGACTTGCCCAGCCGCTCGCCAATCCGGCCAACGACACGCTGTACCGCTATCCCAACGAGTACCTGTACTCGGCGCAGCGACCGCAGGCGATCTATCGCATGGTCGCGAGTTACCTCTCCGAAGGTGGCGGTAGCACGCAGTCCATCAAATTGAGCACGATTCAGGTCCGTCCCAACTCTGAGCGCGTGTCGCTCGATGGCCGTCTCCTGGTGAAAGAGACGGACTATCAGATCGATTATGACCTCGGCATGATCACCTTCAACCGCCCCGATACGCTGTTCGCGTCGCCGCGACAGGTGTCGGTGCGCTACGAAGAGAACCCGCTGTTCGCGGCCGCGCCGACCACCATTCTCGGCTTCGCGTCGCAATTCCCACTCGAGAACGGACAGCTGGCGTTCACCGCGATCTCGCAGAGCCAGCGTTCGGGCTACAATCGTCCGCCGCTCGGCTTCGAGCCGGTGGGCTCGTTGGTGGCCGGCATGACCGGCAACCTCGCGTGGGACGCCCCGTTGCTCACGCGCGCACTGGGCAAGCTGCCGTTCAAGCAGAGCAACACGCCGTCGCGCGTGAGCCTCCAAGGCGAGTTCGCCATGAGCAAGCCGCAGCCCAATTCCGCTGGACAAGCGTACATCGAATCGTTCGAGGGTGAAGGCGCCATTCCGGGCATCTCGCTTTCCGAGGGCTCGTGGTACTACAGCTCGCGTCCGTCGCTGGGCAACACGCTGGCCGCGCGCTTTGGCAGCAGCACGTTCTCCCTGAATCGCGCCGCCACGATGGCCTTCCAGAACAACGGCGTGGATGTCGCGGGCAATTTCATTCAGTTCAACATCCAGCAGATTGATCCGTCGGTGCGCATCGTGGGGAGTGGCGTGCAGGCCCCCGAGCAGTTGTTCTGGATGACGCTGTATCCGCTCAAGACCGGCGGCATCTTCGACTTCGAGCCGGGCACCGCCACGCGCCGCTTTGCGTGGACCATTGGCAACAGCAGCCTGGTGGGCAATACGCCGTCCGGTCGTCGTTGGCGTTCGCTCCGCACCGTCATCAATCCCAGTGGTGCCGATCTCTCACGTACGGAAAACATCGAATTCTTCGCGCTCGTGCAGTCGGAGCAGTCGAAGGTGAAGCGCAATCCCACGCTGGTGTTCGACTTCGGCGAGATCAGCGAGAACAGTGTCGCGTTTGCGCCCGAGACGCTCACGGTGAATTCGCCCGTACGACCGGGGCTGCCCGCTGACTCCACCTATCGCGGCAAGCGTGTGGTCGGCTTTGATCGCTTCGACTCTGAACGCGATCCGTTTTCGCGCGCGTTCAACGCGGCCGAGAACGACAAGGGTTTGCCCGGCGACGTCGCCGATACCCTCGTCGTGGTGAATCGCACCGGCGCCACGCCCGTGATCAGCACGAAGAACAAGGTCGCGATCTGTACGCAGGCCGTGCAAATCGTCCAAGTGCTCGGCGACAGCCGCGCCAACTGCGGCATACGCAATAACCGCCTTGACGAAGAAGATATCGATCTCGACGGCCAGCTGAACATCCCGAACGCCGCCATCGATCAGGAGCAGTACAAGCGCTTCGTGGTCGATTTGGCCGACACGCGAAACTGGACGCGCGTGGGAAAGTGCTACCAGCAGACGGACTCGAGCGCAACCGGCGTGACGAGTGATTCGCTTTGTTGGGTGCAGGTGCGCATCAACTGGCGTGCGCCAGCGGAAGAGCAGAACAGCCCGAACGATCGGCGCGTGCGGGCGTTGCGCCTCACGATGGTCTCAAGCGCGGAATCGGCCGACGATGCGTTCGTTCGGGTTGCGCTGACGCGATTGAAGTTGGTGGGCGCGCCGTGGCTCAAGCGCAGCACCGAGCCGTTGTCGGGTATGGCCGGCGACTCGGCAGGCGTGGTGGGAGGCTACGTGATCGCCAGTGTGATCGGTACGCTGGACTCCACGTCGTTGGTGCCGTACACGCCGCCGCCAGGCGTGATCGAAGCACCGGAGAATCGACAGACCGGCTACGAGAACAATCGACTCCAGGTGAATGAGCGCGCGCTGCGATTGCAGGCGGGCATTCCGGGCCGTCAGTTCCGTCCGTTCGATCGGGCTGAAGCGTTTTTCCGGTTTCAAGAAGGCACCAAGACCTTCATGGGTTACAAGACGCTCCGGTTGTGGATGCGTGGTCGCGGCAACGGCTGGGGCCCGAACGGCGAGTTGAATGGGTATGTCAAGATCGGCCGGGACGAGAACAACTTTTACATGTATCGCACCCCGGTCAATGCCGGCGTGGGACTCAGCGCGTGGGAGCCCGAAGTACGCGTCGATCTGCAGAAGTTCCAGATTCTGCGCGCACAGCTCGAGAACAACTTTCTGAAGGGATCGACCGACTCGGTGTCCTGTTCCGGTGCCGACCTTGAATTGATTCGTCGATCGGGTATGCCGCGTGGTGTCACTGTGCGTCGCTACGCCGTCTGTCAGGATGGCTATATCGTGTACAGCGCCGATCCCACGATCACGCCGCCCAATCTGGCCGGTGTGCAGGAGATGGCCGTCGGACTGGTGCGCGTGGACAGTGTGCCGCGTGGCGGGACGGGCATCATAAGCAACGACACGCTCGAACTGTGGATCAACGACATTCGACTCACGGACGTGGTCGATGACATCGGCTTCGCCGGTGAGCTCGGACTGGCGGTGAATGCCGGCGATCTCGCTGACGTCCGCGTGAACGTGAGCCGTCGTGATCCAAACTTCCGTCAGCTCAATGAGACGCCGTCGTTCCTGACCACGAGTGGCGTGAGCGTGGGCACCACCTTGCATCTCGAGCGCATGCTGCCGTCACGGCTTGGCATCGTGATGCCCTTCAGCGTGGACTACGTTGGCGCCGGCGTGGATCAGCTGTTCATCAATCGCACCGACGTGCGGGCCAGCGGCATTGAAGGCCTGCGCAATCCCAGCGACCGACGCGTGAACTATGCGCTGGCGCTTCGTCGTGCGACGCCGATGGGCGGAGCGTGGTATGCGCCGCTCGTGAACGGACTCACGCTCAACAGCACGTGGTCGAATGCCGCCTCGCAGAGCGCGTTCCAGAAGGCCACCAACAGCGCATACACGCTCGGTGCGTCGCTCAATCTGTCCGACGACCGACGCGAGTCGAAGCTGCCGCGAGTGGTTGATGCTTTGTTCGGCATCTTGCCGCGTGGCCTGCGCGAAAGCGAGGCGATCCGCAATGTCCGAGGGCAGCGTTTCCGGTGGTCACCCACTGCGTTCCGTTTATCGAGCGCCATGGCGCGCAACGCCAACTCGAGCACGTCGTTTACGAAGGCGGCCGAGTCGCCCACGGATACCGGCCAGGTTGCCAATGCACTCACGCACTTCTGGCAGAACAGCGGCACGTTGGAGTTCCGTCCATCGGCGGGCTTCACGGCCTCCATGAACGCGCGTCAGCTGCTCGACCTGCGCGACTATCGCACGACCTCGTTGCTGCCGGACAGCACCGATCGGGGACAGGCGGCTGCCGCCGAGCGATTGCAGGTACTGGGCACCACGCTGGGGCTCGAGCGCGAGCGTTCGCTGACGTCGGCATTTCTGTTTCAACCTACACTTGCCGTGTGGTTGCGTCCGCGTCTCGACTTCAACTCTACGTTCAATCTGAACAAGGATCCGAATGCGCGCGCGCTGTTGCGGGAGCAGGATTCCACGGGTGCGTATCGGTTGCCGAAGCGCTTAGGCGCTGCACAAACGCTCAGCACCGGCACCACGTTCGACCTCGGTCGTTTGATCACGTCGCGCACGAAGGACAAGACGCTGGTGAATCGACTGGGGCGAATGTTCGCGCCCATTGATGTGTCGTGGCAGCAGAGTCTCACGTCGAACTACGACAACACCGCGTTCATTCCCGGCTGGGGCTACCAATTTGGCCTCGGCGGCATCCAGTCATTCCGCGGACTCGACACGCGGCTGGCCACAACCGCGGGACGCCTGCGTCGTTCGACTGCTACCGGATCGTTGAATCTGCCGTTCTCGCTCACGGTGCAGTCGCGCTTCGAGAACGGTACGACCGAAACGTGGACGCGTCGCACGTTTGACGGATTCCAAGCCGTGATCACCAGCACGCAGCTGGTGAAACCCGACTACTCGGTGCGGTGGAGCTGGCGCCCGGTTCGACTGCGCAAGGTGATCACCATGCTGAACGTGAACGGGCGTTATCTCGTGAGCGAACAGGAAACGATGATCCCGAACGAGACGGGTGGTCTGGCCGATCGCAGCCGAACCACGGCGCGCAGTCAGCCGCTGTCGGGAGCGATCACGTGGGCCTTCCTTGGCGGACTGACCACCAACGGCTCTCTCGACCGTACGCATCGCGAAGACAGTCGCCCCGGGTCGCTCACGAACGGGGACACGCGGCGCGTGTCGTTCGACGTGGCACGGCGTTTCAGGGTGCCAAAGCGCTTCACCACGCGGAACGCGACGGTGCGCACGTCGCTCTCGTACCAAAGCGAGGAGTCGCAGTCGATCGTGCAGGGCTCGTCGTCCACCAACACGGCGGGCGAAGTCGTCACGATTGCCCCGTCGGTCCTCACGGATAATGGCCGCCACGCGTTCAATTTTAACGCCGACACCGATCTGTCGGAGTTGCTCACCTTCAGTCTGACCGGCTCGCGGATCGTGAACTTCGACCGCAACTTCAACCGGCAGACGTCGAACTTGATCTTCAGCGCGGTGCTGCAACTCCGCTTCTTCGCTGGCGATCTCAAGTAGGGCGCGCGTGTTCGGTCATGCGCGTGTAATAGATGATGTTGGCGTCGCGCGGGTTACCGCCGCGGCGCGAACCGTCACTACCGTGGCGTCATGCCTACGCCCGCGGAACGACAGGCCCTCCTGTTTCTCGCTGCCGTCGCCGTGATCGGCGGCGGAGCACGGGCCGTGAGCACCCGTCAACTCGATCGCGATGTCGCACAGGCAGAGCAGGGATTTGCGCCCAGCACCGATCTCGCCACACGCGCCCTCGACGCCCAGATCGCGGCGGTCGACTCCGCCCGCCGCAGCAAGGGCACCGGTAAACGGAGCAACGCGAAAACAGGCACCCCCCGTTCGGCGTCACGCCGTGGGCTGTCGCAGTCGCCACGCGATAGTAAACTGGTGCCGGATCCGATCCCGCCGATCGACGTAAACAACGCGTCGGTTGCGGAACTGGAGCGGCTCCCGCGAGTCGGTCCCGCTCTTGCCGCTCGCATGGTAGCGTGGCGCGAGAAGCACGGCCCATTTGAGTCGCTGGAAAGCCTCCGTCACGTGCCTGGCATCGGGCCGGTCACGGCACGGCTACTCGCCCCTCTGGTGACGTTTTCCGGGCGGCACAGTCCATCCCAAAGTGAGGCCCCCGCCTCGCCAGCCTCCTGCGCGTTACACCTGTACTAGCCGAAATCAGTACCCATGGCAGCTCCTGCTACACCTCTCCCCGGTCGAACCACCGAACGGCTCGGTGATCTCCTCGTCAAAGAGGGGCTACTCACGCGCGAGCAACTGGCCAAGGCGTTGCAGGAGCAGTCCGCCACACCGGGACAGCGGATCGGGCTGACCATCGTCAAGCTGGGCTTCGTGCCGGAAACGGAGGTCGTACGCATGCTCGCGCGCCAGTATCGCATGCCGGCCGTCGACCTCTCGCGCTTCGAGGTGGATACCCGGCTGCTGAAGCTGATTCCGGCCGAGCTGGCGTCGAAGCACACGGTGCTGCCGCTCAAGCGCGAGGGACGACAGCTGACCGTGGCGATCGCCGACCCGACCGCCATGTCAGTGATCGACGATCTCAAGTTTGTCACGCGCTACGACATCGTTCCGGTGCTGGCCGGCGAGTACTCGATGCGCGCGGCGATCGAGAAGCACTACGAAGCGAACGAAGTTCACATGCAGTCGCTGCTGCAGGACATCGTCGCGGCGGAAGACGATGAGGTGGAGGTTCTGGCGCAGGAAGAAGCCCAGGACGCGAGCGTGCTGGCGGCCCAGGTTGATGAAGCGCCCGTCGTCAAGCTCATCAACGCCATCCTCGTCGATGCCGTGCACAAGGGCGCGTCGGACATTCACTTCGAGTGCTTCGAACACGAACTGCGCGTGCGCTACCGCATCGATGGTGCGCTC
Organism: Gemmatimonadota bacterium; assembly: GCA_031363815.1. Taxonomy (GTDB): domain Bacteria; phylum Gemmatimonadota; class Gemmatimonadetes; order Gemmatimonadales; family Gemmatimonadaceae; genus Gemmatimonas. Next base: position 42,549 of record JANLVC010000198.1, read on the forward strand.
GCCGAGGTCATGAAGCCGCCCCTCAAGATGCGCGCGGCCCTGATTTCGCGTTTCAAAATCATGGCGTCGCTGAATATCGCCGAACGTCGAGTGCCGCAGGACGGCCGCATCAAGCTGAAGGTCGGCAGGAAGGTCATCGATTTCCGCGTGAGCGTGATTCCCACGCTGTTCGGCGAGAAGGTCGTGCTTCGAATTCTCGACAAGGGCAACCTCACGCTTGATCTCGAGAAGTTCGGTATCGAACCGCGCGCCGAACGCGAGTTGATGGAAGCGATCGCGAACCCGTACGGCATGGTCCTCGTGACTGGCCCCACCGGCTCGGGCAAAACGACCACGCTCTACTCGGCCCTCTCGAAGATCAACAACGGCGACACGAACATCATGACCGCCGAAGATCCCGTCGAGTACAATCTCTTCGGTATCAATCAGGTGCAGGTCCGCGCCGACATCGGCATGACGTTCGCGGCGGCGCTGAAGGCGTTCCTGCGTCAGGACCCGAACGTCATCATGGTCGGCGAAATTCGAGACCTCGAAACGGGCAGCATCGCCATCAAGGCGGCGCTTACCGGCCATATGGTCATGAGCACGCTGCACACCAACTCGGCCCCGGAAACGATCACGCGTTTGTTGGACATGGGCCTCGAGCCGTTCAACGTCGCGTCGGCGCTCAATCTGATCCTGGCGCAGCGCCTCGTGCGCCGGATCTGCAGCCGGTGCAAGGTGAAGTACGAGCCGGATGCCGCCGAGCTTGCCGGCGCCAAGGTGAAGGCCACGACCACGTTGCGCGAACTCAGGTTCACCGACGAAGCGCTCGACAATGCCAAGTCCCGCGCCACGCCGGAAGCCGTACCGTTCCTCACGAACCTCTCGCTCGACACCACGTTCGGCGAATTGCCCTACTTCAAGGGGCACGGCTGTGATGCCTGCGGTGGGACGGGCCTCAAGGGGCGTCAGGGTCTCTACGAAGTGATGTTCCTCACGCAGGCGCTGAAAAAGCTGGTGCTGCAGAACGCGGACGTACAGGTGCTGCGCAACGCCGCGATCGAGGAGGGCATGCTGTCGCTCCGCATGGACGGCTGGCTCAAGGTACTCAAAGGAGTGACCACGCTCGATCAGGTCATCCGTGAAACATCAAGTTGAGTTCGTGTGACGGCGGGTTTCCTCTCCACCGTCATGCTCGTCCATACACCATACGCCGATCGGCGCCCCGTTCACGACTGCCCGCGCGATGACTGCTCCCGCTCAGACACCCGTATCCCTGCGCACGCTGCTCGATGAAATGATCGCGCGGGACGCCTCCGATTTGCATGTGACGGCCGGTGACCGCCCGAAAATGCGAGTCGACGGTGATATCGTGAACTCCGGTATCGAACATATTCTCACACCCCGGGACACGCTGCAGCTGGCGTACTCGGTGCTGACAGAAAATCAGAAGAAGCGATTCGAAATGGAGGACGAGCTCGACTTCTCGTTCGGCATCGCGAATCTTTCCCGATTCCGCGGCAACGTGTTCAAGCAGCGCGGCTGTGTGAGCATGGTGATCCGGCAGATCCCGTTCCAGATCAAGACGTTCGCCGACCTCCAGCTCCCGCCGGTGATCGCGGGCATGGCGGAGCGGCCGCGCGGGCTCGTGCTCGTCACCGGCCCGACGGGCTCGGGCAAATCCACCACCCTGGCCGCCATGATCGACAAGATCAACAAGGAGCGGAAGGGTCACATCATCACGGTCGAAGATCCGATCGAGTTCATCCACCGTCATCGCAACTGCATCATCAACCAGCGCGAAGTCGGCGCCGACACCAAGAGCTTCGCTGCCGCGCTCAAGTACGCGCTGCGCGAAGACCCGGACGTGATTCTGATCGGCGAAATGCGCGACCTGGAAACGATCCA
>JANLVC010000022.1:0-7344 GCA_031363815.1 Gemmatimonadota bacterium
GAGTACGACCACCCGATCTACCGCGGTGCGAAGTCGGTGTTTTACGGCGTGTTCGAGCAGAACGATCCGAAGCAGCGCATGCTGGCGATCGTGAATTACAACAATGACCTGTCCGAGTACTGGGAATTTTCCGACACGGGAATGTTCCCGCTCGATATGTCGAACGAAGCGTACAAGCTTGGCGTGAACTACATCATCTACGCGTTGACCCGTTAGCCCCGAGGAACCAGGTGACTGCTCCGGCCCCTTCTACGTCCGAACTCGACCGTCTCGACGACGGTGCTCTTGCCGACCGCCTACAAGGCGCCGGCGAACGCATCGCAAGCGAGCTGCGCAAAGTTATCGTTGGGCAGGAGGTCGTCGTGGAGCAGGCGCTGATCGCGCTCTTCGCCGGCGGCAACTGTTTGCTGGTGGGCGTACCGGGTCTCGCCAAAACGCTGTTGATTTCGACGTTGGCGCGTGCCCTCGACCTCAAGTTCTCGCGCATTCAGTTCACGCCCGATCTCATGCCGAGCGACGTGACCGGTACGGATGTCATTCAGGACGATCCGGCCACGGGCCAACGTCGACTGTCGTTCATGCCCGGTCCGGTGTTCGCCAACGTGCTGCTGGCCGACGAGATCAACCGCACCCCGCCCAAAACGCAGGCCGCGTTGCTGGAAGCCATGCAAGAGCGCCGCGTGACCGTGCAGGGTCGCACCTATGAACTCGACAAGCCCTTTTTCGTCTTTGCCACGCAAAACCCGATCGAACTTGAAGGCACGTATCCGCTACCAGAAGCGCAGCTTGATCGTTTCATGCTTGAAGTATTGCTGGATTACCTGCCCGAAGAAGACGAAGTCGCGGTGGTGAAGTCGACCACCTCGCTGCAACCGGACGCGGTGCAGTCGGTGGTGTCGAAGGAAGAGATTCTCGCGTATCAGCGCGTGGTGCGTCGCCTGCCCATCGCCGATGCCGTCACGCGCTACGCCGTGAAGCTGGTGCGCACCAGCCGTCCCGGCGACGGCGCTCCCGACTACGTACAGCAGTTCGTGTCGTACGGCGCGTCCGTACGCGCGGCGCAGGCATTGGTGTTGGGGGCCAAGGCACGGGCGCTACTCCAGGGACGGGCCAGCGCCAGCTTCGAAGACGTGCGGGCGCTCGCGCGTCCCGTGATGCGGCATCGCGTGCTCACAAACTTCACGGCGCAGTCGGAGAAGGTGACCACCGACTATCTCATCGGGCGTCTGCTCGAGAGCGTGCCGATTCCCCGCTCGTCGCTCTGAGCCGTTCGTGGCTACCGCTCCCGCGTCCTTTCTCGACCCCGCTATACTGGCGCGTATCTCCGATCTGGCGCTGCTGGCGCGTACGGTCGTGGACGGCTTCATGCACGGTCAGCACCGATCGCTGCGCAAAGGATCGTCATTGGACTTTGCGGAGCATCGGTCATACCAGCCCGGCGACGACCTGCGTCGCATTGACTGGCGGGTGTACGGACGCACCGACCGGTTCTACATCAAGGAGTACGACGCCGACACCAACGCCGGCGTGATCTTCGCGCTGGATGCGTCGGGCTCCATGGACTTCGGCAGCGGCGCCGTGACCAAGTTCGACTACGCGCGCTTTTTGGTGGCGTCGTTGGCGTGGCTCTCGAAGTCGCAGGGCGATCGCATTGGGCTGGCCACTTTCACGGAAGCGCTGGTGGATGTCGTGCCGCCGTCGGTGCGTCATCTCCAATTGCTGCTGCACACGCTGGCGCGCGCCAACGCGGCGGGCCCGAGCCGGCTGGTGCACTCCATCGGACGCATCGGCCATCTCACCACGCGCACCGGGATCGTGGTGCTCGTGACCGACTGCTACGAGCAGCCGGACGCACTGGGTCGCGCGGTGGCGGCACTGCGGATGGGTGGGCACGACGTGATCATTTTTCACATCGTCGACTCGGCCGAGACGCAGCTGCCGGGCGAGATGGCGGTCACCTTCGAAGACGCCGAAAGTGGAGCGCTGTTGCCGCTGCGCCCCTGCGAACTGCGCGACAAATACCACACGTTGATCACCGCGCATCATGCGGCGTTGCAGGAGCGCTTCACCAGCGCCGGCGCCGACTATGTGCGTCTCGACACGAGCGAACCTCTCGACCGTGCCCTCCACGCGTACCTCGATGCGCGGCTGTCGCGCCGACGGGTACGCTGATGGGCATCGGATTTCTTGTCCCTGCATTTTTCGCTGGACTCGCCGCACTGGCGATTCCGCTGCTCATGCATTTGCGGCATCGCGACAAGGACCGTCCGTTCCGGTTCCCCTCGCTGATGTTCCTGGAGCAGTTGCCCATCCGCACGTCGCAACGCCAGCGCATTACCGACTGGCCGCTGCTGCTGCTGCGCGCGCTGGCCATTGCCGCGCTCGTGTTCGCCTTTGCGCGTCCGGTGCTCACCGATCGCGCGGCCACGGGCGGCGACACCCGTCGGCGGGCGGTTGTGCTGGTGGTCGACCGCTCCCTCAGCATGGGTTACCAAGGCGTGTGGCCGCGCGCCCTCGACTCCGCGCGGGCCATTGTAAACGGACTTGGCGCCGGTGATCGCGTCGGGGTGGTGGCCTACGACGATGCCCCCGAAGTGCTGCTGCGTCTCAGCGATGACAAATCGCTAGCCATAGCGGCCATTGCCACCCTCAAGCCACTGGCTCGCGGCACGCGCTTGGCGCCGGCGTTGCGCACGGCGCGACAGATGTTGCTCGATGCACCATTTGCGGCGGCCGAGATTGTCGTGATTTCCGATCTGCAGCGAGCGGGCGCGGCCGGCATTGCCGGGATCGATCTGCCGGCGGGTGTGCGGCTCCGCAGCATTCCCGTAGGCGCGGCCGTGCGTGCCAACAGTGCGGTACGCGCGATCGAAGTGCGTCGCGTGACGGAAGGATCGCGATCGCTGCTGACGGTAAAAGCGCGCGTGCAGTCGCACGAGCTGCCCACCGCACGCGTGGTACAGGCGCACCTGGTGGTAAACGGTCGCGACGCCGCGACAAGCAACGTTTCGCTGCAACAAAACGGCGAAACGGTGGTCACATTTGCGCCGGTGCCCGCACCCGATGATGCCGTGGCACTGCTGGTGGCGTTGGAGGCTGACGCGCTGGTGGCCGATGACACGCTGCACGCAGTGGTACCGCGCGACGACGCGGTGCGCGTGGCACTGGTGTCGCCGTCCGAAGGGGCGGCCGGTGAAGCCTTGTTCCTGGAGCGCGCGTTGGCAATCGGCGCTACGCCGGCGATTGAGATTGACCGCTTGGCGTCGGCGCCCGTCAGCCGCGAGGCATTGGCCCGCACCAACCTCGTGCTGTTCTGGGACATGCTGCCGTCGGCGGCGTCGGTGGCGGCGTTGCAGGACTACATGACCAAGGGCGGCGGCGTGGTGATTGCCGCCGGGTCGCGACTCGCCGACCGGCGTGGTGACAATTTGCCGCTGCTGCCGGTGCGCATGAGCGGCCTCGCCGATCGCGTGGCCGATCGCGGCGGCACGCTGCGCGACGTGCGCAGTGAGCATCCCCTGTTTCGGTTATTCCGCGAGGTGCCCGACGCGCTGGGCGCCGCGCGATTCCTGCGCTATCCGCGGGTCGACATTTCCGGTGTGGTCGATGTGCTGGCGCGCTTCGACGACGGACTCCCCGCTGTGCTCGAGCAGCGCATCGGCGAGGGACGTCTGGTGGTGCTCACGGTACCGCTCGACGCCCAACGCAGCGATTTCCCGCTACAGCCGGCGTTCCTCCCCTTTGTACGACAGCTGGTGCTGTATACGTCGGGACGTGATGCCGTTCCTCTTTGGCGTTCAACGAGTGAGAGCTGGTCGCTGGCGCCGTCGGTGAAGGATCCCGTGGTGCGCGCCCCCGATGGCACGCTGTTGCGGCCGCGCGCGGATTTGTTGAGCCCTGCCGTGCCCCTCGCTGATGCCGGGCTGTACGAGGCCTTCGCGGTGAGTGCGACCGGTACCGCTGTGGGTCGTGTGGCCGTCAATGCTCCGGCCAGCGAATCCGAGCTGACTCCCATGGACACCACCGAGCTGTTGCTTGGCGTGCGTGACGCCGAGCCCGGCACGATGGCATCGAACGCTCCGCCCACCACGGCCGAGCTCGAGCGCCGTCAGAATCCGTGGCGGCTACTCTTAATCATCGTAGCGTTAGTGCTGGTTGTTGAAACGATGATGGCGACGCGCGGCTGGCGCGCCGTAGCCCGACGTGTCCGTCCGGCGAGTTCGTCGTCTACGGCAGCGTCTTCGTCCGCGTCCACCTCCGACCGGAGCCCTACATGACTGCCGACCGTCAGCTGTTGACCACACTTGGCGTACTACGCCGTCAGTGGCGTCAGCGCATTCTGCTGGAGTCACTGGTCTGGATCGGTGCGGGCGTGCTGCTGGCGGTCTTGGCCACCATGCTCGTGCTCACGCTGTTCAATGGGACCGGTCGGGCACCGATCATCGCGCGGATGCTGGGTTACACCGTGATCGCAGCGGCGGTCATCCGCGGACTCGTGTTGCCACTTATGCGACGCGCCAGCGACCAGCGATTCGCGTTGTATGTGGAAGAGCGCGCGCCCCAGCTTAAGCAGGCGCTCATTACCGCGGTGCAGGAAGCGCACATTCCGGTAAACGAGCGGCAGTCGAGCGCGTTGTCGGCGCGATTGATGTCGCGGGCCAGTGCCGCCATTGCGCCGCTGCAACAGCGCGCGAGTTTGGAACGGCCGCGTATGGTGCGCGCCGGGCAGATGTTGGGTGGTGTGGCGGCGGTGGCGGTACTGCTGTTCGTGGCGGGTCCGGCCCTCGTGCGTGAAGGCGCACAGCTGCTGTTCGTGCCGTTCGGTACGGCCGAAGCGGCGGTGCCGATACGTGCGCTGCGTATCGAACCGGGTAGCGTAGCAGTGCCGCGTGGCGGCGCGATTGAGGTTCATGCGGCGCTGGTGGGCTTTGCTGCCGATGGAGCCGAGTTGGTGTTCCGCAGCGATTCATCCAGCGAGTGGCAGCGGCTCCCGATGAGTCCCGAAGCCGATTCGTCGCGCTTCCGTTCGCGCCTGTTCGATATCACCAAGCCCACTGAGTACTACGTGGAGTCGGCCGATGTGCGGTCGCCCACCTACACGCTTACGGTGAATGACCTGCCGGCGGTGTCCACCGTGTCGCTCGACCTCAACTTCCCGGCGTACAGCGGCCTGCCCGCTGAGCATGTGGAAGACGGCGGTGATGTGGCAGCGATTGTTGGTACCACTGTCGTGGTACACGCCAAGGTCACACGCACCGTGGCCCGTGGCGTGCTGCGCTTCGACAACGGCACCACCGCGCCGATGACAATCGAGGGCGACCGCGCGGTGGTCGGTCGCTTCCGCGTGACGAAAAGCGGCTTCTATCATGTGGACCTGATCACCACCGACGGCACCACCGTGGCCGGCTCGTTGGAGTACGTGATCGACGCTATTTCTGATCGCAAACCGCGCGTGACCATCGATGAGCCCGGGCGCGACACCAAGGCGTCGAACACCGACGAAGTCACGGTGTCCGTGCAGGCCAGCGACGACCTGGGTGTGGTGGCGCTCGAACTGCGCTATCGCGTGAACGGTGGTGCCGAAAAGCGCATCGCGATGCAGGACAGCACCACGCGCCGTCCGCGTGATGCACGGGCGGCGCACACGTTGTTTTTGGAAGAGATGTCGCTGGTGCCGGGCGATCTGGTGGCGTATCACGCCGTGGCCCGAGACGGATCGGGACAGAGCGGCAGCAGCGATGTGTACTTCCTGGAAGTGCGGCCGTTCTCGAAAGACTATCGTCAGGCCGAACAGCAAGGTGGTGGCGGCGGCGGGGGTCCGCAGGGCGAGTCACCAGAGGGCTTCGTGGCGCGGCAAAAGGAGGTCGTGGCGGGCACCTTCAATTGGCTGCGTGACAGCAGCAGCACCGCCAACAAGCAGCGCCGCGAGAACATCACCACGCTCACGATTGCGGAAGGGCGGTTGCGTGAAGAAGTCACGAAGCTCGCAAACAGTCTTAAAGAACGCGGCCTGGCAGCGGGCGACACGATGTTCGCCAAAATCCGCATGGAAACCGAAGCGGCGGCTGCCACGATGAAGCTGGCCGAAGAACAGCTGGGTCGCGGCCGTGGCACCGACGCGTTGCCGCTCGAGCAGCAGGCGTTGCAACATCTGCAGCGGGCCGAAGCGCTGTATCGCGACGTACAGGTGCAGATGGGCGGTGGCGGTGGCGGTGGTGGTGGCGGCGGCGGCGGCGGCGGCGGACAAAAGGCAGAGGATCTGGCCGACCTGTTCGAGCTCGAGAACGACAAGTTGCGCAATCAGTACGAAGCCGTGCAGCAGCAGTCGCAGCAGAGTGCGCAGCAAGCCGTAGACGAAACACTGGAAAAGTTGCGTCAACTCGCGCAGCGTCAGCAGCAGGAGAACGAGCGCATGCAGCGTCAGGCTGAAGCCATGCGCCAGCGGTTAGGTCAAGAGCAGAGCGGTGGTGCGTCGGGCAGCGGTGGCGGCGCCTCATCCAGCAGTAGCCGTGGGCAGCAAGGTGGTCAGGGGCAGCAGGGCGGCCAGCAAGGCGCACAGGGGCAGCAGGCCAACAGCGGAGCGCAGCGCGAGCTGGCGCGTCAGGCGGAGGAAGAAGCACGCAGACTGGAGCGTCTGTCGCGCGAGCAGAACAACCCTGAGTTGGCCAACGCCGCGCAGCGACTGCAGCAGGCGGCCGATGCCATGCGTCGCGCGTCGAGCGGTTCGGCGGCGCAGGGCAATGCGGCGCTGGAATCGTTGAATCGTGCGGCGCGCAATCTCGAAGGCACGCGCGCGAACGAAGTGACTCGTGGCGTGCAGCAGCTGGCCGACCGGGCGCGTGAACTCGAAACGCGTCAGCAGAAGATTGCGGAGGGCGTGCAGTCGATGCAGGGCGCGGCGCCGAATACGCGCAACGAGCAGCAGCGACGATTGGGTGAACAGAAGGACGCGCTGGGCAACGACGTGCGCCGTCTCGAGGCCGACGCCGACCGTCTCTCTCGCGAGGCGCGTCGCGATCAGCCCAAGGCGGCAGGCAAGCTGGGCGAGGCGGCCGAGACCATTCGCGACACGCGGGTGGCCGACAAGATCGACTTCAGCAAGCAGGTAATTCGCGGCGGCTCGGCCGAATACGCTTCGCAGTTCGAAGGCCAGATCGGCGAGAACCTGAAGGAGGTCGCCGAGCGCCTGCGGGCGGCCACCGGGGCCATGCAAGGCGAGTCGGCGGCGCGCACGCAGGAACGGACGCTGGAACGCACGCGGGCGCTGGTAAGCGGGTTGGAGTCGCTGCGGGACCGCGTGGCGGACAGACAAGGCCAGCAGGACGGCCAGGAGGGCCAACAGGG
>JANLVC010000027.1:0-5858 GCA_031363815.1 Gemmatimonadota bacterium
CGTTTATCTTATCCCGTGTGGTTTCGGTCCACTCCGTGATCTCCGCGTTCGGGCTGTTGCCCTTTGTTTTGCGGCGCGACGGATCGTCGTACACGACCATCCCATCAAAGTATGTGCTGGTCATCCGCGGGCATTCGCGCCCATCGGCGGTTATGCTGTTCCGCGAACCTGAACGAAACTGCTTGACCGCGGATCCACGCGAATGTCCGCCGATCGTCCGGCGCGGCGCGATGGATCGTCGTATACGATCATCCCATTCAAGTATTTGCTGGTCATCTGCGGGCATTCGCGCCCATCGGCGGTCAGGCTGTTCGGCGAACCTGAACGAAACTGCTTTACCGCGGATCCACGCGAATGCTCGCGGATCGCTCGGCGCGGCGCGACGGATCGTCGTACACGACCATCCCCTCAAAGTATTTGCTGGTCATCCGCGGGCATTCGTGCTAATCGGCGGTAAGGCTGTTCGGCGAAAAGGTGGCGACGACGAGCGTGGCCGCGCGATGACGTGCGGAATGACATGCGGAATGAGGTGCGCATGCCCGAAGCTACGACGGCGAGACTACCTCGGCGACTGCTCCCGCGCTTTGTACGTGCGGCCCAGCCAAATGGTGAGGGCCAGCCAGGCGATCGACAGCGGCACCATGCTCAGGGCCAGCCCCGACAGACTCAGACCGAGCATTCCCATCCACGTGTACGACCACGCGCCGACCTGATCGCCGAGCCGGTACACGAAGGTGTCGCTGAAATTCTTGGCTTTGTACTTGTCGCTGCGGCCGAGCACGGTGAATAGCGCTTCCCGCGCCGGACGCTGAATCGCGAAATTGCCGGCCCGTCGAATGGTTTGAAAGGCGATCAGCACCGCGAGCGTCGGCACGAAGCCCATGATGCCGAAGCCGATCATGGTGACGAGCGGCAGAAACGCCAACGCCGCGCCGATGCCGAGCCACTTGATGAAGCGGCCGGTCAGGAACAGCTGCGCGAGCAGCGTGAGTGCGTTGACGGCAATATCCATCGCGCCGAACACGCGCGTGCGGGCCGCCCGATCGTCGCCGAACACGCGGGCCACGACGTCAACCTGCTGGAAGTACAGGAACGTCGACGAAATCGTGTAGAACAGAATGAGCGACGCGATGCCCAGCAGATAGGGCGACGACATGATGTGCTTGATGCCGTCGAGCATGCCGCCACCGATCACGTCGTGCGACGAATCCGCGGCCGTCACGATCGTCGTGGTCGGTGAGGCCGCGGCCTCGGTTTCCGCTTCGACACTCCGCATGCCGGCTTCGGCGCGATCGAGAACGTGCGACGCGCGCACGGCGAGTTCGAGAATCACCGCTGACACGAGCATCAGATTGAGCGGACCGAGCACGCCCACCAATCCGGTCGTGATCGATGCGCCGAGCATGGCGCCGATAGTGCCGCCAACGGCGACGACGCCGAAGAGGCGTTTGCCCTGACCCGGATGGAACACGTCGGTGAGTAGCGACCAGAACACCGACACGACAAACAGGTTGAAGATGCTCGTCCAGATGAAGAACACGCGTCCCACCCAGATCGCCTGCTCGGCGTTCACCGAACGGAAGACGAGATAGAACGCGATAAGGTTGACGATGAAGAACCGGTACGTCCACGCAATGAACGCGCGACGTCGCAGCTTCGACACGAGCGACGTGTACAGCGGATGCACCAGCAGCATGCCCACCATGGTGCCACTGAACAGCCACGCCAGATTCTCGGCGCCGCTGGCGGCCCCCATATCATCGCGAATCGGGCGGATCACATAGTACGCGCACAGCACGAGGAAGTAGTACGCGGTGGCCCAGAGCAGCACGGCGCCTTCGCCGGGCTTCGCGCCGACACTGGTGCGTACTCGCGCCAGCAAGCCTGATTCGATGTTCATGAGATCAGCGCCCCGTCAACGCGGGGAGTGCGTCGACGAACTCGATGATCTGCTGGCGATGCGCCGCGGTGGGCAGGCGGCCGATGCCGCCGCCGATGTTGTCGAGCATGTTCTTGACCTGGCTCGTGGCCGGCGTAACGGCCGTGATGGCCGGATGGGTGAGGATGAACTTGAGGAAGAACTGCGCCCACGTGGTGGCGTCGAACTCCTGCGCAAAGGCCGGCAACTCACGGCCTGCAGCGCGCCGGAACAGACTCGTGCGACCGAACGGGGCATAGGCGAGCACCGCGATCTTCCTTTCCATCGCGAGCGGCAGGATCACGTCTTCCACGTCGCGATTGTCGGCGGCGTAATCGACGCCGATAAAATCGAGCGGCTCGTTGCGCATCACGTCGATGAGCTGCGCGTACTGATTGGGGAAGGTGGTCGTGATGCCCACGTAGCGCACGCGGCCGGCCTTTTTCAATTCGCGCACGATGGGCAGTTGCGTGGCCGGGTCACCCATGTTGTGTACCTGGATGAGATCGATCTTCGGCTGCTTGAAGAGGGCGAACGACTTCTCGATCTGCGCGCGCGCCGCTGCCGGATCGGCCGCTGCACCGCCACGGCCGGCCACGTTCACCTTGGTGGCCCAGAACAATCTGCTGGCGACGCCCATCTCGTTCACGATGCTCGCGGCCACAGCCTCAGAGGCGCCGTAACTCGGAGCCGTATCGAACACCCGCGCGCCGCGATCGACCATGGTCTGGAAAACGGCCTTGAGGGCGTTGGCGTTTTCGGCGCGCGCCACGCTCGCAAAGGTGGCCGAGCTGCCGAGTCCGATAACGGGAATCATCTCGCCGGTGCTGGGGATGGCGCGCTGCAGCAGCTGCCCCTGCGGGAGGGACACGTTTCCGAGCGCCTTCAGGAGGCGGGGGGTGAGACCGAGTGTGGCACCGACGCCGGCGGAGATGCCAATGAAATCGCGGCGATTGACCATGATCGTTCCGAGTGTGTGGGGCGGAAGGGCGAACAGGCGATTCGTGTACTAACGTGCGTCGGTGTCACTCTGCTGGCTATAGCTGATGCGCTATGCCATTGGCCGATCATTTCCCGAACACGGTTCATCATGACCCGCCGTCTCGCTCAATCTGCTGCGTTCGCCGTGCTGTTGGCGCTGGCTCCCGTACACGCGGTGCACGCGCAGGCCGTGACCGCCTTCACCGGCGTCACGCTCATTGACGGCACCGCCCGCGCACCGATCGCGAATGCCACGCTGCTGGTGCGAGACGGACGCGTGGTCGCCGCCGGCCCGTCGGCGCGGGTCGCGATTCCGAATGGGGCCCAGCGCGTGGTGCTCACCGGGAAAGTGATCATACCGGGGCTCATCAACAGTCATGGCCACGCGAACAGTGTGGCGGAGCTGGCCACCTACGCCGCGTACGGCGTGACTACGGTGTATTCGCTGGGCGGTGAGCCGGCGCCGGTGTTCGATGCGCGGAACGCCCGACGTGACGGCAAGCCACTTGCTCCGCCGCTCGGGGCGCGTGTGTTCGTGGCGGGCCCTGTGCTTACGCCCACTACGCCCGACGAAGCGCGTGCGCAAGTGGCCGGCGTGGCCGCACAGAAGGTCGACATTGCCAAGATCCGCGTGGACGACAACCTGGGCCTCAGCGCCAAGATGACCCCCGACGTGTATCGCGCCGTGATCACTGAAGCCCATGCGCGCGGACTGCGGGTGGCGGTGCACATGTACTACTTCGCCGACGCGGTGGATCTGTTGAACAGCGGCGCCGACTTCATGGCGCACAGCGTGCGCGACGGGCCGGTGAACGCCGCGTTTGCCAAGTCGCTACGGGCCCGGAACGTGTGCTACTCGCCCACGCTCATGCGCGAAGTGAGCACGTTCGTGTACGAAAGCACGCCCGCGTTCTTTTCGGATTCACTTTTTCTTGCCCACGCGAATACGTCGTGGATGGCCACGCTGCAGCAGCCGGCGCGCATGGAAGCCATGCGCACGAGTGCGAGCGCGCAGCAGTACAAGAAGCAGTTGCCCGTGGCGATGCGGAATCTCAAGACGTTGTCCGACGCCGGCGTGCGCATCGCCATGGGCACCGACACGGGGCCGATGGGGAGATTTCACGGCTACTTCGAACTGATGGAGCTCGAGATGATGGTGGAGGCGGGCATGACGCCGCGCGCGGTGTTGGCCGCTGCCACTCGTGATGCCGCGCGGTGCATGCGCATTGACCAGGAACTCGGCACACTGGAGCCGGGCAAGTGGGCGGATTTTGTGGTGCTCCATGCCAATCCGCTGACAAACATTGCGAATGTGCGGAAGCAGCATTCGGTGTGGATTGGGGGGCAACGCGTGGGGGGGTGAGTCAACGGTCCCCCAGCATCGCGTCGATCTCATCTTCCGCTCCTTCCGGCAGCACGAGATCCGACAGATCTTCCCCGTCCAGCAGTACCCGCTCGTCGTACTCGTACGGGCTGGGGTACTCGATCACCTGATGCTCGTCGACGAGCATGAGGGTGAGCCGAAACGTGGCCAGCACACGCAGGGGAATCCGCTCCAGAGTCTCGAGCCACGCTTCCGTGTTCGGGGCGGCGATGGCCCAGGACATGGTCGGTGATTGCTCGCGCATGGTGAGCAGCAGTTGGCCGAGGGCGGTGCAGAGGGTGGCTTCGCGCGTGGCCTGGTCTGCGCGATGTGGGACCTTGGCCGTCACGCCAATCATGGCGATGGTGACCGGGCCCAGGGATTCACGGGCATTGATGGCCACGAGGCTACGCGTGGTTGCCCGGCGTACGCGCCAGCCTTCATGCGTGGGGAACCGGCACTTTCGCAGGGCCTTTCGCATCTGCTTGCGGGTCAGTTGTTCTGTCATATCCCTCCGTTCGGGAGTTTCGCCGGCGGGCGTTTGCTCCGGGGCGCATAGGAAGGATACGGGCGGGGTCTGACAGTTCTGCTGGCCGCTATGGCAACGGCAACAACTTGACGCGAAGTATCGCCAAAAGGGAATCTGTTTCGTTAGCGTAGCGCAAACTTGCGGGTCCGCAATCGCGCACCAACTTTACGAGTTCGCACCCAAACCATCACCATGCCCAACGACCAGCTGTTCCTCCTCCCCGCCGGCTTCGCCGACCCCGCACACGGCCTCGGCCTGTACCACTGTACCGACTGCGCGCGAATTGAAGGGCTCCTGAGCTATTTCCCGCAGCTTCGCTCGCAGCTCACCGTGGCCTACGTCGACTTTCCGCGTCCCCGCGAGCAGCTCATCGAACTGCTTGGCGAGCCACACCAGAACTGCCCCACGCTCGTGGTGCACAGCGCGACGGGCACACACGCCCACCTGCTACAGAGAAGCCCAATCACCGGCCAATCGTACTGCACCGGTGCCCACGATATCTCGGCGTACCTGCAGGCCGCGTACAGCGTGAGCGCCGCGCATACGTAACCAGCGGTCAGTGCAGGCCAAGAGGCGTTCGCAACATGGTGTCAGTCAACGATTTGACGCCCGTGAGGCGCCCGCGCCGTACCATGGGCGTTCAATGCAACTGCACTGGCAGCCCTGTGGACTTGCCGCGCGTGCACTATGCTTGCACTGATTTCAATTCTTGAGAGTTGATGACCTCGCAGAGCGCCCCGTTTCTTCTCAGAACGTTCGCGAACCTCGAGCTGTCGGCGCGACAGCCCGATGGCTCGAGGCTGGTCGTTCTGCAACGCGGAAAGCCACGCAGTCCCACCATCAGGATGCTCTTGCTGGGCCGGCCCAGGCGGATACGGGCCAGCGCCACCCGCACCGTTTCAAGCAGTTCCTCGCGCGATCGGCGGACATTCGCGTTGATCCGCGGTAAAGCAGTTTTGTTTGGGTTCGCGGAACTGCCTCACCGCCGATGGGCGCGAATGCCCGCGGATGACCAGCAAACACTTTGATGGGATGGTCGTGTGCGACGATCCGTCGCGTTGCGCCGG
>JANLVC010000028.1:0-11986 GCA_031363815.1 Gemmatimonadota bacterium
CGTTTATCTTATCCCGTGTGGTTTCGGTCCACTCCGTGATCTCCGCGTTCGGGCTGTTGCCCTTTGTTTTGCGGCGCGACGGATCGTCGTACACGACCATCCCATCAAAGTATGTGCTGGTCATCCGCGGGCATTCGCGCCAATCGGCGGTTATGCTGTTCGGCGAACCCAAACGAAACTGCTTTGCCGCGGATCCACGCGAATGTCCGCCGATCGCCCGGCGCGGCGGATCGTCATACACGACCCACTCAAATCACCCACACAAAAGCACGAAGAGCCTTCTCCAACGATGGTGAGAGCTTCAGCGGCAACACCAAGGTGGAAACACTGGAGGAGTGCATGGCGTACGATCCCCGCTGCAGCTGATTCGGCATCGCGCCAGGCCTCACGCTAGCCCTGCCATCATCCGCAGCAAGCGGTCCTGCGTGGCCTCGGCGCGACTCAGCTCGCCACACAATCGCCCGTTGCGCAGCACCAGAATGCGCGTGGACAGTGCAAGCAGCTCCGGTAGCTCGCTCGAAATGAGCAGCACCGCCGCTCCTTGCGCCGCGCGTTCGTCGATCCACGCATGCAGCTCCGACTTGGCGCCGACATCCACGCCACGCGTCGGTTCGTCCAGGATGAGCATGTCGCTCTCGGCCGTGAGCCACTTGGAGAGCACGACTTTCTGCTGACTGCCGCCCGACAACGATGACGTGATCGCGTCGCGCGATGCGCTGAGCTGCACACGACCGAAGCTGTGGCTCACCGCGGTCACTTCTGCCGTATCGTTCACCAGCCCCGCCCGCGCGAACCGTTCGAGGGTCGGGAGCGTCGCGTTTTCGCGATTGCACATCCCCAGCACGAGTCCCTGCTTCTGGCGATCCTCCGGGACGAAGCCAATCCCCTCACGCATCGCATCACGCGGCGAGCGGATCGCGACCACGCGACCACGGATCGCGATCTCGCCGGTGGCGCCGTCATCGAGACCAAAAATCGCCTGCGCGACCTCCGACCGGCCAGCACCGACCAGCCCTGCGAGCCCCACCACTTCGCCCTCGTGCACGGCAAACGACACATCGGTGAAGCGACCGCTGGTGCTGGACAGATTGCGCACGCGTAACCGCTCGGGCCCGCGCGCACGCTGCGCATGCACCGGCTGCTGCACGGCCAGCTCGCGACCGATCATTTGCTGCACGAGCGCGCTCTCCGTCAGCACGGTGGCCGGCTGCGTGGCCACATGCTGCCCGTCGCGCAATACGGTGATGGCATCGCATAGCCGGAAGATTTCGGGCATCCGGTGCGAGATGAACAGCAGCGTCACGCCACGCGCCTTGAGCGTATCGATCAACCTATAGAGCGCATTGGACTCGCGTTCGCCCAGACTGCTCGTGGGCTCGTCGAAGATGATGACCTTGGCCCCTTCGCCAACCGCGGCGGCGATCTGCACCAGCTGCTGCTCGGCCACACTCAGCGACATCATCGGCCGACGAGGGTCGATCGAGGCACCGACTTCACGCAAGAGCGCGGTGGCGCGCGCGTTGAGCGCGTTCCAGTCCACGAAGAACATCGACCGTGGCAGCTGGCCAAGACAGAGATTCTCGCCCACCGTCATGTTCTCGCAGCACGCGAGCTCCTGATGCACCATCGCCACGCCGGCCGCGAGTGCGTCGCGCGGCGACGTGAACCGCACCTCGCGTCCATCGAGCTCGATCGAGCCCTCGTCGGCCCGGTGCACGCCGGCCAGGATGCGGCCCAGCGTGCTCTTCCCTGCGCCATTCTCGCCGCAGATGGCATGACATGATCCGGCGGCGATGTCGAACGAGACATCGCGCAACGCCACAATGCCCGGATATCGCTTGGAGATGCCCCGGAAACGGATGGCCGGTGTGGCGCGTGCGCTCTCCACGGTGATACGCCCTAGTGCGGAAGCGCGAGATACTTCGGATCGACGCCGGAGAAGCCCCACGCCTTGAGCTGCCGCGCCCACGTGCCAAGGTTCTCCTTCGACACCTTCACGAGGTCCATTGGCACCTTCGCGGGCACCTCCTTCTTGAGGTACACGTGATCGAAGATCGTCTTCACGGACACGTAGCCCCATTCGAACGTACGTTGTGCGAACAACACCGGCGCCAACCCGGCCTCGATGTAGGGCAGTTCGGCAGGGAGCGCATCGACCGCAACGATCTTCACGCGCTTCGGATCGAGATCGGTCAGCAACGTACTGGTGAACAGCGCCCATCCGCCAATCATCGCGAACCCCTGCACGTCGGGATATGCGCGCATGACGCGCAGCACTTCGCCGGCGGCGTCCTGCGGCGTCTCCGCGTGAAAGAACGCGTTGACGATGGTGATGCCCGGATACTTGGCGGCTGTTTCGCGCACACCGCGCACACGCGCCTGAAGATTCAGCGCGTTCTGGTTGCCGGCGATGATCGCGACCTTTCCCTTGCCGCCCATCTGCGACGCCAGCTCGTCCATGACCTGCGAGCCCATCAGCACATCATCGCCGCCGTAGAACGAAAAGCGCTTCGAATCGGCGACGTCCGAGTCGAACGTCATCACGGGTACGCCGCGTGCCACCGCCTCGTTCACGGCACCGCGCACCTTGCTGGCATCGCTGGCCGAGAGCAGGATCGCATTCGCGCCACTGTTCGCCGCCTCGCTGATGCGCTGCGCCTGCACGGCGCCGTCCTCGTTGGGCGGCGTGAGCCAGTCCACCTTCACCGTCACGCCATGCGCGGCCGACAGCTCGGCCGCGGCGGAGTCCGCGCCCTGTCGTGCCGACAGGAACACCGGGTTGGTGGAGCTCTTGGCGATCATTGCGATCGTGAACGTCTTGGCGCCGGTCGCCGCACCCTCGGCGGCAGGCTTCTCGCCACCGCAAGCCGTCGCGAGCGTGAGCGAAACGGACGCGAGCGCGGCCAGCGGTCGTGCGCGCAGCAACTGTCGAAGCATCAGGATCCCCGGAATGAAAACACGAAAACGCAAGAAACGAAGTCGAACGACGAGAGAGGCACGATTGCCGGCTCGGTGTGTCAGGGCTTACCCGCGGTCGGCGGCGCGTGCGCCACGGCACCCATGCGACGCGCCAGCAGCTTGGTGCCACGCTGATCCAGCACCACGGCCACGATCATCGCGCCGCCGATGATTATCCACTCGTAATTCTGATCCAGATGCAGCGTGCGAATCGCCTGCCGCATCATGACGATGAGCAAGGCACCGAGCATCGCGCTCACCGCGCTGCCCTTGCCGCCCGTCAGGCTCGCGCCACCCACCACGGCCGAAGCGATCACATAGAGCTCATAGCCATTCGCATCGGAGGATGTCGCCGACCCGTAGAACGCCGCGCCAAGAAATGCCGCGCCGCCCGCCGCGAGTCCGGAGAGCACGAAGACGCCAAGCTTGATGCGATTCACGTGCAGTCCGGAAAAGCGGCTCGCTTCCGGATTGCCGCCCACGGCGAAGATGTGTCGTCCCATCACCGTGCGCGTGAGATAGATCGCGCCCGCCGCGGTGATCGTGAGCATGGCCAGCAGCGGCACCGGATACAGCGCCGTTCCCATGCCCAGCGATGCCTTGGCGACCGCCGTTAGCGAGGTGGGGACGAGAATGCTCTCGGCGTGGCTGATGACGAAGGCGAGTCCACGCAGCATCCACATCGTCCCGAGCGTGATGATGAACGGGTGCACGCCCAGGCCGATGACCATCACGCCGTTCACGAGACCGCACAGCAGGCTGACCGAGACGCACACCGTCAGGCCGAGCAGCACGGCGGTGGTAGGATCGATCGGTCCCACGGCGCGGAGCACCATCGCCATGGCGACGCCGGCCAGCGCGTAGATCGCGCCGACGGAAAGATCGATGCCGCCGGAGATGATGACGATCGTTGCACCCACGCCCATGATCGCAAACGCACTTGCGTCGGTGGCCATTTGAATGAGCGTGTACGCGTTGAGAAAGTTGTTGACCGTGCGGCCGCTCTGCGGGTCTACATGGGAACCGGCGGCGAGCGTGAGTGCGGTGCCTAAAAGCAGCAACACGGCGAGGAGGCCGACCTGTGGCGCTCGCAGGGCGGACGCGACAAGCCTGTGCAGGGATGATGGTGCGGCGGTGGATTGCGTCACGTCAGGGTGAGCGGACGGAGTAAAATCGGCAGGAAGCGGGAACGTGCCGACGCAACGACGCGAGTGACGGCAAGCGCCGCTAGCCGCGCTTCGCGCGGGCGCCCGGGACCGCGACTGTGGCACGATGCTCCCGGAGAAAGCGCACGAGCAAACGGCCTGCGCCAAGGATGTGCTTGCGCAGCAGCACCGTGGCTTGGCTCACGTCACGCGCACGCGCCGCTTTCAGGATGGCGCGATGCTCCAGGCTGGCGCGGTTCTCGCCGTGTGTCAGGGCGAGCTGCATGCGGAGATACCGGTCTGCCTGCTGATGCAGCCGCTGCACGATCCCCATGGTGAGGGGCCGTTCCGCCGGCGCGTACAGGGTGGAGTGAAACTGCCAGTTCATCTCCCCATACGCGACGATGTCGTGGGCCCGGAGGGCGAGGTCGTAACGCACCAGCACCTCCTCCGCCCGCCCGAGATCCTCATCCGTGAGCAGCGGGATCGACGTACGGAGTATTCCGGTCTCGACCACGGCACGCAACGAGAAGACTTCGTCGATCTCGTCGAGGGACAACGAGGAGACCACGGCCCCGCGGTGCGGGTGGAAGGAGACGAGTCCCTCCGCCTCGAGTTGACGCAACGCCTCGCGCACCGGGATGCGGCTGACGCCGAGCTCGTTGGCGATCGCATCCTGCCGGAGAGGTTCGCCCTCGGGGTGTGATCCGTTGAGGATGCGTTCACGGATCGCCACGAGGGTCATGTTCGCCAGCGTGGGTCGCTCCAGCGGCCGCCGAATGGTCGCGGTCGCCTGCGGTGCACGCTGGGGGGCGTGGGCAGCGGTGCGGCTGGCCCTGCGGTCCTCGTGGGGACCTCGATCCGAGGCGTTCATGGACACGGTCGAAGGTGTGGCGGGGGAGGCACAATGCCGACCCTGCGGCGCCGTTGAATGACGCTCCTGAATCATGTTATACTGTATACGAAACAGCAATGACGCTACCGCGTGCTTGCTACAGGTTCTGTGTCGGGATATTGTATCCAATGCGACGGTCGATCTCCACCGCCTCCTTACCGGCGACGCGACGGCGTATTGGTGCCCGAAGGCATCAGATTCCTGCGGCAGCTGGCACCCCGCCGCACCCCGCCCACCCTGAAACACCCCGCCGTGTCCACTCCCGCCCACATCCTGACCCCCGCGCCCGCCCGGCTGTCGCACTTCGTCGGTGGCGCGTTTTGCGAGAGTGCATCGGGAGCATGGATCGATGACCTCAACCCGTCCGATGAACACGACGTCGTCGCCCTGATCCCGGAAGGCACGCCGGACGATGTCCGCGCCGCGGCTCAGGCTGCCGCAGACGCCCTGCCTCGCTGGCGTGCGCTCACTGGCCCCGCGCGCGCCGAGCATCTGTACAAGTGGGCGGACGCGATCGCGGCGCGGGCCGAAGAGTTGGCACAGGCCATGGCCCGCGAAGTCGGCAAGCCGATCGGTGAGTCGCGCGGGGAAGTCGCGCGCTGCGGGATGATCTTGCGCTACTACGCGGGCGAAGCAGTGCGCGAGATCGGCGACATCATTCCCGCCCAGGCCCCCGGTGCGTTGCAGTATTCGCTGCGCGAACCCGTGGGCGTGGTCGCGCTCATCACGCCCTGGAATTTTCCGCTCGCGATTCCGCTGTGGAAAACCGCACCGGCGCTGGCCTTCGGCAACACGGTCGTGCTCAAGCCCGCGGAAGCAGCGTCCCGCATGGCGATTCTCCTCGCCGAAACGGCAGCGACGGCCGGCATTCCCGCCGGCGTCTTCAACGTGCTGCTGGGCGCGGGGCCAATCGTCGCCCCGGCGCTCCTGCGCGAACCTGCCGTACGTGCGGTGAGCTTCACGGGCTCGGGCGCGGTGGGCCGGATCGTGGCGGGCATCGCCGTCGAGCGCAACATTCGCTTTCAAACGGAGATGGGTGGCAAGAATGTCGTCATCGTCCTGCACGATGCCGATCTCCGGCAGGCCGCCGTACTCACCGCCGCGGGCGCCATGCGCTATGCGGGACAGAAGTGCACGGCGACCAGTCGTGTCGTCATCGACAAGCGCGTCGAAGACGCGTTTCTCGGCGAATTGCGACGGGAGATCGAGGCGTTGCCGCTCGGCCTCGTAACCGAGTCCGCCACGGCGCTCGGCCCGGTCATCAGCGCCCGCTCGCGCGACAGCATCGGTCGCATCCTCTCCGACTCGCACGCCGAAATCGTCTATCAAGGTGCCGTTCCCGCCGGCGACGCCTACGCACGCGGCTTCTATGTTCCGCCGACCGTGGTGCGCGGTGTGGCCGCCGATGCGGTACTGGCGCAGCAGGAGCTGTTCGGGCCGGTGCTCGCCACGTTCACCGCCGATGACCTCACGCACGCACTCGCTCTGGCGAACGGAACGTCGTACGGATTGAGCGCGTCGCTCTTCACGCGCGACCTGCGCAGCGCGCTCACATACATCTCGCACATCGACGCCGGACTGGTGCGCGTGAATGGCGACACCACCGGGGTGGATCCGCATGCACCATTCGGTGGCATCAAGGGCTCCAGCTCGGGCAGCCGAGAGCAAGGTTCTGCGGCTCGGGAGTTCTACACCGAGATCAAGACGGTGCAGGTGAATCCATGATGCCATCCACCATCCACGTCATCGACTCGCACACCGAGGGCGAACCCACGCGCGTGGTGCTCGACGGCTGGCCTGCCCCCGAAGGTCGCACGATGGCCGAGCGACGTGACTACATGCGCACGCATCAGGACCACCTGCGGCGCGCGGTCGTCTGCGAACCGCGCGGCTTCGACGCCGTGGTCGGCGCACTCCTCACGCCGCCGGTGCATGAAGGGTCGGTGACGGGCGTTGTGTTCTTCAACAACGGCACCTACCTCGGCATGTGCGGACACGGCCTGATCGGCGTCGTGCGCACGTTGCAGTACCTCGGCCGGCTCGACGTGGGGGACTGTCGCATCGACACACCGGTGGGCACGGTGTCCGCGACGCTCGATGTGGACGGATCCGTGACCATCCAGAACGTGCCGGCGCGTTGTCATGCGCTCGACATGAAGGTGCAGGTACCTGGCGTCGGCGAGGTGGTGGGCGACGTGGGGTACGGCGGCAACTGGTTTTTCATCACGCATCTCGATGCGGTCCCCGTGCGCCTCGATCGCGTCGGCGACCTCACGCGGCTCACGCAGGCGGTACAGGATGCGCTGCGTGCGCAGGGACTCGCCGACATGGGGGACGGCAGCGAGATCGATCATATCGAAATTTCGGCGCCGGCCGTGCGCGCCGATGCCGACGGCCGGAACTTCGTGCTCTGTTCCGGTGGCGAGTACGATCGTTCGCCGTGCGGCACCGGCACGTCCGCCAAGATGGCCGTGCTGCATGCGCGCGGTGAGCTCGCGGTCGGCGCGCACTGGCGACAGGAGAGCATCACGGGGAGTCTCTTTACCGGCTGGTTGTCAATCTCGGAGGACGGCTCGCTCGTGCCGCACATCCGGGGGACGGCGTTCGTTACCGCCGACTCCACGCTCCGTTTTGATGCCGCCGACCCGTTTCGCCTGGGGCTCGGCGGGTCGTGAACGCCAGCGCGGCGTTCGACGCCATCGTCATCGGGGCGGGAATCGTCGGTGCGGCGTGTGCCGATGCGCTGGCGCGTGACGGGCGCCGCGTACTCGTACTCGATGGCTCGTTCGCCAGCAGCGGGACCACAGCCGCCGGCATGGGGCATCTCGTGGCGATGGACGACTCGCCGGCACAGCTTGCATTGACGGCGTATTCCGTCGGGTTGTGGGCCGCGATCGCGACGACGTTGCCGCGCAGTGCGGAATACGAACGGTGCGGCACGATCTGGGTGGCGGAAGACGACGAGCAGCTCGAGGTGGTGCGCGCCAAGCAGCGCGTCTACGCGTCGGGCGGCATCGCCTCGGAGGTGCTGGATGCACGAGGTCTCGCGGTGGCCGAACCGCATCTGCGCACGGGCCTCGCCGGTGGCTTGCTGGTGCCGTCCGATGCGGTCGTCTATCAGCCGCAGGCCACACTGCACCTGCTGCGCGAAGCGACTGCGCGTGGTGCGACGGTGCGGGAACGCTGCCGTGTGCGCGCGGTGACCTCGCACGGCGTGACGCTGGAAAATGGTGACACGATCCAGGCGGACGTGGTGGTGAACGCGGCCGGCGCCGAAGCCGCTGCGCTCACGCCGGAACTGCCGGTCGTGCCGCGCAAGGGACATCTGGTGATCACCGATCGGCATCCCGATCTCGTGTCGCATCAGCTCGTGGAGCTGGGCTATCTCAAGAGTGCGCACACCATGTCGGCGGAGTCGGTGGCGTTCAACCTGCAGCCGCGCGCCACGGGTCAGGTGTTGATCGGCTCGTCGCGTGAACTGGTCGGATGGGACGCGTCGATCAATCCGGGAATCGTGCGTCGCATGCTGCAGCGCGCGCGGGAGTTCATGCCGGCGCTGGCCAATGCGTCGCTGCTGCGCACATGGACGGGCTTCCGTCCGGCAACCACCGACAAGTTGCCACTGATCGGTGCGTGGGAGCGTGTGCCCGGACTCTGGATCGCGACAGGGCACGAAGGGTTGGGCATCGCGAGTGCGCTGGGCACCGCGCAGATCCTCGCCGACCTCATCGCCAATCGTCATCCCGCGATCGATGCCGCGGCCTTTGCGCCGTCGCGCGTATTGGCGACGGTGAGCGCGGAAGTCGCCGCATGAAGTGCCCCACTGAGAACCACAGTGTGAACCACAGTGTGAACCACAGTGTGAACCACAGTGTGAACCACCGCGTGAACCACCGCGTGAACCACCGCGTGAACGCCGGCGTATGAACGACACCGTGCGGATCACTGTCGATCATCGCGCCATTTCGGTGGACGCGGGTACGAGTGTCGCCGCGGCGCTGCTTGGTGCGGGCACGACGTCGTTTCGCACATCGGTGTCAGGGACGATGCGTGGACCGCTGTGCGGCATGGGGATCTGTCACGAGTGCCGCGTCACGATCGACGGTGTCGCGCATCGGCGTTCGTGCATGATTGCGGTGGCGGACGGAATGCAGGTCGTGACCGACGGCGCGGGGCACGCATGACGCAGCAGACCGAGACCTTTGATATCGCCGTGGTTGGGGCGGGTCCCGCGGGGATGGCCGCGGCGGCAGCGGCGGCGCGGGCCGGGCGTCGTGTGGTGGTGCTCGATCAGGGCTTCGGGGCCGGTGGACAGATCTGGCGCCACGCCCCGGGAACTCTGCCCGTGGCCGACGCGCGACCGTGGATGGAGCGCTTGGGAAGCTCGACGGCGGTGCGGCGTTTTCACACGTCGGTGGTGGACCTCCGTTGCACCGACGCGGGTTTCGTGCTCGATGCCGAGGAGGGATCGTCGCCCTATCGGGTGCACGCCGCGCGCGTGATCCTCGCCACGGGCGCACGTGAACTCCTGCTGCCCTTTCCCGGATGGACGCTGCCGGGCGTGATGGGAGTCGGCGGCGCGCAGGCGCTGCTCAAGATGGGCACGCCGATGGCCGGCAAGCGCGTGATCATTGCCGGCTCCGGTCCGTTGCTGCTGCCGGTCGCTGCCTCGCTGGTGAAGGCCGGTGCACGGCTGCTCCTCGTGGCGGAACAGGCGGACTTTGGCGTGGTCGCGCGATTCGGCGCATCGCTCTGGCGCCGTCCGGCACTGCTCGCAAAGGCGGCGAAGTATCGCGCCGGCTTTCTCGGTTCCCGCTACGCCACCGGAACGTGGGTGCGATCGGCCGAAGGCACGGCGCAGCTGCAGCGTGTCGACATCACGGATGGACGGCGTACGGAAACGCTGGAGTGCGACCTGTTGTGCGTGGGGCACGGCCTCGTACCAAGCACGGAGCTGGCGCGTGTGGCCGGGTGTGCCGTGGCGGGTGGCAAGGTCGTGGTGAGTGAGTCGCAGGAAACCAGTGTCGCGGGCGTGTATTGCGCAGGTGAGCCTACCGGCATTGGCGGCGCCGATCTCGCGCTGATCGAAGGAGAGATCGCCGGCCTGTGGGCGGCCGGCCGGGGCGCCGACGCTGGGCGTCTGTATGCGGAACGGGCCGCGCTGCGCCGTGCCGCCGTTGCAATGGAGCAGGCGTTCGCGCCTCGCGCCGAGCTGCGTGATGTCTGTACCAGCGACACCACGATTTGTCGGTGTGAAGACGTGCCGCGCAGCGCCATCGATCCGTCCTGGTCGTCGCGCCAGGCCAAGCTCTATACGCGGGCCGGCATGGGACCATGTCAGGGACGCGTCTGCGGTGCCGCGTTTGAGTTCCTGTTCGGATGGGCGCCCGACACCGTCCGTCCACCGATCGAACCCGTGTTGCTCTCCACCCTCGTTGCCGCGGCCCCGTCCGAAGCGGCACACCCTTAATTTAGGACTTGCCTGATCATGCTCAAGAGCCAGTGGACCGGGGTCTTCCCGGCGATTACGACACCGTTTCATCCCGACCTCACCGTCGATCACGAGGCGCTCGCGACACATGTGACGTGGTTGATCGACAGCGGCTGTGTCGGCATCGTCGCGCTCGGATCGCTCGGCGAATCTGCCACGCTGACGTTCGCCGAAAAGGTGCAGATTCTCGAAACATGTGTGCGCGCCGTCGGTGCCCGGGTGCCGATCGTCGCCGGCATCGCCGGACTGTCCACGGCGGAGTGTGTGGCACTCGCGCGTGAAGCGGAGCGGGTGGGCTGCGAAGGGATCATGGCGCTTCCCGCCTACGTGTACGTGAGCGACTGGTACGAGACCCGTGCGCACTACAGTGCCGTCATCGGCGCCACGGGGCTGTCGTGCATGCTGTACAACAATCCCATCGCGTATCGCACCGACGTCACGCCGGTGCAACTGGTCGAACTCTGTGCGATGCACGAGAACCTGCATGCGACCAAGGAGTCGAGCGGCGATGTGCGGCGCGTGACGGCGCTCAAGGAAACGCTGGGTGATCGTCTGCAGATCTTCGCCGGTATGGACGACATGATCGTCGAAGCGCTGCCGATGGGCGCCACGGGCTGGATCGCCGGGCTCGTCAATGCATTGCCGGAGGAATCGGTGCGCGTGTACGAACTCGCCGCGGCCGGCCGCTTCAAGGAAGCGCTGGCGTTGTATCACTGGTTCCTGCCGCTGCTGCGTCTCGACACGGTGCCCAAGTTCGTGCAGCTCATCAAGCTCGTGCAGGCCGAAGTCGGTCGCGGCTCAGCGGTGGTGCGCCCGCCGCGTCTCGAACTGGTGGGCGAGGAGCTGGACGACGCACTCGCCGTGATCCGCCGTCAACTTGCCCTCCGCGCCGACGTCATGGCGCCGGACACAGAGGCGTCGCTCGCGCACGCTTGAGTGACGTCGCGGTGCCCGCGTTGCCCCTGCCGTTTCGGGTCAACGCGGGCGGCGTGCGTCGTCGGCCAGTCGCTGATACACCGCGCGCGGCCGAGTGCGGCACCGCTCGCGAGCAGGCGTGTCAGGCGTGATCTTCGGCAGACGCTGGCGGAGGAGCGGCGGCGGGAATTCGTGAGCCACGCGAAGAGCATGAGGGCGGCCGGTTCGGGGCGGAGCGCGCAGCCGTCGACTCTGGCGGTCAATAGGGATACTGGATACGATATGCGCGCCTGCGCAATGCCGATTCTGCCCCACCCTCGCCAGGATGCGTCGCATGACCCACGGAGTCCACCCGCTGCGCCCGATTTGCACTGTCGTCGCCACCGTCGCCATTCTCGTGTGGAGCGCCGCCTGCGCAGATCGCCGCGCCGCCGACGCGCTGAGCACAGCCAGTCACACGGCGAACCAGACAGCGGGCGTTTCCGACGTGGCGGTGCGACACGCCATCGCGCGGGATCGATCGGCGCCGTTGCGTCTCCTCGCGCCTGATGGCCGCACCGATGACTCCGATGCGGCCACGTG
>JANLVC010000052.1:0-53281 GCA_031363815.1 Gemmatimonadota bacterium
GCCAGCTTCCGCATGAGGTACGACTCCTGACTGTCCAGGGAGCCGTCGGCCAGCGCGACCTGCCACATGAGTTCCGCCAGCACGATGCGCTGCGCGACGTCGTAGTCCTTCACCACCTGGCGAGTGAATACGAAGTGGTCCACCGCGTCAAGATTGGCCGCCGCCGCCTCGGCCAGCATCTGTTTGGCGCCGGCCTCGTTCACACCGAATTGCCGCTGCAGGATCTCGATGATCCGTGCCTGCTCGGCCGCGCCAAACTCGCCATCAGCGCAGGCCAACTCCACCAACAGCGCGCACGCCGCCACGCGGACATCAGACGCGTGCGCGGGTGCGTTGGCGGGCAGTCGGGAGTGCGTGCCGGGAGTCCCCGGCACGCTGTCTCCGATCAACTTGCGAATCGCGTCAAGCATGAATCGCGATCACATGCGCGTGGCCGGCCCGATCGCACGATCGAGCTTGGCCTTCGCGGCTTCCAGTTCCTTGCGCAGGAACGTGTACCGCTCGTACGCGTCCTGACCCACCTTCTGGTCGGCGCGCGCCGTCATGCCGGCGAGATAGCTGATGTGCGCTTGCAGTCCCGGCTTGCCGTAGCGAATGGGCTGCGTGTTCACGATCTCACTCACTTCCTTCACCTTCGTCGCCGTATCGGCCGCCGCACCCGTAGCGCCCTTGTACTTGGCTTCCGCCGAACGCACGCGCGCTAGCAGCGCGTTCACGTCGGCCACCATCTCACGCATCTTCAGGTTGTGCGTGTACTGCGCCTGCAAATCCGCTTCGGTGGTACCATCAGCCGCCAAGCGCGGATCAATGCGCACGCGCAGCGGCACCGACTTGGTGATACCGCCAGCCGTCACGCGCGCGGTGTACTGACCCGGCGGCGAGCCAAGCCCGTTGGCATGCTGCACGCCCCACACAAAGCGGTTCATGCCAGCGTTCTTGGTCACCAAGTTCACCGTCGGCGCCACGAGCGCCGCGCGCGCACCACGGCCTTCCATCATGGCCGCATCGGGGTCATCCTCACCACCGCCACGACGCGCGGCCGGCGCCTGCGGGATCACGCCGCTCTTGTACGTGTTCACCACTTTACCGGCAGCGTCAACGATCTCGACGCGCACGGTGTCGCCCGGCGCGCTGGCCAGGAAGTAATCCACCGACGGACCAAGCAGCGCCGGCGTGGTCGTCGTGCGGTAGCCGTCACGCGGCTTGAACAGGGTGAACGATTCGTTCTGCGTGGTGGGCCCGATCTGCTGCAACGCCGAGATGTTGTCCATGATCCAGGCCGCCCGTCCCTGCGTGGCCACCACGAGATCTCCGCGATGTACGCGAATATCGTTGATCGGAATCTGCGGCATGTTCAGGTTGAACGGCTGCCAATGTCCACCGTTGTCGAACGAGATGTACAGGCCGAACTCTGTGCCGGCATACAGCAATCCTTCACGCACGGGATCTTCGCGCACCACACGCGTAGGCGCGTCGGCGGGAATTCCGTTCTTGCCATCGGTGAGCAGCTTCCACGTCCGGCCGTAGTCGTTCGTCAGGTAGATGTACGGCTTGTAGTCACCCAACAGATAGCGATACGTCGCGTAATACGCCGAGCCCTTGCGATGCGGCGACGCGTCGATCCACGCCACGCGGCCGCCTTCCCCAAGATCCTTCGGCGTCACCCGTGCCCACGTCTTGCCATCATCGCGCGTGACTGAGAACGGACCGTCGTTCGAACCGGTCCAGATGACACCCTTCTCAAGCGATGATTCCGTGATCGCGTACAGCGTGCTGTAGAACTCTTCGCCCGTCACGTCGCGCGTGATCGGCTCGCCGCTGCCACCCTGGCAGCACTTCGGGAACCACGTGAGATCGGGGGAAATCTTCTCCCACGTCGCGCCGTTGTTGCGCGTGCGGTGCAGATACTGAGAGCCGTAGTACAGCACCTTCGGATCGTGCGGCGACAACGCCATCGGCGTCGTGCGCTGCATGCGGTACTCCAGATCGCCACCATCGTTGCCGTACAGCGACTGCGCACCGATCCAATAGTTCTTCGTCACACCAGCTTCGACGTTCATCAGGGCGTACTGTCCCTTGCAGTTGCCGTGAATGAGGTTCTTGTCGGCCGGGTGCGGAATGATCGGGCCGGTTTCGCAACCCGGGCCCGTGCGCACCGTGCTCATGTTGAACAGATCGTTGTTGCTCGGCACGATGTACGTGCTGTTGTCCTGCTGCGCCATGTACAGCTTGTAGGGGAACGCATTGTCCAGCCACACGCCGTAGAACTCGGCCGTCGGCTGCACGTCTTGCGAGCTCCACGTCTTGCCGCCGTCAAACGACACGTTGGCGCCGCCGTCGTTCGACTGCACCATCGTGTTGCTGTTCGTCGGATTGATCCAGATGTCGTGATTGTCGCCGTGCGGCGTGCGGAACGGCGCCACGGTTTTGCCGCCGTCCGTGCTCTTGTAAAACGTTTCGGCGCCCGCGAACACCACGTCGGCGTTTGATGGATCGGTACCCAACGACGTGTAGTAGAACGGTCTCGTGATCAGTCCCGGCGTGCTGTTCATGAGCGCCCAGCTCGCGCCGGCGTCATCGGAGCGATAGAGACCGCCGCCCGGCATCGCTTCCACAAGGGCATAGATCCGGTTCGGATTGGCGGCCGTGACCGCCAGATTTCCCTTCCCCGTGATCTGGCTTGGCAGTCCCCCCACCATTTTCGTGAAGCTGTCACCGCCGTTCGTGCTCTTGTAGAAGCCGCCTTCGCGCGAGCCGGAGATGATCGACCACGGCTTTCGCTCGATGCGATTCATCCACCCGTACACCACGCTCGGATTACCGGGCTGCAACTCGACATCCATCGCGCCCGTGCTGTCGCTCACATACAGCGTCTTCTTCCACGACTTGCCGCCGTCGGTGGTTTTGAAGATACCGCGATCGTTATTCGGCTTGAAGATATCGCCGTAGGCCGCCACCCAGACGATGTCCGGGTTGGTGGGATGAATACGCACCGCACCGATCTGCCCGACGTTGTACAGTCCCGCGAACTGCCAGGTCGTGCCGTTGTCGACGCTCTTGTACACGCCGCGGCCGGTAGAAACGTTGCTGCGCACACCGTCCGAACCCGTACCGACGTAAATAATCTTCGGGTTCGACTCCGCCACCGCGATCGAGCCGATCGAGCCGAGCGGGATCTTGTTGTCGGTAAGGAAATCCCACGATTCACCGCCGTTCGTGGTGCGCATCACGCCTCCGCTGGCCACGCCGGCGTAGAACGTGTTCGGCTGCGACGGCACACCGGTCACCGAGGTAACGCGGCCGCCTCGGGAATGGCCGACCTGCCGATAACTCAGCCCCATGAAGAGGGCCGGGTCGGCCGAGGCCATCATGGGCGCGGCCGGCGTCTTCGCGGTCGCCTTCGCGACGGCCCGGACGGGAGCGGCCGTCGGCTTGGCTTGAGCTCCCAGGGGGAGACTCAACGGGAAACCAAACGGGAGCGCGGCGCAGGCCGCCGACATCGAGAGGAACAGTGTTCGGCGAATCATCTCAGGGATCATGAGGAGGGGCGGGACAGAGGCCTACAGAAAAGCTACGCCTGGCAGCGGCAGACGTTGAGGGGTGCCGTGTGCGATCACGCGGGACGGAGCACTTGCCCGGCACCGGCCGACAGCCGCTGACCGTCGCGCACCGAGATCACGCCATTGACCACCACCGCCGCAATGCCCAGCGGGTACTGAAAGGGGTTCGCAAAGGTGGCGGTATCGGCCACCCGGGCGACGTCGAACACCACCACATCGCCCGCCATACCGGCGGCGAGTGTACCGCGATCGGCCAGGTGCACGCGGGCCGCGGGTACCGCCGTCATCTTGCGGATCGCACTGGTCAGTGAGAGCGCCTTCCGCTCTCGCACGTAGCGGCCGAGCACCCGCGGAAACGTGCCGGCGCCGCGCGGATGCGGGCTGCCGCGACGGGTCGGTCCATCAATCGCGAACGCGCCGCCATCTGAGCAGACCATGCTGAACTCATGGGCCAGCAGACGGTCGATCGTCTCCTCGCTCATCGCAAAACCCAACATGCCCACGTCGGCCCGATTGCGCTCGAGAAGCCCCACCGCCGCCACATACGGGTCCAGCCCCTTGGCGGCGGCGTAGGCACCCATGCGCTTGCCTTCGGCGTCGCGGTCCACGGCTTCGGCAACGCGCGAGATCTGCACGTTCTCCCAGCCGCCTATCAACTCCACCTTGGCCAGCGCCTCCCGGCGAATGCGTGGCGAGACCGTGGCGTCTTTCAGCCGCGCGAGAAAGGCGTTGGTGCCGCCGTCGCGACTCCACACCGGAAACAGATTCGTGAGTCCCGTGGAATACGCTTCGTAGGGATACACATCGAACTGCACATCGACGCCTGCGGCGCGCGCCGCCGCGATGCGTGCCAAGGCGGTATCCAACTTCGGCCAGTTGCGCGTGCCCTGCATCTTCAAGTGCGAGATCTGCAGCGGACACCCCGCTCCGCGCGCCACCGCGATCGATTCGTCAATCGACTCGAGCACGCGGTCGTCTTCGTTGCGCATGTGCGTCGCATACGGCAACCGCGTGGCGGCCAGCGGGCGACACAGCGCGATCAACTCCTCCGGACTCGCGAACGCCCCCGGTGTGTACTCAAGGCCCGTGGACGCACCGCAGGCACCGGCAGCGATGGCCTGTGTTACCATGCGCACCATCCGCTGCAGTTCGTCGGCCGTCGCCTTCCGATCGTCGTCGCCAACCACCGCACCGCGCACGCTGCCCAAGCCGATCATCGACGCCACATTCACCGCCGGTCGCGCCGCCTCAAGCGAGGTTGCCCACGCGTTGAAGCTGCGCGCCCCATCTCCCTGAAAGCGCGAACTCCCGTCGGCCCCGGCCACGATCGTGGTGATGCCCTGACGCACCACCGACTCGGCGCGCGGGTCGTCCAGTAACGCGCCGTCGCCATGCGAGTGGATATCAACAAAGCCGGGGGCCACGGCGAGTCCGCGCGCGTCGATCTCTTCTTCACCCGCGCCCACAATGCGCGGCGCGATGTCCGCAATGCGACCCGCGCTGATCGCGAGGTCGGCGATGCGTGGCTCTCCACCGCGTCCGTCGAAAATCGTGCCACCACGAATCACAAGATCATGCGCCGGACGTCCAGGGCGTACGTTCAGCCCGAAACGCACGTCGCTACCGGCAACCGCCGCGACGATGCCGGTCGACCAGAGAAAGTCGCGACGCGTGCTCATCGCTTGGCGCCAGCGCCAAGCACCACGCGTCCCGGCTTCGCGCCGGTATGCTCGCCGTCCTTGAGCACCTGCACGCCATTCACGAACACATGACGCATGCCGGTGGCGTACTGATGCGGCTGTTCAAACGTCGCATTGTCACGAATGGTTTTGGGATCAAACATCACCACATCGGCGAAGTAGCCGGGCTTGAGCAAGCCGCGACGTGCGAGCCGCAGGTTGCTGGCTGGAAGCGCGGACATGCGCCGCACGGCTTCCGGCAGCGTGAGCACCTGCTCGTCGCGGGTGTATTTGCCCAGCACGCGCGCAAAGCTGCCGTAGGCGCGCGGATGCGGATTGCTTTTCAGGAACTTGCCTTCCGACGCCATCGAGCCGGCATCGGAGCCGATGCTCACCCACGGCTTCTTGAGCTGCTTCGCAATGTTGACTTCGTTGATGATGAAGTAGATCGTGCCCACGCGCGTGCCGTCTTTTACCACCAAGTCCATCGCCGTTTCTTCCGGCGTGGTCTTTCGCATCTTCGCCACCGCCGCGAGGGTCATGCCGGTGTACTGCTTGAGCGAGTCGGCCTTGAAGCCGGCGAGGACTACGCGCTCCGGCGAGCCGGCGGCCAGGAGCAGGCTTTCCCACTTGTCAGTCGGCGTGCGCATCTCTTGAGCAACTTTCCGGCGAATGACCGGATCCTGCAAACGCTTGGCCCATGCCGCATAGCCGCCTTCCTGTACCCACGGCGGCATCGCAGCGTCGAGTCCAGTGGCGCCCGCCGTGTATGGATAGAGGTCGGCGGTGATCTCCAGTCCTTCCGCACGCGCGGCTTCGATGCGCGCCAGCACCTTGTCCATCTTCGGCCAGTTACTCTCGCCGGCGGCCTTGAGATGATAGATCTCCGCGCGCACACCGGCCTCGCGGGCAATGGTGATCAGCTCCTCAACCGCCTCGTCAAGTCGCGCACCCTCGCTGCGCATGTGCGAGATGTACATGCCACCGTATGGCGCGGCCGCCTTCATGAGCGCGATCAGTTCGGGCGTCTTTGCATAGAAGGCCGGCGCATAGATCAGCGACGAGCCCACACCAAGTGCCCCTTCTTCCATGGCCGAACGGACTTCAGCCTGCATGGCTGCCAGCTCTGATGCGGTGGGAGCCCGATCATCCCATCCCACATGATTGATCCGCACCGTGGTCGCGCCGACGAATGACGCGATGTTGGTGCTGATGCCCTTCTTGACCAACGAGTCCTGATAACCGCGCAGCGTGCGCCAGTTGATCGGGAAAGTGATGTCGCCCTGTTGCGACAGCATGTCGGCGCGAAGCGTATCGGACAGCGGACCCATCGAGTCGCCTTCGCCCATCACTTCTAGCGTGACGCCCTGTCGGATATCACTCTGGCTGCGGCCATCTTCGATCAGTGACTCCGTGGCCCAGCTCAGCATGTTGATGAAGCCAGGCGCCACCGCCAGCCCATCGGCCTTCACCTCGAGGCGTCCAGTCCCGTTTACCGTGCCGATGGCCACGATGGAATCTCCGCGAATCGCCACGTCCCCGGCGATCGGCGCACCGCCGGAACCGTCATACACGGTGCCGCCGCGAATCACGACGTCATACTCGGGCGGCGTCGAGCAGGCGGCCACAACCAGCAGGGCAGCCAGTACACGGACCTCGTACAAGCGGACGAAGCGATTCATATCGGCGACGAGTGGAATGGGGGTGGGACGGTACCACGGAGACGAGCCTTTCGACCGAGCCTTAGGCGAGGGAGGTTACGCGCTCCTGACGCCTACCGGAACCATCTGTCGAGTCGAGAGAGTTTCCCTCAAGGATCACATAGGCGCAGGTTCGGTATCTACACTGCCTCCGAGTTGACGTATTTGGCAGAACCCCGCCCCTGGATTTTGACGCATGACGGGAACGCACACGTTCGCTCCACCCGGCAACGCCGTCGCCTCCGGTGCCCCGCTCATTTCCGGCGTCGTGGCTGGCGTCGTGGCGGCCTCGTGGTCGGCGCCTTGTCGGGATCCCAGCTCATGGTCAGCGGCCCGGCCGCCGGCGTCGTCGCCTACTACGTGCCGTCGTCGGTCATCAAGGGTATGCTGGCCGGTATAGGCCTCACGCTCATCCTGAAGCAGCTGCCGCACGCGCTGGGCTACGACGGTGACTATGAGGGCGATATGTCGTTCATCGAGTCATCGGGCTCCACCACGCTTGGCTCACTGGTCGAAGCGCTGCAGCACGTCCAGCCTGGCGCGGTCACGGCGGCATTGCTCGGTGTCGGCGTGATGCTGTGGTGGCCTCGCTCTCCGTTTGCGCGCGTGAAGCTGCTACCCGCACCGATGGTGGCCGTTGGCGTCGGCATGGTCATGAACGAAATGCTCCGCATCGCACTGCCCGACTATGCGATTCGCGGCACGCACCTGGTGTCGCTGCCGACGATCACCAACGGAGACTTCGCGCAGACTTTTGCCCTCCCCGAGTGGAGCGCGATGTCCGGTCGGCAGCACGGGTTGGTGAACCACTGGCTGGGACCCATTCGCAATGTGCTGCGCTGGAACAAAGAGGAGCTCGACGCGATCCCCGATCCGCAGGCGCGTTTCGATCGTCTCGTCGAGCTCAACGTCCTCGAGCAGGTCTATCAGCTGTCCGAAACGCCCATCATTCAGCAGGCATGGGCTCGCGGCCGTCGCCCCTTGCTGCACGGTCTCGTGTACAGCCTCAAGGACGGCATCCTGCACGAAGTGGCCACCGGCATCGACTCGCAGGACGCGGCCGACCATCTGGCTGACCGCCGTCTGTCCGGCGTTGCGGCGGGTCCGCCGCCCATCGGACGTGTGGCCGCGCCGATCCTGGCCGGAGACGCGCTAGCCGACGAAATCGCGAACCGCGTAATCGCCCGGATGGCCGAGGCCTCGGAAAAGCGCCCCCCGTCCCGCTAGGTTGCGATCATGGCCAAGTCACCTACTCCCTATCGCGCATTGACGACCGAGCGGCGCTTGTTGCTCGTCACGTCCGCCCTCGCCAAGCACAAGGGCGCGCGCACGCTGTACTCGCAACGACTCGCCGCCAAGGGCGGCGGGTTCCGCGCCGCGACGCTCCTGTCGTGGCCGGTCGACAAGCTCGCCCGTGAATTTGTGCGCCTGAATGCACAGACACCGCAGGATGAACTGGAACTGCTCCAGCTCCTCTATGTCGACCTCGAGCCGCAGATCCAGATCGCGTTCCTCGATGCCGCCGGCGTCAAGCACGAAGCCGGCGTTATCGCTGAGGAGCTCGAGCCGCCGTACGCCGACGCCGAGAGTGTCGCGCGCGGTGCCGCCGCCGTGCTCACGCAGCATGGCGACGAGGCGCGACACTACCTGCGCACGCTCGTCGTGTACAACCTGCCGTCGTGGCCGGGACTGGACACCGAACTGGCGAAGGCAGAAACGGCGAGCTAACGCTCGCCGTTTCGTTCACCGCCTTCCGAACATCCCGCCGCCGCCAAATGGCATCCGGGGCATTCCACCGCCCCCTTTGCCACCAGCTCCGCCGGGCCCGCCGGGCCCGCCCCCCATCTTCTTCATCATCTTCTGCATGTCGCGGAACTGCTCCAGAAGCTTGTTGACCTCGCTCACCGGGCGGCCGCAGCCCTTGGCAATGCGCGCGCGGCGTGAGCCGTTTAAAATCTCCGGCTTCTTCCGCTCCTGCGGTGTCATGGACAGCACGATGGCCTCGATGTGCTTCATCCGTTTCGGGTCCATCTTGACGTCCTTCAGCATCTTCGAGTTTACGCCCGGTAACAGCTTCAACAGATTCTCGAGCGGTCCGAGCTTCTGCATCTGACGCATCGCCGTGAGGAAGTCCTCGAGGTCCATCCCTTCCTTGCGGACCTTCTTTTCGAGCTTCTTCGCTTCCGTGGCGTCGAACGTTTCCTGCGCCTTCTCCACCAGCGACACAATGTCGCCCATTTGCAGGATCCGGCCGGCCATGCGCTCGGGATGGAACTCCTCCAGGGCGTCAGGCTTCTCACCAACACCGATGTACTTGATCGGCTTCTTGAGCACGCCGTAGATCGACAGCGCCGCACCACCGCGCGCGTCGCCGTCGAGCTTGGTGAGGATCACGCCCGTCACGTTCAGCGCTTCGTCAAAGCCCTGCGCGATCTTGACCGCTTCCTGCCCGGTCATGCCGTCGGCGACTAACAGAATCTCGTCGGGCTTGATCGCGGCCTTAAGCCGCTTGAGCTCGTCCATCATGCCGGCGTCGATCTGCAAACGACCGGCGGTGTCGATGATGACCACGCGGTCGCGCGCCCGCACGCCCTGATCAATACCGGCCTTCGCGATCTGGACGACGTCCTTGGTGTCGCGGTCGGCGTACACTGGCACGTTCAACGCCCGGCCAAGCGTCTCGAGCTGGTCGATGGCCGCCGGGCGGTACACGTCGGCCGCGACCAGTCGCGTCGCCCTGTTCTCGATCATCAACTTGCGGGCGAGCTTGCCAGCCGTCGTCGTCTTACCCGACCCCTGCAGGCCGACCATCATGATAATCGTCGGCGGCACCGTGCTCATCTTGAGCCCCTCGCGACGTTCGCCGAGCATCGCGGTCAACTCGTCGTAGACGATCTTCACCAGCTGCTGAGCTGGCTGGATCGTCTTGATCTGCAACACCCCGACGGCCTTCGTCTCCACCCGTTCGAGGAACTCACGGGTAAGCGAGAAATTCACGTCGGCTTCAAGGAGGACGCGGCGAACTTCGCGCAGCCCTTCCTTAATGTCGGCTTCGGTCAGAACGCCACGTCCGCGAAGCTTCGCGAAGACGTTCCCGAGTTTGTCTGATAGCTCGTCGAACATAGACCAGAAAGGCTAACGGACGAGGTCTCGTCATACAACTATCACCGAGTGGCCCCGAGCCCGTCACGGGCTGCCCGGACGCTGCTTCCCACTCGTGCGACCACGCCGCACACCGGTTTCTGACCAAGGGGGTGACGGAACAGGCCACCCATAGGGCAACTTGCGTCGGATCTACGCGTTGTAAACCTTTCAACCCATCCTAGATTGGCGTTGTTCGGTTCACGCTGCCACTTTCTTCGCCCGTCACGTGTCACGATCGAATCCGCGGTTTTCCGGCATCCCGATGCCTCGCGGCCAGCGCAAAGAAGAAATTCTTCGCGCCGAGCTGCCCCCAACGCTGCCCATGATGGCGCTGCGCTCCACGATCGTTTACCCGCTGGGGACGATCGCGGTGCAGATGGGCGCCCCCGAGAACCTCGCCCTGCTCCGCGCGCACGAGGAGTCCGGACTCGTTGTGGCGCTGGTGGTCGCCTCTGGCGATGGCGATGGCGACGACACGATCGATCCGCACAACTTCATCGGACGCGTGGGCGTCGCCGCCCGCGTGCACGAGCGGATCAACCTGCCCGGCGACACGGTCCAGATCACGCTGCAGGGACTTCGACGTATCACGATCGATGCGATCGATCAGGTGAACCCGTTCGCCATCGCGCAGATTCAGGGCGCGAAAGAAACGCCGGCCGACGCCATGGAGCTCGACGAGCTCGTGGCCCGTACCGTCGCCGCCGCTGAAACGCTAGCCGAGCTGGTGGACCGCATTCCGAACGAGGTACCGCAGATCCTGAAAATGAACGTGTCCGATCCCGGACGCTTCGCCGATCTCGCGGCCACGAACATGAACCTGCGTATCTCCGACAAGGAAGAGGTGCTGCAGCGTCTCGATATCGGCCATCGCATCCGTTTCATCCTCTCACGCCTTGAACGCGAAGTCGCCCGCGCCCGCGTGATGGAAGACGTAAAAAAACAGACCGAAATCAAGATAGAGCAGCATCAGCGCGAGTTCTATCTCCGTCAGCAGCTGCGTGCGATTCAGGCGGAGCTCGGCGAAGCCGATCCGAACGAAAAAGAATCGGTCGAGCTGCTGCGTCGTATAGACGAGGCGCGCCTCCCCGAGAAGGTGGCCAGCGAAGCGCGCCGCGAAACGGAGCGGCTGCGCATGCTCTCGCCCGCCTCCAGCGAGTATCAGGTACTGCGGACCTATCTCGACTGGGTGCTCGCCCTGCCTTGGCATAATCGCAGCGCCGATGATCAGGAAATCGTGCTCGCGAAGGTCGAAGACGCGCTCAGTGACCGTCACTACGGCCTCGACGAAGCAAAAGAACGCATCATCGAATATCTTGCCGTGCGCAAACTGCGCGGGGGCGATCCCACTGGCCCTATTCTCTGCTTCGTGGGACCGCCGGGTACGGGAAAAACCTCACTGGGCGAAGCGATCGCCAACTCCATCGGCCGCGAGTTCTATCGCATCTCGGTAGGGGGCGTGCGTGACGAAGCGGAAATTCGCGGACACCGCCGCACATACGTGGGCGCGATGCCGGGGCTGCTCATTCAGGCCCTGCGTCGCGTAGAAGTGCGCGACCCGGTCATCATGATCGACGAGATCGACAAGATGAGTAATGGCGGCAGCTCAGGCGACCCGACGGCGGCCATGCTCGAAGTACTTGACCCGTCGCAGAATACGACGTTCGTGGACCACTACCTGAACCTGCCGTTCGACTTGTCGAGTGTGCTGTTCATCTGCACCGCGAACAACCTGTACGACATTCCCGGCCCGTTGCGCGATCGCATGGAAGTGATCCGCATCGCCGGCTACACCATCGAAGAGAAAGTGGAGATCGCGCAGCGGTATCTCATGCCGCGCCTACTCGACGACCACGGACTCACCACCGACGACATTCACGTGCCGGAGCAGACGCTGGGGTTCATTACCAGCCGCTACTCGCGCGAAGCCGGCCTGCGTACGTTCGAGCGATCACTCGCCTCTCTGCTGCGCAAGCGTGCCCGTGCCAAGGCCGACGGCGACATGAGCGCGTGGACGATCGGCATCGAGCGCGCCGAGGAGATTCTCGGTACGCCGCGCTTTTCCATGGAAGAAGCCGAAATGGAGCCCGAGATCGGCGCCGTGACGGGCCTCGCGTGGACCAGCACCGGTGGCGATATCATGACGATCGAAGCACTGCGCATGCCGGGGAGCGGCAAGCTCACCGTGACCGGTCAGCTGGGCGACGTGATGCGCGAATCGGTGGACGCCGCGTATTCGTTCGTCCGTTCACGCGCGGCGGCGCTCGGCATCGAGGACAGCGAGTTCCGCGAGTCCGACATGCACCTGCACTTCCCCGCCGGCTCGATCCCGAAGGACGGTCCGTCGGCCGGCATCGCGGTCACGCTGGCCCTCGCCAGCGCCCTCTCGCGACGTCCGGTGCGTCGCGATCTCGCGCTCACCGGCGAAGTCACGCTGCGTGGTCGCGTACTCGAGATCGGCGGCGTGAAGGAGAAGGTGTTGGCGGCGTATCGCGCGGGGCTGCGCGAAGTCATCATGCCAAAGGGCAACGAGAAGGATGTGCGCGACGTGCCGCAGGAAGTGCGCGACAAGATGGCGTTTACCTTCGCCGCCACCATGGACGAAGTGCTGCATCTCGCGCTGCTGCCCCATGCTGACCCGCATCCGGCCGATGCGATGCCACTCGAGGTGAGTAGCGCCGTGGTGGCAATCGACGGTCCCGCGGTGAGCCCGGCCGACACGTGGCGAGCTCGCGCAACTACCGATTGATCAGCAAACCAACGGAATACAGGATCAGTCCGACCAGTCCACCCACAATCGTGCCATTGATTCGAATGAACTGCAGATCGCGACCGATCTGCAGTTCTATTTTTCGGGACGTCGCATCGGCGTCCCATGCCGCCACGGTGGCCGAGATCAGCTTCGCGACTTCTTCGCGCGCCTGCTCCACCGAATACGACACGATCTCCACGATCCAGCCGTTCACCTTGGCCGAGAGCGCTGGATCTGCGAGTATTTTCTGCCCGAGCCCGGCCAGCCACCTCTCGATCTGGTCCGGCTCCTTTTCCGCATCGTCGGCCAGCCGCTCGGCGTAGGTGGCAATCCGCTCCTTCACATCGCCCCACACCTCACGCGAGAAATCCGCGACGCCGGGATGGGCCAGCACGTCGAGCTTGATCTGCTCGAAGCGCGCAATTGTTTCCGGGTTTTCCCGTAGCGATACCACGAAACGGTCCACGGCCTCATCGTAACGCTGACGCAGCGGATGCTCGGGGTCGGCGGCGACGGCCACCAACGTCTTCTCCACGCCGCTCACGATCTTGTCGCCCACGCGACTGTCCACAGCCCCGGGTACCCACCACGGGCTCTCCGCCTTCACCCGTTCGCGGATCATCGCCTCGTTCTCGTACAGGAACTTGGCCGCGAGACGCAGGGCGTCATCCAGCAGCGCCTGATGTCGCCCGCCGGTCGTGAGCAACTCAAACAGGCGCGCCATGAGCGGGGCCGCCTGCATACGGCGCAACCGATTCACGATGCCGCGATCCACCAGCTCCTGCACGTCTTCATCGCGCATCACGCCCACCGCGCCGGACAGGCCGTGCGCCGCGTGTCGCGCGAGACGCCGGCTATTCTCGGGCTGCGCCAACCACTGCGCGGCGCGGTCCCCGAGCTTCATGGCCGCGATCTTGGCCGCGACCACGTCCCGCGTGAGGAAATTGCGCTGTACGAAATTGCCGAGCGCCGTGCCGATACGGTCCTTGCGCGAGGCGACGATGGCGGTGTGCGGAATCGGGATGCCCAGCGGATGACGGAACAGCGCCGTGACCGCGAACCAGTCGGCGATACCACCGACCATCGCGGCTTCCGCAAACGCCCGCACGAAGCCAAGCCAGCGATACTGAGACTCGAGTAGGCGCGTCACGA
This sequence comes from Gemmatimonadota bacterium, assembly GCA_031363815.1. Taxonomy (GTDB): domain Bacteria; phylum Gemmatimonadota; class Gemmatimonadetes; order Gemmatimonadales; family Gemmatimonadaceae; genus Gemmatimonas. The sequence continues at coordinate 13,988 of JANLVC010000052.1, forward strand.
CGAACAGCAGCGCCACGCCCACCAGCATCAGCGAGGCCACGCGCTTCATGTGCACCAACCGCACGCGTTTCAGCTCGTCGTCGGGCGTGAGGTGCAGCGCGGCCGGTGCGACAGCGGGCGCCGTGGCCGGCGCGTTCGTCACCGTCATCGCGGAATCATCATCGCGCATTCGCCATCGTGTTAGCGGACGACGGTGATGCCGGCCAAGTCGATCAGCGATGCGCCGATCCGTGCGGGAGTGTCCATATAGAGCACTACGGGCTGGCCACCCACCTGTTCCAGCCTGAGCGTCACGGTTCGCGCACTTCGCGATCCCTTGGCTGGCACATCGTACTGCCGCGACGTGGCACCGCCCGGGAACGCCAAGCGCGCCAACTCGTAACGACGACGCGCGGCATCGCCCATCAGATCGAGAAAGTCGGCGGCGTCCACGGCCGTGTCCCACGCCGTCGCCCACACCAGCGCATCGCCATCGGGCGTACGGACGACCGCGAATTTGTCGCCGTCTCCGCCACCAGCGCCGCGCCGAGCCAGGGCTTCGTCCTTGAGGTGCTGCACCAGCACCAAGCGTGCTTCGAATTCACCAAAGCTGTTGCTGTATACCACCGTGCCGGTGCGCGGTGCGGGCAGGGTGACCGTGACCGGTACGTCGCGCGTCGCCTTCGTATCGGTAAAGTAGGCCGCATCGTTGAGGATCTGCTTGGTGGAGATCGGCAGGTCCAGGAGCAGTTCCTTCTCGGGACGCTTCTCGATGAAGCGCCGCACGAAATCGGCGCCACCGAGATAGGGAAACAGCAACCCTTCGCGCACGGCACGCGGCGCCGACGAAAACACCGGCATGCCCGTCTGTGCATCCTTCATCGCGTCGCGAATGCGATCCCAGCCACCGGGCATCTTCAGCATTGGCCCGGCGTTCGGATCCATGCGCAGCTGCAGGAACACGGCCTGCCCTTCGAGCACGGCTTGCGCCGCCGCCTGACGATCGGCGTTGTCGACCTGCGCCTGCACCGAGTCGATCTTCACGTACTGATCCTGCAGCGCATGCACCAGTTCGTGCGATACCGTCTGACGAAGCAACGCCGGAGCGGCACCGTCCACCACGTACAGCACCTTGGTGGCGGGATCGTAGTAGCCCACGATCTGCTCCTCGAGCAGCTTCTTCAGCAGCGCGAGCAGGTTCATGGTGTCGGGCACCATGCCCAGCAGCTTGTAGGCCGACTCCTGACCGGTCAACTGCGTGCGCGCCCGTTCGCTGTCGAGCTGCTGCCGCACGAACGTCCCGACCTCATCGCGCGTACGCGACGCGAGCTTCGGTGGCATTTTGAACGTCAGTCCCGTCGCCTTCTCGATTTTCGGAACGAACTCCGCGACCAGCTCGGCATACGGCCCTTCCCCCCGCGGCTTCTTGTCGCCGCAGGCGGCGATCGTGGTGAGCGAAACGCAGGCGCCCACAAGGCAGGCACGGCGACGAGTCGAAGCGGAGAGAATGGCTCGCATCAGAATCGATGTCAGGTCGGGAATGCGCGCTGCAGATACCACGCGATAAGAAGATCTCCCCAAAGCAAGACCAGCATGGCGGCAGGCGCAAGGAAGACCCCGAAGGGGACGTCCGGGAACGCGAACGATGCGTCGGTACCACGCGCACGCCACTTCATGATGGGGCCGACGATGAGCAGAAACACCACCGCGCCCACGAACGCACCCACGATAATCGTGAGCAAGGATCGCTCAGCGCCCAGCGCCGCTCCGACCACGGCCATCAGCGTCGTATCGCCAAAACCCATCGCTTCGCGCTTCATGATGACTTCGGCCAGCCACCCGATAATCGTGATGGCACCGGCACCGGCGCAGGCGCCGATGAACGCCGCCCACGGCGACGCGAAGTGCGAGCCCTCGCCGATAAAGAAGTTCGCGATCGCCGCCGCGAACACCATCACCAGGCCGCTGATCGTGAAACCGTCGGGGATCAGATACGTCATCGCATCCGTTACCGCGATGCCGAACAGGACCGTGCCGAACACCGCGATCCGCAGCGCCTCGAACGTCAACCCGAACGCCACAACGCTCGCCACCCACCCCAGCGCGACGATCAGTTCGACCGCGGGATACTGAATCGAAATGGGAAGGCGGCAACCACGGCACTTACCCCGCAGCAGCATCCAACTGAGCAGCGGAATGTTCTCGTGCCAGGCTATCGCGCGCTCGCACTTCGGGCAGCGCGAGCGCGGACGCACGACACTGCACTCGGCGGGCCAGCGCGAAATGCACACGTTCAGGAACGACCCAATCGAGGCACCGAGCACGAACACCGGCAGCAGCACGAGCGTCAGGAAATCGGCAGTGAGTGGCAGCACGGAATTGGGCGAAGGCGAAACGGCGAAGGCGAAATGGCGAAGGCGAAATGGCGACGATGCAACGATTACCCGGCGCGCAGCGCGTGCAGCAGGATCCCTGCGGCCACCGCCACGTTCAACGACTCGATACCGGGCGCCATCCGGATCGCCACCCGCGACGTGACCGCCGCCGAGACCGGGGCCGACAATCCGGCCCCTTCGTTGCTCACTACCAGCGCGAGATGCGCCGGCAGGGCGTCCGCCGTAACCTGATCCAAGGGCACCCCATCGGTGTCCGCCGCCCACACCGGCACAGCGTGCGCTGCGGCAAATTCCGCGAACGCTTCCCACGACATCGGCAACGCCGGGTGCACGAAGAGTGCGCCCATCGTGCTACGGACGACTTTGGCGTTCCAGAGGTCAACGGTTCCCGGCAAAGCCACCGTGGCCGTGACCCCCAGCGCCGCCGCCGTCCGGATGACCGTGCCCACGTTGCCAGGGTCCTGGACGGCATCCAACACCAAAAATCGACTGAAGGGGCCTTCAGGGGCCCGCAAGGACCGCTCAGGGATCGGCGCCACCGCCAGCACACCCTGCGGCGTGTCGGTGTCGGCCGCACTCTCCAGCTCCGCGTCACTCACCTCGGACACGGTGATCCCCCGCCCTTCGGCCGCCGCCACCAGCTCCCGACCGCGGGCCTGTTCGCGCAGTTTGGCGGTAACCAGCATCCCGTCCACCGACAAGCCTGATGCCAGCAACGCCTCGACCGTGCGCACCCCTTCCGCCACGAATCGGTGCTGCCGCTCACGCGCTTTTCGGCGCTGCAGGTCACGAGCGAGAGTCAGTAGCTTCACGGTGGCAATCGGGTGCGAGTGGGGTATGCCTCCGACAGTGGCACAGACGATGCCGTGCAGCAGGGCCAGAGCACTATGAGACCAAACCAGTATTTCGGACAAGCGACAGCCATGCGTGAGAATACACGACGGAACAGCAAGTTGGCGATCATCCTCCTCGCGGCCTCGTTCGCGGTGGCGGCCTGTGTGCCGGCAACCCAGGAGGAGGTCGCGATGGGCAACGACTACGCGCAGCAGGTCGAGCGCGAGTTGCCGATCATCCGCGACCCCGACATCGTGCGCTACATCAACGTGCTCGGCGACTCCATCGCCCGGGTTTCCGACGACCGCGACCTCACCTGGCGTTTCAACGTGGTCGACCACGCGGAGATCAACGCCTTCGCGGTGCCCGGCGGCCACATCTACGTCTATCGTGGCCTCATCGAGAAGAGCACGAATATGTCTGAATTGGCCGGTGTGCTGGGCCACGAAATCGCGCACGTCACACAGCGCCACAGCATGCAGCAGATGGCCAAGGCGCAGCGCGCGAACATCGGCCTGACCGGGCTCTGCCTGTTTGTGCCGTCGGCCTGTCAGGGCGTGGCCGGTGCCGTCGTGCAGGTCGGTGCCCAGGCCGGCTTCGCCAAATTCAGCCGCGACGACGAAGCATCAGCCGACAAATTCGGCGTCACGTACATAACGCGCGCCGGCATCGACCCGCGGGGCATGCCAAGCATGTTCCGCATCCTCATCGCCGAACGAGCCCGCAACCCCAGCGGGGTGGATGCGTTCTTCGCGTCGCACCCCATCGAAGAAAGCCGCGTGGCCAACACCGAAGCCGAAATCAGGAAGATCGACCCGGTCGTGATCAAGTCGCTCACCCGCGACACGCGCGCCTTTCAGACGTTCAAGTCGCGCTTGTCGGGCCTGCCGCGCACACCCGCCAAAAGGTAGGGCCTACGGCAGACGCCCCACGAACTCGGTGACCAGTGCTTCGAAGCGGCCGGCCACCGCCCGGCCCGTTTCCATCACGTCGGCGTGATTGAGCTTCTCGAGTGACAGACCGGCCGCCTTGTTGGTAATGCACGACACGGCGGCCACCCGCATGCCGAGGGCACGCGCCACGATCACTTCCGGTACGGTCGACATGCCCACGGCATCGACGCCAAGCCGCTCGAGCATGCGCACTTCGGCCGGCGTCTCGTAGGTTGGCCCCAGCAGCCCGCAATACACGCCATCCTGCAGTGGTACGCCGGTAGTCCGCGCCGCCTCGTGCAACAGCGCCCGCAGTTCCGGGTCGTACGGATCGGACATGTCGGGGAAGCGTTCGTCGCCAGGCTCCACGGCCCCGAACAGCGGATTGCGGAACATCAGATTCATGTGATCGGAGATCACCATCAGATCGCCGGGGTTGAACGTGCGTCGCACGCCGCCCGCCGCATTCGAGGCAAAGTAGACCTGCACCCCAAGCGCATGCATGACACGCACGGGGAAGGCGGCCAAGGCCGCATCGTGGCCTTCGTACAGGTGAAACCGGCCGGCCAGCGCAATGACCTGACGCCCGCCCAGCAGACCGACCAGCAGCTGTCCGGCATGTCCCGCCACCGTGACCGTCGGAAAACCCGGCACCTGCGAAAAGGGGATGCGCACCGCGCGCTCGATGCGGTCGGCCAGCCCGCCCAACCCAGAGCCGAGCACGATGCCGCACACCGGCACCGGCGCGTCGTGACCGAGGCGCTGCCGGATGTACTCGGCCGCCACGTTCGCGGTGGCGGCGCCCGGCGCCATCCGCTGCGACTCGAACGACTGGATCTCGTACGCGCGCGCGCTCACCGCATCTCCGCCATGTCGTCGGCCTCAGCCAGCAGATTGCCGATCTCGATCGCGATATTCTCGCGTAACGCTTCCCGCTCCACGTGCGGCAGGAACGCCGAATCGAACGACGTGATCGCCAGCATCGCCAACGTGTCGATATCGAAGTTGAGGTGCTGCGCACAGCGCACGTATTCGTCGGTGAGCGACACGCCGCTCATCAGGCGATTGTCGGTATTGATCGTGACCACGGCACCCATGACGACATAGCGCGCCAGCGGATGCTCGGCAAAGGTGGACACGACACGCGTCTGCACGTTGCTGGTGGGACACACTTCGAGCGTGATCCGATGGTCGATCACGTAGGCTTCCAGCGACGGATCTTCGCGCAGCCGTGTACCGTGACCGATCCGATCGGCGGCGCAGCGATGCAGCGCGTCACGAATACTGGCCGGGCCATCCCCCTCGCCCGCATGCACCGTGACCGCGAGATCGTGGTCACGCGCGTAGTCGAACGCCAGCGCGTGCATCGATGCCGGGTTTCCCAGCTCGCCGCCGGCCAGATCGAAGGCCACTACACCCTTCCCCCTGTACGCCACCGCCAGCTCGGCCATCTCCAGCGCGTGTGGCCACGGGACGCTGCGCAGCGCACACACGATCACGCGCGCCAGTGTCCCCGACTCCTTTTCGCCGCGCGCCAAACCGCGCAACACCGCCTGCATCACGTCGTCGAGCGAAAGACCACCGCGCACATTGAGCACTGGACAGAAGCGCGCCTCGATATAGCGCACCCCGTCCAGCGCCGCATCGAGCACGAACTCGTGCGCGATGCGCTCCAGCGACGCCGTGTCCTGCATGGCCGCCAGGGTCACGTCAAAGCGCGCGAGATAATCCTCGAGATGGCGTGCGTGGTCCACGCGCATCCAATCGCCGAGCGCCGCCGCCGTCGCGACGGGCAGCGTGAGGCCGCGCTCGATGGACAGTTCGAGCAGCGTGGCCGGCCGCAGCGAGCCATCGAGGTGACAATGCAGATCCGCCTTCGGCATGCGCTGCACGATCTCGACAAACGCGGGATTCACCGACCTCACGAGGCCGCCTCCGCGTCGCTCGGCTCGGCGGCCGCGTCGATCCGGTCGCGCACCGGCACGACCCGATAGATCGACCCGCCAACCAGCGCCTGCGTGGCTTCCGCCGGCAAACCGCGGCTATCGGTGAGACGCTGACGCCCGGCATCCACTTCGACGGCCAGCTCAGGGAAGAGCGCACGGACGGCATCGACCGCGACCGAGCCGTGCGGCACCGACACGCCACGCTCGTTCACATACACCCGAAGCGAATCGGGAACCGGCATCGAAGAAACGACATCACTCATTTCGGTGCTCCCGCGCCAACGGCGCGAATACGTTCGGTCGCATCGCCACGCACAGGCTGTGGCTGCTCTTTCAGATAGCTGGCCAACATGTCGATGTCACGCACCGTCAGGACCTCGACGGAAATGGTGCGGGCCAACGAGGCGCCTTCGAGATCGTCGATCATGAAGTCATTGATGGCGAGCGAGTAGATCCGGTCGGGATCCAGTGGCACGCCGTTGGCGCCGAGTACGCGCAGCACGCGCTGTCCTTGCGGCTTGGCCGCATCGTATTCGATGGTGAGTCCGCTCACGTGCGAATTCGGCCGGCCGTTCCAGACCCAGCGCTCGGCGGCCGCAACCAGGTCGCTTCCGCGCAGCCGGATACGCACCAGCACATTTCCGAACGGCGAAATGCCGTGCACACCGCCAAACGCGATCGGTCCCGCGGGAATATCGGTGCGAATGCCGCCGTTGTTCCACGCGCCGAAGTCGGCGTTGCCCTTCACCCGTGCCGCGTCGGCCACCAGGTTGCCCAAGGCGTACTGATTGCCGCGCCGAAGGAAGGCGCCGGCCAGCGTCGCGACCGGACGATCCATCCGTGTCTGGACCTTCGCATTGGCCGCCGTCACGATCGAATCGACGATCGGATCGGACCCGGCCCGATCGTCGCCGTAGACGGTGCGGATCTCAGCGCGCGCCACACCGCCAACTAACGGGATGTCGACGACCGCAATGGCACGGCCATTCGACGACGTCTGCACCACGGGCATGTCGCGACGACGCATCACGATATTCGTGTGCGAGTGGCCCATGACGAACAGGTCCGGCTTGTCCGTGAGCTTTTCGATGATGTCGAGGCCACCGCCCGAACAGACCTCCGGCTGGTCGCGGTCGCAGCGCGCGCCATCGTGCGCCAGCGCGATCACGATCTGCGCTCCGCCCGCTCGCAAGGCGCGCACCCGTTCGCTGATGATCGGGGCGGCGTCAAGAAACTTGAGCTGACGCACGTTGCGGCTTTTCGTGGACGTGGCCGTATGCGTGCCCGCTGTGCCGACGATGCCGATGCGCATCGCGCCGCGCACGACCACCGTGTCGGCACGCATCCACGGCAACGGGCGACCGTCGGCGCCACGCACGTTGGCACCCAGCACCGCGTACTTCAGCTCCTTCAAACGCCTGCGCAGTGTATCCTGCCCGAAGTCGAACTCGTGATTCCCGATCGTGCCGGCTGCCACGTGCAGTCGGTTGAACACCGCCACCGTGGGCTTGCCCGCATCCCAATCGGAGGCCGGCGCGCCAGTGAACAGGTCACCGGCGTCGACCACCACACTCTGGCACTGTCCGGTACATTCGCGCTGCGCCTTCTCGATCGCCGCCGACAATGCCACCGCGCCACCCTGTGAGCGCCCACGTTCGTCCGGGCGGCTCGAGAGTGCGCCGTGAAAATCACTCATGCTGATCACGCGCAGCGTGCGCCCTTGCGGCGCGGCCACCGCCGGCGCGGAGCGTAGCGCTCCGCCGGCCGCTTCTCCCCCACGGCCCCCGTTCTGCTCGCGGTACGCGATCGCCCGCGCCGCGGCCGGCTCCAGGCGCCAGTTTACCGTGCCGTAGGTCGCCGGGTCGAGCGTGCCGGCCTTGGTCACCGCAGCGATGATCAGCGCGCGGATGTCGACATCCTGCTGAAACACGACCGGCGCATTGGCCAGCATCGCGTAACCGCCGCCACCGCTCTGACGATAGTTGTTCAGCGCCATCGTGAACGCGTCGCCAGGCTGCACGTCGCGTCCGTTCCGCGTGAGCGTCGTGATGCGCGAGCCGGAAGGCTTCGATACGTCGATCACGTAGTCCACGCCCGTGACCACGTCGAAGTTGTAGCCTGGAATTTTTGGATCCACCAGCCCACCCGCGGGCGCCGTGCCATCGGGCGAGAGCGTGCGATAGTACAACGCCGACTGCTCCAGGAACGCGCGCAGCTGCGCACCGGTAAGGCGCACGGCCCGCAGCGTATTCTCGTACGGGTAGAGGCGGGAGAGCGCCGCTTGTGTCACCGCGCCGGTATCGAGCGTCGCATCGAGCGAAAAGGCGGCGGTGGCCGCGAGCTCAGCGCCCGACGCGCGGCGCATCACTTCGTTGATCAGATCGGTGATCGGTGCATCCACCACACGCGAACTGTCGGCGCGCCATGTCACCGCCGTGCGCCCTACCGGCGTGGTTACCCACGTTATCGTGGCCGCGTGCGTCGCGGCGGACGCGGCCAGCACGGCCGGCGACTCCGTATGGCCGGCCACCGTCACCGACTGGCCGCGGTGCTTCACGACGACCCACTTCCGCTTCGACTTTTCGAGCGTCAGCGTGGCCAGCGCCACCGATGCCGCCCAATGACGCGGCTGCACCAGCAGCGCGCCGTTGATCGTGGAGTCCACCAGCTCGCGATGCGAGTGGCCATACACCACAAGGTCGATGCCGTTGATCTCTCGCGGAACGCGCGCGGCAACGTTCTCCGAGGCGATCCCGGTGGCGACCGTATCGTAGGTCGCGGCTTCGTCCAACCCGGAATGCAAGAGCACCACGACCACATCAGCTTTGCGCTGCCTCACCTCGGCAACCGCACTGCGAACAGACGCCACGATGTCCGTGACGGCGAGACCAGCCTGGCGCAGGTTGTCGCGATCCCAGAGCATCGAACCCGGTGTCGTGCCGCCGATGATCGCGATACGCACGCCACGCCGGTCGATCAGCGTGTACGGCGCCACGAACGGGCGCCCCTGTGCGTCGCGCACATTGGCCGCCACAAAGGGGAAGGCCGCCTTGGCGATAGCCGCCCGCAGCGCCGGCACGCCGTAGTTGAACTCATGATTGCCGACTACCGCTGCGTCGTAGCGCATCACGTTCATCGCCGCAATTACCGGATGCACCGGTGGCGGCGCAATCTTCGCCGCCACGTACAGCAGCGGATTCCCAGAGAGGATATCGCCCCCTTCGACCAGCAGAACGCGCCCCGGATTGGCCATGCGAACCGAATCCACGATCGTGGCCGCTCCAGCCAGTGTGCGGGCCGGATCGGAGGTGTTGGCGTAGTAGTCCCAGCCACGCAGTCGTCCGTGAACGTCGGTGGTGGCGGCAATAACCAGGTCAAACCGTCCCGACTGCGCCGGCAGGGGGGCAACCGCGGCCAATGTCAGAACAGCCGAGGTGAGTAGCGAAGGCAAGCGTCCCATAGCGGAAAGCTAGCGGCAGCAGCCGCTGGCTTGGAGGGGCCCGAACGTCGCGCGTCCCGACGGCGCGCGCGATGTACATCCGTGACCGGATACGAACCGCTTGCCCCGCCTCTCGGCGCCCGCGAACTTGCCCGGATCGGTTCCGGCCGCCGATACGCATCCGTTACACCGTCGTGGCGGTCCGGTCATGACAAGGGGACAGGTTGGTCATCGTGAAGTGTCGGAACCGGAACATCCGCTCATGAAACCGCTGATCATCGGGATCGCAGGCGGCACTGGCTCGGGGAAGTCCACTGTCGCGCGCAAAGTCGCCGAAGCACTGCCCGACGCTTCGGTCGCTTTTTTCGAGATGGACGCGTACTATCGCGACTTTCGGCACCTCACGCTGTCGCAGTTGCATCACGTGAACTGGGATCATCCCGATGCCTTCGACGTGGAATTGCTCACCGTGCACCTTCACGCGCTCTCGCGCGGCGAAGCGGTGGAGATGCCCGTCTACGAATTCGCGACCCATTCCCGTAGTGAACGCACGCGACGCATCGCACCGGCCGACGTCGTCGTCATCGACGGCATTCTGCTGTTGGCCGATGCCAATGTGCGCGCCTTGTGCGACGTAAAGGTTTTCGTCGACGCCGATCCGGACATCCGGCTCATCCGACGCATTCGCCGGGATACGGCGGTGCGCGGACGGACACTCGAATCGGTACTCGAGCAATACCTGAACACCGTGCAACCGATGCATCTGCAGTTCGTTGAACCCAGCAAACGCTACGCTGACGTGATCGTCCCAAGAGGCGGCAGCAACCTTGTTGCCATCGAGATGATCGTCGCCAAAATCCAGCGTCGGCTCGTTTCGCGCGCGGCTGCGCGAACCCCATTGTCCGTGTCCGTAACGGCCGAACCGGCCTGAGTCTAAAGCCCGCATGCAAGCTCCGCCGTCCACTGAACGCATTCTCGTGGTCGATGACGAGCCGGAAATCGTCGCGCTCGTCACCTATCATCTTGCCAAAGTCGGATACCGCGTGGCCACGTCGGCCTCCGGCCAGGAAGCACTCGATTTGGCGCGCCGCGAACGACCGTCGCTGATCGTCTTGGACCTCATGCTCCCCGGGCTCTCCGGCTTCGACGTCCTCGAACAGCTCCGGAGCGACGAATCCACCCGTGACATCGCGGTCCTCATGCTCACCGCGCGTCGCGACGAGCCCGATCGCATTCGCGGCCTGTCGTTGGGCGCCGACGACTACCTCACCAAGCCGTTCAGCCCCGCCGAGCTGGTGTTGCGGGTTGGCGCGATTTTGCGTCGCACCGGCAATACCCCACCGGTGAATGCCGATACGTTGATACTCGGACCGTTGCACATCGATCGCGCCGCCATGGCGGTCAAGGTGGAAGGACGGGAGGTGGAACTCACCCCCACCGAATTCAAGCTCTTGCTCACGCTCGTGGAACGCCGCGGGCGCGTGCAGGGGCGTGGACTGCTGCTGGAGACCGTGTGGGACGCGGCTCCTGATATCCAGACACGCACCGTCGACATGCACGTGCAGCGGCTGCGCACCAAGCTTGGCGCCGCCGGCGACATGATCGAGACCGTTCGCGGTTTCGGCTACCGTTTCCGTGCGGCCATGCCGCGCGGCGGGTGATCGCCCCCCGGTGCGGTTTCCCCTGGTGAGCCCCTCGTGAGCGGCCTATGAGACTCGCCCAGCGACTCGTCGTCAACAGCTTCGTGGTCGCGACGCTGCTCGTCGGCATCGTGCTGTTCGCGGTCGAACGACGCGTGACGGAGCGCGTGCGCGCCGAGGAACCCACGGCAGCGGTATCGGCCGATGAATTTCTCGCCAAGGTCCGTCGCGATATCGTCGTCGCCGGCCTCGCCGCACTGCTGGTAGGCGTGGCGCTCGCGCAGGTGCTTGCTGCACCGGTCGCGCGTCCGATCGAAGAACTCCGTGACGTGGCCCGCGGGCTCGCCGCCGGCGATCTCACGCAGCGCCCGTCGCGCGCCATCGCCGGTGGTGAAGTAGGCGATCTGGCCGAAGCGCTGCGCCGGCTCGCCGAGCAACTCGAAGCACGGCTGCAGGCGCTGCATGGCGAGGAGGCGCTGCTGGTTGCCCTCACGGAATCACTGAACGAGGGCGTGATCGCCGTCGACGCGCGTCAGCGTGTGGTCCGCATCAACGAAACCGCGCGACAACTACTGCGCCTTCGTGAGCCCGTGCCCTTCCCGGCCGATTTTCTCCCGCGCGACCGCACCCTACGCGAAGCGTTGGCCGCCGTGCTCTCGGGCGACGAAGCGGTGCCCGATGAAGTCCGAGTCGACGAGCATACGATGTCACTCACGGCCAGGCCGCTGCCCGGCGGCGGCGCCGTGCTCGCGCTCTACGATCTCACCCCGATCCGCCGTCTCGAGGCCGTACGCCGCGACTTCGTCGCGAACGTATCGCACGAGCTGCGCACCCCGCTCACGGTGATCGGTGGTTTCGTCGAAACGCTGCAGGACGAGGAGCTGCCCCCCGACCTCCGCCGTCAGTTCCTGGCCATGGCGGAAGGGAACGTGCGCCGCATGCAGCGTATCGTGGATGACCTGCTCGACTTGTCACGCATCGAATCGGGCGGGTGGGTGCCGAATCCGGTGCACCTCGACGTCTTGGCCGTGGCGACCGAAGTGTTCGCGCCGCTGCAATCGGCCGCAGCAAGGAAGGGCGTCGTGCTGCGCACCGAGATCGACGACAAGGCTGGACGTCTCTACATCGATCCAACTGCCGCCCGGCAGATTCTCAGCAACCTGGCGGAGAACGCGTTGCGCCACACGACCGCCGGCGAGGTGGTACTGTTTTCGCAGCCCGAAAACGGCGGTGTGCGGATCGGTGTGCGGGACACCGGCTCTGGCATCGGGGCCGAGCACCTGCCCCGCATCTTCGAGCGCTTCTACCGGGCCGATCCTGGTCGCTCACGCGAGGCGGGCGGCACCGGGCTGGGGCTGGCGATTGTGCGACATCTGACTGAGTCGCACGGAGGGAAGGTCAGGGCCGAGTCGCAGCCCGGTGTGGGGACCACGATCTCGGCCTGGATCCCGCGCGCTGGCGCGGCCGCGGACTACTCCGCAAGCCGATCCTTCGGCGCCGGCTCCGGAGAACGCTGATCCATGGGACGCGGAGCCCTCGTCGCTATCGGCGAGGGCGGGTCGTTTTCCCGAGTCGGCGCCGCCGCCGACTCGTGGCGACGTGCCCGGCGTCCGGCGAAGGCTTCGGCGATTAAACGAGGCAGCATGACTCCCGCCGGCCCTTCAATGGGCAGAATGCTTGGGCCACGTCGCTGCCCCTCCATACTCGGATTCACCACGATCACGGTGGCCCCGTGCGTGGCCGAGATCCACGGCAGCGAGGCCGCCGGCTCCACCACGTTGGACGTACCCACCGACAGAAACACATCGCAGCCCACGGCGGCGCTGCGCGCGGCCTCGAACTCGACCATCGGCATCTGCTCGCCGAACCACACCACGTCTGGGCGCATGAGGGCACCGCATGTCTGGCACAGCGGCGGTTCAGCGGCCTGCGCTTCAGTCGGCACCATCGTGCCGGCGCACCCGGCGCTGCAGCGGGCCCGCATGAGCGACCCATGCAGGCTGATCACATCACGCGAACCGGCCCGTTCGTGGAGGTCATCCACGTTCTGCGTGACCAGCGTGCAGTGCGCCACGCGCGAAGCGAGGGTGACCAGCGCCTGATGCGCGGGATTGGGCTGCGCCGACCGCACCATGGTTCGACGCGCGGCATACCATTGCCAAACCCGTTGGGGATGTGCCGCGAAAGCGTCGGGGGTGGCCAGCTCCTGCGGTGTGTACTTGGCCCACAGTCCCGTTTGCGCGTCGCGGAAGGTCGGTATGCCGCTTTCGGCCGACACGCCGGCGCCGGACAGTACGCAGACATGTTCGGCCGCGCGGAGGGCACGGGCCGCGACCGAGAGCGCTTCAGCGCGCGTCTGCGGATCGGTAGGCGGGGGCGACGCAACGCGTCGACGTTCGAGCAGGGGATCGGAGGCAGCCATTGTGCGGCCGAGAATATCACGACAGAGCACCGCGCACCAGCCCCCCAACCCGCTCACCAGCCCGCTCACCGTGACACGTTCGTTGCACAACCGTGCGGAGATCGAAACCTGGGTCACGAAAATTACAGGTCAGCCGGACGCCTTCGGGTGCCGGCCACTCAAGCGCCAGCGTGGCGTGCCAGCAACCTTCATACTATAATTGACCCGATCCTTCATGCGGACCTACGTACACGTGCTTTCCCGTTTCGCGCGTCATTTGATGCTGTCGATTGCGGCTGCCGTCGTCGCCGCTTCTACGCTCGTTGCGCAGGGAGCTGACGCTCCTGTCGGCCGGATTACCGGCCGTATTATCGACACAAAGTCCGGTCAGGGTATTCCGTCTGCCGGCGTGCAGATCGTCGGCACGACGATCGGTGCCCAATCGGGCGTTGACGGGCGATACACGATCACTCGCGTGCCCGCGGGAACGACCACGCTGCAGGTGCGCCGCATCGGCTACGGGCCGAAAACGATAACCGGCATCGTGGTGCCGGCGAACGGTTCCATCGAACTCGATATCTCGATGAGCTCGGCCGACGTGCAGCTGGCCGCGATCAGCGTCACGGCAACGAAGGAAAAAGGCACCGTCAACGAAGCGTTAAACCAGCAGAAGAACGCGACCAACGCCGTCAACGCCATCACCGCTGAACAGATCGCCCGCAGCCCGGACAGCGATGCCGCTCAGGCCGCGCAGCGTGTGAGCGGCGTGACCGTACAGGACGGTAAGTATCTGCAGGTGCGCGGCCTCGGCGAGCGCTACACCACTGCCTCACTGAACGGCGCGCGCATCCCGAGCCCGGAGCCCGAGCGCAAGGTGGTGCCACTCGACCTCTTCCCCGCCGGCTTGCTGCAGGACATCACGACCACCAAGACGTTCACACCGGACCAGCCGGGCGACTTCGCCGGTGCGAACGTGAACATCCGCACGAAGGAGTTTCCGGCGTCACGCCAGATCAACTACTCCACAAGCTTCGGCGCCAACAGCCGCGTACTCGGACAGACCCTGCCGTTCGCGCCCCGCGCTGGCGGTGAACTCCTCGGCTTCGCCACGTCTTCGCGTCAGGTTCCGCGGGCGATCGCACGGGCCAATTTCCTCGGTAGCGTGCCGCAGTCGCAGTACAATCAAATGGCGCTGCAGCAGCGCAACGTGTGGAACGCGGCTCCGCGCAGCGGCGGCATGAACGGGTCGTTCGGCGCGTCGACGGGCGGCAATACGATCTTCGGCAAGCGCCTCGGCTACGTCATCAGCGCCAATTACGGCTACACGGAGGAGACGCGATCGGACGAGCGCTTCGCCGTGGGCAATCAGGGACCGAACAATACCGTGGTCCCGCTTACGTCGGTCGCCGGTACGACGGGCCGGTCAAGCGTGCAGTGGGGCGGTATCGCGAACTTCTCGAAGTTGCTCGGCAAGAGCTCGCGCGTGTCGCTTAACACCACGGCCACGCGCAGCGCCGACAATGAAGCGCGCACCGATCGCGGTTTCGACGAAAACCTGTCGGACAGCATCGCCCGTACGACCCTGCGCTACGTCGAGCGCGGTGTTGCCACGGTAACTGGACAGGGTGAGCACCAGCTCGGCGACCGCAATAAAACCGCCTGGGCTGCTACCTATGCCACCACCACCCGCCGCGAGCCAGACCGCTCGGACGTGGTCTACTCACGCGGCAGCAACGGTCAGTATTCGCTCCTCGCGTCTCTCGACGGTGCGCGCCGACTGTACTTCGATCTGAACGAAACGAACAACACGGCGCAGGTGGATCACACCATCAACGTCGGCAACGTCGCCAATCAGAACGTGCTGAAGCTCGGCGCCTATGCCCGCGCCACGGATCGCACGGCGGCGGCGCCGATCTACTCCTTCATCTCCCGCGCGCCCGAGAGCATCCGGTCACAGTCGGCGGATGTGATCTTCGGCTCGACGCAAGCGTGCGCGACTTGCAACGACATCAATGTGCAGCCGATCGGTCAGGCCGGCTCGTACACGGCGCAGGATCGCACCATGTCCGGCTATTTAATGACGGACTGGGGCTTCGGCGAGAAAGTTCGCGTCATTGCCGGCGCCCGCGTGGAAAAGGCCAACATCGACGTGTCGTCGAGCACGCAAGGTGGCTTCACGGCCGCCGCGAAGCTGAACAACACCGACGTTTTGCCTTCATTGCTCATCAACACCAAGCTCACCGAAAACCAGAACCTGCGCTTCGGAATCACGCGCACGCTTGCCCGCCCGGAGTATCGTGAACTGGCCCCGGTAACGTTCCGCGACGTGCTCGGCGGCGTGAGCGTCACCGGCAACGACAAGCTCAAGCGCTCCCTCATCGACAACGTCGACCTGCGGTACGAGGCCTTCCCGAACTCCGGTGAGGTGCTCAGCATCGGTGTGTTCGCAAAGCAGTTCGATCGCCCCATCGAGCGCGTGGAGTCGGCCACGTCCGGCGCGTATCAAGCGCGGTTCCAGAACGCCCTCAAGGCCGTGAACGTGGGCGTCGAGCTAGAAGCGCGGAAGCAGCTCGGCTTCCTTGGCGAGTGGGCGATGCCGTTTACGGGATTCAGCAACGTCACACTCATGCGCTCCTCGGTCGATCTCGACACGACGACCGGCCTTACCGTCACCGACAAATCTCGCCGCCTCGTGGGTCAGGCCCCGTTCGTAGTCAATGCCGGCCTCTCCTACTCGTCGGCGAATGGCCGCACGAACGCGACGATCCTGTACAACGTGGTCGGCGATCGTATCTATGCCGCCGGCGTCACACCGCTGCCGAACATCGTCGAGAAGTCGCGCCAGGTGGTTGATCTGTCGCTTCGCTTCCCGCTCCTGGGCAGCCTCGCCGCCCGTGTCGATGCCCGCAACTTGCTCGATGCCCGCTACCGCTTCATGCAGGGGAATCTCGAACGCGAAGGCTACAACTCCGGTCGTACCTTTTCCGTCGGGTTCAGCTGGCAACAGTAATGCGCGTCACTCACTGACGTCTCGATAACGCACATGGTCCGGCACGGTGACATAACCGTGACCGGACCATGACCGTTCTGCCACAATGTCTCGCGTAATTGCAGGTGTCCCACCGAACGCGATGTCGACTCGCGGCCCCCTACTCAACACACAGGAAATCCGATGGCGAAGTTCACGCGCCTGCGCGCGATCGCGACGGCATCTATTGCGCTTCTCGGGCTGACCGCCTGCGGTACTGACTCCAATCCCGTTGGTCCCGTCACGCCAAACCCGGTCGGTGCGGCCGTACTGACCGGTTCGATCGCGGCCAACCGCACGCTGTCGAAAGATACCACCTATGTGCTGCGCGGCTTCGTCTACGTGAACAGCGGCGCCACGCTCACGATTCCCGCCGGCACCAAGATCGTTGGCGACAGCACGGCGCTCGGCTCGGCGCTCTTCGTGTTGCGCGGTGCGCGCATCGTGGCCAACGGTACGGAATCGGCACCAGTGGTCTTCACGTCGCAGCGCAGCGCGGGCAACCGTTCGCCTGGTGACTGGGGTGGCTTGATCCTCGTCGGCAACGCGCGCAACAACCGCGCGGGCAACATCATCGTTGAAGGCTCCGACGGCTCAGTGATCGGCGCCAACTCTACGGGCGTCGTCTACACCGGCGGCGCGAACGATGCCGACAACAGCGGCACGCTGCGCTATGTCCGCGTGGAGTTCGCAGGGTACGCGACGCTCACCGACGCGGAGTTGAACTCGTTTACCTTCGCCGCGCTCGGCAGCGGCACCACGCTCGAGTACCTGCAGGCCGTTGCCGGACTCGATGATTCGTTCGAGTGGTTCGGCGGCACGGTCGATGGCAAGTATCTCGTCTCGTACGAAGCGGGGGACGACCACTTCGACACGTCTGAAGGCTATCGCGGTCGCAACCAGTTCCTGATCGCGCTGCAGTCCACGGTTCTGACGCCGCGCGCCGGTGCCGGTGCCGTCTCCAGCGATCCGCAGGGCTTTGAAGTTGACGGCTGCAACGGCGGCGGCTGCACCGCTCCGCCTGGCGGCAACGCGCAGAGCTCCGGCGCGAACGACGGCCTCTGGAACATGAATGTGTTCGCGAACTTCACGGTCATCGGCCTTCCCGCCGGCGTGACGGTTCCGGCCAACGGCGGTGTCGGCATGGTGCTGCGCCGTGGCACCGGCGGGTACTACCTGAACGGTGTGGTCGCCCGTTGGCCGCAGCGTGCCATCTCGCTGCGGGACTCGACATCGAACAACCGCCTGCAGGTCGACTCGCTGATCGTGCGCAACTTGTACTTCGCCGAGAACGGGGCCAATACGAGCGGCGCCAACTTCGATCCGACCGGCACCAACTTCGGTCAGGAATCGTCCTTTACCGCACGCAACTCGAACATCATCGTGGCGGCCGGTACCGTGACCGCGGCCAGCCTGTTCACGGCACTGC
The DNA here is from genome assembly GCA_031363815.1 of Gemmatimonadota bacterium. Lineage (GTDB taxonomy): Bacteria > Gemmatimonadota > Gemmatimonadetes > Gemmatimonadales > Gemmatimonadaceae > Gemmatimonas. The sequence continues at coordinate 32,012 of JANLVC010000052.1, forward strand.
CTACGGTCACCGCGGGCACCACCGGCGCCGCGTTTGACTGGTCGCCCTCACTGAGCTCGCCGCTCGCCACCGGTGGATTGGCCACCTTTGCGGCCGATCCAAAGATCGCCGCCCGTGCAGGCACCTTCATCACGCCGACCGCCTATCGCGGCGCCGCCGCGCCGGGTGGTGCGAAGTGGTGGGCGAACTGGACGAGCTACGCGCGCAATTGATTCGACCTGCGCGCTAGCTTTTTACTAGCCGAATGGCCGGTCCCCTCCTCAGGGTACCGGCCATTCGCTCATCCCCCCGAGAGCGATGTCACAACACACGTTGTTGCTGTCCCAACGCACCACGGCCGCGCAGCGCCTGGCGGCGATCGCGCTGTTGCTGCTGGGCGCCTGTGCACCGAAGGATGCGGTGCCCGCCGATGATCAGGCCGCGCACGTGGCTGATGTTGCCGCGAAGGGTGGCGTGGTTGATTCGATTCTCCCCATCGCCGTGCACCTGCGTCGTTTCCGCGCAGGGCTCGACTCCACGGATACGTTGAGCCATGCCAGCATCTCGAGAGAGGCGCTGGTGGCGCGTTGGGCAAAGGCCATCGCGGCGAACGACACCGCGGACTTGAACAACATGTTGCTCTCACGCGCCGAGTTCGCATGGCTGTATTATGCCGAAAGCCCGATGAGCAAGCCGCCGTACGAAGCGCCGCCCGAGCTGCTGTGGGGGCAGCTTCTCGCGGCGTCCAACAAGGGCGCGTCACAGTTGGTCAAGCGGTTCGGCGGCAGCGCAGCCAAGGCGACCGAACTGCGCTGCCCAGCGTCGCCCGAGCCACTTGGCAAGAATCTGCTCCATGCCAAGTGCGAAGTGCGATTGGCCGCCCCTTCCCGCGAAACGTTACAGGGCCGACTCTTCGGTACCATCATCGAACGCGGCGGACGATTCAAGTTCGTCGGTCTCACTACGAGCCTGTGATGCGCAAATTCTTGTTCTTGATGGTGCCGCTGCTTCTCGCGGATGCGTGCACGACGCCGGCAAAAGATTCCTTGCCGCGTACTGATAGCGCGACCCCCGCCGACGCGCCCAGCGCCACCCGCGTCGATCTCACCGGCGCGGGCGCCACCTTCCCGTATCCGCTCTACTCGCGCTGGTTCAACGAGTACGCCATTCGCACCAACGTCCGCATCAACTATCAGTCGATCGGATCCGGCGGCGGCATCCGTCAGGTGGTCGCCCGCACCGTCGACTTCGGCGCGACCGACGTCCCGATGACCGATGACGAACTCGCCAGCGCCGGTATGCCGGTGCTGCACATCCCGACCGTGATCGGCGCCGTCGCCATCACCTACAACCTGCCGGGACTCGCGCGCCCACTCAATCTCAGCCCCGACGTCATCGCCGACATCTTTCTCGGCACGGTCACCCGCTGGAGTGACGCACGCATCGCGTCGCTCAATCCGAAGCTCACGCTCCCCGACACCGACATCCTCGTCGTGCATCGGGCCGACGGCAGCGGCACGTCGTATATCTTCAGCGACTACCTCACCGCTGTGAGCCCCTCGTGGGCCGCCGGTCCGGGTCGTGGCAAGGACGTGCGCTGGCCCGTCGGCATCGGCGGTAAGGGCAACGAAGGCGTCGCCGGTCAGGTGAAGCAGATGCCGGGCGCGATCGGCTATCTTGAGGTCGTGTACGCGCGACAGAATCACTTGCCGGTGGTGCATGTGCGAAACGCCGCCGGCCGCTTCATTTCGCCCATGCCCTTCGAAATCGCGTCGGCCGCCACCGCCGTACTCGAAGCCGATCGCAAGCTCAGCGCCTCCAACCGCAACGGCACGTCCGACCTGCGCGTGTCGCTCGTGAACGCACCCGGGGCGCAGTCGTACCCGATTGCGTCGTTCACTTGGATGCTGATCGCTCCGTCGGCCATCGGTCCGGAAAAAAGCCGACAGCTGGCCGCCTTCATCCGGTGGGCGTTGCTCGACAACCCGGATATGGCGAGCACCTTAGGTTACGTGCCGCTGCCCTCCGAGGCCGCGAGTCGCATCGTCGATCGTCTCGACGCCACGCTCGCAGGAGAACGGCCGGGGTCGCCGTGACAAAGCCGTTACACACCGCCCGTCGGTCGCGAAGCGCGAAATCCTAGCTTCCCTGAATGCAGTCCCCGTTCGGTGACCGATTGTATCGCACGGTCACGACGGTGTGCGCCGCCGCGATCCCCCTCGTGCTCGTGCTGCTCACCGCCGTGGTCATGCGCGCCGCGTGGCCGGCCTTCTCGCGCCACGCCGTCGACCTCGCCGTCGGCACCACCTGGGACGTCCCCCGCGAGCAATTCGGCGCCCTCCCCGCGATCGTCGGGACGCTGCTCTCGTCACTGATCGCGTTGGTCATCGCCACGCCATTGGCCATCGGCGTCGCCATTTTCACCGTCGACATCGGCCCCCCGCGGCTGCGCGAGCCCGTGTCGTTTCTGGTCAATCTGCTCGCGGCGATTCCGTCGGTCGTGTACGGACTCTGGGGCGTGTTCGTGCTGGTGCCGTTGCTGCGCGACACAGTCATGCCGGCCCTCCTACCGCTGGGTGCGGTCCTTCAGATATTCAGCGGACCTGCGTACGGCCCGAGCCTCATCGCCGCCAGTTTGGTACTCGCGATCATGATCCTGCCATACATTGCGAGCGTGAGTCGCGACGTCCTGCGCGCGGTGCCGACGGCGCAACGCGAAGCGGCACTCGCCCTGGGCGCGACACGCTGGGAAGTCGTGCGCGATGCGGTGCTCCCAGCCGCCCGTTCCGGACTCGTGGGTGGGGTCATGCTGGGGCTGGGCCGTGCGCTCGGTGAAACGCTCGCCGTGACCATGGTGATCGGCAATCGCCATGCGATTCCCGATTCGCTGTTCGATCCCGCATACACGATGGCGTCGCTGTTGGCCAACGAATTCGCCGAAGCCTCGAGCAACGCGCATCTCTCGGCCTTGATGGCCGTTGCCGCGATGCTGCTACTGATCACGCTGCTGGTAAATGTGCTGGCGCGCTGGCTGGTGCGTCGTGTCGCGACCGGCCTGCCCGGCGGACGGTGGTCATGAACGCCCGCTGGCAACGCCGCCAACGCACGGGACGCCTCATGACCGGGCTCACGTGGACCGCCGCGATCGTCGCCGTCATTCCCCTCGTGATCATCCTCGCGCACCTGCTGCTGAATGGACTCGGGCAACTCACGCCAACCTTTTTCACGCAATTGCCGTCGCCTCCCGGGGAACGTGGCGGTGGTGTCGCGAACGCCATTATCGGCTCGCTCATACTGGTCGCGATCGCGATGACCGTGGCCGTACCGGTTGGCATTGGCGCAGGGCTCTATCTCGCCGAACATCGTCGCGGACGCTTTGCGCAGGTGGTGCGACTGCTGGCGGACGTCCTCAGCGGTCTGCCGTCCATCGTGCTCGGCATCTTCGCGTGGGAGTTGATCGTGCGGCCGTCCGGACACTTTTCGGCGTGGGCCGGCGGCATTGCCCTCAGCTTGTTGGTGCTGCCGCTCGTGGCACGCGCCACCGAAGAGATGGTGCGTCTCGTTCCTGTTGCGCTTACCGAGGCGGCGCTGGCCTTGGGCTTCTCGCGATGGCAAACCTCGCTCACCGTGGTGCTGCGCACCGCCATGCCCGGCATTGTGACCGCGATGCTCATCGCGATGTCGCGCGCCGCCGGCGACACGGCGCCGTTGCTGTTCACGGCGTTCGGCAATCCCTTCTGGTCGGTCGATCCCGCACGACCGATTGCCGCGTTGCCGTTGCAGATCTACGCGTATGCCCAGAGTCCGTACGATGAATGGCGTGCTCAGGCGTGGGCCGGCGCGCTGGTCCTGCTCATTCTCGTCACCATCATCAGCGTTGCTGGACGCGCCGTGGTGCGCTCTCGCGCCAGGCTGTTGTCGGCCGTCACGCCGCGTGTGGGGCGCGTGAATGAGTGAGAAGCCGTTGACGACCGTATCGGCGCCTCACGTGCGCCTCGGCAATCTCTCGGCCGGCTTCGCGGACCGTATCGTGCTCCGTCAGCTCAACGTCGAGGCGCCCGCGGGACGCGTCCTCGCCATTGTCGGTCCGTCAGGGTGCGGCAAGAGCACCGTGCTGCGCTGTCTCAATCGCTTGCACGAGCTCGACGAAGGCGCGTTCGTGAGCGGCCATGTGGAGATCGGCGCGTTCGCGGTCTACGCCCCAACCACCAACGTAGTCGCGCTGCGACGGCGCGTGGGGATGGTCTTTCAACGCCCCACACCGTTCGTCACGCTCTCGGTGTTCGACAATGTGGCGGCCGGCATCCGGGTACATCGTCGCGACATCGCCGCAAGCGAGTTGGAAGCGCTCGTTGAAGTCGCCTTGCAGCGCGCGGGACTGTGGCGCGAAGTGGTAGACCGCTTATTCGGTTCGGCCATGGCACTCTCGGGCGGACAGCAGCAGCGCCTCTGCATCGCGCGGGCGCTGGCCGTGCAACCCGATGTCCTGTTGCTCGATGAGCCTACCGCGTCGCTCGATCCCGTGGGTACCCAGCGCATCGAAGAGCTACTGTATGATCTGCGCGATACCGTCACGGTGATCATGGTGACACACAACATGCAGCAGGCGGCGCGCATCTCCGATGTGACGGCGTTTCTACTTGATGGTCGCATGGTCGAGTGCGCGCCCACGCGTCAGCTGTTCACCACGCCGTCCGACGCGCGCACGGAAGCGTACATTACCGGACGATTTGGATGATCACGGACGTCCACGCGCTTCCCGGCTCGGTCGTGCTCGAGCGCTTTTCAGCGTGGTTCGGGAGCGCACCGGCACTACACAACATCGACCTCGCAGTGCGCCCGCAGTCGGTTACCGCACTCATTGGCCCATCGGGTTCCGGCAAAAGCACCCTGCTGCGCGCGATCAATCGCCTGAACGAAGAATTGCCTGGTGCACGCAGTAATGGACGATTGCTGCTCGATAACGAGAACGTATACGAGCCCACTGTCATTGTCAGTGAGCTGCGGCAACGCGTGGGCATGGTATTTCAACGCTCCAATCCATTTCCCCGCTCCGTGTTCGACAACGTGGCCTACGGTCCGCGACTCAACACCGGGTTGAAGGGCCGCGAGCTTGACGACACGGTCGAAGACGCGCTTCGTCGCGCCGCGTTGTGGGACGAGGTCAAGGATCGGCTGCGCGAAAGCGCGCTGACACTGTCGGGTGGTCAACAACAACGACTGTGCATCGCGCGCGCGCTCGCCAATCGACCGGCGGTGCTGCTGCTCGACGAACCCACAAGCGCGCTCGACCCGCAGGGCACACAACGCATTGAAGAACTCCTGTACAATCTTCAGCAGGCCCTGACCATTATCATCGTGACGCATAACTTGCATCAAGCCGCGCGTGTGTCGCGCCGCACCGCTCTGTTGGTCGACGGCGTGCTCGTGGAAGAGGCCGCCACCGACCGACTCTTCACGCGCCCCGCGGATTCTCGCACCGAAGCGTTCATTACGGGGAGGTTCGGCTGATGCGCAACGCCCCCGCTGGATACCGGCACTTTCACGACGAGCTCGCTCTGCTCAAGCAGCGGCTGTTGGACATGTCGGAACGTGCCGAGTCGCTGGTCGCGCTGTCCGTTCAGGCGCTCCTCGAGCGCGACCGTGACAAAGCCGTCGCCGTCATCGAAGCCGACGAGGAGCTCGACCGGCTGGAGGTGGAGGCTGAGAACCAGGCCATCGCCATGCTGGCACTGCAGCAGCCGATGGCGCGCGACCTCCGGTTCCTGATTGGCGCTATCAAGGTTTCCAGCGATCTCGAGCGCGTGGGTGACCACGCCGTCAACATTGCGCAATGCGTGGTGCGGCTGGTCGATCAACGCACGCCGGTGCCAGTTGTCCCCGCGCTCGCCGACATGGCTCGGCGCGCTCGTGCCATGCTGAGTGACGCCCTGGATGCGTTCATTCGCGGCGACGGCGCACTTGGCCGCGCGGTGGGCAAAGCCGACGACGACGTGGATGCCCAGCACGAAAGCATCTTCCGCACGCTCCTCGCCGACATGATGGGAGACCCACGAACCATCGCTCCATCACTCGAACTCCTGCTGGTCAGCCGGAATCTCGAGCGGGTGGCCGATTTGGCCACCAACATCGGAGAAGACGCCGTGTATCTTGCCGAGGGGAAGCAAATTCGTCATCGGTTCGACGAGGACGCCCCGACGCCTTCTTCCATCGATTCGACATGACGGCACCCATCACGACCGCATCGACCGACATCCGGATCGCCGCGATCGACATCGGCTCCAACTCCATCCGCCAGATTGTGGCAGATGTGTCGCCCACCGGTCAGATCCGCGTGGTCGACGAGATGAAAGCGATGCCGCGGCTGGGTGAGGGTCTCGAAGCAACCGGCTCGCTGTCGCCCACCGCCATTGATGCGGCCGTGACTGCGGTGCATCGCATGGTCATGCTCGCCAACCAGCTGAGCGCGGCCCGCATCGAGATCGTCGCCACCAGCGCTGTCCGCGATGCCGCCAACGGTGCAGACTTTACCGGGAAAGTGGAAGCGCTCACCGGACGACCCGTGCGCATCCTGAGCGGCGAGGAAGAAGCGCTGCTCTGCTATCGCAGTGCGTTGGCCCATTTCGAGCTCGGTGCCGGCCGCACGGTCGTGATGGACATCGGCGGCGGCTCGCTCGAGCTCGTCCTGGCAAAGGATGACCTCATTGAGCGCGTTGCCTCCCTGCCCTTTGGCGCCGTCCGACTCACCGAACGTTTCCTGATGCCCAAAGTGAACGCGCGTCGCGTGCGTGCACTGCGCGAGCATGTGCGCGAGGGACTCAGGCGCGCCGTGCCCGTGAAAGACTGGCGCGGTGCGCAGGTGATCGGCTCGGGTGGCACGTTCACGAACCTCGCCGGGATCGTATTGTCGCGACAGCATGTGGCCGCGCGATCGCCGCACGGCACACGTGTGACGCGCGTGGAGCTCGAGCATGTGCTCGACTGGCTGCAGCGCCTTGATTCCAACGAGCGCGCGCACGTGCCGGGGCTCAACCCGGCGCGCGCTGACATCATCGTGGCGGGCCTCGCCGTGGCGGCCGAAGTACTCTCCCGTTTTGATCCGCGCGACCTCCTGACATCGGCGTACGGCATTCGCGAAGGGCTATTGCTCGAAGCGGCGCGCGTGACGCCGGTGGCGGCGGACCCCGGTGTGGTGCGAGAGCGCTCTGTTCGCGAGTTCGCCGAGCGTTGTCGATACGAAGAGCCGCATGCCCGTCAGGTGCAGGCGCTGTCACTGCAGCTGTTCGACGCGCTCGCCCCTCGGCTGCAACTCGACACGCGCGATCGCCAATTGCTCGCGGATGCGGCTTTGTTGCACGATGTGGGTTATCACATCAACTATGAGAAACACCACAAGCATTCGTTTCATCTCATCTCGCATGCCGAGCTGCTAGGCATGACGCCGGCCGAGCAGACCGTCGTAGCGCATGTGGCCCGCTACCATCGTGGTACGCCGCCCAAGTTGAAGCATCGCGGTTTTGCGCAGCTCGACCGCGCGTCGCGCGAAAAGGTGGTCAAGCTCGCAGCACTGCTGCGCTTTGCCGACGGCATGGACCGCGGGCACGTGGCGGCCGTCGGTACGCTGCGGGTGAAACTGGCCAACGACGCGCTGCGTGTGTCTGTGGTGGAAGCCGAAGGTGCCACCAACGTGCGACTCGAGTGCTGGGGCGCGAGCCGTAAGCGTCAGTTGCTCGAAGAACTCCTTGGCCGCCCCGTCATCGTCGTGGCGCCGGACGGCGCTGAGTACTGCGCCGACGACGACGGCGACGGCGAGTAAGCCGCCGACGCCGGGGTCGTCCATCTCGCGTGTCCACGTCGGTAAGCAGTTTCCGAAAGCCCCAAAATGAAACCGCCGCCCCCCAGATCCGCACAAACTCCCGCCGATCAATCGACCCGCCACCAAACCCCGTCGCACACGACGACGCGCATCAATAAGCATGCTGTTCATCCGCGATCATCAGTGCCGATCAGCGGTTAAGCAGTTTCCGAAAGCCCCAAAATGAAACCGCCGCCCCCAGATCCGCACAAACTCACGCCGATCAATCGACCCGCCACCAAACCCCGTCGCACACGACGACGCCTATCAATAAGGTTGCTGTTGATCCGCGATCATCAGTGCCGATCAGCGGTTAAGCAGTTTCCGAAAGCCCAGAAACGACACCGCCGCCCCCCAGATCCGCACAAACTCCCGCGGATCAATCGGCCCGCCATCAAGCCCCGTCGCACACGACGACGCGCAAGAACGTGTTCGCCATGTAGCTGAGATCACTCGCGTTGATCAGCGGACTCATCCGAAGACTTGGCGCGCTTCCGTTTTGCGCCAGCCTTCGCGGCCGCTTTCGGCTCAGCGCCGCCCCATGGATCGCGCATCAGCGTGGCATGCGTGGCATGTTCCTCGGCGCCAGTTGGCAGGCGCCGACGATACGTCCCATCCGCCCCAAGCTCCCACGCCTGTCGATTGTCGGACAGGCACGTTTCCAAGACCCGCTGCAAGCGACCATGCCAGGCGACATCGTCGATTGGGGCCATCGCTTCCACGCGCCGGTCGAAATTGCGCGGCATCCAGTCGGCCGACCCGATGTAGTACTCGGGATTCCCGCCGTTCGAAAAGTATGCAATGCGCGAGTGCTCGAGGAAGCGCCCGATAATGCTGACCACGCGGATGCGATCGCTCACCCCCCGAAGCCCCGGCAGCAGACAGCAGATACCGCGCACGATCAGATCAATCTCCACCCCGGCCTGCGACGCCCGGTACAACGCCACGATGATTTCAGGATCGACCAGCGCATTCATCTTCGCGATGATTCGCCCGCCGCGTCCGGCCTTCGCATGCGCCGACTCACGCTCGATCAGCTCCAGCGTGCGCTTCCGCAAGTTCGCCGGCGCCATGACCAGGCGCCGGTAGAACTTCTGCCGCGACACCCCGGTCAACGAATTGAACAGGTCACTCGAATCGGCCCCGATTTGCGGATTGCACGTGAAGAGTCCAATGTCCGTGTACAAGCGCGCCGTTTTCGCGTTGTAGTTGCCCGTACCGACGTGCACGTATCGCCTGATGCCATCGGTATCGCGCCGCACCACCAACACCGTCTTGGCGTGCGTCTTGAGCCCAGGCAGTCCATACGCCACGTGGATGCCATAGCTTTCCATCGTGCGTGCGAACGTGATGTTGTTCTGTTCGTCGAAGCGTGCCTGCAACTCGATGATCACCGCTACCTGCTTGCCCGCCTCGGCCGCCGCGGTAAGCGCGCGCACAATAGCGGTGTCTCCCGATGTACGGTACAGCGTGAGCTTGATCGCCAGCACCTGAGGATCGCTTGACGCCGCCTCGAGAAACGCCTCCACCGACGAACTGAACGACTCGTATGGGTGATGCACGAGCACGTCGCGTTCGCGGATCACGTCAAACATATTGCGACCGTCGCGGAACGGTGCCGGCACCAACGGGGTGTACGGCGCATCGCGCAGGTCTGGCACGTCGAGACCGGCAATCTGCATCAGGTCACCCAGCTCCAGCAGATCATCGCGATCGTGGACATCTCGCGCACTGAGCGGGGCGACGAGCTGCGTTTCACTCTCGCTTAACTCCTCGAGGAGCAGCTGACGCATCGACTGCGGCATGTTGCGCTGCACTTCCAGTCGCACCACCTCACCAAATCGACGTTGAAACACCTGCTGCTCGATCGTTTCCAGCAGATCTTCCGGTTGATCGATCTGCCCCAGATCGAGGCCGGAGTAGCGCGTGATACGAAAGGTGAACCACCGCTTCACCTCCATTCCCGGGAACAACGTGCCCAGATGTTCGCCGATCACTTCCTCGAGCGGCACATAGCAGTGCTCACCCTCGCGATCGATCGGCACCCAGCGCGGCAACGAGCGCGGCACCTTCACCCGGGCAAAATGCTCCTTGCCGTTTATAGGGTCACCGATCTCCACCGCGAGCGACAGCGACAGATTCGAGATGTACGGAAACGGATGCCCGGGGTCCACGGCCAACGGCGTGAGCACCGGAAACACCTGCGATTCGAAATACGCATGCATCCGATCGCGCTCGGCGTCATCAAGCGACGCCATCGGCACGAGCTTGATCCCCTTCTCCTCAAGCGCTGGCAACACCTGCGTGTGCAGCGCATGATGCCGACGCTGCAGCAGCTCGTGCACCCGTGTGCGGATGGCTTCGAGTTGCTCGGGCGGCGAAAGCGGGTCGGGCGGATACTGCGGCGCGCCCGACGTCACTTTCCGACGCAGACCCGCCACGCGAACCATGTAGAACTCGTCCAGGTTCGTGCTGAAAATCGCTAGGAACTTGAGACGTTCCAAAAGCGGCACACGCGCGTCCAACGCTTCTTCGAGCACGCGCGCATTGAAGTCGAGCCAGCTGAGCTCGCGATTCAGATACGGCAGCGAGAGCGCTGTCGATGACGGAATAGCGGCGGTCCGGCGCGGCGTGCCGCGACGGACGGGATGCATATCAGAGTGGATTGAACGCCGCCAGTAACTTGTACGCGATCGCCGACATGGCTGCCGCGGCAGGAATAGTGATGACCCACGCCCACACGATCTTGCTGGCGAGGCCCCACCGCACCGCCGACAGGCGGCTTGTGGCACCGACGCCGACGATCGCACCCGTGATGGTGTGCGTCGTGCTGACGGGAATACCGAAGCGTGACGCCGACAAAATGATGAGCGCACCGGCCGTCTCCGCACAGAATCCACCCACCGGGCGCAACTTCGTGATCCGCGTGCCCATCGTACGCACGATGCGCCAGCCACCGAACAGCGTGCCGAGCGAGATCATGGTGTAGGCACTGAGCTCGACCCACAGCGGAATCGAATCGAGTGATGTCACGTACATATGACTCAGCAGGCCCGTTTCTCCCGCAAACGACGACTGCGTCGCGACCAGCAGGCCAACAATGATACCCATCGTTTTCTGCGCGTCGTTGCCGCCGTGCGCCAACGACAACAGCGCTGAACTGGTAAGCTGCGCCACCCGGAAGAACTTGTCAGCGGTAGTGCTGGTTACCCGACGGAAGACGTTGAACACCAGCACCATCAGGATAAAACCCATCAGCATGCCGATCGACGGCGACAGCACGATGGCCGAGAGCGTCTCGATCCACTTCTGGCCCCAGAGCAGCGCCGAGAATCCGACCTTCGACACAGCCGCACCGGCGTAGCCGCCGATCAGCGCGTGCGTCGAACTGGAGGGAATGCCGAACCACCACGTGAGCAGGTTCCACGAGATCGCGCCCAGCAGTCCGCCAAGGATCACGTTCGCGTCGACCACATTCAGGTCGATGAAACCCGCGGCCACCGACTTGGCTACTGCCGTGCCCACGAAGAACAGCGCGGAAAAGTTGAACACGGCCGCCCAGATCACGGCCGCCAACGGACTGAGGACGCGCGTGCCAACGATCGTGGCGATCGAGTTGGCCGAGTCGTGAAACCCATTGATGAAGTCGAACGCCAGCGCGACGAGGACAATGAAGATGACGAAGTTGACCACAATGACGTCAGCTGTTCTTGAGCGCGATGCTTTCCAGCACGTTCGACACGTCCTCGCACTCGTCAATCGCCTCTTCCAGCGAATCGTAAATCTCCTTCCACTTGAGCACTTCGATCGCCGGCTCGTCATGCTCGAACAGCGCGCCCACCGACTGCGCGTAGAGCACGTCGCCCTCTTCCTCAAGCGCTTTGATCTTGCGGCCGTGCTCCAACATCTTCACGCGTTTGGTCACATCGCCCACCGAGGCGAGGATCTCTGCGCTCGCCCGCACCAGCACATCGGCCATCTCCACGGCGCCGCCACGCGGGATCTTCACACGAAACATCACGACGCGGCGCGCGGCACCGTTGATCAGGTCGATCACGTTGTCGAGTCGCGTGGCCAGCACGTGAATGTCTTCGCGATCGAGCGGCGTGACAAAGCTGGTATCAATGCGCTGATTGATCAGCTGCACGACCGCATCACCGTCCGTCTCGATTTTCTTGATCTCGATCGCAATACGCGCGGCATCTGCGGGATTTTCGAAGAGGGTGCGCAGCAGGCTCGCGGCGCCACCCATGTACACGGCCAACTGCCGGAAATAATCGAAGAACGTTTCGTCTTTGGAGAAAAGCTTCACGGCGCGGATGGCTGAGAGAAGGCGGACTGCGCACGGGTGAACGTACGCACCGTAACGATTGCGTCACCGCCGCCGGAACGCCACGTACGACTTTCATCGTTACATGACGTTGACGTACTCCGTCGTAATCGAACGGTTCAGCGCCAAACTACTTTCGCGTCGCTCACCGCGACCTTGCGGCGCACCAATTCCGGGTTCTCAAACCAGCGGGCCAGCAGGGCGCCCACCACAAAGCCGCCAACATGCGCCCACACGGCCACACCGCCGGAGATTTCACGGCGTAACGGCGAGAGCTCCGGCAATCCCGCCAGCACCTGACTGCCGAACCAGAGAATGAGCACCGCCCACGCCGGAAACCGCAGCAGAAAGAATGGCGGAATGAACGTGCGCACCTGCACCCGCGGATACAGCAGGAGATACGCGCCCATAATCCCCGAAATCGCCCCCGACGCGCCAACCGTGGGTACCGGCGAGGACGGATTGACCGCCAGATGCGCGATCGCGGCGGCAACGCCGGTGAGAAGGTAGAAGGCCAGAAAACGCCACCGCCCCATGCTGTCTTCCACGTTGTTGCCGAACACCCACAGATAGAGCGAGTTCCCGATGATGTGTCCCCATCCCCCATGCAGAAAGATGCTGGTGATCGGGGTGAGCCAGTTGATGGCGTCGTCGTCGATCACACAGGCCAGCGCCTGATCGCCGACGTGCCCCAATGGCACCCCAAACCCCACCGGTGCCATGCGGCTGAGCTCCCCCGGCACCATCCCCAGCTCGCACACGCTGATCGCCAGCGGCAGCGGGCTTCCCGCCCCCTGTACGAAAAACCACACCGCCCACGTGATAACCAGCAGCCCGATGGTGATCACTGGGGTCCGGAGCGTGGGATTGTCATCAGACACTGGAAACATGGCGCTCTCAGCAAGTCAAATTGGCAGACTGCCGCTGTGGCAGCTACCGTCCCGCCACCAGCCGCCAGAATTGCGCCGGTCCGGCAGACCCTTCGCGGCCCACCGCTTGCCCTGAATAGCGATCGCGGTGCAACACATCAAGCATATAACGAAGAAGCCCTCACAGGCTGCGATCCCTCAACGAGACCTCAATGGCTGAAAAAGTTATCGGCATCGACCTCGGAACCACCAACTCGGTGGTGTCCGTGCTGGAAGGTGGCGATCCCGTGGTCATCCCGAACGCCGAGGGCGGTCGGACGACCCCGTCGGTCGTCGGCTTTACGAAAGATGGCGAGCGCTTGGTGGGACAGATCGCCAAGCGTCAGGCGGTCACCAACCCGCAAAATACCATCTTCTCGATCAAGCGTTTCATGGGGCAGCGGACCACGGAGGCGCAGGCCGAGCAGTCGCGCGTGCCCTACAAGATCGTGGCCGGCCCGAACGACGTGGCCTCAGTTGAAGTGGGTGGCAAGCGGTACACGCCGCCAGAAATCTCGGCCATGATCCTGCAGAAGATGAAGCAGACTGCCGAAGACTACCTCGGACACAGCGTGACCAAGGCCGTCATTACGGTGCCCGCGTACTTCAACGACGCGCAGCGCCAGGCCACGAAGGACGCCGGCAAGATCGCCGGCCTCGACGTACTCCGCATCATCAATGAGCCCACAGCGGCGGCCCTCGCCTACGGCCTCGACAAGAACAAGAAGACCGACGAAAAGGTCGCCGTGTTCGACTTGGGCGGCGGGACGTACGACATCTCCGTCCTCGAGCTGTACGACGTGGACGGCACGCGCCAGTTCGAAGTGAAATCCACCAACGGTGATACGCACCTTGGCGGCGACGACTTCGACCAGCGGGTGATGGATTGGCTGGTGGCCGAGTTCAAGCGCGATCAGGCGATCGACTTGAGCAAGGATCCGATGGCGATCCAGCGTCTCAAGGAAGCGGCCGAAAAGGCGAAGATGGAGCTGTCGAGCGCGAACAGCACCGACATCAATCTGCCGTTCATCACCGCCGACCAGTCGGGTCCGAAGCACCTGAACTACTCGCTCACGCGCGCCAAGTTCGAGCAGCTGGTGGACGATCTGATCCAGCGCACCCTCGAGCCCATGAAGAAGGCGCTCAAGGATGCCGGCATGCAGCCCAGCGAAGTCGACGAGATCATCCTCGTCGGTGGCTCCACGCGTATTCCGAAGATCCAGCAGGTCGTGAGGGAGTTCTTCGGTAAGGAGCCCAACAAGGGCGTGAATCCTGACGAAGTCGTGGCCGTCGGCGCCGCCATTCAGGGCGCCGTTCTCACCGGCGAGCAGAAGGACGTGCTGCTGCTCGACGTCACGCCGCTATCGCTCGGTATCGAAACGCTCGGGGGCGTGATGACGGTGCTCATCCCGCGCAACACGACCATCCCGACCAAGAAGGCGGAGACGTTTTCCACCGCCGACGATAATCAGACGACGGTCGAGATTCACGTGCTGCAGGGCGAGCGCGAACTGGCCGTGTACAACCGCACCATCGGCAAGTTTCAGCTCACGGGTATCCCGCCCGCTGCGCGCGGCATGCCGCAGGTCGAGGTCACCTTCGACATCGACGCCAACGGCATCCTGCATGTGACGGCGCGCGACAAGGCGTCGGGCAAGGAAACCAAAATCCGCATCGAAGCGTCCAGTGGCCTGTCCGATGGCGATATCGACAAGATGGTGAAGGATGCCGAGAAGAACGCAGGCGAAGACAAGCAGCGTCGCGAAGAAATCGAGACGCGCAATCGCCTCGACTCTCAGACGTACGAAGTCGAAAAGAACGTGAAGGAGTGGGGCGAGAAGGTGCCAACCGCCCTGAAGGAACGAATCGACGCGTCGATCGAGCGGTCGCGGAAGGCGCTCCGCGGCGACGACATGGCCGAGATCCGGGCCGCCCAGGAAGAGCTCACGAAGGCCTACAGTGAAGCGGGTCAGGCCTTCTATCAGCAGCAGTCGGCCGAGGGTGCGGCACCCGAAGCGGGTGCGGCGTCAACCGGAGAGCCGGACGCCGGCGGCGCGAAGGCCGACGACGTGGTCGAAGCCGACTACGAGATCGTCGACGACACCAAGAAGTAAGCGCCACCTGGTAGCGCCCTTTGGTTGGATCAAGGCACCGGACATCCGCGGAAACTGAATGCGGGGGTCCGGTGTCTTATTCTATCGTAGCTTTCAGGTCAGCTTACGACAGCATACCGCTCGCACCGCATTTACCGGGTTCAGACACATGGCTTCTCGTTTCTCCCGATTCCGCTTCGCCGCTGCCGCGGCCGTAAGCTTTTCCGCCGGCGTTCTCTTCGCATCGGGCATGGATTGGACGAAGATCAGCTGGGCGCAAGGTGGCACGACATCGCGCTCGGCCTCCGTGCGCGGCCCCATGGCCCCTGAAGGCAGCTCCTTTGCCGACATCGCCGAACGGGTCACGCCAGGCGTTGTCGCGGTGAACACCACCCGCACTGCCCGCCCGCGCCCACAGGCTCGTGGTCGGGCGCCGCAGGGCATGGAAGACTTCCTCGAGCAGTTCGGCCCGCAGCAGCCACGGCAGCAGCGCGGTGAAGGCTCAGGCTTCATCGTGACGCAGGATGGCTACATCGTCACGAACAACCACGTGGTGGCCGATGCCGACCAGGTGTCGATCACACTCAGCGACGGTCGCACTTATAAGGCAAAAGTCATCGGCACCGACTCGACCACCGACGTGGCCGTTGTGAAGATCGACGCCAAGGGTCTTCCCACGCTCGCGATCGGCAACGACGAGACTACGCGCATCGGCGACTGGGTGCTCGCCGTGGGCAATCCGCTGGGTCTCGACTTCACCGTCACCGCCGGCATCATCTCGGCCAAGGGACGTGGCTCGGAAATTCAGCTGCCGAACGCCGGCAACTTCACGATTTCCGACTTCATTCAGACCGACGCGGCGATCAATCCGGGCAACTCGGGTGGACCGCTCATCAATCTGCGCGGTGAGGTGATCGGCCTCAACAGCGCGATTGCCAGCCAGACGGGTTTCTACTCGGGCTACGGCTTCGCAATTCCGATCACGCTGGTGAAAACGGTAACCGACGACCTGATCAAGGAAGGGCGCGTGCGCCTGCCCGTGATGGGTGTGTCGGTAGGCCGGATCGATCCGGAAGACGCCGGCATCAACGGCCTAGCCCGGGTGGCCGGTGTGAAAGTGGCGGGCTTCACTCCGGCGGATGGCGGCGCGGCCAAAGCCGCGGGTATCGAAGTCGGCGATATCATCATCACGGTCGACGGCAAGCCGGTGGATCGCGTAAGCTCGCTACAGCGCGTCGTGCGCTCGCGCCGAGTGGGCGACGTGGTGCCGGTGGAAGTGATGCGCTTTGGCACCAAGAAAAGCTTCAAGGTGAAGCTGGTGGAAGCCGATGCGATTACCCGCGTGGCGGCGTTGCCCGAGGCGGGACCGAAGGTTGTGCCGGCGGCGGGCAAGCTAGGTATCACGGTGGAAGCGGTGCCAGAGGAAGTCGCCGACCGCCTGAAGCTCGACGGTCGTGGCGTCCGCGTATCGGGTGTCTCGGAAGACGGTCCCGCACGAGACAAGCTTGCCGCCGGCAGCGACATCGTGCTCGAGGTGCTCTACCCCACCCCGCGTCGCGTCGTGAAGACGGTGAACGACCTGCAGGGTGTGCTCTCCGGCCTCAAGAACGGCGACTACGTGAGCTTGTTGGTGCAGAACATGGACCCGCGCGTCGGACAGCGCGTCGTGAACATCCGCGTGGGCGGCTGATCGGCGTCGCTGATCGCCGGAACAGCGGAAACGGGCGGCGTCGCACATGCGACGTCGCCCGTTTCTTGTCGGTCGCCTGTTGGTCAATCGGTGTTGATGTATCGGTAGAGCACACGAATGAGCCGGTACGCGTCCGGCATGGCGTCGCGGGTAAACTCCACCGTTGTCGGCGTCACCAATCGCACTTCGCGGAAGGCCGTCGCCACTTCGGGGATGGTGGGATCGCGGAACGTCATGCGCACGGTGTAGGCGGAGAGCCGCTCTGGCGGCGCCTTCTTCGCCGCCGCCACGCTTTCCTTTGCCGCACTCTGGATCTCGCGCCGCGTATCGACCAGCGGCCGCAGTGCCACCGCCCGTGAATTGATCGCCCGCTTCACCACGACGCCGCGGACATTCGGCGCGGTCACACGCTGCTCTTCGACGGCCACATCGTCGCCGGTCACCATCACCAGCGGCACGCCATACCAGCGGGCGAGTACCGCGTTCATGCCCCCCTCGCCCACCGAGACCCCGTTGATCTGCAGATCGGACAGCACACCAGAGCCAGTGTGCGCGAACACCCCTCGCGGCGAGCCGGCCTTGGCGTGATAGCCGACGAAGATGACCGCGTCGAACGACCCGTCGAGCCCCTCCATCATGCCGTGTCGCTTGAAGCTGTGACTGATCAACGTGACCCGAGGGTCGATATCCTCAGGCAGCAGATTGCGCTGGCTGCCATGCGAATCGTTGACCACGACTTCGGTGGCCCCGCCCTCGAACGCCCCGCGAATCGCCGCGTTCGCGTCCTCGACCATGAGCTTGCGCGCGCGGCCGTACTCCGCGCCGGCGGCCGAGGTCTGGTTGTCACTGTTCACGCCACTGATCCCCTCCATGTCGACGGAGATGTACACCTTGAGTGGGCGCTGGGCGGATATCGGACTGGCCAGCGTGAGCAGGCCGAGGACGAGCAGGAACGGTCGTATCATGTCGAATTCCAATGAGGCGTGAGTGCGGAGCCTTGGAGCGCGTGTACCGATTATATTGCCAAACTGGAGTTTGCGGACGTGGCGAAATTGGTAGACGCACCAGCCTTAGGAGCTGGCGGAGCAATCCTTCCCGGTTCGAGTCCGGGCGTTCGCATGTGAGAGGGACAGCAGGGGCCGCTTGCCACTTTCGAGCGGATCCTGCTTGCACGCACTGTTGTACTTGCTGTCGCCATGCGTAGAGCGCAGTAATTCGCGACGTGTTCCGGCGCCGCCCGCGTGCTTTCGGCCTGCCGTGCTCCCACTGGACGGGCGACTCGCTCGTCAAGTAGAATGGACCTCGTCTGGAGTGCTATTGACTCCGTCAGGATCCCCTCCAGGGCGGTGACCCGCGTCTCTCGGAAGCGCGCCGCGCGGGCCAGGTCTTTCTCCCCACCGGAGTACGCGTGCTCCAATCCACTTCCGCACCGTTCCTCATCGCCGCCGTCCAAGCTGCGCCGGTCTTCCTCGACCGCGACGCCACGCTGGAGAAAGCCTGCGCACTCATCGCGGAAGCCGGCGCGAATGGGGCCAAGCTGGTCGTCTTTCCCGAGGCGTTCCTCCCGACCTATCCGTTCTGGATCTGGTTCGTGCCCGCCGGCCGAACACAGGTGCTCCGCGAGCTCTACGCCGAGTTGCTCGACAATGCCGTGGCGGTGCCGAGCGACGCCACGGCTCGACTGGGTGTGGCCGCGCGCGAGGCGGGGGTCTACGTGGCAATGGGAATCAACGAGCTCAACGCGGAGGCGAGTGGGACCACCCTCTACAACTCTATCCTCTACATCGGCAGCGATGGACAGATCCTCGGCACGCATCGCAAGCTGGTGCCCACCGCCGGCGAGCGCCTGGTCCATGCGCAGGGCGATGGGAGCACGCTCGACGTCTACGATCTCCCCATCGGACGGCTTAGCGGTCTAATCTGCTGGGAGAACTACATGCCGCTGGCGCGTTACGCGCTGTACGCACGCGGCGTCGAACTCTACGTCGCCCCGACTTGGGACCGCGGCGAGCCCTGGATCTCGACACTTCGCCATGTCGCCAAGGAGGGCCGTACCTATGTCATCGGCTGTTGCAGCGCCGTGCACCGTGACGAGATCCCGGAACGGTACGCCTTCATGCGGGAGTTCCTTCCGGCGGACCTGAAGTGGATCAATCCGGGCGGGAGCGCCATCGTGGATCCGGACGGCAAGCTCATCGTCGAGCCCGTCCTTGAGCGCGAAGCGATCCTGTACGCGGAGATCAACCCCGCCCACCTTCGCGGCCCGCGCTGGCAACTAGACGTCGCCGGTCACTACGCGCGCCCGGACGTGTTCCATTTCGCCGTGAATCGACGTCGCCATTCGGCCGCGGCGGACGTGACAGAGCGGTAGAGCGATCATCCGGCGCGCCACGAGAGCCCGTCGCACGCGACAATGCCAATCACCTGCGTTGCTGTTCATCCGCGATCATTCGCGCTGATCCGCGGCAAAGCTGTTTCCTGACGCCCCGCAACGAAACGGCCTCACCGCGGATTCGCGCCAATCACCGCGGATCGGTCGGCGCGCCACGAGAGCTCGTCGCACGCGACAATGCCAATCACCTGTGTTGCTGTTCATCCGCGATCATTCGCGCGAATCCGTGGTAAGGCTGTTTCCTGAGGCCCCGCAACGAAACGGCCTCACCGCGGATTCGCGCCAATCACCGCGGATCGATCGGCGCGCCACGAGAGCTCGTCGCACACGACAATGCCAATCACCTGCGTTGCTGTGCATCCGCGATCATTCGCGTTGATCCGCGGTAAGGCTGTTTCCTGAGGCCCCGCAACCAAACGGCCTCACCGCGGATTCGCGCCAATCACCGCGGATCGGTCGGCGCGCCACGAGAGCCCGTCGCACGCGACAATGCCAATCACCTGTGTTGCTGTTTATCCGCGATCACTCTCGTTGATCAGCGGTCAAGATGTCTGTGAAGGTCGCAAACGAATCGGCCTCACCACCGCGCACCTCGACGCGCTCAGCGCTTGAGGAACGCCTCCACCGCCGGCCACACCACGTCGGGGCGCTCGGCATATGCGAAGTGGGCCGCGCGCGGTACGCGCACCAGCGTCGCCAGCGGCAGCGAGGATACCCACTCTTCCACCAGATCCATCGGGATCGCTTCCTGCTCACCATGAATCACAAGCGTGGGCACGCGCAGCGTCCGCAGTTGCGATCGGATATCCCAGTCGCCGTACGAACCCATCACCAGGCGATTCGTGGTGGTCAGTCCGAAGCGGATGCCGCGGGCATCGGAAGCGCAGAGATCGGAGCGAATCATCGGAAGCGACCGCGTCGGCTCGGCGAGTCGCGGCACCATCGCGGCGCGCCAATAGTCGCGGCAGGCCGAGCGGATCTCGTCGTCGGTCGAGGCACCCTGCAAACGGCGATTGGCATCGGCCGACTGACGCCGCAGCGTGCTGTCCATGCGCGCCGACGAGTTCTTCGCAAAACGGGCCCAGAAATCACCACGCCGCGGCGGCACAGGACCCATGAAAATCATACGCCGCGTGTGCTCCGGATGGGCGATCGCGTAGGTCGCGGCGAGCAGCGGACCGTACGAATGCGCGATCAGCGTCAGGCGATCAATACCGAAGCGCATGCGGACGGCCTCCAGATCGGCGATTTGCTGCGCCGCTGTGAGCGTCGTAGTATCGGTCGGTAGCGTCGACCGGCCAGCGCCACGCTGATCGTAGAAGATCACCGTGTGCCGCTGTGTAAGCGGCGTGAAGTCCCCCAGAATGCTTTCCAGATCCACGCCCGGACCGCCGTGAATCGCCACCAGCGTATCGGGACTGTTACCCACAATCCGATAGAACAATCGGGTGCCGTCGGGCGTGGCAACGTAGCCCTCGCGTTGTGCGGCCAACGGCGACGTCATCGCGAGCGCGAGGAAGAACGACACGACGGATTTGGTGCTCAGCGTAGGAAATACAGTCATCATCTGCACACGCAACCGGAGAGAGAACACGAGACTCATCAGGAAAGCTATGCAGCGAACGTCGTGCGCGGGCGTATCTTTTCAGGCTCTTCAGGAAATAGAGTGGGTGTGTAGCTTCTGGCCAAACCTTGCGGCAAGCATCGTTGAACTCAATCCGCCTCCGGCGGATAGCACGACGGTTCCGGTGGTGGTTGTCGGTTGAGCTCGATTGAGCAAGGGCGCGGCGCGCTGTCTGAGCCTCTCTCACCCTGTTCCGAGTGGATCACAGGAGATCGCTCCGCCAACGCCTGACGCAGGACCTCCAGCTCCGCGAGTATGCCGACCGCACGGTCGAAGCTTACGTCCGCGCCGTTGCCCAACTCGCGCCGTTCCATCATGCCTCGCCGGACCGGCTCGGGGAAGAGCAGATCCGCCAGTACCTGTTGCACCTGAGCACCGTGCAGCACGTCGCGCGCGGCA
>JANLVC010000054.1:0-11759 GCA_031363815.1 Gemmatimonadota bacterium
T
This sequence comes from Gemmatimonadota bacterium, assembly GCA_031363815.1. GTDB lineage: Bacteria > Gemmatimonadota > Gemmatimonadetes > Gemmatimonadales > Gemmatimonadaceae > Gemmatimonas. The sequence goes on from JANLVC010000054.1 coordinate 2, forward strand.
GTTTGCGTATTCCCAGGGCATCGTGCGCCCCCGCGCGATCGAACGGGTGTGCCCAAGAGCACGTGACGTTCATGGCACGGTGCGGCATGACCGCGCCGCACTTCACCACCGTCGCCCACTTCGTGAGCACGCTCCGCGACGGCATCCCAAAGTTTTTGCGGCGGTGCTGACGGTGTGCGATGGCCAAGGCCTGATCGAGCGCGGGATGTTCGCGATCGACGGCGTCAAGTTGCCGAGCAACGCGTCCACGCATCGGAGTGGGACGCGCGCCGAGTTCACGCAGCGGGCGGAGAAGTTGGAGACGACCGACCGGATCGCGCGGCTTACCAAGGATGCGCAGCAGTTGCGGGCGTGGCTCGCGACGCATCCGGAGGATCGCCGTGGCCCGACCGGCGGGCTCCGCAAAAGCCATCGCACGGACAACGAGAGTGCGAAGATGGCGACCGATAAGGGTGTCATCCAAGGCGACACCGGCGTGGCGGCGGTGGATGCCAAACACCAGTTCATCGTCGACGCGCAAACGCATGGCACGGGCTCCGAGCAGGAGCTGTTGCTCCCGGTCGTCGAGGCGCTCGCGACGCTGCGCACGAGTGCCACGGTGCTGACGGCCGATGCGGGCTACCACAGCGAGGCAAATCTCGCTGCACTCGCGGCCCTCGAGGTCACGGCGCTGATTGCCGACCCGGACATGCGCCAGCGCGACGACCGGTTTGCGGACCGCGACCACCATACCACTACGCCGGATCCGCTGCATGACAAATCGCGCGACGTGAAGCAGGCCGTGCCGGTGTTCTCGCCGAGTGATTTCACGTACGACGCCGATGCGCGCACCTGTGTGTGTCCGGCGGGGAAGTCGCGGTACCGCAAAGGGGCGAGCCACGTCGCGTTCCTTCGTGGGCGCGAAGACGCGACGACCGAGACGCATACGATGCGCATGCAGCAGCGCCTCGATACGCCAGAAGGGCGCGAGCAATACGGGCAACGCTTTGCCACGGTCGAGCCGGTGTTCGCCAATCTGCGCGACAACACGCGGCTCGATCGCTTCACGCTGCGCGGCCGGACGAAAGTGCACGGCCAGTGGCTGCTCTTTTGCCTGGTGCACCACATCGAAAAACCCAGCCACGCGGAGTATGCGGCGTAAAGCATGAGGCGAGAGCGCTGCGCGTAGCCGTGGAAGACGCCTCGATCGCGCGCATCGCTCCGCCCCACGATCTCTCAATGTCCAATCGAGTAAACGCGCGCTGCTTTTGCGCGATGCGGGACCTTCACCAGAGGTGCGTGGAGGCTTTTTCTACAACCTCAACGTCAAGTTGTGCGGCGGCCATTCCGTAAAATGCGGCGGCGTAGCCGCCGCTTCAATAGCATGGCCGTCAGCACCCACTGCCGTTATGCGTCGGTCGGATGATCTCGAATCCGGAGTCGCTCGGGTTCGACGATCCAGAGAGCCGCCTCAATCCGTTCCGTGGCCAGCGCGCGTATCGCGCCGTTGAGGCACTGCAACACCGCTTGGATGGATTGATCTCGTGGTCGCAACACGATGACTCCGGGCGAGCGGCCGGGATCGTCGCGACGCGTGTCAGCGAAATCGGTGTCGAGCGTGACGAGAATCCGCCCCTCGCGTTCGCAAGCATCCTGAATCGGCTGGTCGAGCGCCGAGCCGAGCCCCTCTTGATGGACATCATGGACATCCCAGCCGCGCGATTCAAGTGGCGCGCGGGCGAGCCTCGGCATGTTCTCGTCGAGCTTGAAGCGCACGCGCTACGCGGGAATGGGTACGACCCGCTCGTGCGCGAGCTCGGCTGCGAAGGCGAGCGCCGCCGGGATATGCTCCGGACGGACTGTCGGATACTCGGCAAGAATCGTGTCCACCGTCTCACCCGCGGCAAGATTGTCGAGAATCACATAGACGGGAACGCGCGTTCCACGCAGGCATGGTGTCCCGTGCATGCGTTCCGCGTCAATAGAGATGTGTGCGCGCCAATCCATCGGATCCTCCGGAGTACATACTTGAAGGTACTCGAATGCCGTTCCGCACGCAGAACAACGAGGGCTTCTGCTGCGAGCGGACCGACGGATGCGGCGTTCTCCTCCGATGGCTGGTCCGCTCGTCAGCAGCAAGCTCTCTTATGCCGGCGACACGTGGACGTTGCGTTGGAGGAGCCCCTCGCGCAATCGGATGGTAGCAAGCAGCGCCCGAGTCAGGCGTATGCTCGGCGCTCCCCGATCCCGGAGCGCGCATGCCCGACGCGGCACCGGCGGCGCGCGGCGTCTACAAACCCCGGCGCCCCCAGGCGTCGCCGCTCTTTCGGTTGGTGTCGGATCATCTGGCCCACCGCACGCTGAGCATCGCCCCCGATGCCCCGACGACGCGCGGGGACGTTCGGCGTGCGCGATGGTCCCCCCGGGGCCGCACACGGCACCCCATCCGGCCGGTGTGCCCCACCGGGACCGCGGACCGGACGGCCTGCGAGGCACGCCCGCGTGGCCCAGGTCACGCCACCGCCCACCCGCCGGTGCTCGCGCGGTCGGCGAGCGGGCGGTATACTCGACCGACCCCGATTGAAATTCCTATCCCGTCACCTGGATTGCGTCGTGGTTCAGCTACATCAACCGGGTGGCTGATCCGTTAGGCGTGGGGCGGGAGTAACAACTGCTCCGACGCGGGAACGGTGGTCGAGCGCGTGCAGTTCTCGATCACCGAAGTGACCGATCCCCGGTGCAAAGGGTGCCGGGATGGTGCGCGCGACATTTGACACTCGCCGCCCCGCACCGTATAGGTGGTGAATGACCTCAAGGTCGCCCACGTCGCTCGAGAACCTGCTGGTCGCTTCGAACCAGCACCTCCGTGAACTGGCCTGGGCCGAGTTTCTCCGTGACCACAGCGACCTGTTCTTGCGCGTCGCACGCTCGATGGGCGGCGACAATGACGCGGTGATGGACCGGTATGCCTTCGTCCTCGACGCCCTGCGCGGGGACGACTTCCAGCGACTGCGCGTCTGGGTTTCTGGCGGAAGAGGTGAGTTCGCGGTCTGGCTCGTCGTGGTCGTGCGGCGCCTCTGTCTCGATCAACGGCGGCAGCGATACGGCCGTCAGCAGGGTGCCACCGCCAGCTCCAACGAACAACACGCACAGCGGCGACAGCTGGTCGACCTCGTTGGCGACGAGTTGGCCTTGGCGCGGGTTGCCGGCAACGATGCGGAAAGCCCCGAGCACCTGCTTCGGGTCGCGGAGCTCCGGACCGCCCTGCTGCATGCTCTCGACGCGCTGCCGACGTCCGACCGACTCCTCCTTCGCCTCCGATTCGAGGACGAACTGTCAGTCCCCACAGTTGCCCGAGCCATCGGTGTCGAGTCGCCGTTCCCGGTGTATCGTCGGCTCGAGAATTTGCTCCGCGTCCTTCGGCAGGCCCTGGAGCGAGTTGGCGTGCACGATTCTTCGCCGTGAAGTCAAAAAGTCCGCCCTCCATCCGTACTAACTAACGTCGTGAACCCCAGTCGGCTCACCGCGTGGAGATCGAAGCAAGTCATGCCTGAACATGCCCATCTGAGCCCAGCGGAAATCGCCGGATACCTCGCGCAGGACCTCACGCCGGGAGCACGAAGCCACGTCGAGGCGCATCTCGACGCATGCGCCGAGTGTCGCGATGAGTTGGTCGAAGTCGTGCACCTGACCGACGCGCCCGCCGAGGTGGCGCGTCCCGCGTCCCGCCGCCGCCGTCAATGGTGGATCCCGGTGGCGATCGCCGCTGGGCTGACGGCAGTGATGGTGGCGCGCCCGCGACCGAGTTCCACGCCAGCTGCAACGCAATCGGTAGAGCGCCCAGCCGTCGGTCCAACGGAATCGATGCCACGCATCGGTATCATTGCCCCCGCCTCGGGACTCGAGGTCCACGCGAGCGGCGTGGTGTTCACCTGGCATGGGCGCTCCGCCGACACCTATCGCATCACGGTACTGACCGAAGACGGCGCACCCATCTGGACCCGCGAGACCTCGGACACGACCGAGACACTCCCCTCGAAGGTCGTCCTCGAAGCCGGGCGCCGCTACTTCTGGCGTGTGGATGCCGTCGCCGATGGCGTCGTGGCCACCTCAGGTGTCAACACCCTCGTGGTCAAGCAGAAATGAGCGGCCGACCGGCCGCCGTCATCCTGGTGGTTGGACTCATGGTGTCCTGCAGCCGCACGCCGGTCGCCCGGTCGTCATCGGTGATCGACTCAACCTTTGCCAGAGGCGACTCGCTCTACAAGGCGCTCAACTATGACAGTGCGCGCGGGGTCTGGATCACCGCGCTCGTCGAGGCGAGATCAAGTAGCGACTCGTTCTCCCAGGCCAGACTGCTCACTGAAATCGCCCTCGCGAATTGGCGCGTGGGGAATCTCGCCGAGGCACGCTTGGCGCAGCAGGAGGCCATCGACCTCAAGCGTCGGCTTCGGCTCGGCGATTCCTCGCTCTCGCGCTCGCTCAACGGGCTCGGCCTCGTGGCCTATGACGAGGGCAAGCTGGAGGAGTCGGTGCAGCTGTTTGAGCGCGCGATCGCTGCTGCTCGCGCTGCGGGCGATGCCAACGGACTCGGGAAAGCGTTCGGCAATCTTGGTCTCCCGCAACAGCAGCTCGGTGACCTGAACCGCGCCCGAGCCAACTTTCGCATGCTTCGCGAAACCGGTCGCACGTTGAAAGACGCGCGACTCGAGTCGAATGGACTGCTGAATCTCGCCTCGGTGGACATCTGGGCGGGCGACCCCGCGCCGGCCATCGCCCGTCTCGACTCTGCCCGTCAGCTCTATCGCACAATCAACTATCGCACCGGGGAGCAGGAGGCGCTGGCCCAGCTGGCGACCGCGTTTGAACTGACCGGAGAGTACGACCGCGCCTTCGCCATGCTCGATACATCGCTCTCGCACGCGCGACAGCTGGGCCGAACCGACGAGGAAGGCGACGTGCTCCGCCTCATCGCCGGGCTGCACGGCAAGGTTGGAGATTGGCGCCGCGCAATCCGCTACTACGAGCAGGCCGATTCGTCAATGCGCACGACCGGGAGCGTGACCGATCGGGGCGCCGTGATTCGGGGGGCGGCGACGGCCTACTTGAGTCTCGGCAATTTCCCGCGTGCTCAGTCTGGCGCCGAAAACGCCCTGCGTGCGCATCTGGCATCGGGGCAGATCCTTGAGCAGTTCGACGATCTCCTCCTCTTGGGCGACCTCGCGGCACGCCGAGGAGATGCGAGTGGCGCGTACGATCGTCTGCGCAAGGCGGCGGCGCTCGCGGAGCGGCTCGACACCCGCGGGGCGACTCTGTCGTTGGGGCTGGCGGAGGCACGGGCCGCGGACAGGTTCGGCGACGCGACGCGGGGGCTTCGAGCACTTCGCTCGCTCGCTCCGAATGTTCATGAGTCGGATCTCTGGGCGCAGTGGGAGTCCAGCGCGCTCGCGGCCCGCGCCTACACTCGTCAAGGGGCGCTCGATTCTGCCGCTGCCTCTGGTCGTCGCGCCGTGGCCGCCATCGAGCGCGTGCGCGCTGGGCTGGGCTCCGAAGCGCTCCGCGCGACGCTCATCGCCGAGCGGGTGTCGGTGTACGGCGACCTCGTGCTCGTCCTCTTGCGACAGGGGCGAGTGGACGAGGCCTTCGCCGTCGCCGATGCGGCGCGCAGCAGGAGCCTGCTCGAGCATCTGTCGGGCGCGCGAACCGGCGCGCGAACCGGCCAGGGTCTCTCCGAGTTGAGCGCCGGGGAGGATCTCCTCAGAAAGATCGACGTCCTCGTGCAACGCCTCCGGACAACCCGACCCACCATCCCGCCGCAGCGCGTCGCGGAGGCCGACACGGCCGCCGCCGCAGTCATCGCTCAACTGAACGCCGTGCGCGGCGAGTACGAAGCGCTCATGACGCGGACGGCGCGTCGCGATCCACGTCTCGCCTCAATGTTGGGGATGAATGTGGTGCGTCTCGACGACCTTCGCGCGGCGCTCGCTCCCGATGAAGCGTTACTCGAGTACCTCCTGGTCCGCGACCGCCTGCTCATCTTCGTCGTTCGTCGCGACGGCTTCCGCGTGATGGACGAAGCATTGGATCCTGCGACGCTCAGCCAGCGCGTCGAGCTGCTGCGTGATCTCTGGGGCTCGCCGGATGGCGACTGGCACCTGGGGATTCCAGCGGCGCGGGCGCTCGATCACACGCTGCTCGCGCCAGTTCGCGGGTCGGGGCTCCTTAAGGGAGTTGGTCATATTCTGGTGGTCCCTCACGGAGTGCTGGGGCAGCTCCCCTTCGCGGCGCTGCAGAGCAGCGCGGGCCGTTTCCTGATCGAGGATTACGCACTGACCTCCCTCCCGTCGGCGGCAGCGCTCGGTGCCCTACGGCAGCAACCCATATCGACGGCGGCACGAACTGGAGGCCAGGGGCTGGCCCCCTTTCCCACCGAACTCCCGGCGAGCGTCGGAGAAGTGGCCGCCTTCAAGTCGATGATGCCTAACGCTGAGACCCGCATCGGTCGCCGAGCCACCGAGTCGGCCGTCCGGGCCGCGTTGGGGCAGGAACGCCCAGTGCACGTCGCCACACACGCCACGCTCAACGTTCGCAATCCCATGTTCTCGCGGATCGAGCTGGCTCGTTCTTCTGGTAGGGCCGATGGAGCCGACGATGGGCGTCTGGAAGTTCACGAGCTCCTCGGCCTACTGGTGCGGAGCCCACTCGTCTTCTTGTCGGGCTGTGAGACGGGAGCCGGGCGTGCGTGGAGTGACGACCCGGTTCGGGGCACCGCCGATCTCACGCTCGCGCAGGCCGTGCTCGCCGCCGGCGCCGACAACGTTATTTCCACCCTGTGGCGCATCGACGACTCCGGAGCCGCGAGCTTCGCGGGACGCTTCTACTCCCACCTCCGCGCCGAATCGGTCAGAAGGGCACTGGCGGCGGCACAGCGCGAAATGCTGCGTGACGCGCGGTATGGGAGCCCCTACTACTGGGCCGGCTACACACTCAGCGGTGAGGGGCGATTTGGGCGGAGCGCGCAAAAGGTGGCGCATCCATCCGTCTCTACTTCGTCACCGTCAAGTTCCGCACGATAGGTCTAACCGAGGAGCGCACCATGAAGACACGCGTTCGATTCCGATCGACCATCTCGCTCGCAACCCTATTGAGCCTTTGCGTGCTCCAGTCGTGTGCCGATGGTCCAGCCACGACCATAGGTGTGAATGCCGTGTCTGCGAGAGCGGTGGCGGGCGGAGTGTCGGTGACCGCCACCAATCCACCGTTCGGGCAACCGGGTGAGACGCAGAAGCAGGTCGTGATCACCGGTTCCGGCTTCGTCCAGGGATCCGTTGCCTCGTGGCAGCGAAACGGCGTGGACGATCCGAAAATCCACGTCAACGCCACCCAGTTCAACAGCGCCACCCAGGTCACCGCAACGATCAACATCGCCGCCGACGCCGCGCTTGCCTTCTACTCGGTGGCGGTGACAAATCCAGACCGAAAGGGTGGCATTGGCACCGAGCTGTTCGAGGTAACACAGGCAACGCTGATCGCCGGAACCGAAATCGCGTACGGTGGAAACGACAATGGCGACGTCACCGGTCGCGTCGGGGTGCCGGGCGTCTTCTCCTTCAACAGTTCGGTGGGTCTCGACACGCTGGGGAGTCCGGGGCGTGGCTTCGACATCAGCGTGGATGGCCTGTCGATTGTTGGCGGCACGACCATCAACGCGTCGAGAGACCAGGGCTACGTGTACGTCAAGACGGGCGGCGTCTGGCTGCGGACGAATCTGCCCAAGGATCCAAGCAGCACGATGGTGCGTCCGCTGGGCGTCGCCTCGGATCCAGGAACCGGTGCCGCGACACTGATCGGGGGGTGGGAGAGCTTGGGCTCGTCCGGGACCAGTCTCAACCGGCGGCCACGGCTGTGGACATACGGTATCGGCTCCTGGTCCAGGGTGGTGCTGCCTAACGCCAGCACCGACGACCTCGTTTTCGACGTCGCCTCGAGTGGCGTGGCGCTTGGCATGGCGAACAATCGCGCGGCATCGTGGGATCCGACGGGTCCGGGCACGTGGGCGCTGGCGGTGTTCGGCGCGGCGGGGAGCAAGGGGCGCGGGGTGAACAGCGCGGGTACGCTGGCGGTGGGTGAGATTTCCCTCTCTGGCGGCAAGACGGCCGCTGTGTACTGGACTCGCACGGGAGCAGTGTGGAGCGCACCTCTCACCCTTCCCGGCAGCTGCACGAGTGCCGAAGCGGTGGACGACGGAGGGCGGATCGTGGCGAACGGGTGCCCCAACGGAAGTCACCCATCCCCAGCGATCATCGCGGCCCCGTACGCGGCAAGCAACATCACGTACCTTGGCGGGCTTGGCGACGCCAAGAATCAAGCCGTGGTGGAGAATATCTCTCTGCAGGGCACGACAATCGTAGGGCAGGCGACGCTCAAGAGTGTGGCATATGGCGTAATGTGGCGGATCTTCTAGCGGGGAAGAGACCGTTGCAGGAGCACGCGCCCGGGGTGGCTACGGGCGCGTGTTGTTTGAGATGCCTCACCGGAGAGCAGCCGCTCGCACCGCGAGTTTCTCGTCGATTACTCTGGCAATAATTCTACGGCCAGCGGCGTCAGCGGATCGAGGAAGGGCGTTCCAGGCTCGGTGGCGGCCAACTCCCCACAGCTGATTTACGAGGCTCGCCGCGGGATTGTTCTGCTGGTAGCTCGCATGCGCTTCGGGCGCTATGTGGAGGGCGGTGATCCGCATTCGCTCGTGTAATCGCTGGTCCACTTCCCCTTCGGCGCAACGCGCATGTAGCAGATGCGACCCGCGGTCGAAGGCCATCGGTCGTTGTGCGTCGCGTGGTCGGCGTGGACAACGTGCTCGTTCCCCGTTTGTGTTGGTGGCACGTCGGGCTGGCACGTCAGGCTTGTGATAGACGGTCGCCACGGAACAGATTGAGTCGCCTTCAATCTCATTCCTCCGCCGCCGCAGCAGTCCGCTGTGGGTTCCGGAAACGAGGTGGTCAGATTTTCCGGAACCCACATCCGTTAGCCTAGCCGTAAAAAACATCGAGGCGTCGAAGGTCTTCTACGAGCAGCTAGGGTTTACGAAGTTCAGCTCTTCAGGGTTTCGAGTGGGTCGAGGTCAGGAGTGCCGGGGTTCGAGGTCTCATCCGCCGCAGTGAAAGTAGATCGCCATCTTGAAAGCCTCTCGATTGCGAAAGCCGCGCGCGCCGCACGGCTTCCTACTTGCACTCGTCACTGAAGATCCGCCGCGTCCGCTTCGTCGATTGCGCGGCCTTCGCCATCGTCACACCTCCACTCCGACTATCTATGCGGAGTGAACGTGGTGTCCGGCGAGCAGAGTTAAGTCCGCTTGCGATCCGCCGCATTCTGCCAGAGATTACAAGGACATTCGCCGGGAGCACCCCGTGTCTTACATCTGTGTTCGTTGCAGCCATTCCGTCCCCGACAACGCCACCTACTGTCCCGCCTGCGGGGTCAGCCTGGCGCTCGCGGCCACGGGTGAGCATGCGACGGTCGACTTCGAGCGATTCTTCAACTACGGCATCGACCTCATGTGTCTAGCCGGCACCGACGCGAAGTTCATCGCCGTGAACCCCGCGTTCGAGCGAGCGCTCGGCTATACCAGCCAAGAGCTGCTCGCTGAGAGCTTCATGAAGTTCATCCATCCAGATGATCGCGACGCGACCCTCGCCGAGGTGGGGACGCTCGCCGACGGCACCCCGACGCTCTCGTTCGCGAATCGGTACATCCACAAGGATGGCCACCTGGTGCGGCTGCACTGGCGCGCGTATCCGGAGCCGGGCACCGAACTCATCTACGCGACGGCGCGCGTCGCGTTGGACGAGGAGAGTAACCAGACGTGAGGCCTCTTGGGCGGCGCGTCACTTCCTGCTCCGCGGCATGAGGATCGTCGCGGTCGGCGAGTACGCGATCGACCGCTATCCTTCCCTCCGCGCGGAACACGCGGGTGCGTTGCCGGTGATCATCGGCACCGGGCTCACGCCAGAGAACGCGGCCCAACTCATGCCGCATGCCGATGGGGCGTTCGTTGGCACCTCGCTGCGGGGCGATCGCATGGCGAGCGATCGCATGGCGAGCGATCGCGTGGTGCGCGCGCAGGTCACGCGGCTCGTGTCCGCCGTCAGCGCGCTCATCGTCGGCAACATGCTCGGATCGGGCGTCTACTTCACGCCGGGCGATCTCGCGGCGGTCACGCAGCATCCGTGGCAAGTGCACTTCATCTGGGCACCGAGATGATGGGTGGCGACCTGCGCATCATGGATGCCGCGGGCGGGCCCTCACTCCGGCTGCTCAGCGAGGCGTCGCCCGATCCCTCGCGCATCGCTGCGAGCGTCTGGAGAAGAATCCGAGGCCGGTCGGCGTGGAGAAGTTGACCGACGAGGTTGTAGGATAGGTCCCGAACGGGGTCGATGTGGAAACGGAACGGGATGCGACGCGACGGGTTTGTCGTGTCGCGAATGTGTCGTCGTTTTGCGTCCCTGTCGAGCACCCGCCATGGCCCGCGACAAGTTCCTCGATACGAATCCGCAGTTCCTGCGCATCGACCTCGCGCGCCAGCTGCTGCCCGGCACGTTCGAGCACGCGCTGAATCACTTGCTCGATCACGAAGTGGATCTGGCGCACTTCGACGCCCGCTTCCGCAACGACACGACCGGCGCGCCGGCGTATCCACCGGCCATGTTGCTGACGGTGGTGCTCTTCGCGTACTCGCAGGGCATCGTGCGCAGCCGCGCGATCGAACGGGTCTGCCCAAGAGCACGTGATGTTTATGGCACGGTGCGGCATGACCGCGCCGCACTTCACGACGATCGCCCACTTCGTGTGCACGCTGCGGGACGACATCGCCAAAGTTTTTGCGGCGGTGCTGACGGTGTGCGATGGCCAAGGCCTGATCGGGCGCGACATGTTCGCGATCGACGGCGTCAAGCTGCCGAGCAACGCGTCCAAGCATCGGAAAGGGACAGGCGCCGAGTTCACGCAGCGGGCGGAGAAGTTGGAGACGACTGCCCGGATCGCGCGGCTTACCAAGGATGCGCAGCAGTTGGGGGCGTGGCTCGCGACGCATCCGGAGGATCGCCGTGGCCCGACCGGCGGGCTGCGCAAGAGCAATCGCACGGACAACGAGAGTGCGCAGATGGCCACGGACAAAGGTGTCATCCATGGCTACACCGGCGTGGCGGCGGTCGATGCCACACACCAGAGCATCGTCGACGCGCAAGCGCATGGCACGGGCTCCGAGCAGGAGCTGCTACTGCCGGTCGTCGAGGCCCTTGCGACGCGGCGCACGAGCACGACGGTGCACACGGCGGACGCGGGCTACCATAGTAAGCACATCGCGCGACGCGAAGCAGGCCGTGCCGGTGTTCTCGCCGAGTGATTCCACGTACGATGCCGATGCGCGCACCGGCGTGTGTCCCGCCGGGAAGTCACGGTATCGCAAAGGGGCGAGCCACGTCACGAACGGGTATGTGGGTGAAGTCGAGTGAACGCGCGCTGTTCTGCGCGACGCAAGGTCTTCACCAGAGGTGCGTTGAGGCATTTCCTACAACCTCAACGCTTGGGTTGTGCTGCGACCGCTTCAATAAGCGGCCGCCACCAGAGCGCGGTCGTCAACACCAACCAGAGTTAGGCGACGAGGTGGTCGTACTCCGCGTGCGTCCCGATCCAGAACCAGAGCAGCCCATCCGGCGCGTCGACAGCCAACGCGCGGTAGTGCGCGCCGATGCGCACGGAATGGAAGCGTTTTACGGGCTTG
>JANLVC010000067.1:0-27738 GCA_031363815.1 Gemmatimonadota bacterium
TCACCTCGCCGGTGGTGGTGTCCACGATTTCCGCGAAGTACTCCATCAGCAACCGCGTGAAATACGGTTGCATGTCTCCGTAGCCGTGCGGTTTGCCTGGTAATACCATGTAGTCGAACCGCTTGTTCGCCTTGATGAGCGCGTTCACGAGCCGCACGGTGTTTCCCGGATGAACATTGTTGTCCATGTCGCCGGTGGTGAGCAACAGCCGCCCCTTCAGATTCGGCGCGAGATCGATGTTCGTCGGTACCCGAATTTCGAAGGTGCTGTCCGCGCCAGTCATCGTATCGGGAAGCGCGGCCGCCGAGCCTTGCTGGGTTGCAATCCCACGCGCACGCTCCCTCGTCACCGCTGAATCCTTCTTCGGCACGAGCTTCAACCCGTGGTTGTTCTCGCTCCAGTTCGCGTTGTAGATGTTGTTGTCGTGATTGCCGGATTCCGACCAGCCTACCTTGAAGAACTCGTTGTAGGGAGGCAGCAGCATCGCGGCGGCGGTCATGAATCCACCACCGGAGTGGCCGAAGATGCCGACCTTGTCGAGATCGATGAAGCGGTGACGCGCCGCGAGCTGTTCGATGGCGAATTTCTTATCGGCCAGCCCGTAGTCACGCATGTTGCCGTAGCCGTAGCGATGATAGGCCAGCGAGCGGAGCGGGCTGCCTCCGCGATGCCCAACCTCAATCACGATGAAGCCAAGCTGCGCGAGCTGCATGAGCGGACCGCGCACACTGAACCCGGTGGTCGTGCCTTCCGTCTGCGGTCCGGGATACACGTACGTGATGATGGGATACTTCTTGGTGCTGTCGAAGTCGAACGGCTTCCACATGTTGCCGAAGAGTTCCGTCACGCCGTCGGTGGCCTTTACCGAGAAGGTTTCGGCCGGTTTGAAGCCAAGCTCTTTCAACTTGGAGAGATCCATCTCCTCGAGCGTGCTGAGGATGCGACCGGTGGCGCCGTCACGCAGGACCGACTTGGGCGGCAGGTCCATGCGCGAGAACGTGTCGTAGATGTAGCGCTTGGTGGGCGACACGATGCTTGGCGTCCCATTTTCGCCGAGCGTCGATGCATGATGGGCGTTGCCGGCGTCGAGCAGAGTGAAGCCCGTGCCATCGCCGTTGACGCGATAGAGGTGCGTCTGGTAGAGCTGTTCGCTGGGCTCGCGTCCCTGACCGGAGACCCACACCTGCTGCGTGGTGGAATCGATCTTGACGATGCTGTTGGCGTTCCACTGGCCCGTCGTGAGCGCGCGCTTCTCGCCGCCATCGAAGCCGTAGACGTAGAACATGCCCCAGCCGGTTTTCTGCGACCACCAGAGAAAATCGCCGCCCTGTTTCAGGTACGCGATGTTCTTGGGTTCGAGGGCCGCGCCCTCGATGGCATCGGCGAGCAACGACTTGATGGCGCCGGTGGTGACATCCACTTCGATGAAGTCGACGGCGCGCTGCGGACGATCGCGGCGCACGAGACGCACCTTGTCGCCATTCACGGGCCAGTGCACATCCATGAGCGCCTGGTCCTTCCACTTCGCGACGTTGATCTGCTTCACGGCCTTCTCGCCGCGACGGTAGATCCAGAGTTCGCTTTGCGTGACGAAGGCTTCGCCGGGCATCGTGTACTTGTAGTGCAGCAACACCGGGCGCGGCTGGGCGAGGACGTTCACGAGAAACAGGTCCTTTACCTTGCGCTGATCGCGGCGCACGAACGCGAGGGACTTGCCGTCGGGCGACCACGCGACGATCGGCCGAATGCGCTGATCGCGATTGTTCGCCTCGTCGATGTCGTCCTGATCGTCGTCGGTTTGCTGACCACCGCGGGCGAGGGCGCTGAGCTGACGACGATTCTCGGTGGTGTCGCGGAAGCCGAACGAATAGTCCTCGACGCCGTCGGTGCTGATCTGCACGGTGTCGTTGGCGGCCTTCTGCACGATGAACAGATTGTGCATGCGGGCGAAGACGAACGCCGAACTATCCTTGTTGTAGTTGCGGAACTCACCGCGTGCGCCGACGCCAGCCGGGCCGCCACCGCCCTGCGTGTTCACTTCCTCATCGACCAGCGGCGGCGTATTGCGCACCACGCGGCCGTTCGACTTGAGCGTTTCGGTGGCGAGAGTCCACTCGTAACGCACGCTGTCCACCGTAAATCGGAACGCCTTGTGGTTCTTCAGGAAGGTGATCGTCTGGAACGGCAGCGTGGTCGCGTCGAACGGCTTCTTGCTGAGCAGCGTGAGCTGTTCGGCGAGCTTGGCTGGATCGAACAGGAGTCGCTTGGTGCCGCCTGTGGGCGATGGCACGAAGAGCATGAATCGATTGCCATTGCGATCCTTCCAGTTGTAGTACATCGAGTCCGTCTCGCCCAGAAAGCGGGGCTGCACGGCCTGCGTGTACGTGACTGCGCGAAGAGCGGCGGTGCTGAAGCGATTGGCAAGCGCCCAGTTGCCCTTGTTGGCCCGACCTTCATCGGCCTGGGTGGTCTGCGGGCTGATCTGTGCCTGCGCGGCGCGGCCGCTGGCGGCGCTGGTGGCAGCCAGCAGCAAGAGAGTACCGGCCCATCGTCCGAAACGGCGCACTGCGTGATCCATGTCCTGTTTTCTCCGGAGGGCGAGAATGGCGGTGCCGCGAAACGGACCGCCAATAAGAGATCTACTCTCCGGAACCGATCGCCGTTGAGCCCGTATCCGAAAAATCGCGGACGACGGGAGCTTGGGGTGGGACGAACACCAGCTCAGGGCGCGATTTTGGGGATACTGGCCTCTCCCCCATCCTTTACAACCCAAAACCCAGTACCCAGAACCCAGAACCTCAAGCCAACAGCCCAGAGCGCTGTGGGCTGCGGGCTATTGGGCTTGGGGTAATGGGTAATGGGTGGTGGGTTCTGGGTAATACAGTTGCACGCCGGTTAGCAGGCTCACGACATCGCGCGACCTTGTCCCGTGCACCGATTAACTTGATGGGGACGGCTGGCTCGATGCACTGGGTTGACTCCGACGACGGATGTAATGATTTCTCGACGCGCGTTCCTGCTGACCGCCGGTGGCTTTGCGGTCACCATGGCGGGCACGGTCGGCTACACCTTTGAGGTGGAGCCAGAGTGGCTCGAGATCACGGAGGCGGAGCTGCCGATCCGCGGTTTGCCTTCGTCGCTGGTGGGAAAGCGCCTGGTGCAGCTCTCTGATGTGCACATCGGGCCAAGCGTTTCTGACGCGTATGTGCGCGCGACCTTCGAAAGGGTTTCCGCGCTCAGGCCCGACATCGTTGTGGTGAGTGGCGACCTGATTTCGCTGCACCCGACACAACAGGAGCACGCCGAGGCTATCTACGCGGAGCTACCGCGTGGATCGCTCGGCACTTTCGCGACCTTCGGCAACCACGACTACGGTCGCGATTGGGCGGAGCCGAAGGTGGCTGCCGGATTGCGAGGCGCGCTCGAAAACCTGGGGATCACGGTGCTGGTCAACGAGGTCGGCATAGCCGGCGAGCTTCAGCTTGTAGGGCTGGGTGACCTTTGGGCGGGGCAGTTCGCTCCCGAACGGGCTTTTGCGCGTGTCGATCCGGCGGTGGCGCAACTGGCCCTGAGTCACAATCCGGACACGGTCGATCTGTCGGGATGGGGCACGTACGACGGCTGGGTACTCGCTGGGCACACGCACGGCGGGCAGTGCAAGCCACCCTTTCTGCCGCCGCCGATTATCCCGGTGAAGAATCGGCGCTACACCGCCGGTGCCTTTAAACTTTCGCGCGGCCGTCAGCTGTACATCAGCCGAGGCGTGGGGACCTTTCTTCCGGTCCGCTTTAACGTGCGTCCGGAAGTGACGGTGTTCACCTTGCAGAGCGTCGCGTAACGCTCTCGCCGGGCGCTCTCGCCTGGCGCGCTCGCCGGCGCGCTTGCCATTCGGTAGCGAACGGCTCAGCGGGTAATGGTTCGCAGCAGACCATCCAGCGAACGGCCGCGCGCGAGCTCGCCGACGCGGGCCTGGACGCGCGGAAAGATCGAGACGGCGTCGGCGCGAAATTTGGTGAAGAGCGCCCTGAGATCGGTCGACGACAGCGAGCGTCCCTGCGCGTAGTACTGATCGGCGGCGTGCCCGAGGGCGTAGCTGCTGGCGAAGGTTACGGCGGCGCCGCTGGCGATACCGGCGCTTCCGCCCAGGAGCCCTCCCAGCAGTCCACCGGCAATGCCGCCGAACGTGCGTCGCAGCACCTTCTCGAGCACCTGCGCCGCGGCGCCCAGTCCGAAAGTGGCCACGAGGTCGGTGACCTGCTGCGTGTCGAGCTGTCGTCCGTGACGCTGGCCGATGTGATGGACGAGCCGGAGCTGCAGCGGCAGGATCCCCAGATTCGCGAGTCGATCAGGGAGCAGCTCAAGCGCCGCGGTGAGCATCGCCTGATCCAGGATGTGATCGTCGAGCGGAGAGTGGCCCGTCTCAGCGGCTGGATCGGACGAGGTATCGGTGACCAGCGGCGCGCCGTGCGCTGGCGTCGCGGAGAGCGCCGGATGATCCCCCACGGCGCGATTGATGTCGGCGATCACGTCGTCGGTGGACGACGTGTCGAGCTGCAGCGCACCGGCCAGCTTGTGCAGGAACTTCCCCTCGCTTGGATTAATCCAGCCGTTGGCGTGACAGACGGCGGTGGCGGTGTCATGCGCGAGACGTTTCGCCTCATCGGAGAGAAGCCGCGACGCGAGCGTGGGAATGGTGAGTGCACCGCTCATCGCCTGGGCGATCACCGCATCCGCGTCGTGCAAGCCGAGCGTCCGTGCGACCTCGACCACCCGCGCCTGCTCGGCCTCGTCCTGCAATCCGTCGCATACCGCGGCCAGCGCGGCCAGTCCGATGATCGTCTCGATCTCTTCAGTCGTCACGGATTCTCCAGGTTTCATGACTTGCGGACGCGCCCACTCATACAAGATGCAGGCAAAGCGGCGACGCGTGGGCCCGATTTCGGCGGACTGAACCTCCCAGAGGAACAATGCGGCCAGTGACCCGCGTGCGCTCCACGATCGTGCGGACGGCCTTCGTGCCGTCAGCGTGCAGTGGTTCCAATGCGGCGCCACGGCGTCCCGCAGGCGGTGGCGCGTTGGCGGTGGCGCTCGCGCGATCCTCGATTTCGCCGCCGCCCATGGCGGCGTGGCCCGATAACGGACTGCCCGTGACCATAGCCGACACCGGCACTGTGGTGGGCGCCACTCGCAGCACACCGCGGAGTGTGCACCTCGCGGCAGGCCGCCCGCCGCTTATCATCTCGCGAACGCAGCCCGACTTCCGGACTCCACTTCCGATTCTCACGCCGTACACGTCCCTCGCGTCGGCCATCGTAGAGCGCGCCGCCGGCGAGTGGAGCGTTCGGGTGTGGCCACCGCAACCGGCTCGTGGACGTCGTCGGCCAGCGCCACCACGGTGACTATTCCGGAAGAAGAGTTGCGTTCGGTGGTGGTGTGCTGCTCAAAGTCGTGGAGCCCTAGCGACGCGCTGATACGGACAGCGGTGTTGACGTGTGCCTCACTACCCCTGGTCGTGCGGCACACCGCCACGCCCCTCCACGAATGGAACGAAGGGATTTTTCGCGGAGCATTGGGAGACATGTCCGGCTCGCTCACTGGTGGAAAGGCCGGTGGCGTGGAACAGCTGCTGGGTGGGTTGCTGGGGAATAACGCGCCGGTAGGCACGTCGTCGACGGTGCTGCTCAGAATGAGCATGACGCGTGTGCCGCACAACGGCGGGATCGGTGGGTTCGTGTAGAAGCGGCAGCGCGGTGGTTTGGGCAACATCGTGTCGTCGTGGGTGAGCACGGGGCCAACCGCCCTGCCTCGCCAACGCCGCTCGAGCAGGCACTCGGCGGCACCGCGTGGCGCAGGCCGCGGCCCGCGCAGGGGTCGATGCCTCGCAGGCCATGGGCGGACTCGCGGCGATGGTGCCGCAGCGCGTCGACAAGCTCACCCCCCGATGGCGACGTGACGCCGTGCAGCAGTGCACTGCTGGCGCAGGTGATGGAGATGCCGGGGGAACGTAGCGGACGCCCTGCGTTGACCGCAGCCAACGATACGGGCGCACTATATTGGGCGGAATGAACCGACACGTATTTTCGGCGCGGTCGCCACGGCGATGAGTTATTCGGCGACTGTCGTCAGTGTGGCCGATCCCGTTGTCGACGCTCGCGAGGCGGCGCGACGGATCGCGGTCGGCGCCCGTGCCGTCAGTCCCGTACCGCAGCTCCTGGACTCGGGCGGCGTGCATGCCGTGGTGCTGGCGATGCCGTCGTCGATGCATGCCCGAGCGGCGATCGCGGCCTTCGCCGCCGGATGTCACGTGCATGTGGAGAAGCCGGTGGCGGCCACCGCGGCGGGCGAGCGTGCACTGCTCGAGGGCCGGCCGCGAGCGCCGCGACTGGGCATTGTGGGATTCAACTTCCGGCAACATCCGCTCTGGCAACAGGCACGCGCGCTGATGCAGGGCGGCGCCATTGGCGCGGTCGTCACGCTGCAGGCCAACTTCTCGTCCCGATCCACCACTCACTCCGCCTGGAAGCAGCCGTCGAGGAGCGGGGCGCTGTTCAACAACGGCGCGCCTCACGTCGACATCGCCGCTTGCTTGTTCCGCGTATTTCCCGAGTCCGTCACCGCGCGCGCGCTGGTGCGCCAGTCGTGTGCGCGTTCGCGAGTGGTGCGCGCAGATGCCGAGCCATCGTCTCGCCGCGCGTTGGGGTTGTTCGTGGACGCGGTGCGTGGGTGGCCGACGGCGTCTGCGACGTGGCCGACATTGGCCGATGGGGTGCGCTGTCTCGCGGTGTGGTTGGCGGCGGCCATGGCGGCGGGGCAGGGCACGCCGGTGGCGGTGCGCAGCATTGGGTACGGCACAGGCGACGGCGATGCGTGAGTCGCTGCGCATTCTGCTCGTGCACGATTACGCACCGCTGTACGGTGGTGCGGAGGTGGTGAACGCCGCGTTGGTACACGGACTGCGTCAGCGAGGGCATAGCGTGCGCCGCTTCACGAGCACCGCGGGGTTCGACACGCTGTCTGACGACTCGCCGCTGCTTCCGGAGTACGCGTGTCGCGGAACGATGTCGCGCTGGCGCACGGCGCTGCAGTCGGCGAATCCGTGGGCACCGGCGGCACTTCGTCGGGCGATCGACGATTTCATGCCCGACGTCGTGCACGTGGTCAGCTTCAATACACAACTCTCGCCGCTGATCCTTCCCGTGCTCCGTGACGTGCCGTCGGTGTATCATGCGTCGTGGTACCGCGCGGTGTGTCCGACAGGATTAAAGCTTTTGCCGAATGGCGAACCGTGCCGGCAGCGGGCCGGTGTGGTGTGTCATACGGCGGGCTGTGTGCCCGCGCGCGATTGGCTGCCGTTGATGACGCAGATGCAGCTGTTGCGGCGGTGGCGTGAGGTGTTTCGTGCCACGATTGCCAACAGCAGCGCCACGGCGCGCGTGCTGGCCGCGGACGGCGTGGTCGATCTCACGGTGGTGCCGAATGGGGTATCGGACGCGCCGGTTTTGGCCATGATGGATGACACGCCGACGGCCGTGTTTGCGGGTCGCCTCGTGCGCGAGAAAGGGGTCGATACGTTGCTGAAGGCGTTCGCCAGAGTGCACGCGCGGATGCCGCACGCGACGCTCGACATCGTGGGTGACGGCGTCGAGCGATCGCCACTCGAAGCGTTAACGCGCACTCTGCAACTGGAGCGGGTTGTGCGCTTTCATGGATTCCAGTCACGCGCGATGACCGAGGCGATCGCGTGTCGGGCGTGGGTGCAGGTGGTGCCTTCGCGGTGGGCCGAACCGTTCGGGCTCGTTGCTGCCGAAGCAATGATGCGTGGGACGGCCGTGATTGCCGCCGCCTCGGGCGGGCTGACGGAGATCGTGCGCACCGAGGAAACGGGCCAGCTGGTGCCGCCCGATAACGTACCGGCGCTGAGCGACGCGCTGCTGCGCGTCCTGTCTGATCGCCTGCTCGCGTTGCGATGGGGGCAAGCCGGACGCGAGGTGGCACAGGCGGAGTATTGTCACGAACTGTTCGTCGATCGCATTCTCGCCGTGTACGCGAGTGTGCTCGAGACCGCGCGCGTGGTGGTGCCATGACGGGCGCCGCGAACACGCCGCTGCTGGTGTTCGGGATCGACGCCGGTCATCAGAATCTGTTGGAGTCTTGGATCGCCGACGGCGCGCCGCCGCATCTCGCGGCGCTGGTGCGTGAGGGCTCCCGCACGCGCAGCAGCGGTGACACGTGGTCGATGGCGCACGGGGTGTGGATCTCGCTCTTGAGTGGTTCGTCGCGCTTCCCGCATGGATATCACCACCACCGGCACCTGGAGCCCGGCAGCTACCGTCTCGCGCGTACGACCGGCACCGACTGGTCGCGCACCCGCGCCGTGGCCATTCTGAGATGACAAGTTCCGATAGCGTGGCGCCGCCTGTGCTTCCGAATCACATCGGTGATGGGGATTTCAGTGATCGCGTCATCACCACGATCGACCATTTACGGGCTCGTATCGCGATCGCCGAGCCGACGTTCTTCCGGGACAGCGAACATCCCGCTCAAGGCGTTCTGGCGCTCGCTGGCCCGCACGCGCCGACGTTTGATGCCGCGGCGCCATTCGACGCGCGGGCCGCGGCACGGCTGCGGCAGCGACTGGTGTCTGGCCGTGCCGCGGAAAATCACGTATGAGCCAAGGCACGGTCCATCGCCCGTGGCTCGGATCGGCGCGCATTTTTGCCGCGGAGTTGCTGATCCTTCCCACGGGATTGGTGACGGCAGGATTCCTTACGCGACAGCTGGGCCCGGAGGGTTACGGCCTGCTGACACTTGCTGCCACGACGATGGCCTGGCTGCAGTGGACGGCCAGCTCCATGCTGGCTCGCGCAGCGAACCGCGCGATCGCGGCGGTGGGTGAGTGGCGGCCGGTGGCCGCCGAAGTAGTGCACTTGCATCTGCTTGCAGGCAGTAGCTTGGGACTGCTGCTGTTTATCGTGGCGCCGTGGCTGACGGCGTCGCTTGGACACCCCGTGCTCACGCCTACAGTGCGACTGCTCGCCCTCGAGTTGCCGGTGCTCGTGCTCGTGCAGGGGTACCGCGGAGCACTTATCGCGAACGGCGATCACACGTGGGTCTCGCTGATTTCGGCCGCGCGATGGATTGTGCGCATGCTGGCGGTGGTCGGACTGGTGAGTCTCGGGTGGTCGATCAACGGCGCGGTGGCGGGCATGGTACTGTCGAGCGTGACCGCGCTGCTGTTGTCGCGATGGCGCGTCGGGGCGCTGCCTCGGGCGGCGCCGTCGGCGCGTCGGGCGGTGCGGCTCGGGCTGCTCACGATGGCCGCACCGATCGCGATGGCGGCGATCGGCTCCCGTCTCTTTGAGCGCGCCGACCTGTTCCTGCTGGCCACGCTCGGCGGCACGGCGACCAGCCTCGGACATTACGGCGCCGCCCAGAATCTGACGATTGTGCTGTCGCTGTTGACGGGTGCGGTGTCACCGGTGATTCTTGCCACCGTGACGCGCATGCGGCGTGACGGTCGCGATGCGGACTTGCGTCGACTGCAGCAGGATGTGCTGCGTTTGCCATATCTGTTGTTGCCGTTCGCCGCATTGGCCGCCGGCGCCGCACCGGAGATCATGCGCGTTGTCTATGGCGCGGACTTCCTCGACGCCGCCGTGCCGTTTGCCCTGCTCATCCTCGGCGCGACGGCGCTCATCGCCGTATCGGTGTCCACCGTGCTGCTCGTCGCGTCGGATCGCGCGTGGCACGTGGTCGGCCTTACCGGGCCAATGCTCATCGCGCTCGTCGCGTGTACGCTGGTGCTCGTGCCGCGATACGGGACGGTTGGGGCGGCGCTCGCGTCGATGCTGGTGTCCACGCTGGCGGCGTGCGTTGGGCAGTTGTTGGTCGGGCGTTACGAGGCGGTGCACGTGCCGTCCCGCACGATTGTCGTGGGGGTCTGTCTTGCCGTGATCGCCTACGGCGCGGGCGCCGAGTGGCATGCAACGAGCGCGCTGGGGACGGTCGCGAAGCTGCTCGCGGGATGCACCGCGCTGGTATCGGCGCTGCTGCTTTTTCGCGAGATTCCCACGCACCTGCTTCCTTTCGTGGCCGTTCCGGCCGTTCCGGCCGATCCATCTGATCCGGCGACGTCCGCTCCATCCGCCTCATGACGCTCCCGCGTTTCTCCGTCATCGTTCCCACTCGCGCCCGACTGCCGCAGGTGCGGCGATGCCTGATGGCACTCGCGGCACAGACGATGGTGCGCGATGACTTCGAAGTCGTGATCGTCAACGATGGCTCGCCCCCCCTGCCCGCGGAGGAACTCCACACGTATCGCGAACGGCTCACGATCCGGTCGATTCATCAGGAGTGGGGCGGACCCGCATCGGCGCGTAACACCGGAATCCGCGAAGCCCATGGCGAGTATCTCGCGTTCACCGATGACGACTGCGCACCGGCTCCCGATTGGCTGGCGACGATCGACAACGCCTTGCGTCGTACGTCGGATGCGCTGGTGGGCGGTCACGTGCGGAACGCGTTAAACGACAATGTGTTTTCCGAAGCCAGTCAGCTATTGATCGATTTTCTCTATGCTCGCTTCGACTCGGCCGCCACACGTGGACCGCGTTTCTTCACGTCGAACAATTTCGCCGGGTCGACCAAGGCGTTTCGCGCACTGGGCGGGTTCGACACGAGCTTTCGCCTCCCGGCTGGTGAGGATCGCGATCTCACGGACCGCTGGCAGGCGGCGGGCTGGCCACAGGTGTACGTGCGTGACGCGCTCGTGCAGCATCATCACGTGATGAGCTTTCGCAGCTTTACGCGCCAACATCTCAACTATGGGCGCGGCGCGTGGACCTTTCATCAGGCGCGCGCGCGCAGGCACGCCGGTTCGCGGCAAACGGAAACGCTGGGCTTTTACGTGGCGCTGCTCGGGTACCCGCTGCGGAGCGGTCGCACGCGTCGGCCGGTTGTGCAGGTGGCGCTGCTGGCCTGGTCGCAGGGCGTGAACGCGTTGGGCTACTTCCTCGAGAAGGTCCGCGCGCGCGTCAGAACAGGTGAGGCGCGCGGATAGGTCATCGATATGTTTGACATTTTACAGCAGTATGACTATGGTCATGACCATGGGCACAGTTTCCAAAAGCGTCCTCAAGGCGCGAATGCTTGAGTACTTCCGTGAGGTGGAGCGCACGGGTGAGGAGTTGGTGGTCACCAGCGATGGGATTCCCGTCCTCAAGGTGGTGCCGTTCAGCGAGACGCGGTCGGTCGATGACGCGTTCGCCGGTGTGCGTGGTCAGCTTACCTGGACGGGCGACATCGACGCCCCCACCGACGCCGAGTGGCCCGCGCCGTGAGTCGCCTGGTACTCGACACCTCGGCGCTGCTGTTCTGGACGTTGGCGCCCGAGCGGCTCTCGGTCCGAGCACGTGGGGCGATTGAGGCGGCCGCGCCGTTTGGATGGCTGGCCAGCGCGATCTCACTGTGGGAGATCGGACTCAAGGTGCGGCGTAACGAGCTCTCACTCGGCGTGACGTTCACGGAGTACGTGCAACGTCTGCAACTCGTCGATGGCTTGGTGTTGGCGCCAGTGGATGTGCGTACGTGGCTGCGTACACTGGAACTGGACTGGGCGCACCGCGATCCGGCTGACCGCGTGATCGTGGCGACCGCCGAGTTGCAGTCGCTGCCCTTGGTCACGTCGGATGTCGAGATGGGTCGGTACTACGCCGACGTCGTGTGGTGATCACGGGCCGGGTGGGAGAACTACCGGTAGTTGTGCCCCTTCACATGCTGCTCGCCACCGCCCAGCGCCAGCGCTTTGAACTGTTTGGCGCGCACATTCACCACCTGCTGTTCCACCTGCAGCGTGCCGCGAATAAGCAGCATCGGTGACGTGGAGAGCAGGAGCGCATGTTCTTCGAAGCGATCGGGGGTGATCACGATGTTGATCATCCCTGTTTCGTCTTCGAGGGTGAGAAACACGAACCCCTTGGCCGTGCCCGGCCGCTGGCGGCAGATCACGAGTCCGGCTACCGCTACGCGCTGACCGTCCTTACCCAGCTCGTGCGCTTCACGGGCCGACAGCACCCCGTTGGGGGCGAGGATGGGGCGCACATGCTTCATGGGATGCCCGGCCAACGACAGCCCGGTCATGCGATAGTCGGCTTCGGTGAGTTCGATGGGCGTGTAGGCTGGCAGCTGCGTGGGCACGGGCTGCGCTTGAAACGGCGCCAGCGGCAGCTCGGGGCCACGGGTGGCGGCCATCACTTCCCAGAGCGCCACGCGCCGTCGCCGTTCGGCCGGTTCGTGCGCAAACATGCTGTCGAACGCGCCGGCTTCGGCGAGTCGCCGCCATGACGTTTTATCAAGCGACACGCGACGCACGGCGTTTTCGACGGTGGTGAACGGCCCATGCACCAGCGCCGCTTCGAGCGCCCGTCGGGCCTTGGCCCCGAGTCCGCGCACGAGCCGCACACCGAGTCGTACGGCGACGACATCGCGCATGGTTTGGGCGCCGATGTGGCGTCCCCAGCGCACCACGCCGTCGTGGGGCACGAGCACGCGTCCGTCGGCCATCTCCAAGGCATGATCCCACGTGCTGCGGGTGAGATCGACGGGGCGCACCTCGACCCCATGTCGCTTGGCGTCTTCGATCAGTGTGCCCGGCGCGTAAAAGCCCATTGGCTGCGCGTTGAGAATGGCGGCGGTGTACTCGGGCGCGTAGTAGTGCCGGAGCCAGGCCGTGGCGTACACGATGAGCGCGAAGCTGGCCGCATGACTTTCGGGAAAGCCGTAGTCGGCGAAGGCATTGATCTGGTTGTAAATGCGACGTCCGGTTTCTTCGGGAATACCGTTTTTCGCCATGCCCACAATCAGCTCTTCGCAGATCTGCGCCATGCGCTCGCGCGAGCGCTTGTGTCCCATCGCGCGGCGCAATTGATCCGCCTGCGCGGGTGTGAACCCAGCGGCGACGATCGCCACCTGCATCCCCTGCTCCTGAAAAAGCGGCACCCCGAGCGTGCGCTTGAGCACTTTCTCGAGCATCGGATGCGGATACGTGACCGGCTCGAGTCCGGCGCGCCGTCGCAAATACGGATGCACCATCTCGCCCTGAATGGGGCCCGGTCGAATGAGCGCGACTTCGACCACGAGATCATAAAAGCAGCGTGGCTTGAGACGCGGGAGCGTGTTCATCTGCGCGCGACTCTCGATCTGAAAGAGTCCCACGGTATCGGCGCGGCACATCACGTCGTACACGGCCTGATCGCTCATGTCGAGCTGGCCGAGATCGATCGTGGTGCCGCGCGTGTGCCGGATGTACAGCAGGCAATCCTGCACCACGGTAAGCATGCCGAGCCCCAACAGATCGATCTTGACCAGCCCCACGGGGTCGAGATCGTCCTTCTCCCACTGGATCACGGTGCGCCCCGGCATCGAGGCGGGTTCGATGGGCACGATGGAGCCGAGCGGTTCTTCGGTGAGAATGAAACCGCCCACGTGAATGGACCGATGGCGGGGCAGCTGGTGCAGGCCATCGACCACATCAGCGAGCCGGCGCACCCGTTCGTCATTGGGATCGAGGCCGGCGCGGGTGAGGATGTCGCTTTGCGGCAGCGGCCGACTCTGCGTGCTGGCATCGGCGGCGATCTTCCGCTCGGCCTGCAGATCAATGAGCTGCGCCCATGTGCCGTCGCGTTCGGTGGGGTCTTTGGGTACGCGCTGCGCTTTTGTGGGCGTCTTCGTTTGCGTCGACGCGACTTTGCGCGACTCTTCACGCACGACGCGCGCCTTGGTGGTGGGATCAGCTTCGGGTGGCAGTGTGTCGACCCGCAATGCCTGTGCGGTGCTGCGCGCGCTGAACCGATCACTGAGCGACGCCAGCATGTCGCCCTGCTGTACCGAGAAGCCGAGCACGCGGGCGGCATCGCGTACGGCACTGCGTCCGCGCCAGGTGATCTGTTCGCACACCATGGCGGCGTGTTCGCGGCCGTAGCGGTTGTACACGTACTGCAGCACGCGCTCGCGATCGCGGTGTGCGAAGTCGATGTCGATATCGGGCGGCTCTGTGCGTCCTTCGCTTAAAAACCGCTCGAAGAGCAGCTCCATGCGAATGGGATCGACGGCGGTGATACCGAGGCAGTAGCAGACGGCGGAGTTGGCGGCGGAGCCACGACCCTGGCAGAGAATGCCTTCACGTCGCGCGAAACGCACGATGTCCCACACCGTGAGAAAAAATCCGGCAAGATCGAGCT
This sequence comes from Gemmatimonadota bacterium, assembly GCA_031363815.1. Classification (GTDB taxonomy): domain Bacteria; phylum Gemmatimonadota; class Gemmatimonadetes; order Gemmatimonadales; family Gemmatimonadaceae; genus Gemmatimonas. The sequence goes on from JANLVC010000067.1 coordinate 14,238, forward strand.
TGCCGATCATTGTCAGCTCGTGAGCGAGCTGCGTGTCGTGCTTGGGCGTGCGCGAGCTGTTCCAGCGTTCGTAGGCGCCCTGTTCCACGAGACGCGTGAGATACTCCTGCGCGCTGATGCCGGGCGGCAGTGGAAACGCCGGCATGGACGGCTTGAGCTGATCAAGCCGGAAGGTGCACCGTTCGGCGATGGCGAGCGTGGCTTTCACCCCTTCTTCCGCACCGCGCCACCGCTGATAAATGAGCGATGGCTTCTTGAGCGCCCACTCGGCGTTGGGGCGCAGGCGCGTGCCCATGGTGTCGAGCGTGCGTTCGTGACGCAGCGTGGTGAGCACATCGTGCACGATGCGCTGTTCGGGGGTGGCGTAGTGCACGTTGTTGGTGACCACCCACGGCACGCCAAGCTTGGCGGCGAGGGGACGCAGCTGCTTTACGAGCGCGCGTTCTTCGGGGAGGCGATGATCCCAGCATTCCACGGCGAGATGCTCGCCAAACACGTCGCGCAATTCACCGGCGGCGGTGTAGGCGTCGTCGGCACGTCCTTCAGCCAGCAGTTGCGGCACCCAGCCGCGCGGACATCCGGTGAGTGCCATGACGCCGTCTACATGGCGCGTCACGAGGGCCCACGGCACACTGGGCGTACCACGCGCGCTGTCCATGCGGGCCCGCGTGACCAGCGAGGCGATATTGCGATAGCCGTCGCGCGTTTCGGCGAGGAGCACCATATGGGTGCGTCGTTCGGCGCCCGGGTTGCCGATGTCGGGCATGCGCACCGTGAGCTCGACGCCCAGAATGCCGTCGATGCCGAGTGTTTTACAGGCGGTGCCGAACCGGACCACGCCTCCCATTTCATCGTGGTCGGTGATGGCGAGGGCGGGATATCCCAGCTCAGCGGCACGCACGGCCAGTGACTCGGGGAGCGAGGCCCCGTCGAGGAGGGAGAGTGCCGAGTGGCAGTGGAGTTCGGCGTACTGGTTCGGCATAGGATACCGAATATACACCGAACACAATGAATGCGGCGAGGGTGGGGGCACTTCGGCTCTGGTACCGCCGTTAGCCTGACGAAATGTCTCATGCCGATCGCCCCTCTCAGCGTTCCGAGCACACCGTGAACAACGTGCTCGAGAATGCCGATACGATGTCCACCGAGGAGTTGGACAAACTGCCGTACGGCATGATCCAGCTGGATGCGACGGGGCGGATTTTGAACTACAACGCCGCGGAGTCGAAGCTGGCGTCGTGGCTGCGTGCGCGCGGTCTCAGCGCTGGCGTACCGTGAAAGGCTGCACCTGCTGGCGTGACTGCCCAGAGACGTCGTCGGTGATCTCGATGCGCATCTGATAGTTGCCGGGAGCCAGAACGCCGAGCCCGATCTTGAGCTGCTCGACCAGCGTAGGCCGATACTCCGATTCGCGAGCAAACGAGACGCGTATCGTGCGAGGGCTCTCCGAGCCAGCTACGGCATTGCGCAAGCCCGACAGTGCGCGCACCGCGACGGCGACCGCGCCATTCTTGGCCAGCTGTTCGACGACGAGCGCAATGCGATAGCGCGCCTGCCCAGCGGTTTCACTGAGTCCGTAGATCTCCCACAGCACGTCAATCGGCTGCCCCGATGTGATGGCACCCCCGACCAGCGGTGTGATCTCGAAGTCGCTCCATCGGTTCGCCGCTGCCGCTGAGGTACGCAGCTCGCGGGCGATCAACAGATCGCTGACGTCGAAGCCGGACGATTGTCGTGCCGGCAGATCGGCGATGGCTTTTGATGCGCGGTTGCTACCGGTCGCCAGGGCATCGGCGCGCAGGAATGTGGCCGACGATGGCAGGGTCATGCGGAACTGCACCGCCGACACCGACGTGCTGTCGGTCGTGCGCAACTCGACACGCGTTGAGGCACTATCCGTCAATCGCCACGACTTATCGAACGCGGCCACCGCGACGGTGGCGGTGTGGTGTGCACTCGCGGTGGCGTGCCACGCTCCTGAAGGGATGGTGGCAATCACGGCCAGGGCGTTCGAGTCGGCATTCGCCCGAAAGCGAAACGTGCGGAGGTCGATCGGTCGCGCGCTCTCGCGCACGGCATCGAGATTGCGCCAGACGGCGGGGTACAGCGACTCCAGATGCTCAAGGACATACGACCGATACTTCTGATCGATCCGTGCGGTGCCGTACGTAGGCATCGCGTGGAAAAGGAAGTTCGCATCAACCTGCTCATAGTCCCAAAACTCGAGAACGTCAGCTGACGATGGCTCCTTGTAACCAGCGACGTCATCGGGTGGACCCCAGCGAATGAACACCACACCGCGGTCGGAATCGACACCGTTTCGATCGGTCTCGTCATTCGACCAGCGGAGATCGGCGTGAACGATGCGCGCACGGAACTCGGTGTGCACCAGATTGCCGGCGATCAGACGTGACGGATCGGCGACCCCCCAGAATGTCAACTCGAGCGATTCGCGGGCGTTACGATCTAAGGTACGAAGTTGCGCGGTGTCCACGGGGAGCAAGATTCGATTGATCGAGAACAACGCCGCCGCGCGATCCGGAGCCATCATCGCGGCACCAAGGTCGAACAGTCGGCTGGCCTCAGCCGTTTGCCCCAGTCGATGCAGGGCGAGTCCGCGCACTAGCGCTCCCCACGGCTGCCTGGGGTTGTCACGTTGGAACTGCGTTGCCACGCCGTCGAGCGCCAGCCACTCGCTTCGCTCAATCATGGTCATGGCCAGATGGCGAAATGCAAGTACGTTGTGTGGATCAGCTTTCAATGCCAGATCGAAGAAGGCACGCGCCTCGTCGGCACGTTCCACGCCGAGCGGCGGCGTGAGTGGCTGCGACTCTCGCCGGCGGAACTCCCGATACAGCTTCGGCCACAAGATGAAGTCTTCGAGCCGGAGATTGGGGTTCACCTCAGTCATGCGCCGTTGCGCGACGATCTCATATCGCCGCCATTCGAGCAGTCCGATACGGTCCGCAATGATACTGCGCAAGCTGTCTTGCGAGCGCTGAGGCGCATCGCGTAGCGCCGAACGGAGCAATGCGGATGCGCGCTGAACGTTGATCACGTCGGACCGAAACAGAAAATCGGCATAGTCCACGACCCAGCGCGTGCTGTCAGGCTCGTACTCGATTGCCAACGCGAAGCCGCTGTCGGCCAGCATACGCCGACGCGCGATCGTATGCGGCATCGAAACCGTACGCCAGGACGATTTCGTGGTCGCCGCCGCCACGGATGCGAATGAAAACCAGTACGCGCCGCTCTTTCCGGCGCGCCGCGCCGCTGCTTCGAACGAAGCGATGGCTGACGCGGAGTCGCCGATAGCGAGGTGTTCGGTGCCGAGCAGGAACAGCGACTCGGCAGAGTCGGCGGTCGGTTGCGCGCTCGCTGTTGCCGCGATGGGGAATGCGATGGTCGACAGCAGGACGGCGCGGTCGAGAAGTCGGATTGCCGATCGGCGTATCGAGTTGATCATCGGTGCCAGCGAGTCTTATGGATTCAATCAAGAAGTACTGTGCCCCAAGCGGGATGCGTGAACTGTGCTTCCTCGCTCGGGAGAGCGCAAGCGATCTGCCTTCACGAAGGCGCGCCGCTGGAGGGGTGAGGGCGTCGCAGCGCATCACCCCTTCATGCTGCTCCAGAAAACCAGTCCGATCCCGAGGACGTAGCCGAGGATGATGAGAATGCTTCCCGGTTCCGCGACCACACGGCCGTGTCGTGAGCGATGCACCAAGGTGGCGATGGCGATCGCCATGAGCACGATCGCCACGAGCGCCGACACGGCATGGCCGGGGTCGGCGATGGACAGAAGGGGCGCGCCCGGCTGGAACAGATCGAGCAGGGGGAACAGCACCATGTTCAGGGCGTTGCTGCCGAACAGATTGCCGACCGCCATGTCGTAGGCGCGCAGGCGAACGGCCGCGAACGAGGTCACGAGTTCCGGCAGCGACGTGGAAAGCCCGACGAGCCAGGTGCCGACGAAGGTACTCCCCAAGCCCGTCTCGATCGCGATACCTTCGGCCGCCTTGGCGAACTGCGGTGCCGCCAGCACAATCACCAGCGCCGCGCCAGCGAACACGAGTGCGGCCCGCGTGAGCGACATTTCCGCCTTCGGGGCTTCAGGGGTGCTGCCGGACATTTCCACGACTTCCGTTGCACTCTGCGCGACGGTGCTGTGCCTGAACGCCGCGCGCGACGCGATGGCGTACACCACCAGCAGGAACCACGACGTCAGGCCAATGCCGAGCAGCGTGACCGGTGGCCGAAGAACGAGGCCGACGGTGGCGATGGCCGTGAGCATGATGGCGAGCGATGCATACAGTACGTGATCGAGCGTCGCGCGCCGAAATAGCTCCGCACCACTCGGCGCCAGACTGACCAGCGCCAGGATCAGCATGTTGGCCATACTGCTGCCGAAGAGGTCGCCCACCGCGAGGTCCGGTGCGCCCATGCGCACGGCCGAGATATCGGTGACGATTTCCGGGAGCGACGTGGCGAACGCGAGAAAGATCGACCCGACCCATAAGCCACCGAGCTTGGTGCGAGCCGCGATCACGTCGCCGCTGCGGGCGAGTTGGGTGCCCGCGAGCACGACGATGATCGCCGAGATGACGAAGCGAAGGCCAAGTTCACCGAGCATCAGACGACGTCAGGTGGAATGCGACAGAGGAGCACGGGCGCGTCTGCCGTGCGCAGCACTTTGTCGGCGATACTGCCCAGCATCACGCGTCCCAGAAGGCCGCGGCCATGCGTGGCCATGGCGATGACATCGACGGCATTGGTGCTCGCACAGCGGTGGATGGCACGCGCCGGTTCGAGATCGATCAGCGCACAGCGGGAGGCCTGCATGCCGCGATCGGTCAGCGCCGTTTCCGCTGCCTTCAGATATCCGGCGAACTTCGCCTCCTGGGCCAGGAGATCGCGTTCGTACTCCTCGTGCGACGCGATGGCTCGCAACATCGGGTGCAGCGGGGGTACCGCGCCGAATACCATGTACTCGACGGAGTTGTCGAACAGCGTTTGGAGCGGCCCGATCACGGCTTCGCCGATACCAGAACCATCGAGCGCGATGAGCACTTTCCGGACCCGTTGCACCGTCAGGGGGTCGGCCGGCTTGGCGTCATCCTTCACTGCGGGAGGCCGCACCACGAGCAACGGCACGCTGGTTGCTCGTAGCGCCGCGTCGGTGACGCTGCCGATCCACGCGCGGGAAATGCCGCCTCGCCCGTGCGTCGTGACGATCATCAGCGCGGCTTTGCGCTCGGCCGCGTGTTGGCACAACCGATCTGCCGGCTCGCCGTCGAGCAGCGTGACGAGCACCGGGGGAGCGTCGGGCGCCCGCCCGATACGCGTGGCGACGTGTTCAAGGTACAGCTGCAGCGCGGCGCGAAGTTCAGCGCTCTCGTCCTGGTCGAGCGAGAGGTCATGAACACGGGCGCCGGAAATCGCGCGAATTCCAGATGGTGGCTGGTGCACCGACACGAGTTCGAGGCGGGCCTTCAGGCACTGAGCAACGCCGAGTGCGAGGGGGATCGCGGCCTCGGAGAACGGGGACCCATCAAGGGCGACGATGATGGTGCGCACTATCGTTTCTCCGGCGTGACCGCCATTTCTCGATTTCCACCGCGAACAGCACCACCGTCGACACCGCGACGCACAGGGCAAGCTCACGCCACGACAGCGGCACCGTGTGGAAGATGCGATTCATGACCGGTACGTACAGCGTGGCCATCTGCAGGCCGAACGCCGCCGCGACGGCGTAGAACAGGGCGGGGTTGCCGCGCACGCCCAGTTTCCAGATCGATAGTCGCTCGGAACGAATGGCAATCAGATGCGCGAACTGCGAGAGCGTGAGCACCGTGAATGTCATCGTCTGCCAGTGGCCGTTGCCGCTCCGAATCGTGAGCGCCTGCGTGGCCAACGCCAACGCCGCCATGAGCAGCCCAACCCACAACGCGTGCTGCCACAAGCCGCCGGCCAGCAGACTTTCCTGCGGTGAGCGCGGCGGTCGTTGCATGCTATCCGGCTCGGCGGGCTCGGAGGCGAGCGTGATGCCGGGCAGGCCGTCGGTGACGAGATTCATCCAGAGGATGTGAATCGGCAACAACGGTAGCGGCAGTCCCAGAAACGGCGCGAGAAACAACGCCCAGATTTCGCCCGCGTTCGTGCTGAGCACAAAGCGCACGAAGCGGCGGATATTGTCGTAGATGCGACGTCCTTCGTGCACCGACTTCACGATGGTCGCGAAGTTGTCATCGAGCAGCACCATGTGCGCGGCCTCGCGCGCCACGTCGGTACCGCCGCGTCCCATCGCAATGCCGATGTTGGCGCGCTTGAGCGCCGGCGCATCATTTACGCCGTCGCCGGTCATCGCGACAAATTCGCCACGCGACTGCAGCGCTTTCACGATCCGCAGTTTGTCTTCTGGGGCCACGCGGGCAAACACGCGCACATCGGTCACGCGCTGCGCGAGGTCGGCATCGGAGAGCCCGGGGATGTCGTGACCGACGAGCACCACATCGTTCGCATCGGCAATCCCCAGACGTATCGCGATGGCAAGCGCGGTGGCGGGATGGTCGCCGGTAATCATCACCACGTGAATACCGGCCGCCTGACACGTCTCGACGGCCGCTTTCGCTTCGGCGCGCGGTGGATCGATCAGCCCGACCAAGGCGAGCAGCGTGAGCTCCTGCTCGGCGTGCTCGACAGACTCCGGCGGTGACGAGAGTGTGCGCGTGGCAATGGCCAGGACGCGCATGCCGGCTGCGGCCATGGCTTCGGCTTCTTTCAGCACGCGTGCGCCGTCGATGGGTGTTACGGCGCCCGCGGTCTGCATGGCGTGACACGCCGGCACGACCCGTTCCGGCGCGCCTTTGGTACACAGCATGATACGGTCGGCGTTCGTACTGTCGCGATGCATGGTGGTCATGCGGGCGCGCTCGGAGGTGAACGGGGCCTCGTCGATGCGCGGCCACATTGCATCGAGTGACTGCTTGTTGACGCCGGCGTCGGCACCAGCGCGTACTAACGCCGTTTCCGTGGGATCACCCACGAGCACGCCCTCGGCGCCGATCGTGACGTCGGTACACAATGTCATCACGTCGGTAAGGGCGAGCAGGGACGATGCTGCTGGATGCGAGACGGTCGACGCGCTACCGTCTCCGAGCCGGATGGCATCCACATGCATCCGGTTTTCGGTGAGCGTACCCGTCTTGTCGGTGCAGATGTACGTCACCGAGCCCAGTGTCTCCACGGCGGACAGTCGGCGGATGAGTGCCTGCTGCTTTACCATGCGTCGCGCGCCGAACGCGAGCGAGATCGCGACCACGGCCGGCAGCGCTTCGGGGATCGCGGCCACAGCCAGACTGAGGGCCGTCATGAACATCAGCAGCACCGGTTCGCCACGCAGGAGTCCGGCGCCGAAGATGATGGTGCAGAGCGCCACGACGGCGATGGCGAGCTTTCGGCCGAGCACCGACAAACGCTGCTGCAACGGCGACAGGGACTCGGGCTCGTCGCGCAGCATGGCGGCAATGCGCCCGAGTTCGGTGCGCATGCCGGTGGCGACCACGATGCCGACGCCACGGCCGGAGGAGACGGTGGTGCCCTTGAAGCTCATGCAGTGTTGATCGCCGACTGCGCTGGCATCGGCCGGACAATCTTTCGGATCCTTGAGGCTGGGCAGCGACTCGCCGGTGAGTGCCGCTTCTTCGATGCTCAAGTGTACGGCTTCGAGCAAACGCAGATCGGCCGGCACGATATTGCCGGCACTGAGCAGCACGATGTCGCCCGGCACCAGGGCGGTCGATGGTATCGACAGTTCGGTACCGTCGCGGCGTACCTGCGTGAGCGGCTGCGCGAGCGCGCCGAGGGCGGCCATGGCGCGGCCGGCACGATATTCCTGCACGAATCCGAGCGTCGCATTGAGGATCACGATCGCGACAATAACGAGCATGTCCTCGGGTTCGCCCACGATGCCCGCAATGAGCGCGGCGACCAGCAACACGACCACCATCGTGTCGGTGAACTGCGCGACCAGGATACGCAGCACGCCACGGTTGCGCGCGTGCTGCAAGACGTTCTCGCCGTACTCGTTGGTACGCGCCTGCACAACGTCGGCGGTCAGGCCTCGCTCCGCGGAACTCTGGAGCGTCGCCAACGTCTGCTCGCGCGATGTGGCGTGCCACACCGTGGGCGTCGACGGCGAAGCTGCGCTGGGAGAATCGGTGGAGCGCGTCAATGTGGTCGGGTGGCGGGACGTCGTGCGTTGAGCGCATGAACGCGGTGCGGGTTCCGTGCCATTCGGAAAAGCCAACTGCTTAGTAAGCAGGAAGGAAAGCCAACTGCTTAGTAAGCAGGAAGGAAAGCCAACTGCTTAGTAAGCAGGAAGGAGGGTTTCAGGGTGGAGGATGCAGCAACGGCGCGCGGTACACCTGCTGCCTCCTTCCTGAAACCCTCCCCCCCTGCTCACTAGGGAGTTAGATGGGTCAAATCAGCCCGCGCCTACCCACCCAACACGTTGACGCACCCCTTGGGCACGGCGGCGAGCCGTTGGTTGCATTCGTCAACCGGGATCGGCACCAACGGGAAGACGCGGTGACTCGGTAGCTGCTTCCGGAGCTCGCCGAGGCGGTTGTAGCGCCGCGAATCGACCCAGCGATGACCGTACTCGAAAAAGAGCGAGTAGCGGCGATCGTAGAGCAGTTCGGTGATCAGATCACCGGCAAAGTCGGAGGCGAGGGCGGGCAGTCCACCGGCGTTGGTGCGAACGACGTTGAGATCGGCGATCGCCGCGGCACGGTTGCCGAGTCCGATATTGGCTTCGGCGCGCAGCAGGATCAGCTCTTCGTTCCGGATGATCGGGATCGGCGTGACGTTGGTGGGATACACCGTGGGCCGCACGTTCGAGCTGATGCCCTGCGTGGCCAAGTTGACTGTGCCGACCACGGCTTTGCTGGTGGCCCGCAGATCGCGCGAGCCGTCGGTGCGCAGGCGCGCTTCGGTGAGGAATTCCGGAACGACGACGATCGCCCTCGGCGCCGGATCGAACAGGGGGTTGGTCGCATCGCCCGACGCGATGCTGTAGACGTGATACACACCCGTGCCGAACCCGGCGGTCGTGCCTGCCGCGGTGTTGATGAACGATTCGTTCAGCGCCGTGATGGCGTCGGCCCACCGGCCACGATAGACCTCAAGGCGCGCCTTCAGCCCACGGTTGACGCGCAGAAAGTTGGCTGGCGTGTTAAAACCGGTGAATCCGGTCGTGAGCGCGAAGGGGAACGCCGTGCCGGCCGCCGCCAAATCGGTGCGCGCATCGTCGAACAGCGCGGCCGTCTTGATAAACGCTTCCTCGCGTGTGATGAAGGCGCCTTGTACAGTGGGATCCTTCGACACGTCAAATACGAGTCCGAAGGTATCGCGCACCCGCAGCTGGTTCATGTACTCGAGCGCCATGAACGTCTTCACGAATCCCTTCACGCCGCTTTTTTGAGAGGCCGTGTAGTCGGGCACGACGTCGACGACATCGAGAATCGTGTAGGCAGTGCGGAGATTCCGGTAGGAGTTCGACCAACCGGCGTCGGTGCCGAATCCCCCCGGCTCCAGTGGTCCGATCAGCAGCGCGAGCACGTTGCGCGGCTCGGCACCGTCGAGGTTCATGATTTCCCGGCCGAAGATGCCCAACGTACTGGCCCACGTGCCGGCGCCGGCACGTGCACCGGCGAGGACGCCGGCGACCGTGGTATTCACCGTGGCGGCGTTGGGTGCGCCCTCGAGCTGCGACGTGTTCGGGCTGTTGAAATTCGCGATATCGGCGGCGCTGCAGGCGACCGCGCTGGCACAGGCGGCCACGAAGAACACGGTGCGCGCCTGGCGATGACGGAGCGGAGTCATGGTCAGAAGTCCAGGCTGAAGTTGAGCCAGTAGCTGCGGCTGGCCGGATAGGCCGCGAGTTCGCGGTTCCGCTGAATGGCATCGGGGACGTTGCCGGCGCCGAAGTTCTGCGCCTCTGGATCACCGCCGCGGAAGTTCGTCCACCATGCGAGATTGCGTCCGCTCAGCGAGAGCCTGGCGCCGCTGGCGCCCGACCACGTCTTGGCGACCCACTTTTGCGGGAGGTCCCACGTAAGCGTGACTTCGCGCAGCTTGATGTACGAGGCGTCCTGGTAGAAGATGCGCGTGACCTGCAGATAGGAGGTTCGGCGCACGTCGCCGAGTCTGCGACCCGATGCGGGATCGATGTCGTCGTAGTCGCGTGAGTTCTGCCCGAGGTCGTAGTGGCGCCAGGTGCCGTTGGCCAGCATGCCGCCCTTCTGCTGATCGAGCAGCGCGTACAACGACAGACTCTTGAAGCGCACTTCGTTGCTGAGCCCCGCGCTCCACAGCGGATTCCCATCGCCCATCAGCACGGGGACGACGATACGTCCACCGGATTGCGGCAGCGTATCGTTGCCGAACAGCTGGGTGGCGGACTTGCCCTGTTCGATGCGCACGGCACCGGTCTGCAAGGTGCCGAGCAGGAACGCCGGCACCGGAAGACTCGTGACCTTGGAGCGATTGGTGCCCCAATTGAGGCGCGCATTCCAACCCCACGTGGGCGTCTGGATCGGGAACGCGTTGATCGAGACTTCCGCCCCCGTCACCTGCATCTCGGCGCCGTTCGACGTTTCGCTGCTGAAGCCCGTGGTGGGTGCCAGCGTCCGCGTGATCAGCAGATCGGAGATGTTGCGGCGAAAGCCCGTGAGGGAAAACGTGCCGCGGTTGCGGAATACATTCAGGTCGACACCGGCTTCGATTTCACGCTGACGCTCAGGGCGCAGGTCGGACGAGGCGCGCACACTGCCAACGCGGAAGGCGCCAATTCCCCCGACGCTCGAGAGATCGAGGTTGGTGAACTTCTGTCCGTACAGTGGCTGGTTGCCCGTCTCGCCGTACGCCAGGCGGATCTTGGCTTCGTCCACCAGCCCCGGGGCGAGATCGATGAAGCGATACGAGGTAGCGGCCTTGGGGAACAGGTAGAACTGGTCGATGTCGCCGTTGTTGCTGCTGCGGTCGGCGCGGGCGCCGGCGGTGAAGAGCAGCTTGTCGCGCCACAACATTTCCGTTTGCGCAAAGATGCCGAAATCTTCCACGCGCAGGCGCGATTCGTCGACGTCACGCACCGTGCCCGAGGTCACGACTTCGAGTCCGCCCAGCAGATTTTGGGCCGAGGCGCGCGTCTGATTCAGGTCGCGCTGTTCGAACTGCGTGCCGAGCTGCGACGTGATCTTGAGCGATGACTGAGGGGTCCAGCCGTGCACGAGATTCAGGTTGAGGTTGCGCTGAATGTTCGTGGTCTTCGAGTTGGCCGCCGTGCCTGGGAGTCCGTCCACCGGCTCGTACTGCAACGTGGGCGGTGAGTAGATCAGGTTGGACTGGTTGAGCAGGTCGACACCGCCGTACGCGATGAATTGCAGGGTGTTCTTTTCGCCGGTGAGCACGTCGGCGGTGAGACGCGACGTCGTGATGTTGCGCCACACGTTCTCGCCGTTCTTGAACTGGTCGATGGTTTGCAGCGGGTTGGACGGGTAGAACTGATTCACCGGCCACGTCCCGTCGGCATTACGCCGAAGGTCGAGAAAGCTGGGGATCTTGGTGAGCGAGTAGGCGATCGAATTGCCGGCGTTGTCGTTGCCAAACAGGCCGCGGTCATTGGCGTTGTTCAGGATCTCGTTGCCGACCTGCAGGTTGAGCCGCTTACTGAGGCGCTGGTCGAGATTGATGCGCGCACTGGTTTTGCGCGCAAACGTGTTCTCGACGATGCCTTCTTCATTGCGCCGGCTGATCGACATGAAGTACTTGGTGTCGTCGCTGCCACCGCTCACGTTCAGTGACACGTCAGAGTTCATCGGACGGTTGCCATAGGCCAGCGATTCATAGTCGAGCACGCGGGTGGCGTTGTAGAACGGCGTGATGCCGGCACCGAACACGGTCACGGCATCGGCCAGCGAGGTGAACGTGCGCGAGCCATTGCGATACGCGAGTGCCGACGTGCCACCCCCCATGCGTAGCGAGAACTTCGGCTTGCCGGCGCGACCACGCTTGGTGGTGATGATGATGACACCACCCGACGCCTTTGATCCGTAAATGGCGGCCGCGGCCGATCCTTTCAGAATGTCGACGTTCTCGATGTCATTCGGATTGAGGTCGGCGATACGGTTGACCGGATTCTCCTGATTGCCCACGGAGATGCCAGTGCCGGCGGCGCGCGTCACTTTGTTCGTGCCCGCACCGATGGACACGTCGGAGACGATGACGCCGTCGATGACGTACAGCGGCTGCGCAGAACCGAGAATGGAGGAGATGCCGCGGATGCGGATGCGGTTACCGCCGCCGGGGGCGCCGGTAGACTGCGAGATCTGCGCGCCGGCGATCTTGCCCTGGAAGGCATTCTCGATCGATTGCGACGACACCTTGTTCACGTCGGCACCGCTTACGGTGGCCACGTCATTGGCGAGGTTGCGTCGCGAGATGCCAGTGGCCTGACCGGTGACCACCACCTGATCGAGATTGAGTATGTCCTTTTTGAGCACGATCTCGATGCTGTTGCGCGAGGCATCGACGGTGATGCGCGTCATCGGATAGCCAAGGCGACGCACCATGAGGATGACGTCGCGGGCGGGGACGTTTACGAGCGTGAACGAACCATCGTCACGCGAGAGCGCACTGAGGGCGGTGCCGGTGACTTGCAATTGCGCCGCGGCGATCGGTGCTCGCGATCCCTCTTCGAGCACTTTGCCGCTGATGGTGCGCGTTTGCGCCGCGAGCGGGGCGGCGAGGAGCGCGAGGGCTGCAGCGAGCAGGCCTTCGCGCGCGAAAACTCCGGTCATCAGGGCGTTCTCCATGGTGAGGGGCGATCGGCGAAGGTACGGCTGTTCAGAGTGCGTCGCCAGCGACTGGTGACGGCCAACGGGCAACTGCCCACTGCCCACTGCCCACTGCCCACTGCCAACTGCCCACTGCCCACTGCCTAGTAAGCAGGGAGGAGGGTGTCAGGAAGGAGGCAGCAGGTGTAGCGCGCGCTGTTGCTGCATCCTCCACCCTGACACCCTCCGTCCTGCTCACTAGTGCTGCGACCGGTTAAAGAGTAGGTAAGCAGACGGTGGGAGAATCTGGGCGGCTCCTATCCTTGCAGGTATGCCCAGACCTCCCTTGTCGTTCCGGTGGTGGGTTTGATCGGCGGCGGGTTTACCCAGAACCCAGAACCCCAAACCCACGGCCTCACGCGTCAAGCCCAGAGCCACTCGCGGTGGGCGATGGGCTTGAGGCCGTGAGTGGTGGGTACTGGGTGGTGGGTTTGATCGGCTTCGGTGGTGGCGACCGACAGATCGCTCCTACCAGGCACTGCTTCACCGCGGATTACACGGATAGCACGCGAATGTGCTCCGGGTTGACGACACGCTACGGCGCGAGTTCGACGGATCCGGTTTTTGTTGTTGAACAACGAAAAGCGAACGGCTCTACGCCAACGATC
>JANLVC010000090.1:0-12405 GCA_031363815.1 Gemmatimonadota bacterium
CGTGTCATACCACGAGACCAAACATATCGCCAACGTCTGTTTTGTAGCGGCGCTCGCGCTGCTCACGTCATGCGCGCGCGGCGCCCACACGCCCTCGCCGAATGCTGGCAGCGCACGCACGGCGCGTCTTGAAGCCGGCACTGTGCCGACGCGCATGTATGCCGGTGGTGCGCAATGCGCCGGACGACCGACGATGATGGTGCACGCCTACAACGCAGACTTCTACATTCTGCGACAGCCTGCGTGCACGAACTACGAAAAGCCGTTTCTCTATTTGATCTTCGGGTCGCGTCGCGCGCTTCTCCTCGATACCGGCGCCGGGGGACTCGATGTCGCGGCGTCGGTCGACAGCATTGTCCAGGCATGGCGGGCACGACATGCCCAGCGCCCTATCGAACTGGTGGTCGCCCATAGCCACGCCCATGCGGATCATGTCGCCGGAGACTCGCTCTTTCGCGGCAAGCCCAACGTGGCACTGGTTGGTCGCGACACGGCCGCCGTACGCGCGTTCTTTTCGATTGCACAGTGGCCGCAGGATTCCGCCGTCTTCGATCTCGGCGACCGCGTGGTGGACGTGCTGCCGATTCCAGGCCATCAGCCCGCGAGCATCGCGCTCTACGATCGTCGCACCGGCGTGTTCCTGACCGGCGACACCTTCTATCCCGGGCGGCTGTATGTGCGCGACACCGCCGCGTTCGTACGCAGCGTGCAGCGTCTCGTCACCTTCACGAACACGCACCCGATCAGTCATCTTCTCGGCGCGCACATCGAGAACTCGGATGTCCCCTTTCGCGACTATGCGGTGGGGACCGTGGACCAACCCAGAGAACATGGACTGGCGCTGACGGTCGCGAATCTGAGAACGCTCGACTCCGCGCTCACACCAATGCGGGGGCGATTCGTACGAACGGTGCTCCCGGACTTCACGATCTGGCCGTAGCGAACCAAGACTGCCGATTCCGCGAGCAAGGCCGCGATGCATCCCGGAACGGCGGCGAGCCGAAGAGCAGCGCGCGTCTGTGACGGTCGCCCTTCAGCGGATGAAGCCTGAGGCCTACGGTGGCGCGCTTGATTGATTGACGAGGAGTGCGCAAGATCAGACATCCCTTTCCCTCTGAAAATGCGCCTTGCGATTTCCCTCTGTTCGGTGGTCGCTGCCGTACTGGCCACCGCCTGCAACAACCTGACCGATATCTCCTGTACCGACGACCCGGCACGGGTGAAGGTTTCTCCCACCTCGCGTACGATGATCGTCGGCGAACAATTCAAGCCAACGGTAACGGCGGCCGTTTGCGGTGGAACACAACCAACGCCATTCATCGGTCGATTCTCGAGCGCCAACATAGTAGTCGCGCGGGTCGATTCGATCGGAGGGACAATCACCGGCGTATCGATCGGCGAGACCTACGTGTTTGCGCGGTACTCGATTGACGGTGCGCCCGTAGGCGGTCTCCGCGACTCGATCCGCGTGACGGTGCAGTAGGAGATGTTCCAGTCGCAGAAGCCACCCTGCTCTTGCACGGCGGGTGCCCCGGCGTTCAGCGGCGTGGTGGAGCACCTCAGTGCGCATCCCAACGACGCCCTGTTACGACTCGACCAGCCGGGGCCGGGCAATGAACGTCTACCTCTTCGGCGATCACGCGGCCGAGATCGTGGCGCGCGACACGCCGCGCTGGGACGCATGGTTTCAGGAGCGCTTTCCGATGCCGACGGCGCTTGACGAGAGCGAATGAGACGCCCAGGAGAACGCTCGCACTCAGACGGGATGCCGCTTAAGGCACGATCTTGCGGACCGTAGGATAGGTGATGCCCAGCTGCTCGAGATACGTGCCGTACTTCGTGGGATCGAAGTAGAACTTCCGCATGTCGTCGCGATACTTGGCCATCTTGTCGGCGTTGAGCCACGTGGCCGGCATGTCGGTGGGCGCCATGAGCGGGTAGTACTTTACCGTCTGCGTTTGCACGTCGGTGAAATAGCGCTTCGCGGCGGTCACGAGCGTGGGCTGCAGCATGAGATCGAGCAGCGTCATGGCTTGCACCTTCGCGCCGGCCACCACGCCCTTGTGGGCGATGGGCGTGGCCATCGCGATACCATCGGCCCAATTGTGCCCCGGCGTGCCGGGAATGTTCGACGGGTACAGCAGCGTAACCGACGGGATCGTCCACGTCACATCACCGATATCGTCGCTGCCGGTGCCGCTGCTGGCCGCAGCCGCCTGCTCCGGAGAGAGCAACGGCGACACCGTCTGGCGCAGGCCGCTGTCGGGGCGCTGCATCATCCGCTGCACCCCCTTGGCCATCGCCTGATCGTTGGCATCCCAGGCCGGCATGCCGACGCGCAACATGTTCTCGTGCATGGCGGCGGCGATCGGCTTGCTGTAGTGCGGTCGCCACGCCGAGCCGATCGTCAGCACAGTGTCGAGTTCGGTGAAGGTCGCCATGGCGGCCGCTTTGGCCATCTGTTTCGCGTCGTTGAACATCGCCGTGACGCGCTCCGGATTGCGTTCACGGAAGAAGAACCAGATCGCCGACGTGCTGGGCACGACATTCGGCTGATCGCCGCCGTCGGTGATCACGTAGTGCGACCGCTGCGCCGTTTCCATGTGCTCGCGATGATACTCCCACGAGTTGGCCAGATTGAGGACGGCATCCAGCGCACTCCGGCCGCGCCACGGCGCGCCGGCGGCATGCGCGCTCTGCCCTCTGAACTTGAAGAGGGCGGAGATCAGCGTGAGATACGGCGCGTCGCCCCACGACACCTCGAGATTGTCGCTGACGTGCGCGAACAGGTTGGCATCGACGTCCTTGAACACGCCCGCGCGCACCAGATAGGCCTTGCTCGCCAGCTGTTCTTCCGCGACGCCGGGCCACAGCATGATGGTGCCCGGTATCTTCTCGCGCGCCATGATGTCCTTCACCGCGAGCGCCGCAATGATGTTGAGCGGCACGCCGCTGTTGTGCCCTTCGCCGTGCCCCGGTGATCCCGGCACAATCCACTCGCGGCCCGCGATACCCGGCTTCTGACCGGCCTGCGGGATGCCATCGATATCGGAGCCGAGCGAAATCACCGGCTTGCCGCTCCCCCACTTGGCCACCCACGCGGTGGGCATGCCGGCCACCCCGCGCTCCACGGTGAATCCGTTCTTCTCCAGCACCCCCGCCAGATACTTCGACGTTTCCACTTCCTGCATACCCAGCTCACCGAACGAAAAGACCTGATCGGTCATCTGCTGCGCCAGCTTCGCCTTTCCGTCGATCGCGGCGGCAAGTTCGATCTTGAGCTTGGCGAGACGCGCGTCGGCGGCAGGCTGCGCGTGCAACGGCACGGGGCGGAACAGAGCGACGCTCACGAGCGCGAGCGATGCGGCAACAGCGAACGGTCGGCGAGACAGCATGGACATCCTCACGAAATGGGGGGCATGTGCTTCGACTGGACGATAACGCGCGAACCGTGCCGGTGCACCAGCCGCTACGGTTGGTTGCGCTGATCGCCCCGTTCGCGTTTGCTTTCCGCTCATGCCCCCATTCGAACGCCTTGTCCTCGTCGCGCTCGCCGCGTGCACACTGACCGCGTGCGATACCGCACACGACGTCGACGACGCCACCCTGCGTGCGGCCGATGCGGATACGGCCAACTGGTTGACGCATGGTCGGACGTACACCGAGCAGCGTCACAGCCCGCTCAATCAGGTGAACGACCGCTCGGTCAAGCGTCTGGGCCTCGCCTGGTCGGTGGACATGCAGACGCTGCACGGGCTCGAGGCCACGCCACTCGTGAAGGACGGCGTCATGTATCTCACCGGCACGTGGAGCGTGGTGTACGCACTCGACGCCCGCACCGGCGCGGAGCGCTGGCGATACGACCCGAAGTCCCCCAAGGATCACGACAAGTTCATGTGCTGCGGTGTTGTGAATCGCGGCGTGGCCCTCTATCGCGGCCGCGTCTACGTGGGAACGATGGATGGGCGACTGGTGGCCCTCGATGAGCGGACGGGAGAGCCGGTGTGGAGCGTCCAGACGACGCCGCGCGACTCAGCGTACTCGATCACCGGCGCACCGCGCATCGCCGGCGGCAAGGTGATCATCGGCAATGCCGGTTCCGAGTATGCCGTGCGCGGGTTCGTCTCCGCCTACGACGCGATGACGGGCGCGATCGCTTGGCGCAGCTATTTGGTGCCGGGCGACCCGTCCAAGCCCTTCGAATCCGAGGCCCTGCGCCGCGCGGCCACCACGTGGTCCGGTGAATGGTGGAAGGGCGGCGGTGGCGCGAGTCCGTGGGACCCGATGGTCTACGATCCCGATCTCGACCTGATCTATGTCGGCACCGGGAATCCGTCGCCGTGGTATCCCGAGCTGCGCGGCACGGTCACGGGCGACAATCTGTACGCGTCGTCGATCGTCGCGATCAAGGCGAGCACCGGCGAAATCGCCTGGCACTACCAGACGACACCGGGTGACGCCTGGGACTATGACGCCACGCAGCCCATCGTGCTCGCCAATCTCACGATCAATGGGAAGCCGCGTCGCGTGCTGATGCAGGCCAACAAGAACGCGTTCTTCTACGTCATCGATCGCGAGACGGGCAAGTTCATCTCGGCCAAGCCGTTTGCGAGCATGACCTGGGCGACCGGAATCGACAGCACGGGCCGGCCGAATATCGTGCCATCAGCCATCGCGTCGACTGCGCAGGGCGCGGTGGTCACTCCCGCCAACTACGGCGCGCACAACTGGAATCCCGTGTCGTTCAGCCCCGCGACCGGGCTCGCCTATCTCGCCGTGGTGGACGAAGGGCAGGACCTGCACGTGGTCGATCCGAAGTTCGAGCTGCGCCACACCGATCGCACCCTCGGACGGGACATGCGCTATCGCGGACCGCTGCAGGCAAAGGCGGCGGCGGCGAAGCCCACCGGTCGACTGATTGCGTGGGATCCCGTGGCTGGGCGTGAGGTGTGGCGCGTGGCGCACCCGATCGTGCGCAGCGGAGGCACGCTGAGCACGGCGGGCAACCTGGTGTTCCAGGGACGCGTGGATGGCGTATTCGCCGCCTATCGGGCCACCGACGGGCAGCTGCTCTGGCAAGTCGATGCCGGTGTCGGCATCGCCGCCGGTGCCATGACGTACGCGGTGGGTGATACGCAGTATGTCGCCGTGGTCACGGGCCCTCCCGCCATTTATTCCGATGCCGGTGCACGGGCCGGACCGGGGCGACTGCTCGTGTTCGCGCTGGGTGGCACGGCCACGCTGCCGCCTCCGATGGCGCCGCGCCCCCCGATGGCGGCACCCACCTACACCGTGGCCGCGTCACCGACGGATCGCGCCGAAGGCGGCGCGCTGTTCAGTTCGTACTGCAGCCGCTGCCACAGCTTCACGTCGAATCTGGTGAAGGGGGGCGCGGTGCCCGACCTCCGTCGCACGAGCGCGGCAACGCACGCCACGATCGATTCGATCGTGCTCGGCGGCGCACGGAGGTCGGTCGGCATGCCCGCGTTCGACAAGGACCTCACCTCGGCGCAGGTACGCCTGATTCAGGCGTATGTACTGGATCAGGCGCTGATCGCGTCCCGGGCGCCTCGCCCGTAAGCGGTGTCCCGCCAACTACGGCTTCCGGTGCTGCGCCAGCCAATCCACCGCAGCGCGCGGTATCCACTCGTGTCCACCGTCGAAGATCGTGACACGGAATTTGCCCACCGTCCGGCGCAGGAAGATCCGACGCCCCAGCAACGCGTCCGACGCCGTATCGCTCGGCGCTGGCCCGAGTAAACCGGAACCTGCGCCCGTAAGCAGCGCAATCTCCGTGTCCGTCACCGCCGTTGGCGCAACGGCCTGCATGGCTCGAAGCGAATGCGTGATGGATACGGTGGAGTCGTATCGTCCCGCCGCCAGATCAAGCGGCACTTTCAGCCCGGGGTTCAAGTACCGGATTGGCGACCGTGCCCGCGCTTCAGCGGCCGCGCCGTCATTGTCCGCTGGGGCTCCCCCGAAACAGCCGCGCATCATTCGTCCGAAGTTGTCGTCGCGATGCGCCGCGTACCAGTCGCCGAGGTCGCTGATTCCGACCCACGCACTGGCGGCGGCCCACAGATCAGGATGTCTCGCCGTCATCAGCATCGTCATGAATCCACCACCCGACAGGCCGAGCACATAGATGCGCCGTTCATCGATCGCGTAGTGGCTGCGCACCCAGGCGACGGCGTCGAGGACATCCTGCTGGGCCACCGTCGATCCACACGCCTCGGGGCGATCGTTGCGACCTCGAAAATTCGGCGCCAACAGTATCCATCCTCGCGCCGCCACAGCTGACTCGAGATCGGGCTGACGCTGCTCGAGGTCGAAACTCCACGTGTGCAGCACCACGACCAACGGCGCGGCTGTCGACGGGTTACGGCGTTCGGGGATGACGATGTACGACGGCTGCAGGCTGCCGTCCACCGAACTCGAAATTTCGATGCGGTGGCGTCCGGCATTCACAGGGGCCACCGTCTGCGCGCGCGCTTCGTGAACCGTTAGCGCAGCGAAGGTCGCGACCAACCACCATACGCGTTGAGTCATTCCTGCCTCAGTGAAGGTCGATCTCGCTGGCGCGCGGCAGCACCGGCACCGCGACACGCCTTTCCGCGCGGCCGGTCGCGAATCTGAGAACGCTCGACTCCGCGCTCACACCAATGCGGGGGCGATTCGTACGAACGGTGCTCCCGGACTTCACGATCTGGCCATAGCGAACCAAGGGTGGATTCAATCGGTCGTCGCAACAGCCACCCGCGACAAGGGACGGCGATGACGTGAACCAGACCACGATGGGCAACGGAGCGCACACGCAAACCGCTGCGGTCGCCATGGCTCCACGTTTTGACAAAGTGGAGCCTCCTGGAATCCCGGCGCGGTTCAGGCCCGGTCCTGTCACCGCAAGTCGTATAGCCGAAACGTCGTCGGGATAGGCGGCGCGCTCCCCAGCGGCGCCCGCATGCTGAGCAACATCGGACGGCCATCAATCCACACAGGGTGCAATCCCATGCGCGCGGCCGGCTGCGGTGCAGGCACGAATTTGCCATTTCGGCAAAACCAGACGGTGATGTCGTTCACTCCAGGATTGGCCTCGTCGAGCACAAGATCAGGGCATCCGTCGAGATCGAGATCCGCAGCATGAAGGTTCTGGACCCAAAAGCTGTTGTTATAGGTTGGCATGAGTTCCGACGTGATGTCCCGAAACGCACCGCCGGCGTATTCGAGGAACTGCAGTCCACTCCGTCGATACGCATCGCCGACCGACGACAGAATCACCACGCGCCTGCCACCAAATGTCCACTGGCGCATCCTGACGACCATCGTATTCCCCGCGCCAAACAAACCGGTCGGCATCCGTACCGGCGCCGTGCGGAAACCGCCACGTCCGTCATTTGGATACATCACGCCAGCTGATGGCGCGTTGCCGAATGTGCCCAGCAGGAGATCAGGCATCCCATCGCCGGTCACGTCGTCGAGCAGCGTGCTGTTGAAAAACCAGTTCGCGCCGGGACTGGGCGGGTTGGGCGCCCTCGCCACCGAGTCCGGCAGGCTTGTCGCGTCGTATGTGAACGAGCCGTCGCGATTGCTGCGCAGCAGATAGGGACCAACGGTAAGGACACAACCGCTGGCAAACGAGGTCCGCGGATTGGTGACGTACGTTGGAAGCGTTTGATTACAGCCGAAGTTGCCGTTGTTCGTGACCATGATATCAGATACGCCGATTCCGCGCACATCGGCCGCGTCAGCGGAATGGGTATACGCGTTGATGGGCGGCAAGGCCGCGCTTGCGTCGAGCAGACCCGCGCCGCGCGCGAACAAAATGGAGTTTCGCTCACCAGGGAACGGCCTGCGGTCGCATCCCGTGTTGCCGAAGAAGATGTCCTGTTGCCCGTCACCGTCGAAATCCCCCACGGCCGCGACATTGCGATGTATTACGTCAACCGTACCAACAACAGTCACCGCCGCCAACTGTGGTCCACTGGTGATGCGTACGGCTGCGTACCCGGTCGGGGTGCAGGCAAACTCATTTCGTGGGGCGTCCCAAAGTGCACCGGAGAATACCGCGAGCGATGATCCATCGGCGCGCCGCATCACGGCCGACGTCATGTTGCTCAGATTCCCCGAACCTTGGAGCTGTGCGACTTCCGTCCATTGCGTGGCATTCGTTCGTGACACCGTGACCACGGCAGTGCCAGCCTTGCTGAACGTGCTGGCCGTGATGGTCGATTCGCCGCCGCTGATCGCGGTCACGAGACCAGTGTCCGACACCGATGCGATAGTGGGATAGTTGGATCGCCACGCGATGGCGCGTCCCACGAGAAGGTTGCCGACACTGTCCTTGGCGACGACGCGGAGTAGTGCAGTCTGACCCGGCGCGATCGGTGCGACCGGTGCAGCAATCGTGACTGACGCAACGCGGGTAGCGCTGACAACGATGGCAGTCGATCCGCTCTTGCCCTCGCTGCTGGCCGAGACGTTCACAGTGCCTTGCACAACAGCAGTGGCCAGTCCCGCGGCCGAGATCCGCACTTTCGCCGAGTCGCTCGAGGTCCACACAATGGTGCGACCACTAAGGAGCGCACCAGCGGCATTCAACGTGGAGGCAACAAGCTGGCGTGTCTCGCCCACTTCGAGCGTGGCCGTCGCTGGCGAGACGGAAACGGAGGCGACAGCCGCTTGGGTAACGGTTATCGTCGCTTGACCCTGACGACTGCCCGCCCTCGCAATGATCTGGGCCTGCCCTGGTGTCAGACCGGTGACGACGCCCCCCGCATCGACCGTGGCGACGGCCGTGGCGCTTGAACTCCACGCAATCGATCCGGTAGCAATGGCGGCGCCATTCTGGTCCTGACCTGTTACGCTGGCGGTGGTGCCTTGACCGACGGTGACGGATACCGCAGCGAGCGACACGCTGAGCGTACTGAGCACCGGCGTCGGCGTCTGCTGCGTCGCGTCACCACCGCTGCAACTGATGAGCGCAGACAGAAGCGCGAGTGCAAGCGCGCCTTGACACTGGCGGGCGGCATGGAGACGTGAGACGAAGTACATCACGATGCGTTCCTGATGATAGCGTGGTCCCACACCAGCACGTCCGTCAAGCGACCACGCGAGCGCGCACCTCAGCCGCGATCGCACGCACCGTCGGCAACATTTGACCCCTCGCCACCGGCGACGCATCCGGCGACGGGGGTAGGTCGTACATCGAGTGTGCGGTCGTTTCGTCCCGCTGTCAAGCACCCGCCATGGCCCGCGACAAGTCCCTCGATACCAACCCGCAGTTCTTGAGCGCCTACCTCGCGCCGTTCGACGCACGGTTCCGTTCTTGTTCACACGATAGCGGCCCCCACTCCCCTCCCAATGCCGCTTGTGCTCCGTCTTGTCATACGCCTTATCGCCGAAGCGCGTCGTTTCGCTCCCGCGCACCAAGGGCGCGAGCTGGGTGATGTCCACCTGCGCGGGATCGTCGATTCATCGGGCACCATATCCTCGCCTAACTCGACGCGCGCAAAGCGACGCATCGCCTTCGAGTCGTACAGCATGTCTTCCGCTTGGGGATCGGAGAGACCGAGCCTCTGCTGCAGGAAGTACACGCGCAGCATCGTCTCGAGCGGCAGCGGGCGGCGGCCACGCCCGGGCTTGGTGTAGTGCGGCTCCACCACCGCGCTCTGCTCAAGGTCGATGTTTCGGTTGCGCCTATATTGCGGCACACACCGAACAATCAACTTTTCTGCAGAGTTTCCCTAACCGCCAGCGTGCACCCGCGTACTCGGCAACGCAGCGTCGTAAACACCAACGCGCGCCTGTCGCGTAGATTGCCGCCATGCACGCCCTGACCATCACCCGCACCTCCCCGCTCTCCGCCGCCACGCTCTATCGCGCCTGGACCACCGGATGGGGATCGTGGTTTGCCGAGCCAGATACCGCGCGCATCCAGGCCGAGGTCGGCGAGCCTTTCTTCTTCGACGTCGCGCAACGGTTCAACGATGCGCGCGAGCCCGTGCGTCATCCGCACTACGGTCGCTTTCTCCGTCTCGTGCCCGACGCCCTGGTATCGCTCACCTGGGTCACCGGCGCGGGCGGTACCGCCGGAGCTGAAACCCTGCTCACCGTGCATCTCGACGCGATCGCCGGTGATTTCACGCGGGTCACGCTCACGCATGAGGGCTTCACGACGGCCGAAACGCGTGACGCGCATGAAGTTGCCTGGCCGATGATCCTCGCCCGTCAGGACGGAACGCTCCAGTCACTGCGCGCCGTAGCGCCTACGCCCAACAGCCCGCTCCGCAACCGCTCGATCCCCGACGCCACGTTCATTCCGGTGCGCAGCTATCCCGATCTCGACGCCGCCGTTACCTGGTTGCGCGAAGTGCTCGGTGCTCGCGTACAGCTGCGCGTGCCGCAGCATCGCGTGCAACTCACGGTCGGCAACGGCGCGGTGGTCGTTGTCGCGTGGGACGCCGCCGCGATGCCCGCCACCGGCGGACGCCCACCCGCCGTACTCATGGTGCGCGTGCCTAACGTAGACACCGCGTACGCCCGCGCCCTCACGCTTGGCGCCACCGGACTCACGCCACCCACCGATCACCCCTACGGCGAGCGTCAGGCGTCGGTGCGCGACCCGGCCGGACACGCCTGGATGCTTACCCAAACGATCGCCGATGTCGACCCCGCCAGCTGGGGCGGCGAACTCGTGGAGTGAGGGGCGACGCCTTACACTTCGTGGCATGAGCACGTCATGAGCGATCGCGCGCGAATTCTGGTGGTGGCGGCCACGTCGCGCGAATTGGCGACGCCCGATGGATGGCTCACCCTGCAATGCGGCGTCGGCCCCATAGAAGCCGCCGCCGCCACCGCGGCAGCCATTGTCGAACTCAAACCCGCAGCCATTCTGCACGTGGGCATCGCCGGCGCCCGTCGACATCGGGCCCTGGCGCCAGCATCGCTGGTAATCGGCAGCGACGCGCGCTACTGCGACCTGAACGTGCCGGTGGAGTGGGCGCCAAATACGGTGGCGGCCGCGCCGCTCTTACTCGCCGCCGTGCAGCGCGTGCTCCCCGACGCGGCCATACTGTCGATCGGCACCAGTGCCCGCGTGGGTGGCACGTCTGACTGCCACGTGGAGGCCATGGAAGGGTTTGGTGTGCTCCGCGCCGCCCAGCGCGCCGGTATACCCGCCATCGAAGTGCGCGCGATCTCGAATGACATCGAAGAACCCGACCGCTCCCAATGGCATTTCGATGCTGCATTCGCGGCGATCACCGCGGTGACCCCGTTGCTGGTGCGCGCCCTACGCGAGTGCATGACGGATGCGTGAGCTGACCTTCGGCTATTCGCCCTGCCCCAACGATACGTTTGCGTTTCACGCGCTCACGTTCGGACTCGTCGACACACCCATTCGCGTGCTGCCAGTGCTGCTCGATATCGAAGAGCTCAACCGGCGCGCGCATCACGGCGAGTTCGATCTCACCAAACTCAGTGTCGGTGCCTTCGCAGCGGTTGGCGACCGCTATCGCCTGCTGCGCAGCGGTGCCGCACTCGGGCATGGCGTTGGTCCGCTGGTGGTCACCCGCACGCCGATGTCGCTGGCCGAGGCGGTGAGCGGGCGCGTGGCGATTCCGGGGCGCGAAACCACGGCCTATCGTTTACTGCGCCTTGCCGCCCCTCGGCTCGAGCAGGTCGTGGAGATGCGGTACGACCGCATTCTGCAGGCCGTACGCAGTGGCGAGGTGCACGCGGGACTCATCATTCACGAAAGTCGGTTCACCTACGCCGAACACGGGCTATCGAAAGCCATCGACCTCGGCGACTGGTGGGAGCGTGACACCAATCTGCCGGTGCCACTAGCCGGCATCTGTGCCCGCGCCGATCTCGACGCCGACACCGCGACCGAAGTGGAACGCGCCATTCGCGCGTCCGTGCAGTACGCCTTCGATCATCCCGGGGCGAGTCGCGACTACGTACGGGCCAACGCGCAGGAGATGTCCGACCGCGTGTGTGCGCAACACATCGCCCTGTACGTGAACGCACACAGTCTCGACATTGGCGACGATGGCATGCGGGCCATTACCAGACTGGTGTCCGACGCGCGCTGAGCTTCGACGGCCCGCCTACACCACGGGGAGCGAATCGCACGTTGCGAATCGCTCCCCGTTTCGTATTGCGGCGGAATTACTTCGTGGCGGCCGCGAGATCGCGAATCGCCACAGCGAGCGAGGTAGTTCGTTTGGGTGCAACTCCACCGATATCGCCGTCGAGCCACCACACCAACGGCCTGACCGCGGATCAACGCGGAGAAGGTACACAGCGATTATATGCTGAACGCGGACGCGGCGGGATCGATGAGAATCGCGGCTCAGCGCTGCTGCTGCCGCAACACCTCATACACCGCGATCGCGACCGTCG
>JANLVC010000132.1:0-30762 GCA_031363815.1 Gemmatimonadota bacterium
CCGTGTAATCCGCGTGAAGCAGTGCCTGGGAGTAGCGATCTGTCGGTCGCCACCACCGAAGCCGATCAACCCCACCACCCATTACCCACCACGCACGGCCTCACGCCCATCGCCCACCGCGAGCGGCTCTGGGCTTGACGCGTGAGGCCGTGGGTTTGGGGTTCTGGGTTCTGGGTGATTCTGCAGCCGATCAAACCCACCACCGAAACGACAAGGGAGGTCTGGGCATACCGGCAAGGATAGGAGCCGCCCGGATTCTCCGACCCTCTGCTTACCTACTCTTTAACCGGTCGCAGCACTAGCCGCCGCGGGCAGCGACACGGGTGACCGCGTGCGACCTACATCACACGCGGTCGCCTGCCGATGCTCTTGACAGTACACGGTGAACGGCGTTCGTATTGATCGCGAGTGGTCGCGATGCGCACTCGACGCACACCGCGAACGTCGTTCACCATAGGCGATTGAGGAGGTGTGTATGACTGACGACGCGTACGAGCGCGCGCGGATGGCAATGCGACGGGACATGATGCGGTCGATCATCACCGAGCCGCTGCTCTCGCGGATGCAAGGCCGCTCGCGCGAGCAGTTCGACGTGATCATCGAGCTCAACGAGTTGTATCACGACGGGCTTGCCGGCGCACTCGAGGTGGTTCAGCAGCAGGCGAAGCGATGGAAAGTTCGGTGCAGCTCGGTATCGAACTATGTATTCGCGTGCCTCTCGGCCGATCGCATTCGGCGACTTGCCTTGGCGTCGCAGGAGCTCAGTTCGGCGAATCGTCGAAACGACGCGGTGGTGTATCGGATTTGGGAAGACAGCGATATCGCCGTTACGCTCACGCGATCGCTCACGACCATCAAGGCTGATGCCGCGCAGCGGTCCTTTCACGCGCTCGGCCAAGGCATCGTCTGGGCGGTGCTCGACTCCGGCATTGATGGCAGTCACGTGCATTTTGCCGAAAAGCAGAGCGTGCACGGCAAGATCGATACGCTGGCCATTCGTGGGCCCGTTGAGCATCGTGATTACACACCCGATGGAACAGATCCGGCAGCCGTGGTGGCCGATGCGTCGGTCCCGCCCCGCGGAGGCTCCCCCACGGCGTTGGTTGATCGGCTGGGCCACGGGTCGCACGTGGCCGGCATCATCGCCGGGCACTGGAACACGGAGGTGCCGGACGGTCTCCTGGTGGTCGGTACTGAAGTCCGCGATGTGAGCACCAGTGACCGCGCAGAGGAGAAGCCGATCGTTGCCCGCGAGGCACTGACGTCGATCAGCGGGGTCGCGCCGCTGGCCAAGCTCGTGAGCCTTAAAGTCATCGCGGATGTCACGCGCACCGATGACCACAAACAAACGCGCGGGCAGGGGAAGGTCAGTTGGGTGCTGCGCGCGCTCGAAGATATTCAGCAATGGAACCAGTACGGCCGGCGTTTGCTCGTGCACGGCGTCAACATGAGCGTCGGCTATGATTTTGATCCGCGGTGGTTTGCCTGCGGCCAGAGCCCGATCTGCTCTGAAGTGAATCGTCTCGTGAAGTCGGGCGTCTGCGTGGTGGTGTCGGCCGGGAACAGCGGCTATTCGTCGTACATCACCGGTGCCGGCGTGGAGCAGAGCAGCTATCGCAATCTCAGCATCACCGATCCGGGCAACGCCGAGCTGGCGATCACCGTGGGCTCGACCCACCGGGACATGCCGCATACGTACGGTGTGTCGTACTTCTCGTCGAGAGGTCCCACCGGAGACGGTCGACGCAAGCCGGATCTCCTCGCACCCGGTGAACGCATTCGCTCCTGCGCGGCCGGTCGCGAACGCGAGCGCTTCGGTCGCGACATGACCGCTGAGCCGTCCGAGTCGGCGGCACGCGCCTTGGAGCGCGGTATGGTGCTGTATTGCGAACAAACGGGCACCAGCATGGCGGCCCCTCATGTGTCGGGAGCCGCGGCCGCTTTCCTATCGGTGCGCACGGAGTTTATCGGTCAACCGGAGCGTGTGAAAGCGCTCTTCCTGTTGAATGCCGTCGATCTCGGCCGAGAGCCAGCGTTTCAGGGACACGGACTGCTTGATCTCATGAAGGTGCTGCAGGCCGTCTAATCTGCTGAGGAGGTTTGACGTGGAAACACTGGGCGGCTTTCCGTTCATTGCGCTCGCGTATGACGAGAGCGGGGCGCTCAGGTCGGCGGCGCTGGAAGCGCTCCACGTGCACGTGCAGTCGGCGGGTACCACCGATCTGCTCATGATCGCCCATGGCTTTCGCAACAACGCCGGCGAGGCACGCGACCTGTACGAGCAGTTTCTGCAGAACTTCGGCGCGCATCTCACGCGTGAGGAGCTTGCCCCGGCACTCGCCGCACGCACGTTCGCCGTTGGCGGCGTTTTCTGGCCGTCCAAGTCGTTCTCCGAGGGGCCAGGCAAAGAGGATGGCGCCGCGCAGCATGTTGATGACCTCGAGCGAGCGGCACTCGACGACGCGCGAGCCGAACTGACCGTGTTGCGCGATGACATCGTGAGCGCCGAGCAGCGCGACACGGTCGATCGAGCGCTGGCGTTGCTCGATCAACTCGAGGAGGGCGCGGAGAAGCAAGACGAGTTTACGGCACTACTGCTCTCCCTCGCGCCCGATGCCGGCGCCGATCCCAATGAAGGGTTTGAGGAAGTCGCCGCGCAGCGCGGCTCCGATCTGTTCGCAAAGCTCGCGGCGCCGATCATCCTCCCCACGGTGCGCCGAGAGGGCGACGGTGGCGTGATGGCACTCGACGGCGGCACCGCTGGCGGGGATGGTGCACCGCTGTTCATTGGCGGCGCCATGAAATCAATTGCCGGACGCGTGGGTCAGGTGCTCAACCTCACCACGTGGTACATGATGAAGAACCGCTCGGGGACCGTAGGCGCGAACGGTGTGGCCGCGGCGGTTCGCGCACTCAAGGCGCGCTGCCCCACGCTGCGCGTGCACTTGATCGGTCACAGCCTGGGCGGCCGCTGCATGGCGGCATGCGCCAAAACACTGTGTAGCGAGCCCGTGGTGCAGCCCGACTCACTCTCGCTCTTGGAAGCGGCGTTCTCGCATTACGGTTTGAGTCATGACAATGGACACGGCGATCGCGGGTTCTTCCGCGAGATCATTGAACACCACATTGTCAGGGGACCGTTTATCTCCACGTTTTCGTATCAGGACACGGTCGTGGGAAGGGCGTACGCAATTTCGTCGCGACTTGCCGGCGACAATGTGAAAGCCGTGGGTGACAAAGACGATCAGTACGGTGGCATCGGTCGAAACGGCACGCAGCGCACGGACGAATCAACCACACAGCCACTTGGCAGTGTCGGTATCCGTTACACCTTTGCGCCACGCGTTGTGAACAATCTGGATGGCAGTGATGGTCGTATCAGGGATCACGGTGATGTGACCAACCCCGAAGTCACGTATGCCGTAGCGTGTGCCGTGGCCGCGACGTAGCGTCTGCATGTCGATGCTGAGTCCGCTTCTTCACGCGCGGCACGCCTTTGCTCGCGCCGTCGCCCGTTTCGGGAGAGAATCGCGAAATGGCCCGCCCCCCAAAAAGGCTCACGCCAGAACGCGTTTTTCAACTAGCCCGGCGAGAATACCAACATCGCGCCGGTCGTCTTCAAGTCCGACCCGGCGAACGCCAGCACCGGGTGGAACAAGACGACGTATTTCCAGCAGCTGGGCGATCCGCGGCATGCAGCGGGATCGACCGAGCGCAACATGGAGCAGGAGTATCTGCTACAGGGCATGGTAAAGGGTGCCATGACCGCCGCCGCGCAGATCGCGACCAAGTACAAGGTCGGCATCTCCGTGCGTCCGACCGGCGTGCTGGCGCACATGGGGATCGAGTCGGGCAATCCGACCAAAGCGCAGGAGTTCAAGAACAAGACATCGAAGGAGCTCGATCTTTTCCTGTGCGACGAGATAAAGTGGGAAGATATCGGTGCGGTTGTGCACTACAATCCGCGGGTGGGCTGGACGTCAGGTACGCGTCCGAACGGGGCCGTGCAGGTGTCACAGGCGGCGCAAGTGACCGATCAGGAATGGGCACGCAAGCGCACGTACATTGAGAGCGTGCGGCTGCCCACACTCAAGTCACGCAAGTTTGACGAGCGGTGGCGATTCTGGCCAAAGTCGGAGCAGGACTGGGGCAAGCTCCGCGACCTGTTCAAGGACCGCGCGAAGGAGTTCGCCGAAGAAGACCACGAGTATCGCTTCGAGCACTACAAAGAGCACGCGGCGATCGAAGGCCCGTATATCCGGTTGAAGGCCCGACCCGACATAAACATGGTCGGCGACCACGACCTCTTCGGCTTCACGAAAGACGACAGCGGTACGCTGATTCACGACGCCACGTATCCGCACGTGCAAAACGCGTTGCAGGAGTCGCTCGAGTTTCAGGCGCAGCATGGTGGCATCTGGAATTGGCGACCCAGTGAACCATTCCATCAGGAGATCAAGCGGAAAATCATGGGCGCACATTCTCCACCAAACGGCGATCCGCTGCTGCATTTTCTGCCCAGCGGGATTTTGCGCGCCGCGTTCTACATTCCGACCACGGAACGCCTCGAGTCGGTGTGGCAGCACCCGGGTGCCGCCACGTGGCGCTCGCAAACATTTAGCGGCAAGCCGGCAAAATAAGCGCGCGATTGGCTTGTTCGCACTACGGACGATACCGCCACGCACTGGTGCGCGGCCCACCTTTATCGTATCCGCCAGTGATCAGCGCGCCTCCATCGGCCATCGGGGCAACCGCCGAGAACTGTCCAGCCATTTGGCTATTGCCCGACACCAGCGTGAAGGTTTGCGTGCGCGGATTGAACGTCTCCGCCTGCGCGGCACCACCGGCAATCAACAGCTGGCCATCAACGAGCAGCAACGCCGTGCCGTTGTGCTTGTAGCGCGCTCGCACCATTGCCGGCCCCGAGGCGAAGGTAGCCGACGCGGGGTCAAAGAGTTCGGTGCTGTCATACACACCGTTCATGTCGCGCTCGTCGGTTCCACCGGTAATCAGCACACGCCCGTCGCGCAGCATCACGGCATCATGCTTGTGTCGTCGAACGCGCATGTCACCAACTTTCCGGAACGTGCCAGCGGCCACGTCGTAGCGCTCCGCCGACGTATACAACACGAGCTCTGCGCGACGGCCGCGATGCCCACCGACCACGAGCACGCTTCCATCGCGCAGGACCACCGCCGCATGACTTTCGCGCGCGACCGTCATGTCGCCGGTAGGCGTGAAGCGGCCGGTCGCTGGATCGTACAGTTCGGCGCTTGAAAGGAAGTTCCATTTGGGACCTACGCCGCCGGCGATGAGCACAGTGCCGTTGGCCAGGGGAACGGCCACATGCCCCGCGCGTGCCGCGCCGAGGGCACCGGCAGGCGTGAAGCGATTCGTGAGCGGATCGAACAGTTCGGCTGCGCCGATCACCGCCGAGCCGGCGGCATACCCTCCAACGATCAGGACCTTGCCATTCGGCAGTCGCGTGGCCGTGTGGCTGTGACGCCCTGTGCTCATGAGCGGCAATGGGGTGAATCTCCCGTTGGCCGGATCGTAAAGCTCAGCGCCACTCACGGCATTATCCTCGCCGGTGAACCCTCCGGCCACCAACACG
Organism: Gemmatimonadota bacterium; assembly: GCA_031363815.1. Classification (GTDB taxonomy): domain Bacteria; phylum Gemmatimonadota; class Gemmatimonadetes; order Gemmatimonadales; family Gemmatimonadaceae; genus Gemmatimonas. The sequence goes on from JANLVC010000132.1 coordinate 5,615, forward strand.
CGACCATCTCGCAGTGCGGTGGCCGTGTGGGCGGCGCGCGCCGCACTCATCGCCGCCGTCGTGACCACGCTGCCGACCCGCGCTTCACCCGACGACGCCTCGCGCGACGACGGCGGCCATCCCGACGGCGGCCATCCCGACGGCGGCCACCACGACGGCCGCGGCAACGGGGTCAGTGATAGCGTCGTCACGGCGACGCCGTATCGAAGGCGCCTGGTGAGCGACGGAGGCAACCTCAGCATTTTACCCTCCGTGGAATCGGTTATTTCGTGGTGACGCGCCAGAACGCAAAGCGTACGACGGCGTTGGTGTTGGCCACATACAACTGCTCACCCACCAGCGTCATGCCGAAAGGGGAAGTGAGCCCCGCTAACAGCACCGATCGTACGTCCGCTACGCCATCCCCATCGGTATCGCGCAGCAGGGTAATCCGATCGGCACTCGCTCCGGCTCCACCGGCCTTTTTCTGGAAGCGTTTGAAGAACCATCCTCGTACGCCGGTAGCATCGTCTGGGCGATCTGGACCATTCGTGTCGGCAACCAGCACGTCGCCGTTAGGCAGAACGTACAGCCCGTCGCGGATGATCGAGATCGCGCGCGAACGCCTTGACCGCGAGCCCGGGTGCAGCAGGCGACTACATATCACTATGCTTGAGCACGAACGTGAGCTTGAGGGTGACCTTGTACATCGTCACCTTGCCGTTGGCGACCTCGACGCTTTGATCTTGTATCCAGGCGCCGGCGATGCCGGTAATGGTTTCCGACGCTTTCGCGATGCCCTGCACGACGGCATCGTCGAAGCTGACGTTGCTCGACGAAATAATCTCAATGACTTTGGCGACTGACATGAGGGCGTCTCAGCGTAAGGGGTATACCGATCCTGCGCGATCGCAGGCCAACGCTGCGAGATAGTGCAGAACGCGTGCCACTCGGATGCCCGGCATCGCGTGAGTACGTAGGTCTCAGCGCTCACTGCACGGTGAGCGTACGATGCAGCAATCGCCCGTACAGCTTGTGCTCAACGATGCTCCCACGCGCGGCCACCAATGGCCCCGTAATGGAATCGATGGGCACGCCATATTCGCGAGTATTCAGCCCGAGCGTTGATGCTACTTGCCTACTCGCGCCTTCAGCACCGGCAACAACCCTGCTTCCACCAGTCGCGGCGGCGTGCGCCGTGGCGTGGCCTGCTCCCATGCGGCGGCAATTCCCAACAGCTCGCGATCCGTCCACGGACGCGCCGACAGCTCGAGTCCAAAGGGCAATCCACTCGCGTAGCTGCCGGCAAACACCACCACGGCCGGCACGCCGATCATGTTCACCCAGCTCGTCGCCGAATGGGGCCCTTCACTTACGCGCCCGTCCTGCGGCATCGACTCATCCGGCGGCGGCATCTGAATGGCAGGATACACGAACCCGTCCAGCTTCAGTCGATCGAGCGTGGCCACATACTCAGCCAGCATCGCGCGCCGCGGCGCGTGATAATTGCGTTCCGCATCGGCGTCGGTCTCGAGCACACGCTGTTCGAGTGTCACGCCCGGCATGGTGCGGAAGTTGTCTTCCACACCAATCGACGAGACGAACAGCGGCGCACCCACCACCAGCTGGTAGGTGGCGGCCGAGTGATAGGCGGCTGGTCCGAAGATCGCCAGAAAGCGGTCGGTGCCGTCACGCATGTATGCATACGTCGACACACGGCTGGCCATTTTTGCAAACTGCAGCGGGAGGATGCTGTCGCTGATCACTACGACGGCCCCGGCCGTCCGCAGTGACTCGATCGCCTTCATGAACAGCGCCCGCGTGTCGTCGCGGAGCACCATGTTGGCGGCGGCGCGCATGGAGTCGGCGGCCGCTTCCGGCACCCCCCCGGGTATGCCGTGAAACGGAATCCCGCTGCCGGCCATCATGAAAGCCGGTACGCCGAAGCGTTTGCCCTTGAGCGATGCACCATCAACGCCGCCGGTCACCGGGCGAAGCGAATTCGGTGCGAGTAGTGTTGTCGGATCGAGCGAGTCTTTGCCCGCCATCACCGCCAGCGCGATTGCGGCATCGGTTACCGTGCGGGCAATCGGACCGGTGTTGTCGAGCAGCCAGTCAAGCGGCGCGATGCCGGCGATGCTCACGAGGCCGCGCGTGGGAAACACACCCACCAGCCCGCTGGTGGCCGCGGGCATGCGTATGGAGTTGCCGGTATCGGTGCCGTTACCAAGTACGGCCATGTTCGTGGCCACCGCAGTGACCACGCCGCCGCTCGAGCCACCGGGCGAGAAGCGGACATCGTACGCATTCCCGGTACGACCGAACGAACTGCTGCGATTGGTATCGCTATTGGCGAGATCCGGCATGTTCGCCAATCCCACGATGATCGCGCCGGCCGCGCGCAGCTTCGCGACGATCGTGGCGTCTTTGGGCGCGATCAGTTCGTGTCCCGCTCTCGTGAATCCTTCCCAGCCGGCGGTGGTGATCTGTCCCTGCACGCTGGTGTTGGCCTTGATCACGATCGGCACACCCCACAGCGGCCCGCGCACCGTGCCCTTCGCGGCTTCGGCATCGAGACGCGCGGCCTCCGCCAACGCGCTTGCACGCAGCACCGTTTCGATGGCGCCGTACACGCCGTTGTAGCGATCGATGCGATCGAGGTGCCACTGCACCACCTGCGTGACCGTGTAACGTTTCTCGGCGTAAAGCTGCTCCAACTTCGGGACGGTCACGTCGAGTAGATCACGATCGGCGACGTTGGCGGCCATGGGAATAGAAGACGTGTTGCAGCCAATCGCGGTGACCGCCAGCGCTGCTGCCGACGCCGTTGCCGCCGCCAACGAACGAAGTGTCCTCACGGATAACATTTAACGCCCTCCCGGTCGGCGTGCTTTGATCGGCATCGTGGCCGGACGCGACGGCACCACCACGTTTTTTTCCACGACCAAGCGCAGCGCCTCACGCACGGCGCGCTCGAGTTGCGGATCACGTCCCTGCATGACCGCCTGCGCATCCTGCAGCACTTCGATATCAGGCGGCACACCGTCGCCCTCGGCGATGAAGCCGTCAGGTCCGAACACCGCCAGCGCCGGCGCCGTGATCGTACCACCGTCCACCAGCGCGTACGGCACCGCGGCATTCACGAGACCACCCCACGTGCGCGTACCGATCAGCGGCCCCGTGCCCGTTTGCCGGAACACCCACGGAAAGAAGTCGCCGCCAGAGCCAGCCAGCTCGTTCGTAAGCAACACTTTCGGACCGAAGATGCCAGACGCCGGCAGTCGCGTGCCGCTCGCGCCCGGCACGAAATCAGTGACGCCGCCCACCGGCTTTCGCGCCATCGCGCCCACCATGTAATCGTCGAGCAATCCACCGCCATTGAAGCGTTCGTCGATCACCGCGCCTTTGCGATCCTGCTGCGCGTAGTAGTAGCGATCGAACGCCGTGACAGCCGGGCCCCCCGTGTTGGGAATCCACGCGTACGCCAATGTACCCTTCGACAACGAATCCACCCGTCGCCGGTTGTCCTCGACCCAAGCGCGTTGGCGCAGCGGCGCGTCACTGCGCACCGGCACCACCATAGCCGTCCAGGCACCTTCGCCACTCGCGCGCTCGGCCAAACGCAGCACCGTCTGGCGGTCGGCGGTGCCGTCGAACGCCTTCCACGGTTCGTCGCGCGTGGTCACCGACACGCCGTTCACTTCGAGCAGATAGTCGCCCACGCGGGCCTTCACGCCGGGCGCGTCGAGCGGTGCGCGCAGCCCAGGGTTCCAGCTTTCACTGGTGAGAATGCGTGCAATACGCCACCGACTTCCGTCGGCCACGAGATCCGCACCCAGGGCGCCGATGCGCGAGCTGTCGGTGGTCGGATAGTCACCGCCCCCAACAAACGAGTGTCCGACCGCCAACTCGCCGCCGACCTGATCGATGATATACGTGAGATCTTCGCGATGCTTGATGAAGGGTACCAGTGGCCGGTAGCGCGCACGCACGGCGTTCCAGTCGGCACCATGGTGGTTGGGATCGTAGAAGAAGTCGCGCTCGATGCGCCACGCTTCATCGAAGATCTGCGCCCACTCGCGCTCGGGTTCAAGTGACATGCCCAGCGACAGCCGCAGCGCCCCATCACCGGCCTTCGGCGGCGCCTCGGCACCCACCACCGCCCACGATGTGCCAGCGCGCCACATGAGCTTCCGGCCATCGGCCGATGCCGATACCGCGCTCACGCCGGTGGCAAACGACTCGGCGCGGCGCTTCGCCATGTCCCATTTGTGTAGCGTGGTGCCCGGCTGATTGTCGATGCGTTCGCCCACGAACAGTACCCCGGCCGGACCCGGAACGAGATACGCGTAGTCGCGCGTGGGAAGCGAGAGTGCGAGCGTGCGACGATCGAGTCGCGTGAAATCGATGGTGGTGGTCGGGACGCGTGGCGGCGTAGCGGGCGCTACGGCGGCCGCCGGGGGCGCTGCGGGCACGACGGGAGCCGCCGGCAGGCGAGCGGCGGCACTGTCCGCTATCGCGCGCTCCTCGTCGCTTTCGGGCGAGAACGGACTGGCTTCGTCACCACGCAGCAGGGCGACATACACGGCGCTGGTGCTGGTGCGCGTCTGGCTGCCCACGTCGGCCCAGCCGCTTTGCACGCCGAGGTCGGTGCTGGCCAAAAAGTAGAGCCACTTGCCATTGCGATCCCACACGGGTGACCCCGCACTGGCGAGGGCATCCGTAATCGTATGGCGCTGTCCGGTGGCCAACGACCATACCACCACCCGGCGGAACTGATTCGGGAACGACTTGGCGTACGCCAGCCACTTGGAATCGGGCGACCACACCGGAACCATCGCACCACGATCGTTCGCGGACCCGGCGGTATCGATCACGTTCAGTGTACCCGTGCCCATTTCGATGGTACGCAGCCGAACTTTATCATCGGTGAAGGCAATGCGACTGCCATCGGGAGACCACGCCGGATTCCACGCCATCTTCACATCGCCGATCGCGATCACGCGCGGAGTGCCCAGTCCGTCGGCCTCGCCCACCAGCAGGCGATAGCCTTGTCCTTCGTCGCTGAACCAGGCCACGCGTCGTCCATCAGGCGACCACACCGGGGCGCGATCGGCCGCGCCCGACGACCGCGTGAGATTGCGCGCGTCGCCCTTTTCCACCGGCACCGTGAAGATCTCGCCGCGCGCTTCCATCAACGCGCGCTTGCCGTTTGGTCCAATGGCCGCCGACTGCACGGCGCGCGTTACATCAGCGTAACGCGGCATGGCCCACGGAAAATCACCGCGCACCGTGACGGAAAGCCGCTTAGGCTCACCGCTGGCCGGATTAAGCGTGTACAGATACCCATCGTGCTCGAACACCAGCATGCCATGGGCACCATCCAGAGCCTTCACATCGGCATCACGAAAGGTGGTGAGCTGCTTGAGCGCACGCGTGCGCGTGTCATACGACCAGACGTTGGTGGCCCAGTCGCGATCGGAGAGGAAGTAGATCATCTCGCCAAGCCAGACCGGATCGATGTCCATCGTGAGCTGATTCGGCAAACGCAGCTCGGTGCCATCAGCGATCGTGGTGATCGTGAGCGGCGTGTTCTGTCCACCGCGATAGCTGCGAAACTCCACGTCCCAACGATCGACGCGATCGACTACGAGGCGCTGTCCGTCGGGCGCGAAGCTCCCGCGAAAGCCCATGTACGCCGGCAGTTGCGTCGCTGGTCCACCGGCCACCGGAATGGTGAACAGCTTCGCGTAGGCGGTGGGCGCCGACACCCGTCCCGAAGCGAACAAGACCGACTTGCCATCGGGCGTCCATCCACGCGCTTGCTCGCCGGCGGGGCTCCAGGTAAGCCGCGTGGCGTCACCACCGGACGCGGGCACGAGGTACACGGCCGGCCCGCCCGAGCGAGTGGACGTAAAGGCGATCGATTGCCCATCGGGCGAGAAGTGTGGATCGCTCTCCACGGCCGGCGTGCTGGTAAGTCGGCGCGCCTCGCCACCATCGCGAGGTACCACCCACAAGTCCGCGCCGTATGCGAACGCGATGTGCGTGGCACTGAGCGTCGGTTCCCGCAGCAACCGGGTGTCGGTGGCGGACTGCGCATCGAGCCCGCGGGGGGATATCGACACGGCCCAGGCGGCGGTACACAGCACGCGCAGCGCCCGCGTGGGCCGCAACGACAAGACAATTCGGTTCATATGATGTGCTGTTCGGAGAATCTCGAAAAAGACGCCGCGCTGGCCACTGGACTGCCCTAGCTCGCGTATATCCATCCTCTAATACAGCGTCGCGTTGAGAATGCCAAGCAACGTCGTGTCCGGCAGGCGGCGCGACGAAGCGGCCGCTTTCGATATGGTAAGTCCAGCAGCTATTTACCCGGATACATTGACACCATATTTATATCCGGATAGAATTCGGCAATTCACCAACTCGGAGTGCCCAATGGACCGCAAAGCCCTCACTCGCGCCTACAAAGAATCGCGCCGCCCCATGGGCGTGTACTGCGTGCGCAACCTCGAGACCGGTGAGGCGCTGATCGGGCACTCCGTCGATCTGCCGTCGATCCTGAATCCGGAGAGCACGCCGGACTTCGATCCCACCGACGACCTGGTGCTGCTGGACGCGATGTGGCGCGAGCGGATGCAGGCCAACGGCCAAGGCAGTTATAGCACGCGCTCCTCCCTGGAGCGCGCATGAGCGCACCTTTGGTCACCGCATTCCGCGGACACGAGCTGCTGGCGGCCGGCGCATTGCGCGAGGTCGCGCGCGTGGTGTGGCGTGCCACCAAGGAATCCGAGCCGCATCACGGCGCCGTACTGGTGTTCGACGACGCGACCGGAAGAGTGATCGATCTCGAGATGCGTGGCGACGAGGGCCGCATGCTAGCGCACCTCGATGCCACGCTGCCGGCGAGCGAAGCCGCGCGCGCAGAGCACGACGGCGCACTTGCGGCCGTGGGTGCGGGTGAACCAGCGCCCCGCCCGCGTGGACGTCCCAAGCTTGGTGTGGTGGCGCGGGAGATCACGCTGTTGCCGAGGCATTGGGCGTGGCTCGCCACGCAGTCAGGTGGTGCATCGGTGGCGATACGGAAGCTCGTCGACGCTGCGCGGCGTACGCACGCCGACGACGATCGCACGATGGCGGCGCGTGATGCGGCGTACCGTTTCATGCACGCGATCGCGGGCGACTTGAGTCAGTTCGAGGAAGTGATTCGCGCATTGTACCGCGGCGACGAAGCGCGGTTTCGTGAGCTCATTCACCCGTGGCCGGTAGACATTCGCGCGTACTCGGCGTGGCTGGCGTTCCCGACGGCGACGATGGTGGAGCGCGCGCTATGACGTGGACAACGGTGGATTCACTGCGGAAGCAGTTGCTTGCAGATTTCTTCCGCGACGTCTGGAACGCGGAAGATGTGAGTGCGTGCAGCGCGTGTCGCGCGCGCCGTTCCCGGATCACACGTTTGAAATCTGCCGGATGGTCGCCTTCACGGCGATCTTCGCGAAAAGCCCCGCGAGCAACCTGTTTTCGCCGCTAGCCCCGACAGACGAGCCGAACTCGGTAGCGACCGCCTCGTGATGACTTCACTCTCCGTTGCCGTAGTGAACGCCTGCACCATCTGTTCCCGACGGCGCTGCATGATTGCGATGGTGAGGTTGGGGCCAGACCGATCGTCGGAGAAAGCACGATGACGTGCCAGTAGTTCGCTGCGTCCAATGGCAGCAACACGTCCGTGTCGTCACCGCGTTCTTACTGCGTCATCGCCGTGGCGTCACTTGCCTGCTCGGAAAGCGATCGAAGAAATCGAGCATCGCGGAAAAGTTCGGCTCTACAACGTTGGTATGATTTCCGCCGGGTACCTCGATGTACTGCAACTCGGCGCCCACATTCCGCAGCGCCGCGACCATCACGCGTGATCCGCCAACAGGAACCGTCGGGTCAGCATCGCCGTGCACTACGAACTGCGGGATATTGCCGATGGTCTTTGCCGTCGACGCGACACCGAACCCTGAGAACACGCCGAGTGCCGACCACTGTGCTGGCGTCTTCGCGGCGATCGCCCACGTGCCGATCGCGCCCATCGAGTGGCCCATGAGGTAGATGCGCTTGTCGTCCACGGCGTAGCGCGCGCGCACGGCGGCCAGCACTTCCAACACGTCTTGCTCACTCAACGCTCGCGATCGAACCACCGCCGGGTCGCCATTCCCGCCGCCCAGTGCAACGCCGTAGCCGCCGTCCACCCGATATCCCAGTGGCGCGGCCACGATATACCCGCGTTGCTCAGCGAGTTTTGGCAACGTGCCGCCGTACGATTCGAAGAATGAGTCTTCGGTGGCACCCAAACCGTGCAGCGCAATAATGAGCGGAAGCGGCTTCTGCGCGGAGTATGCCGTGGGCACGTACACCCGATATGGCATAATCTCGTTAGCGGCGTCGAGCCGATAGTGCCGCTTCAGGTCGCCGGTGCGCCCGCGCCATGGATCCTTACCGGCCAGTACGGACTTCAGCAGCGAGTCTGCCGCAGCAAAGTCGCGTGCCGCGTTGAACGTGCCGAGCGCGACGCGGCTCAGGTTCACGTTGCGCATCCGGTCGATTGGGAAGAGCAGATCGGACCGCAGCGGCTCCGCCAGCTTGGCCGCCGCGGCTTCGAGCCGCAGCACCGAAGCATCGAGTCCATTGCGCACCACGATGCCCACGCTGGCGGTGCCGAGCGTGCGGGCGCTGTCCGACATCTCGACGGTCACCACATACGAGCCGTCGGGCACGTTCTGCAGGTCGGCGTTGATGGCGTAGGGCGTGTCGCGGAGGTCGCGAGGGACGCCGTCGAAAAGCCCAAGTTCCTTGACGAGAACAAGCGGTGCGCGCGGGTTACCGGCGTCCCGCTGCCGAAGCGCAACGCGCGCCGTAAGCGGGCGCTCGAGCGCGAGCGATGGTGAAAAAATCTGCTCGAGCCGCATGGTCCATGTACGCGCCGGGTCGACAACTAATCGGTCCGAGCGCACCACCAACGCGCTCGTGAACTCCGCTTCGGGTGTCCACGGCCGCTTCTGCAGCAGCGTAATGGAGTGCGCATACAGCCGCCGCAGCTCCGAGGTTCGGCCAAACTTCGACGCGCTGGCGATGAGCGTATCAAGTGAGTCCACTTGCGCCTTGAGCTCGCCCGTTGGTTTGACCGTGTTTTTGAGCGTCGAGTACGTGACGCTGAGCGAGAGAATGCCGGTTTGGGCTTGGGCGTGGCCCCGCGCTGGCGCGACACTTACGAACAGTGCCGCGAAGAAGCCCAAGGACGTCGTGAAGCGTAGCGATATGTGCATGCGGTGAAGCTTCATGCCTCGGCAATGGCTTGTCCAGCGGGCGCGCGGTGAGCGGCCTTTCTGCAATACCATTGGGGGGGATGCGGGGGACCAACTTCCGCACCATGCGCGGTGGCCGTGTCGCGGCGGTTATGCGATTTGTTGCATTTCCATACTTTCGCGCACTCCACCCACACCGGGCCTCGCGAGGGTTGAACACCACCCACGTTGGTGATCGCGACGGAGCAATCGCATCACAATCCGTAGATATCATCCGCGCACGACGCAGATGACCGGCATCGAATTAAACGATGGAAGTCATTCGCCGACGTGAAGCGCGTGACGCTTCACAATGTTTCGCGTCAACGCGAGCCACCCTGCCGCTGCGGCCAATTCCTGACGTGAGTTCTGGCCGATAGCCTCAACTGGTTTGGTATGGCCGCCGGTACCGGCCTTACCCGCGTTGCCTGGCGTCCGACGACGATGAGATGCGGTAAACGATCACGGCGAACGTGAATGCGGCGCGGATCTGGTGAGCACGCTCGCGGTGTTTCATCCTCGATGCCTGTAAACGCCCATACCACGGTGCAGCGAGTACGTCATAAGAAAGGCGGTGCGAGCGAGTCCATCCGGCGCGTGCGCAGCGCGACGTTGACCGCAGTTTTGCTGGCGCCTCGTCACCACGCGGTCACGGTTGTGTCGCAGTCACCGTTGCCGGTCACGCGACCTCGTACGAACAGGAAGTCGCCACCCTACTGTGATGGCGGTTGCCGCGACTCGTCGTCTCGTCGCACACTTTACTGCCCACTCTGAGATCGCCATGCACTTTCATCGTTGGTCACTCCCGGCTCGGCGTCCACGTTCAACCGGTTGGGATTCTTCTCCGATCTGTACTATGATCGCAATCGTAACGAGTGGTGGGGCGTTTCTGACCGCGGCCCGGGCGGCTGTGTGATCTCGTACGACACCCGCATGCAGCGGTTTACGATCGATATCAACGGCACCACAGGTGCCATCAGCAATTTTCAGGTGCAGCAAACAGTGCTGTTCAAGTCTGCTGGCGTACCACTGAACGGTCTCGCTCCGTCTCCCACCGGCACGCTCGGCAACTCCTTCGACCCCGAAGGCCTCGTCGTGGTACCGCAAACCGGCAACTTCCTGGTGTCCGACGAGTACGGCCCGTCGGTGCTGGAGTTTGACCGGAGTGGCAGCCTGATTCGCCGCTTCACGGTGCCAGCCAACTTGGTGCCCAAAGTGGGAGCCACGACCGACTACGCCAGCACGCCGCCCACGCTCACCGCCGGCCGTGAGCCGAACCGCGGATTCGAGGGACTCGCGATTAGCCCTGACGGCAAGTACGCGTATGCGATGCTGCAGAACGGGACAATTACCGATGGATGGACCTCGTCCGCCCGTGGTAAGTACACCCGCATCGTGAAGTTTGACGTCGTGACCGGCGAGGCAGTCGCGCAATACGCCTACGAACTCGAGTCGACGGCACAAGGGCGTGGCATCTCCAGCATCGTGGCGCTTGGCGATGACAAGTTCTTGGTGCTGGAGCGCCAGTGACGTGTCGGGCATCAATCTTCCAACCACGGGCAGCTTGCCGCTTGGCTTTAACGCCGCCGCGAAGAGCGGCCAGCTCATTGACCTGAATGCAAACACGCTCGCGGCGCTCGGCAACAAGGCTCCCGAAAAGATGGAAGGATTTGCCGTTGGACCGCAGCTGGCGAACGGGTTATACGTGCTGCTGATGGGTACCGACAACGACTACAGGCTGCACGGGCACGCTGACCCCTGATCACGCGCCGCTTCCCGGCGTACTGCAGGTGTACACGGCCAACATCAACGGCTACGTGCCCACCGTGGTGCCGGAGCCAAGCACGGTGGTCTTGATGACATTGGGGCTTGGTTTGCTGGGGGTTGTCGCGGTGCGGCGCCGTCGCGCGGCGTAATCGCGACACCGTGGTACGCGCGCCATTACTGCACGGAGCGCGCGTACCACGCATGCAGCGGCCACCCTTTACTCACGCACACCGTACGTTGCGCGGGCAACGCACACCGTTCAAGAGTCGATGCGCTCGACGTGCACCGCCGTGCCGTAGCAGAGGACCTCAGTCACGCCAGTCATCATTTCGTTCGCATCATATCGAATGCCGATCACGGCATTCGCGTTTGCGAGATGCGCCTGATGCAGCATCGTGTCGAACGCCTGTGCGCGCGTACGCTCGGCGAGCTCCGTGAAGAGCGAAATGTTGCCGCCGACGAGGGTCTGGAGGCTCGCGCCAATAGTGCCGAATACGGACCGCGAGCGCACGACCACGCCGCGCACCACACCGAGCGAGGCGCGGATGCGATACCCCGGCAGCTCGAAGCCCGTGGTCGTCATCGCGTGCGGAATATCGAATGCCTGTGTGCGAATGGTGGTGGTCATGGGCTCGGTGGAAGTGGGAGGCCGGTCGCGGTGAACTAACGCCGCGTCTTGGCCGGCGGGGCCGGCGGGGCCACCGGGGCCACCGGTGCCGCGGACAGGACGACCTTGTCTTGCACGTCGAATCCGATCGAAAAACCGGCCGCTTTCGCAAACGCCGCGATGGCGTCACCCGACGATTCCATGCCCAGACGCATCGTCACCGGGCGCGACCCCAGCGATGTGTCGGCGAACGTTGCTCCCAGCGAGAACCACCGTGACAATTCGGACAGGACGGCGCGCGCCGGTGTCTCTGTGAACGCGAGCGAGTCGCGCACCCAAGCCAGCGCAAAGTCCTTCGCGACGACGTCGAGCACGGTCACCTTCCCGTCGGGCGTCACACGAACGGCCTGGCCGGCCAACACGTTCATCGCGTCACTCTCATCCAACACGCGGACGGACACGCTACCCTCGTCGACCCCAACCACCACCGATTCTTCTTCCGGGAACGCGCGGACCGTGAAGCGCGTACTGGTGGCGGTGACGATCGCGTTGCCGGCCCAGATGGTAAAGGGCAGCGGCTGCCCCGTGGCCACGGTGAACGACACCGTGCCCTCCACTTCAGCGGTGCGCATCGTCGTGCCGAACGCCCGCGGCATACGCAACCGCGAATCCGACCCGATGCGCGCCTTCGTGCCATCAGCTAGGTCGACGTTGCCACGCTGACCGCGGGCGGCCGAGAGTGTGCGGGCATCGTCGGCGGCGATCGCCTTCTTGACGGCCATTTCTTCGCCGACGCCAGACAGCAGTCTGCTGCCGACAACGATGGCGAGGGCAAACGCGACCACCCCTGCCGCCGGTCCTTTCCACGACCGTGTCCGTGCAACGTGCTGCACATGTTTGGCGGCGTGGTGTTTGCGCACCTCGTGGGCGGCACGAAGGGCGGACTCGTGGTCGACCGGCGCTTCGTGCAAGACCGCCACCAAATGCGCGACGGCTTCGTCGGTGGACAGCGGAGCCACGTGCGGAACGCGGGCAGAGCCGTGTTGATGCAGGGCGGCGTGCTTTTGGCCCTGGACCGCCGCCGCGTCGCGGACGGCTTGGTGTAGCGCGGCATCAAATGCACCGGGCGACGTGAATTCGGCGCGGCGCGCCCACGCATCGAGCATCGCCCGCTGCGCGATGATGCCGCCGAAATGTTCAAGCTCGCTCCCCAGCGCGTCTTTCGCCTGCGCGAGCAGCGCCTGGTAGTGCTCGCGATACGTCCGCGTCAACTCGAGTTCGTCGGCCGCGGGGATCGGCGAGGGACTCGGCGCCGCGGCAGCTTTCGACAGATCGGCCATGAACTGATCCTCCAAGACGTGTTAGACGTGCGCGATCGCGGTGAGGAACCTGGCTGGACTTCGACCACCCTCACCGACGAGTGCTAACATGCCGCCAGTCGTGACCTTGCGGAAGAAGGCAATTCTGGACGGGCGGTGGGCAGCGGGAAGTGGCACACCACGTCCACGCCACGCTGCGCGTGCGGCGGATGGGTGGATCCTTGCCGACCTGCACGGCCCGATCGACATTCGATGCAGCGCTGCACGAGCGCGTATGGATGCCGTTACTCACCGGAGCCGTCATGCCCCGTTCGTTCGTCGTTTGTCTGGCGCTCGCCGCCGTCCTCGCGCGGCCGCTCTCGGCACAAGCCGTGTACGACGTCGTGATCCGCGGCGGCCGTGTGATCGACCCTGAGTCGCGACTTGATGCCGTGCGCAATGTCGGCATTCGCGGTGGCCGTATCGCCGCAATCAGCCGCGGGCCACTGCGCGGCATGCAGGTCATCGACGCACGCGGCCTGGTGGTGGCACCAGGATTCATCGACCTCCACGCGCACGGACAGGACGACGAGAACTATCAACTCTTCGCGCTCGATGGCGTGACGACGGCGCTCGAGCTTGAAGCTGGCACCGAAAACGTTGCCGCCTTCTACGCCGAACGCGAAGGCAAGGCGCTGATCAACTTTGGCGCATCCGCCAGTCATATCAAGGCGCGCATGTCCGTCATGCATGACGGTGGCGTTGCGGCGCGTACGCTGTTGCCACTCGATTCCGCGGGCTACAACGTAGCCAACGACGCCCAGATCGCCGAGATGCGGCGACACATCGAGGCTGGCCTGTCAGCGGGTGGACTCGGCGTGGGGATGGGCTTGCAGTACACCCCAGCGGCAACCAAGTACGAAGTGCTCGAGGCGTTCCGCAGTGCCGCGCGGTTTCGCGCTCCGGTCTTTGTGCACACGCGGTCGTGGGGCGAGAGAGATCCCGGCAGCTCCGTGGAGTCGTACATGGAGGTGATTGCCGCCAGCGCGATCAGCGGCGCCCCGGTGCACATCGTGCACCTGAACAGCACCAGTCTCGAAGCCACGCCGCGCACGCTGGCCATGATTGCCGACGCGCGCGCCCGTGGGCTCGACGTGACCGCGGAAGCGTATCCATACATCGCCGGCATGACGGAGATCGCGTCGCCGTTGCTGGACCGCTATGTCACGGGGCCGGACAGCCTCTTCAGCACGCTCATGCTGGCCCGCACCGGTGAACGGCTCACGCGCGCCACCTTTCTGGCCAATCGCAAGCCCGGTGAGGTCGTGATCCTCTTCGTCAACACGCCCGAAATGGAAGCCATGGCGATCACCAGTCCGCTCACCGCGATCGCCAGCGATGGCGGACTGCGAAAGGGCATCGGTCATCCGCGCGCGGCTGGCACCTACGCACGCGTTCTCGGCTACTATGTCCGCGACAGCAAACAGCTCACGATGATGGACGCGATCCGCAAGATGACGCTGATGCCGGCGCAACGACTTGAAGCGCTGGCGCCGATGTTTCGCAACAAAGGGCGGCTCCGCGTGGGAGCCGATGCGGATGTCGTGATGTTCGATCCCGCCACGGTCTCCGACAAGTCCACCTACCTCAAGCCGGCGCTCGGATCCATCGGTTTTCGGCACGTGCTCGTGGGTGGCGTACCGGTCGTGGTTGATGGCGCCATCCAAGCTGGTCGCTATCCAGGTCGGGGCGCGCGGGCCCCGCAGCGCTAGGGTTCGCGGTCGCTGCTACGGACGATAGAGAAGCACTCCTGCGCCAGCATGATGCCGCCGAGCAGAATACGCATGAAGCCTCCTTGGTCCGCTCCTTCCACTCCCACCAATCGACACCTCATGCGCACCTCTCGCAATCTCCTGGCACTCCTGCTACTGGTCGGCACCGCGCTGAGCGCGTCCGGTTGCGATCGCGCGCCGGTGGACGCACCCCGTGCGCATCCGATCGTGGGCACCTGGCTCGTGCAGGACCCCAACGCGCCCTTTCCGTACCACTTGTACGTGTTCAATGCCGACGGCACGATGCAGCAGGCGAATCCGGACGCGGGGGATCCGCGCACGAGCGACAGCGACGGCAAGGGGGTCTGGCAGGACCGCGGTGGCCGTATTGAGGGCAGGTGGGTGGAGCTCACGGCCGATCGCACCACGCATCAGTATGCGGGCCGCCTGGAGGTCACGATGCAGATCTCCGTACGGGGCGATTCGCTCACCGCGTTCGAGACCGTAAAAGTGTTCGACGCCACGGGCGCACCGGCTCCTGCGCCGGCGACACCGAAGCCGTTGCTGGGTGCGCGGGTCACGCTGCCGTAGGCTGCGTGCGGGCGCCGTCACCCATGCAGTGCGCGGCGATTATCGGCCGAAACTGGTGCGACCGATCTCCTATTCCGCCTGATTGATGATCTGCAGCTGCCGATCATACGCGAATAAGCGCGCGTAGTTACGTCCGGTGATCTCCCGAGCGATTCCCATGTCTTCGAGGCGCTTGAGAGCCGCCGTTGCAGTTGGCACGGTAACATCGACTTCTTCTGCAATGCGTCGAATAGATACGATCACCCGAGTCTGCAGCGCTTCGTACACGCGTAGGGTCGACGCGCCGCGTACGATGCTGCTCACTCGCGCGCGGTCCGCGTGGAAGAGCTCCAGCAAGGCCGAAGTGGTGGCAATCGCCTGCCGCGCGGTCCAGTCAACGCCTTCGAGATAGTACGCCATCCATTGCTCCCAGTCGCCATCGCTGCGAATGGCTTGCAGGGCGCGGTAGTAGTCGTCGCGGTGCTGCTTGAAGTAGAGGCTCAGGTACAGGAACGGTTGCGCCAACGCCTTGTCGGCGCAGAGCATCATCGAGATCAGCAAGCGTCCGAGTCGGCCATTGCCATCGAGAAACGGATGGATGGTTTCAAACTGCGCGTGGACGAGTCCGGCCTTCACGATGGGCGTTGCGTCGCCTTCCCAAATGAATCGCTCCAGCTCACCCAGCACGCGCAGCAGTTCGTGCGGTGGTGGCGGCACGAAACGCGCGGTGCCTGGTCGTGTGCCGCCGATCCAGTTCTGCGTGCGACGAAACTCGCCAGGTATGTGCTGCGCGCCGCGACCACTGGCCATCAGCACGCCGTGTGTCTCGCGAATCAAGCGCAGACTGATCGGATAGCCCTCGTTCAGCCGTTGCACGCCATACCGAAGCGCGCTGACGTAACGCGATACCTCCTGAATGTCGGCGACGGGGATTCCCGCGGCTTCCTCGTTCTCCGACTCCAGCAACTCCGCGAGCGTGGACAGGGTGCCTTCGATTTGGCTCGAGAGCACGGCCTCCTTCCGGATGTACATGGAGAGCAGGCGAGCCGGATCGATACCACGCGAGATGCCATCGAGTCGCCCGAGCGAACTGCTGGCGCGCTCGAGGAGTCCGCCAAGTCGGCCGGACAGGTCAAGCGGTGGTACTGGCGGCAGCGGTGCCGGAATGAAGGCGGCGTACCCGTCGGGGCCAGACTGCTGTTGTACGAGTCGGCCGGCTCGGGTTGAAGCATATGGGCCAGCCGGTGCCGGTTCTGACATGCCGCAGAAGTTAAATGTTTGTGGTATTCACTTTAATTTAACTCTCTGAATATAAAGCGAAATGGTTGAACCTTTAAGTATTGAGTGCACAATTGAAATCGGTCGGGCTTCAGGGGTAGCCGCATTTCCTTGCTACTAATTTGGGAGAAACTAGTAGCAAGTTAGGAGCAAACTATTGGGACGACGCGCGAGAATGGTGCTAACATATTGCGAATCAACAACGTAGGTCCATTATCGTCATTCCGCACCCGACCTCAATGACCCGCTCCGCTCCCCTCCGCACCCTCGCCGGGCTCTTGGCTCTCGTGGGCGCGCTCATCGTACGGTCGGGCACTACGCCGGCGCCGCTCCCCGAGTCGGCACCGCCAGGTGAGTTCTCCAGCGCACGCGCGCTGCGCCACGTGCGCGCGATCGCCGAACGGCCACATCCCTCCGGGAGCGCCGACCACGCGCGGGTTCGTGAGTACATCATGGCCGAGCTCCGCGCGCTTGGCCTCGAGCCACAGGTGCAGGAAGCGACGGCGGTGGGCACGCGGTATCCCGCGGCCGGGCATGTAAAGAACATTCTCGCGCGCGTGCCGGGACGTACCGCCGGCGGCAAAGCCGTGCTGATTGCTGCCCATTACGACGGAGTAGGCGCGGCGCCCGCGGCCGGCGACGATGGGTCAGGATCGGCTGCGTTGCTGGAGACCTTGCGTGCGTTGCGTGCCGGCGCGCCGCTCGAACATGACGTGATCGCGCTCTTCACCGACGCCGAGGAGTCCGGTCTGCTCGGCGCTGCCGCGTTCGTGCGCGAACATCCGTGGGCCCGTGACGTGGCCATGACGATGAACTTCGAAGCGCGCGGTACGACCGGACGTTCGCTCATGTTCGAGACTGGCGCCGGCAACCTTGATGTGGCGCGCGTGCTGGCCACACTCGACGACGTGACCGCGAGCTCGCTGAGCGTGACCATCTACCGGTCGCTCCCCAACGACACCGACCTCTCCGAGCTCTCCATGCTCGGCACGCCCGCGCTCAACTTCGCTTTTGTAGATGGCGTGGAGCGATATCACACCTTCCACGACGACATCGCGCATCTAAACGCGGGCAGCCTGCAGCATCATGGCGCGCAACTGCTCGCGCTCACGAAAACATTCGGCAACGGACCGCTCCCGCGACCTGTTACGGGAGATGCAATCTTCTTTGACAGTCCGTTCGTTGGTGTGCTGGCGTACGCCGAGTCGTACAGCGTGCCGATCGCACTCGTGGTTGCAGCCACAGTGATCGCGCTGGCCGTGTTCACCGCACGTCGCGACAAGAAGTGGGCACGCGGCATCGCACTCGGCGCCGTGGCCATGCTCGTGGCCGCCGCGCTCGGCGGGTTGGCTACCTCACATCTCGCGGCAGCGATCGAGATGCTGCACACCGCAACCACATGGGACGGTCAACCGTCGTGGAGCGGCATCTACGCATTGGCGTGGGCGATCCTCGCACTCGCCATCGCGGCCGGCACGTGGGCACTCGCGCGGCGAGGGAGCAGTCGAGAAGCGTTGCACGTGGGTGCGCTGATTGTGTGGGGCGTGCTCGCGTGTTTCACCGCGGTGAAGCTACCGGGCGCGAGTTATCTGTTCGCATGGCCGCTGCTGGCGGTGGTGATTGCCGTTGTGGTGGAGATGGTGTGGCGCGACAGCGCGGGTGCGTATGCCGCACGTTGGGTGGCCACCGCGATCGCCGCGTCGTTCTTGGTGCCGGTGTACATCATGGTTGCCGGCTACACGTTGCCGCTGGCGGGACCGGGCGGCATTGGTGTGGGCGTGCTGGTGCCCATGCTAGCGTGGCTGCTGGCGCCGCAGCTCGAGTCGCTTGGCGGGTCTGTGGGCGGCGAGCGACGTGGGCGATCGGCGGTGCTGATGCTGGTGGCGTCGTTGGCGCTTGTCGCTGGTGGCGCGGCTACGGTGCGGCGTGATGACGCGCGACCCACGCGGGAGAACCTCGTGTACGTAACGTCGCTTGACGCGGATAGTGCGTGGCTTGTCGCGCCGGCGGCCGCGATGCGAGAGGGATCGTTCTCGGTGGCGACGCTTGGAGCTGATGCTCGTCGACTACCGCCGCAACTCGAGGCCGATTCGGCTATGCAGTGGATTCACGCGGCGATTGGCTCGCCGCAGACGGCGCTCGCCGTGCATGGTGTGGCGCGCACGATTGCGGATGGCCCGGAGGTGTCTGTTGTCGCCGACTCTGTGGTGGGCGATCGCCGGCGACTCACGCTGCGATTCACGGCGCCGAGTGGCACGTTGGCGTATCGCGTGAACGGCGCGGCGTATGTGCGCGCAGTGGCGATCGACGGGATTGCGCTGGACAGCGCGCGATATCGCAGCGTGCCGCGTGCGTTGTCGATTCCGTTTACGGCGCCGCCGGATTCCGGGTTTACGGCGGTGATTGACGCGCCGGTGGATTCTGCGGTGGTGCTGCGCCTGGCGGTGGGTACGGCGGGGTTGCCGGCGATGCGGGAGCTGCGCGTACCGGTGCGGCCGGCGGGGATTGTGGCGGTGCAGGGTGGGGATGTTACGGTGCGGTTTCGGCGGGTGGGGGTGCTAACAGCGGTGCGTCGGAACAAGCAGGATTGAAATCGCATCCTCACTATTGAATTCGCCCAGCACGATCATTGGCGCAGACGCCTTGGGCCTGAGCAGCGGTGGCGAGTGCTGTTTGTCAGCTGCAGGCAGTGTTCGCCAGCGTGAACACATGACGTTCCGGCCACCCGACGCGCCCACCGGGTAGCCCAGATGCAACGCCATGAAACGAGCGCTTCAGAATCGCGCGCCCTACCTCGCTCCCATAACGTCTTGAAACTTCGCCGTGTCCAGGTACTGCTGGAACCGGGTGACCTTGCCGTCCTTCACGTCCGAGACGTGGCAGACCTGCGCGTCCATGCTCTTCCCGGTCGCCTTGTACGTTCCGCTGTAGCGAGCTTCGACGATCACGCTGTCGCCAGCCGCGTAGAACAACTTCGGATGGACGGCGAACCCATCCCACTCGGTCCCCAGTCGCACGAACAGATTGTTCAGGATGGCGTCCGGCCCAACCCATGCTTCGCCGCTTGGCATGTAGGGGTTGCTCTCCGCCTCATGCCAGTGGATGTCAGCACTCATCCCACCGAGAACGGTCGGGATATCTCCGCGGCCAAAGGCCTCGTACTGCGACCGCTTATAGAGTGGCTTTTTAAAACCGAACTTCCGGCGCGCGGGTTGGCGGGTGAAGCGCCACGTCATCGTGGTGAGGAGGCAGTACGAGAGGCTCTGGGCTTGACGCTTGAGGCCGTGGGTTTTGGGTTTTGGGTTCTGGGTGATTCCGCCGCCGATCAAACCCACCGCCGAAATGACAAGGGAGGTCGGGGCATACCCGCAAGGATAGAATCCGCCCGGATTCTCCGACCGTCTGCTTGCCTACTCTTTAACCGGTCGCAGTACTAGTAGAGATTTTTCAGGAGGTTCACGTTGTCCATACTTTCTCCGCTTACGCTGGTTGACGGCTTCACGCTGGCTTTTGCTACGGGAGAACTAAGAATACGCCATACGCCATACGCCATACGCCATACGCGAGCGCAGCGCGCCTCCAAAGCTCCCGTCGGCAGCACGCATCGCTCGGCCGGCTACGTCCACTTGAGCGTGTCATCGGCGATCGGAAGCGTGCGAATGCGCTTCCCCGTCGCCGCAAAGATCGCATTGCACACAGCGGGCGCGGCAGCCGGAAGTGCCGGTTCACCCAGTCCCGTTGGCGGCGCCGACGACTTGATGAAATGCACATCGACGACTGGCGGCGCATGGTTCATGCGCAGCATCGGATATTTGTTGAAGTTCGTCTGCGCCGCCGCGCCGCGCTCGATCGTGACTTTCTGGAACCAGGCGGCGCTGATGCCATCGAGCATCGAGCCCTGCACCTGCGCCTCGGCGCCGCTCAAGTTCACAATGGTGCCGGCATCGACGGCGGCGGTGAGCTTCTTGATCTTGAGCTCGCCCGCTCGACTCACCGCGACATCGGCGACGATCGCGACGTACGCGTTGTTGGCGAAACAGATGGCGAATCCCTGTCCCTCGCCGCGTGGACGCTTTTGTCCCCAGTGCGCCTTCTCGGTGGCGAGCTTCAGCACCGCAATCAGCTTGTTCGCGTCAAACTTCGGCGAGGCTGGCACCGTGGCCAGCAGGTCGAGCGTAAACGCGAGTGGTTCCTTCCCGGCGGCGTGCGCGAGTTCGTCCATGAAACTCTGCGTCGCCCACACGTTGCCGTTGTCGCCAGGTGCACGCCAATACCCGGTGGGAATGCCCCCGCGCAATTTGCCGGAACGGACCTGCGACCCTTGAATCGCATTGAACGGAAAACCAGCGGCGGACATGTCGCCCGGTCCGCCCAGCATTTTTACATACGCGTCGTGCAGCGCGACCACGCTGCCTTGGCTATCGAGTCCGGCCGAGAAGAAGTGCCACCCGTTCGAGCGATAGTTGTCGTGCGCAAAATCCTGTTCGCGCGTCCACGTCAGTTTGATGGGTGTCCCCGCAAGCCGTTTGGCAATGGCCGCCGCTTCGATGGAAAATTCGTTACTGCCGCGTCGGCCGAATCCGCCGCCCAGTCGCGTGATGTGCACTTTCACATCCTTCGCCGCGAGCCCCAGCCCCTGCATCACAAGACCCTGTCCCGATGACGGAATTTGTGTGGGCGTCCACATCTCCATCACGCCGTCTTTAAACCACGCGGTGCAATTCTGCGGCTCGAGCGTGGCATGGGCGAGAAACGGATAGTGATACACCGCGTCGACGGCCCGTGCGCCAGACGGCAGCGATGCCGGAGCGTTGGCCTTCGCCAGCGTCAGGGCTTGCTCGGCCATCTCGCTGCTACTCTGCGAGACCTGCGGCCCTTCGTTCCACTGCACCTTCAACGCCTTCGTGGCGCTGAACGCGTTCCAGGTTGAATCGGCAACCACCGCCACACCCGATGGAAGGCCCGCGATTCCACGCAGCACGAACGCATCGCGCACGCCGGGCTTGGCCTTCACCTCATCGAGGTTCGCGCTCGCCACGTCACCACCGAACACCGGACACTTGGTGTACGTCGCGTAGAGCATGCCCGGCAGCGTGACATCAATGCCAAAGAGCGGCGCACCCTTCACGATTTTACGATTGTCAACGCCCGAGATCCGGGTGCCGAGCAGTTTGAAGGTGCTCGGATCTTTGAGCGGCACGTTGACGGGGGCCGGCAGCTGCGCGGCCTTGGTCGCGAGTGCGCCATACGTCGCCTGTCGGTTCGATGCCGCGTGCGTCACGACACCGTTTGCGGTGGTGCATTCGCTCGCGTTCACGTTCCATTCCAGTGCCGCGGCCTCAACGAGTACGGCCCGTGCGGCCGCGCCGGCGCGTCGCATCGCGACGTAGTTCGCCACCGTCGATCCGCTCCCGACGCTGAATTGCCGACCATACGCCGGATTCAGATCGCCCTGCACGACGGTCACCTGCTCCCACTTCACATCGAGTTCTTCGGCGACGATCATCGGCAACGACGTTTTGATGCCTTGACCCATCTCCGAATTGGGCGCGATGAGGGTGACCGCTCCGCTCGGTGCGATACTGACAAAGACGTTCGGTGCAAAGTCTGCTATGGGCGCGAGCCCGGTCGTAGGCGCCGCTTGGGCGACGACGATATGCTCTGCCGTGTCAAACCCGCTCGCGACCAGCAACCCACCGCCGGCCAGCGCACTGATCTTGATGAACTGGCGTCGATCCATCGCCGACGAGCCAGATTTCGAGTCGTGGGTCATGTGCGCTTCCCATTGGCTGGGGTGGCGGTGGCGGCCAACTCGGCGGCGCGCTTGATGCCGGCACGAATACGCGTGTAGGACGCGCAGCGGCACACATTTCTCGCCATCGCCGTATCGATGTCGGCGTCGGTAGGATGCGGATTGGACTTGAGTAACGCGGCGGCCGCCAGGATCTGTCCTCCCTGACAGTAACCACACTGCGGGACATCGAGCTCGCACCAGGCATCTTGCAATGCGCGCGCCTGTGGCGTGTCGATGCCTTCAATGGTGGTGACTACGCCTAAGCCGACGGTCGAGACGGGCGTGCGACAGGATCGCGTGGGCACACCGTTGACGTGCACCGTACAGGCGCCGCATTGTGCGATGCCGCAGCCGAACTTGGTGCCGGTGAGATTGAGCGAATCGCGCAACACCCACAACAATGGCGTGTCGGATTCGACCTCCACCGTCCGGGACGCGCCGTTCACGTTGAGTGTGTACTTGCCCATCAAACGCTCCGCGAAATCGTGACGAGTCTTGCTCTCATGCTTCCCGAACGAACGGCAAACCGCGAGCACGCAGGAATACATGCGAGCGTTAGCCATGTCGTCATCCGTGATTGCTCCGTCTATCGCGTGGTGCGGCAAGCGCCCACACGGAGGCCATCGGGGCGTTCGCGCCGTCCCTTGACGCTACCGCGAACGCCCCGCGATCGCCACACGGATCATCCTCGAGCGGGCACGATCGGCCTAGGCGACACGGCGTGGTTCCGCCGTGACCGCATTCCCCGTATTCGGCGTGCCGGCCGCCTCGATCAGGAGCAGGTGCGCTTCCTCCTCCGCAACGGGACGGTGCTCCACGCCCCGCGGCACCACGAAGAGCTCGCCCGGCCCGAGCGAGACCGCCCCGTCGCGGAGCTGAATCGTGATACGCCCCTGCAGCACCAAAAAGAAGTCATCGGTGTCGGCGTGGCTGTGCCACACGAACTCCCCCTTCACCTTGACCACCATCAGATCGTGTCCGTTGAACTGGCCGACCACCCGTGGTTGCCAATGCGTGTCAAAGGTCGTGAGCTTCTCCGCGAGATTGATCGGCCGCACGCTGGACTCCATGATGAGGGATAACTGTGTACTGCGTTCGCAACGCCTCACGCGGCGCTCTGTTGCAGGGCCCATCAACAAAACGCGACCAGTGAGCGCAGCGAACAGGGAGCGAACCGAGATGGCACTGTCAAGCGCAACGCACAGCTATACCGCCCGCTTCGATCTCGCGGGGCGACCCGGGGCGGCGACCTGCTCCACGTAGCTTCGCAGCACCGCGTTGATGCGCGACTGATAGCGCGGCCCACTCGCCCGGAACCAGGCAATGACATCCTCGTCGAGGCGAATGGAGATGGCCTCCTTTGTCACTGGCGTCACCACGCGCGCGCCCTGCCAAAAATCGTCGGGAATGTCGCGCAGCTCGGGCGGCGCCGTCCGCGCGATCTCCGCCTCGGATGTGCGACGCAGACGCGCGAGATCGGCGCGGCCCTGCGTCGGTGCCAACGGCGCGGCCGCGCGCTTACGCGCGGTCGTCTTCGAGACGGATGGCTTCGAGGCTTTCGGCATAGCGGCGACGCTCCTTACGGTTGCTGAGACGAGCACTGATCAGGCGGCGGACCACCGCGCCCGTGGGCGTGAGCCGATCCGTGAACACCACGGAAAGCGGGATCCCGTCGGCGAGGCCGAGCGCCGCCATGCGACGCTCCCCGTAGTCTCTGCGCGTATCGTCAAACTCCACGTACGGGCCGGCAAAGACCAACGCCGCGAAAGCGAAATCGAACCCGCGCTCCGTGAGATTCTGGTCACTCTTGGCGGGATCCCAGTCGAAGGTCACCCCAGAAGAATACGGACGTATATACACGAGCGCAAGGGCGGACGGTCCGCACTCGGCGAGCGTCCAGCAGACCCGCCGCACGCTGAGGCGCCACGATCAGACGGTGCGTGACGTCGGTCCAGCGGTATCACGCGGCGCGCTGTTGCAGCGACCCTCAACAAAGAGCCGTGAACGGAGGCGCGCCAGCGCCGTAGTTACACGGCGTACCGCATCGTCGCTGTCGCCAGCAGCGAAACGTTACGGCCCGGCACGCGAGCGCCAGGTATCCGGATGACGATGCCCGTGAATGACGCCAACGATGCTGATGGTGCGCGGAAAAATCTTGTAGTACACCGCGAACGGAAAGCGCCGAAGCACGATGCGACGCAGGCGCCCATGCACCACGGGAAATCGCTCGGGGTCCTCCGCAATTTCGCGAAGGGCATCATCGACAACCGCGAGGACGTCAACAGCCGCCTGTGGTGACCGCTCGCGAGAGACCATTCAAACGCGTCATCAATTTCGGCGCGCGCGCTCAGTCACCAGCGCTGGCGACAGTGGAGCGGCCGCCGCGGCATCGAGACTATCCCACAGACGCCCCATGCGCACAATGCGCTCCTGTGCCGTGAGCGATTCGAGGGGGGGAGATTTATCGACCATGTGATTGAGGATGGCGACTTCGGCGGATTTCGGCAATTCTGGACTGCGTCGGCATAACGCCTTGCGTTCAGCTGCAGCGGCCCAAATAGGAAGCCGTGAACGAATGAGCGCAAGCGAATGAGTTACACGGCGCACCGATGAGCCGCTGGCTGCAGCAACGCAATGATATTCCCAACGAGGCCCGGCGGCGAGATATTCGTCGTCCCCCCATCTCCCCGAGGCCCTCGGCATGCTCTACTCCGGCATCGATCTCCACAAGCGGACCCTCGCCATCCACACGAT
>JANLVC010000034.1:0-26226 GCA_031363815.1 Gemmatimonadota bacterium
GTTCATTTTCCGCGAAGCTCCAGCAACAGGGTCTGTGCCTTCTCGAACGACGGCGCCGCTTCGAGCACCTGCAGCAACTCGCGACGGGCACCGGCGATATCGCCGGCGTCGCGCAACGCGCGCGCCAGTTCGTAGCGTGCATCCAGCAGGTTGGTGGCGCCCATGGCGATGATCGCGCGACGCTCCAGCACGGCCCGAGCGTGATCGCCCTGCGCCGCGGACAGCGTGGCGAGGCGCGTGTGCACCGTCGGTTCGTACGGCCAGATCCAGTTCAGGCGGTCGAGCGCGCGGATGGCGCCCGCTTTGTCGCCGCGTGCCTCACGGAGATCCGCCTCCATCATGTTTGCGTCCCATGCCGTCTCGTTCCGATTGGTCACCTGTGCTACGAGCGCGAGTGCGCGAGCCGTATCGCCCGCCGCCTTCGCCATCTCCGCGAGGTACCACGTCGGGCCGTCTTCGCCCCCGTATTCCGGGAACATGGCGCGCGCCTGCTCGAACAACCCCCGCGCGGCATCCCGATCGCTGCGCAGTTTTAAAGTTGCTTCACGCATCGTGGCCACAAACTTGCCACCGCTGCTGTCGCTGGGCGACGCGCCACGCACCGCACCGATCGCCTGCGCAAACTTCCGCTGCGCATACGCGTCGAACTCCGCATCGATCTGCAGCGGTGTCTTGCCCAACACCTTTTGAAACACACCCGGCGTGTCCATGCCGTCGCGATACGCCCTCAACATGGCCGGCAACGCCGCCGCACCGCGCGACGCTTCCACCATCTCACAAAACAGCGACGCCTGGTAGTAGCTGAACTGCGTCTCTTCAGGAAAACGCGGCCGCAGAAACCCGTCGCTCAGCTCACTTATGGGCCGCAGCTTGCCATTGGCCATCGCCATCACGTACGACACCGTGGCATCAGCGCCCCAGCCACGCCCCACACGCCGCTCCTCAAGCACCGACAGTCCTTCGGACAGCCATCGCGGTACGCGATGATCTGAGGCGCCCAGCGTGAACGCGTGGGTGAGTTCATGCCAGGCCGTCGAGCCCCAGTTGAACTGGCCCTTCTCGCGACCGTTCGGGGTGTCCATCGCCAGAAGGTTGCCAAAGCTCACGCCCAGCGCGCCGAGTCCGGCAAGACCAACCGTACGCACCGAGAAGTCGGCGTGATAGCGATAAAACTCGAGCCGGATCGGCGTGGGCGGCTTATAGCCGTACCGCACCGCCAGTGAATCGTAGGCCTGTTCCAGCAACGGCACGATGTACAGCGCCAGCAGATCGGCTTCTTCGGGCGACGCGACCACACGGAACCGGCCCCGGTCGATCGTTCGAAATGACTTCATCTTGTCCAGCAGATCGAGCGTGTTTTTGTGCCACAAATTGAACGGGTCAAGCGCGAAGGCACGCTCCAGCGCGGCGCGGCCGGCGTCCATCTGCCCGATGCGCAGCTGGTTCGTGCCCAACACGCCATAGGCCGGCACATACATCGTGTCGTAGCCGATGGCACGCTGCGCAAGTTTCACCGCCTCCGTGTATCGACGCTGTCGCACTGAGGCCTCAGCCAGGTCGGTGTAGAACTCGGCCGGCGCCGGCTGCAATGCCGTGATAGCCGCCAGCGCTTTCCTAAAGGTGGCGCTGTCGCCACTCAGGAAGGCCAGCGAACCCAACACCGACCAGCCCGCGGTCGACAATGAGTCGGCATCAATCGCCCGCTGCGCGTACACACGGGCCGAATCGTATGCCTCGGCATCCCGTTGCATCGTCGCCACGAACGCCAGTGCCTCCGCGTAGCGAGGATCGTTGGCGATGCTCAGTTGCGCCGTGGCCATGGGATTGCCCTTGCCCTCAAACTCCTCCACGCGCGCCATGGCCAGCAACGCCTTCGCGTTTGAGGGTGAGCGACGAAGGATCTTCTCAAACGACAATCGCGCATCGGGCGCGTTGTACTTCTCGAGAAACAGTTCACCGGCGCGTAATGGCGCGTCGAAGTTGCTGGAGTCGGCGGCCGTAGCGCGATCGAAGGCGGCCAGCGCCGAGCGCACGGCCTGCGCATTCCCGATCCCGAGCAACACGTACGCGCGGCCAGCCGAGAGATGTTCGTCGCTGTTCCGCGCGCCGGCCTGTTCGTACGCCGACGCAATGCGACCGGCACGCTGTGTGGCGTCGCGACGATTGCCGCCACGTGCCGCCGCTTCCGCCGCCGCGATCTCCGCGGCCCAGCGATTGGGCCCCGGTACACGCTGCACGACGCGCGGTACGATGCCCGCCACCGGCGGCGCCGCGCGGTCCTGCCCGCAGGCCGCCAACGGCGTCAGCATCGATACGGCGGCGAGCATCCATGCAACACGTCTCATTTCCCGCCTCCCGCCGCGCGAATCGCCTTCGACTTCTCGGCCAGCGCCAGCAGTAATCGCTCAAGCTCCTTTTCATATGCGTCGGCGGTCATTGCCGCTTTCTTCGTGCGCAGCGACGCGACGTCCGACTCCAGCGCCTGTCGTTCGGCGAGCAGCACCACAACGCGAGGATCGGCCGATGCGGCCGACGTGCCGAAGGCCACCCGCGAGGCCAGCACCGAGTCGCTTAGCAGCGCGTGCTCGGTTTGCAGGCGATTGCTGCTCGTGTACACCTTGCCCACCTCGGTGCGCGCAAAGCGGAACACTTCAAACACCGACAGGCGCCCGTCCTTGTCGGCATCGGCGGCGTCGAGCCCCAGTGCGCCGGCGAAGTAGTGCAGAAACACCGACTCGTTGCGCTCGCTTGCGGTCTTGGTGGCGGTGACAATCACGCGATTTGACGCCGAGAGCACCGGCACGAAATCACCACTGCCGGAGGCGGTGTTCACGAACACCACCTGTTGCTTGCTGAATCCGGCCAGCCACGACGCATACTCGGCCGCCGTGGCATCGGGACCGGGTAGGTTCACCTTCGATTGCGCGCCTTCGCCGCTGCCGTGCCCCATCAGCATCACGAACAGCACATCGCCCGGTTGCACCCGCGACGACAACCGCAGGAATGCCTGCGCAATGTTGTCGCGCGTGGAGCGCCCCGATGACAGCGTGGTGCGCGTGGAGTCTTCAGTAAGCACGATCAAGCTGGAATCGCTCACTCCCCAACGATTCTTCGCCGCGTCGCGCGCCGACTGCGCCGAGGCTTCGAACGAGCGTTTGAACTGCGGCGCACCTGATAGGCCGAGCACCAGGAGCACATGCGTACGCTGTGCGCTCAGTGGAAGCGCGATCGCCAGCGCCAGCGCACCTTGCACCGCAATCTTCCGGAACAGATACGTCATGCCGACGTGCGTCATGCCAGTCCCCTCCATCTCCGATATCCCCACTCCGCGCCCAGCAACAGCGCCACCATCAGGAATACCGCCGGCATGTCCCACAGGTCCTTTGCTTCGCGCACCGTCACGCCGGCTTCCGTAAACACGGCATCATCGGCCAACTTGCCGGCGTCGGCCAATGGGTAATACCGACCACCGGTCTCTTCGGCGATGCGACGCAGCAGGGACGCGCGCAGCTCCGCCTGAGACACGTCGGCGCCACGCTCGTCCACGAGCAACGACGTCGTGGCCGTTTGCACGGAGTCACGACCACGTTCAGCGACGGCGTCGATTACATAGCGGCCGGTATCATTCGGCGTGAAGCGCGCGGAGTATGTGCCGTCTTCGCGCAGCGTCCACTCCAGCGGCACGTTCTGCGAGTTGCCGGTGGGCGACGTCACGGCCACGGTCACGGTGGCGTTGTTCACATCGGTAAAGAATGGCGTGCTCACGCGAGCACGCAGCGTTACCGGTTCACCCGGGGCCACGCGCGGGGGCGACGCCATGATTTCGAATGGTGCCGGTGCCTCTTCCACCATCCAGCGCACCAGCTGACGCCATAGCGTCTGATGCGTGACATCCTCCACCGGAAGCGATGTATCCATTTTCCACAGCCAGCTGTCCTGCACGCCGAACACGGCGCTCATACCGCGCCCGTAGCGCTGCCACGCCAGAATGGGTACGTCGCTGCGACCGCCTTCCGCCGTACCCGCCAACAACATCGTGGCCCCGGCGCGCAACGCGCCAAGGCGATTCACCGTGGTGAGCGCCGGCAGCGAATCCCACCGCGCACGTGACAGAGCCAGCGTGGAGCGCAGCTGCAGTGCGGCGTGCACTTCGCCCGCGCGCGTGGGGCGCACCATCACCGGCGTAGCCGGACCATCTACGTTGATGCTGCCAGCGGAGACCGTGATAGGCAGCACGTCGGCCAACGGCGTGCCCGCGTAGCCGCCTTCAGACAACGACGCGCGTCCACCCAACACCATGAGGCCGCCACCACGCAGGCTCACGAAGTCAGCCAGCATGCGGAGTTGGTCGGTGGTGAAGAACGACGCTTCAATGCTGCCCAGGATGATCGCGCGATAGCCGAACAGTTCCTCGCGGCTGGTCGGGAAGCCGCCCAGCAAATCCAGACTGTCGCGCACGCCAAGGCGCAGGAACTTGCGCTCGGCGCTGCGCATGAGACCGACCACCTGCACCGCGCTGTCGTTGGCCACCGCACGGCGCAAGAACGCGAATTCGGAACGGGGTTCCCCCTCGAGATACAGAATCCGATCGGGGCCGGCGCGCACTTCAATGCTGGTCTGCCACTCGTTGTTCTCTGTCACGATTTCCTTGGACAGCGCCTTCGCACGCACGGCAATGCGATGCACGCCGGGATCAAGCGGCGGCAGGCGGAAGCGCACCGTGGTGAGATCATCTTTTTCACCAACGCGCGCGGTCTCGGTGGCGACCACCCGCCCGTCGGCTTCCACGGTGATCTGCACTGGATCACGACCGGCGCCGCGGATGCGCACGTCGGCTTCCACCACGCTCGACGCACCGGCCAACGTGCGACGTGGCGCCTGAACGCGTTCAATCGCGACATCGCGTTCGAACCGTTCAGTGCCGACGCCAACCGTGAACACCGGGACGCGCCGCGCGCGCAAGGCAAGCAGTGCGTCGTCGAGGGCGCCGGTGCCGTTGTCGGCACCATCCGACACGATCACGACACCGGCCAGCGGCATGCCGTTCAGATCTTGGCGCACATCGTTCAACGCTTGCGCGAGATCCGACCGCGTTCCGTTTGACGTGAGCGCTGCCGCGCTGGCGATGGGTGACGCGCCGGCCGCAAAGCGAAAGCGACGGATCGCGAACTTCTCCGCCAACTGCTTCGACAGTGGCGCCGTGTCGGCGAACGTGTGCTGCAATGCCGCCGTGCGCGTGCTGTCGCCCACATCGCGAATGCGCATGCTGCGTGAATCATCCATGATCACGGCCAGCACGTTGCGTTGTGGCACGGCCGACGCGATCACGAGACCGGGACGCAACAGGCAGCCGATCACCAGCAACACCGCCGCGGCGCGGAGCGTGGCCAGGAGTACCCGATCAGCCGGCCGCAGTGTGCGCACTCGCGCATACGCGACGACGACGATGCCCAACGCGATCGCGGACGCGATGGCCACGAACAGCACGGGAACAACCGGCGCCATCACCAATTCCCCCCGTGCGAAAACGCGCGGAGGATATTTGAAGAGCAGGGTAGTGACGGATTCGAGCCAGTTTCCCACGGAGCGTTTGGGGCGGAGGCGGAGGCGGAGGCGGAGGCGGAGGCGGAGGCGGAGGCGGGGGTCGGCGTGCTGGTCATGCCGAGAAGGAGGACAGCATGAAGCAGACGAGAGTGCACCATCGCGCACGAGGCGTCTACCCTGTGACGCAATAACGGGTCATCCCGTTGGATCGGGTTGTCGAACCGGGGTGTGCCTTAACATCGGATCCGCAGCCTCGTCTCATGCGGTGAATCAAACGCCATACGGTGGCGAATGCGGCCCACACTGGAGATAGATCCCATGCGAAGCACATCCACACGTTCTTTTGCGTTCGCGCTCGCGCTGAGCGCCTTCGGTCCGTCGCTGCTCGTGTCGCAGACGCCTCCGGCGCAGCGTTCCTCGCGTCCACGGGCGGCTGCTGCGCCAGCGCCAGATGGAGCGTCCGGCTCCATGAATGCACAGTCCCGATTGGGTAATCGCCTGCCTGGTCGCGGTGCTCGTGATGGTCGAGGCGGTTCGCATCCGGCGTCCCTGTTGCTCCGCGCCCGCACGCTGCTTGACCTCACCGATGATCAGGTGAAGCGTCTGGAAGCGTTGCAGGCCGCGCCTGCTCCGAAGTCGAACGCCACCGACATGATGCGGGCGCAGGCCGATCTACTCGATGCCATGCAGGGTGACGGAAACCTAGGCGGGGCACGCACGGCGCTCGACAGGCTCAGCCGTTTGCGCAACGACCAGTTGCTCGCTCGTATCAAGACCCGGCAAGACGTACGTGCGGTGCTCACGTCGGCGCAGAAGACCACGGTGGACAACATGCGCCAAGAACGGCGTCACGGCGTCGGTGCCGACCATCAGCGCGGGATGCGCCAGGGTGATCGTGGTGGATCAGGCTTCCGTGGTGGACCACCCATGGGTGGGCGGTGAAGAAGCCGCGGCGCTGACCTCGCGACTGGGCTTTTTCGCGTTCCAGACTTGCCCCCGCGCCGTTGGTGTCGCCGATTTGCCAGTCGCACGATAACGTGCGATCCGTCGCCGTTCACCGACTTCTCCGAGTCCTTCTGTGCATCGCTCGCTTCCTGTCGCTCTGTTGGCTGCCGCCTGTTGTGCGGCATCCTCGCCCCTCCGCGCGCAGTCCACTCCACCGGCCGATGCGAAAGCGGCGGAGGCAATAGCGGCGGAGGCGAAAGCGGCGGATGCGGCCGTGGCCGTGTCGGTGGCGCGCTGGATCACGTTGGCCGCGCCGCCTAGCGGCGAAGCGCATGCCCTTAACGCACTGCGCCCCGTACTCCCTGGCTGGACGCGCGACAACATGGGCAATCTCGTGAAGCGCGTGGGCAGCGGTTCGCCGCGTCGCATGATCGCGTGCGCGATGGACGTGCCGGCGTTCGTAGTTAGCGGCATCACCGATCAGGGCTACGTGCGGCTGCATCGCACCGGCGTGGCCGGACATCCGTTGTGGGATCAGTTTCACGAAGCCCACCAGCTGCGCATTTTCACCGCGCGCGGCGAAGTCACCGGCGTGGTGGCGATCGCCAACGGACACTTCGCGCGACAGCATCGCGGCGACACCACGGTCGTTGGTGTCGATCAACTCTGGGTCGACGTGGGTGCGAGCACGAAAACGCAGGCCGAAGCGCTCGGCATCTCTGTGCTCGATCCCGTGATCGCGTGGCGACCGGTGTGGACGTACGCCGG
Source organism: Gemmatimonadota bacterium (assembly GCA_031363815.1). Lineage (GTDB taxonomy): Bacteria > Gemmatimonadota > Gemmatimonadetes > Gemmatimonadales > Gemmatimonadaceae > Gemmatimonas. The sequence continues at coordinate 7,258 of JANLVC010000034.1, forward strand.
CTACGCGTCAGGGCCGGCCGCCGGTGCGCGCGCCAGTTGCGCGGCCGTGGCCAGCGCCGGTGCGGCTGCCACGGCGTCGTCGCAGCCCGGCGAAACGTTTTATGTGCTCTCGTCGCAGCGCAGCTTCGGCTGGGTCGGACTCGCCGCCGTGCTGGCGCGCGCGGGTCGTCTCGATGCGCTCACCCTGCTCGACGAGGGCAAGGCGGCGGGGAGTTCCACCATGCTGCCGATCGCTCGCCTCGGGCCGCCCAAACGCGCCATCGCCCGCGTGATCTCGTCAACGGGCCTCGATAGCGCGCGCGTGATCACGCCGGCCGTACGCTTTGCCGGTTCACTCGTGGAATCGGTGGCGGCCGCCGATGTGCGCGCGTTGCTGCAAGCTGCGGCGCGCGCCGGTGGCATGGCCAGCACGCCCACGCTGCTGGCACCAGCCCTCGATACGGTTCGTACGCGCACGCCTCGCCGCGACGCCTATGACGCGCTCGAAAAAACGTTCGTATCGATCGCCGACTTACCGGGTGTACCGGGACACGAGTGGCGCGTGCGAGAGGCCATCACGGCCTTGCTGCCGGCGTGGGCAAAGTCACGCGCGGTGGTCGATAGCGCGGGCAATCTCATCGTCGCCGCTGGTCCCGATCGCGACTCCGTGGCGTTTATTGCGCACATGGACGAAGTGAGTTTCGAAGTGGACGCGATCGCGCGCGATGGCACGGTGCGCTTGGCGCGTCGTGGCGGCGTGGTGCCGAGTGCGTGGGAAGGGCAGCCCGCCGCGTTGCACTTCGATCGCGAGGGCCGCACTGATGCGGCGCCGTCGCTGCGGGGCGTGTTTGTACCGCGCGATTCCGCGCGCGTGAAAGCGCCCGCCGTGAGCACCGCCTGGTTTGGCGTGGACTCGGCCACCCTCGTATCGCAGGGGGTGCGCGTGGGTAGCGCGGTCACCGGTTACAAGCGCGCCGCGCGACTAAGCGGCACGCGCCTCACTGGACGTGGGAGCGATGATCGTACGGGCAGCACGGCGCTGTTGCATGCGGTGCAGCGTATCGATCCGAACACGCTCACGCACAAGGTGCTGTTCGTGTGGTCGGTGCGTGAAGAAGGCGGCCTGAATGGCGCCGGTGCCTTCGGGGCGAATCATGGTCGTTCGCTGCAACGCGTCTACAGCGTGGACACCTTCGTGAGTTCGGACACGCCGCTCGAAGATCCGGCGTTCGCTTATGCCCCGCTGGGCAAGGGCTTCGTGCTGCGCGGACTCGACGACGGTGCCATCTCGCCGCCGGCCGAACGTGAACGCGTGCTGTCGATCGCCCGTGCGCAGGGCATTCCCGTGCAGTTGGGCACCACGCACGGGGCCACGGACGGGTCGGCGATCGCGCCCTACGGCGCCCCGAATGTGGGCCTGTCGTGGCCCGGGCGGTATTCACACACCCCCGGTGAAGTGTTGGACCTGCGTGACGTCGAGGCCCTCGTGCGGATCATCACGGCGATCGCGGTGGCCCGGTAACCCCAGCCACCGTCGACATGGTGGTGCGCTTACTGCTCGTCGGCCGACGGACCGTACAGCCCCGGCACCGACACATTCAGCAGGCGATAATACATCGTCAGCTGCGCGCGATGGTGGATCATGTGGCTGATCACGGTGGTGCGGAGCACGGCGAGCTTCGGCTGCGCCATGATGACATGAGCGCCCATACGCAGCGTCCACGTTTCCATGAGCTGTTCGTCGGTGACCGTGGCCAGCGCCTCGCGGAAGCGTTCCAGTCGTTCGTCGAACACGGCCACGAACCCGGCCGCGGTGGTCGGTATGGTTCGCGGCGGCATGGGCTGCGCAAAGTCGAGCTCCGACGTGGTAATCGTCACCTCGCCCCACAGGCCGAAGTCAGTGAGGTGGTTGGCGAGCTTCCCCAGCGGCCACGACTTCTGATGCGGCGTAAAGTCCAGATGCGCTTCGGGAATACGTTCCAGCATCCGGCGGGTGTTGGCCATCTCGTGATCGAGATCGGCCAGGGCGGTTTGCACGAGAGACATGGTTGGCGGCGCTAGCGGTGGGCGAGAATGGAGCGGGGAGATACCGCTGGCCGCGCGCCAAGCGGCGACATCAGCCGCGGTGTCCAGATCGAAATTACCATGCCGAAGAAAAACCGTAAGTGTCTCCTGCTGGCGAAGGAGCGCGCGGGCACCTTGGTCGCCGTAAAGCGCCGCCAACGCGGGCCAGTCGGCGCGCGGCAGCACCGCCGGGATGCCGCGAACCGCCGCGCCGTCGTGATCCGAGTAGGCCGACGCCGCGCGCCGAACACCGTGTTCCGAGGTTGCAAGCAGCAACGCCAGGTGCTCGACGGTCACGGCTGGCATGTCGCAGGTGGCGATCAGCACCGCCCGCACATCGGCAAAACGTACATCGTTCAACTGAGTCACGGCCGAAGCGATCGAGGTACTAATTCCCCCCTCCCAGTGCTCATTGTCGACGCACTGAACGGGCAGAATAGCGACAGCATTGCGTACCTCGTCGGCCTTCGCCCCAATCACGACCAGCACCGGTGAGCAGCCAGCATTCAACAGCTCACGGGCCGCACGCTCCACGAGCGTCACGCCGTTCACCTTGAGCAGCTGCTTCGGCGACCCCAACCGACGTGACCCGCCCGCCGCCAGTAGCACACCGGCAACGGTCATCGCACTTCCATCACTCGGGTCGTTCGTCGAGCGCCGTATCGCATTGCGTCGGCACGCTCAGCGTCGGTTCCGGCCCCTCAAGCGCCAATACCCGGGGAGTCGGGGTACGGGCATGGATCGGGCTCTGACGCTCTCGAAGAAATCCGGCCGGCCGGCCGTGCATCACCGCTTCGATCTCCGCAATTGCCGACAGGGCGATCGACGCCGGGCTCTCGCCGCCGAGGTCGAGGCCGATCGGGGCGTGCAGCCGGTGACGCATCCGTTCGGTGATCACCATGCCGCGCTCAGCAAGCGCCGCATCCACGGCGTCCAGGAGCTGGCCCGCACGCTTCCGCGACCCGAGCACACCGATGTACGCCACCGGCAATGGCAGCAGCGCCGCCAACCAGGCGCTGTCCACTTCGAAAATGTGCGAGAGCAGGGCAATCGCCGTGCGGCCATCGTGCGGCAGCGACTCCAGTAGCGCACCAAGTGCGTGGGCCTGGTCGGCCCGCGCAACATGCGTGGTCACGCCGTCGGGCAGATCCAGCTCCGCCAGCACCGCCGGACGATGATCGGTCACCGTGACCTCCCACTCCAGCGCGCACGCGATCCGGACGAACGCGTCGGCCCCCCGACCCGCGCCAATCACGTGCAGCGCAATCGGTGCGACCAGTGGCTCGATGAACAACAGCGCCGCATCGTCGCGCACATCGTGCAACATCGGGTGCCCCGTGCGCTGCGCTGCGCGGGTACACGCGAGCAGCTCCGGCTCTGAAATCCCATGACGTTGATCGCCGATCGGGTGCCACCTGCCCGTGGTGGCCTCGCCATCGAGCACCGCGCAGCTGCTGCCGCCGCCGTGCCCGTCCAGCACGGTGAGCACAGCACCGTTTGCACGACGCGAACGGATCGCTTCAGCATCGGCCAGCCACGACGGGTCGGGCAACGGCTCAAGCAGCAGATGGGCAATACCATCGCACGCCGCGCCAAATCCCCAGATCGCCTCGAGGTCGGCCCGCAAGTCGTACATCAGGCGCACACCCCGGCCCGCGGCACACACCTCGGCCGCTCTCGCCGCCACGTCCCCCTCAAGACAGCCGCCGCTGATCGCGCCAGCCAACACGCGTCCCTCGGCGTCGACCAACAGACGGGCGCCAGGCTGACGATAAGAACTGCCGTCAACCTGAACGAGCGTTGCCAAAGCGAGCGGTACGCTGGGGCGCGCCGCAATCGCGGCCGTTGCCGCGCGGGCTAGCTCTCGGAATCCGGTCACGCGCGGGGCGTGGAAGTATGGCACGTCATGAAATCACACATTACTACACGGATACACCACCACAAGAGCCCACAGTGTGCAACCTGACGGTCTCATGTGTCATGCGTAGGCAGCGTCCGAATCGACTTTCGTCCCAACTGGAAGGGACGAACTGTAAGTAAGTACCCGCTTGCCGCAAGCAACTGCTTGCATTACCATCCCGTCATGATTGACGATCACCGACAGCGCATCCTCCACGCCGCCGCCCGGGTGTACGCCCAGCACGGCTGGCGTGGAGCGACGACCCGCCGGATCGCGGAGGAGGCAGGCGTGAATGAAGTCACGCTCTTTCGCCAGTTCGGCTCCAAAGACGCCCTGCTCGACCTCATGATGCGCGAATGCTCGCGCATCGAGCAGGATGCCACTTTCCCCTCGGAACCGGTCGATCCTGAGCAGGAATTGCTCGCCTGGGTCATCGTGCATCACACCGTTCTTGTGAGCATGCGCGCCATCGTCCGCCAGATGATGAGCGACGCCGAAGCCCGTCCTGACGCGGCCGACTGTGCCTCGCACGGCCCCAGCGCTGCCATGGCGCAAGTGCGCGAGTACGTGGTGAAGCTGCGCCGCCACGGATGGATCACTGAATCCGGCGAGGTTTCGCCGGCCGAGGTTCGTGCCGCCGCCACCATGCTGATGGGCGCGGTGTTCGCCGATGGCATGAACCGCGACATGATGCCAACGATGTTCACCCAGCCGGTGCCGGAAACACTGCGTGCTTACGTACGCATTTTTCTTCGCGGGATTGGTGCGTTGCAGCGACCAGCGCCCCGTGCAGCACGTACGGTCGAACGCGACTCAACCTCCACCACTGTCCCCGAATAATGTCTCTCGACGGTGCGCGCGCGCTGCGCCGCTTCCTCTCGTTTCCCGTGACCACCCTGGCGACCACCATGGCGACCACCATGGCGGCCGCGTTTGTGGCGGTGGCTCTGGCGCCGCGCCTCGTGTTTGCCCAACCTGCGGCCGGCGGCGGCGGCGCACCGCGCACGCTGTCGCTCGCCGAAGCGCTCACGTTGGCCACCGGAGAGAGCGAGCAGATCGCGATCGCCCGTGCCGGCGCGCTCCGCGCCCAAGGACAGCTCGGCCAAGCGCGCTCGGCACTGCGGCCGCTGCTCTCCACCACCATGAACTGGCAGAAGCAGCTGCAGAACCAGTTCGTGGCCATTGCCAATCGGTCCAGCCGCGGCTCGAGTGGCGGCAGCGGCGGCAGCGACACCACGTCGGCCGCCGACAATCCGATCACCCGCATCTTTGCGTCGCAGTACAACTTCAACGTCGGGCTGTCGGCCTCACAGCCGCTGTTCACCGGCGGACGCGCCACGGCGAACATCCGGGCCGCACGGGCCGTCCGCGAGTCGGCCAACATCGGCATCACCAGCGCGCAGGCGCAGGTGCAGCTCGATGTCACGCAGGCCTACTACGACGCCCTGCTCACCGCTCGTCTGGTCGCAATTTCCGAATCGTCGCTCGTGCAATCGGAGCGCACGCTGCGTCAGGTGCAGCTCACCCGAAACGTCGGGTCGGCGTCGGAATTTGAGCTCATTCGGGCGCGTGTGACACGCGACAATCAGCGGCCCGGCTGGCTGCAGTCGCGCACCAATCGCGATCTCGCCTATGTGCGCCTTCGTCAGCTGCTCAATCTCCCGCCCGATCAGTCGCTCGCGCTTACCGATAGCATCGCCGAGTCTCCGGTGCCGGCACCGGCGGCCAGTCAGGCGCAAATCACCACGGTGAATGTGAACGTGGCTGAGGTGCTCACCATCGATCCGCAGGTGCAGGCCGCGGTCTCACGCGTGCTCGCGGGCAGCGATACCGGCATCGGCACGCGCGCTCCGGTAAAGCAGGCCCTCAAGGGCGTCGAAGTCGCGCAGCAGCAGCTGCGGGCCACCAAGTCGCAGTGGCTGCCATCGATCGCCGCGACCACGAACTATCAGCGTTTCGCGTATCCCGTTGGCGTGCTTCCGATAAGTCTGGGCGATTTCTTCCCGAACTGGACGGTCGGCATCGGCCTCTCGTATCCGTTCTTCACCGGTGGACGCGTGCGCGGCGAAGTGCAGGCCGCCGAAGCGTCGGTGATCGAAGCGCGGCAGCGGTTGCGGCTCGCGCAGGAAGGGGCAACGCTCGATGCCCGTCAGGCTGTGGCGCAACTCATTGAATCGGAAGCCTCCTGGCAGGCCAGTGTGGGCACCGCCGAACAGGCTCAGCGCGCCTACGACATTGCCGAAGTGCGCTTTCGCGAAGGTATCTCCACCCAGCTCGAACTCTCCGAGACGCGCAATCAGTTGCAGCAGGCACTCGCCAACCGCGCGCAGGCCGCCCGCAATCTGCAGGTCGCACGCAAGCGTCTCGAGTTGCTCCCGTATCTCCCCCTGTCGCAAAGCTCCACCTCGTCCACCGGCACCACTCGATGAATACCATGACTCGCCGATCCGCGTCCCTCGCGCTGCTCGCGGCCACGCTGGTGGGTACCGCGTGCAGTAAAGACAAGGCCGCCGCGGCCGCCAGTACGCCGGACGTGGCTCAGTACATCGGTCCGCAAAACATCGCCGTGGCGCGTACCGACACGCTGCGCAGCGGTCCGGCTATCTCCGGCACGCTCGCGGCCGATCGCGAAGCGCGCATTCGCGCCGAGATGAGCGGCGCGGTGCTCGCCACGAACGTCGAACAGGGTGAACGCGTGAGCGCCGGCACCGTGCTTGGACGTATCGACGATGCGTCGGTGCGCGACGCCGCGATCTCGGCGCGCTCCGCCGTGGCGCAGGCCACGGTGGCCGCCGAACAGGCAGCCCGTGAACTACAGCGCTCCAAGACGCTGGCCGCGGCCGGTGCCATCGCCGAGCGTGATGTGGAAGGGGCCGATCGCGCCAGTCTTGGCGCGCAGGCGCAGCTGGCGGATGCGAAGGCGCGGTTGTCGTCGGCCGACAAGATGCTGCGCAATACCGTCATCCGCTCGCCGTTCGCTGGCGTGGTGTCGGAGCGTGCCGTGAGTCCGGGTGATATCGTGTCGCCAGGTTCGGCGATGTTCACCGTGATCGACCCGCGCAGCCTGCGCGTTGAGGCGTCGGTGCCGACCACCGCGCTGGCCGATGTGCGGGTGGGTGCGCCGGTGCTCTTCACGGTGAACGGGTCGGATCGCGTGCTTGAGGGCCGCGTGACGCGCGTGAGCCCGATGGTCGATCCGCAAACGAAGCAGGTGCGCCTGCTGGCGTCGGTGCCCAATTCGGCCGGCTTGCTGGTGGCGGGGCTGTTCGTGGAAGGTCGCGTCGCCTCGCAGAAGCGGGTCGGCGTGCTGGTGCCCGAGAGCGCGATCGATCAGACCGGCATCGTGCCCACGATCATGCGCTTGAAGGACGGCAAGGTGGAGAAGGTCGAAGTGCAGCTGGGTGTGCGTGACGAAGCGGCGTCGACGTTCGAAGTGACGACCGGGATCGCCCGTGGCGACACCGTGCTGCTGGGTGCCGCGCGCGGCATCTCGATCGGATCGTCGGTTGTGGTGTCCGCTCCGCGTGACGCCACGCCCGCGAAGAAGAACTGAGCCGTCGGATAATCATCCAACCACGCACCTATGTTCATTTCTGATTTCGCGATCAAGCGGCCCCTCATTACCGTGGTGGCGATGCTCGCGCTGGTGGGGTTCGGCCTGGTCGCCCTCACGCAGCTGCAGACTGACGAGTTTCCGGAAGTGCAGCCGCCGATCGTACTCACCACGATCATCTATCCCGGCGCGTCCCCCGAGCAGGTCGAGCGCGAAGTGCTCGAGCCGATCGAGGAAGCGATCCAGAGTATCTCTGGCGTCAAGTCGATCAATGGTGAAGCGCGCGACGGCTTCGCGCAGATCGTAACGCAGTTCGTGTATTCCAAGAATCTCTCCGAAGCCACGCAGGATATCCGCGACGCCATCAGCACCAAGCGTCAGGATCTCCCGCAGGAAATGGAGGAGCCGATTCTCAAAAAGTTCAATCCCACCGATGCACCGATCGTGACGCTGTCGTTGTATTCGACCTCGCTCACGCCGGCCCAACTCACGCAGCTCGCCGATCCCGGCATCACGCGTGAATTGCGCTCGATTGCCGGTGTGGCCGACGTGCAAGTGTCGGGCGGCGTGAAGCGCGAGCTTACCGTGAATCTCGATCCGCAGCGGTTGCAGGCGGTGGGTGTGAGCGTGCCGCAGGTCGTGTCGGCGCTGCAGACCGGCAATCTCGCGGTGCCGGTCGGTCGCGTCACCAGTGCACTCGACGAACGCACCATCCGATTACAGGGTCGTCTGCAGACGCCAGCGGACTTCATGCAGCTGGTCGTGTCGGAGCGCGCCGGTCGTGTGGTGCGTCTCGGTGATGTCGCCACGGCGGTAGACGGTGTGGAAGAACAGCGCACGCTGGCGCTCTACAATGGTCGCGATGCCGTGGGGATCGAGATCAAGAAGACCAACGGCTACTCCACCACGGCGGTGGCTGAAGCGATTTTCAAGAAGGTCGAAGAGCTGCGTCCCACGCTGCCCAAGGGTGCGCAGTTCGACGTGGTCAAGAACAAGGGTGAGCGCGTCGAGAACTCGGTGAGCAACGTGCGCAACGCACTGGTAGAAGGCGCCGTGCTCACCGTCCTCGTGGTATTCCTGTTCCTCAACTCATGGCGCTCCACCGTGATCACCGGTCTGGCGTTGCCGGTATCGGTGCTGGCCAGCTTCGTGGCGGTGTGGGCGTTCGGCTTTACGCTGAACACCATGTCGCTGCTGGGACTGTCGCTCTCGATCGGTATCCTGATCGACGACGCCATCGTGGTGCGGGAGAACATCGTGCGACACGTGGAAATGGGGAAAGACCATTACACGGCGGCGCGCGAAGGCACCGATGAAATCGGCCTCGCCGTCGCGGCGACGACGTTCTCGATCATCGCCGTGTTCATCCCCATCGCGTTCCTGCAGGGTGAGTCGGGTCAGTGGTTCAAACCGTTCGCGCTCACGATTGCCTGTTCCGTGCTCGTGTCGTTGTTCGTGTCGTTCTCGCTCGATCCCATGCTCTCGGCCTACTGGCCCGATCCGCATGAGGAAGAGCATGAGAAGTGGTGGATCACCAAGAAGCTCGACACGTTCAACAAATGGTTTGACGGGCTCGCGAACAACTACCGCAAGCTGATCGGCTGGGCACTCGATCACCCGATCTCGATGGTGATGCTGGCGGTGACGAGCTTCGCGGTAGCGATCGCGATGCCGGCCATGGGTCTGGTCGGCGGCGGCTTTTTCCCGCTCGAAGACAACGCCGAAGTGCAGATGACGGTGGAAACACCGCCGGGCGCGAATCTCGACTATCTGCGTCAGAAGGTTGCGGAGACGCTCGCCATCATGGGCGACAGCACGCGCTATCCCGAGGTGACGTATACGTTCGTCACGGCGGGCGGTGCCAGCGGTGCCGTCGACAAGGCCAGCGTGTATCTCAAGCTCAGCAAAAAGGGCGATCGCCTGAAAGTCGGTCAGCGTGACGCCGAAGTACTGGCGGCGGCGATGCGCGAAGATGTGAAGCGCATCGGTGGTAGCGACATCTCCGTATTCACGAATGACTTCGCCGGCCAGGAAAAGCAGATCTCGCTCGAGCTGCGGGGAACCGACAAAGCCGCGCTGCAGCTGGTGGCCGATCAGTATCTCGCGGCTCTCAAGACCACGCCGGGCGCGGTGGACGTAGGCCTCAGCACCAAGGGCCAGAAGCCAGAGCTCACCGTGCAGGTGGATCGCGCCCTGGCCGCGTCGCTGGGCCTCACGGTGGGGCAGGTGGCGCAGGCGATTCGCCCCGCCTTCGCCGGGCTCGATGCCGGTGACTGGGTCGATCCTACCAATCAGACGCGCAAAGTGATGGTGCGGCTGGCGCCAGAAGCGCGTGCTCGTGGTGCCGATCTCGCGCAGTTGCCCATCGCCCTCGGTCAGGGCGCGACTGCGCAACTCGTGCCGCTGCAGCAGGTGGCGCGCATCAAGAGTGAACTCGGCCCGGCCATCGTAAACCACCTCGATCGCGACAACGTGATCAAGGTGCAGGGAAACATCGCCGGTCGCTCGCTCACCGAAGTCATGGGTGACGTCGAGAAGAAGACGGCCTCGATCCAGCTCCCGGCCGGCGTCAAGATGTCGAGCGGTGGGCAGGTGGAGCAGCAGAATGAAGTCTTCGGCAGCATCTTCATCGCACTCGGCGTCGCGGTGGCGCTGATGTATCTCATTTTGGTGGTGCAGTTCGACTCGTTCCTCGATCCGATCGCCATTCTGATCTCGTTGCCGCTGTCGCTGATCGGTGTCATGGGTGCCCTCGCGATTACCGGCAACACCATCAACCTGATGAGCCTCATCGGGGTGATCCTGCTGTGTGGCATCGTGGCCAAGAACGCGATTTTGTTGGTGGACTTCGCCAAGTGGGCCCGCGAAAGGAACGGCATGCCACTCCGTGAAGCACTCATCGAAGCCGGCGCGATTCGTCTGCGACCCATTCTGATGACCACCTTCGCCCTGATCGCCGGGATGATCCCGGTGGCGTTGGGTCGCGGTGAGGGTGCGCAGTTCCGCGCCCCGCTCGGCGTCGCGGTCATCGGTGGTGTGATCACCAGCACGGTGCTCACGCTGCTGGTGATCCCCACGTTCTACGAGATCTTCGACAACATGCGGACATGGCTCTCCCGGAGGGTCGGACTCACGCCGCCGCATACGGGTCAATTTCGCGCCGTCGAATTGCCTGCTGCTGAGGCAGGTGATTGACTTAGTCTGTTAGATTGGCCGGGTATGCTCCCGCCAATGTTTTCGAGTCTGGTCGCGACCACGCTCGCCCCCGCGCTCCTGCTGCGGGTGGCGAGCGCGGTGCTGTCCGGTAGGTTGGGTTTCGGCGTCGTAGCCGCCATGGCCGACGTCACGAAGTGGCGTGAAGCGGTCACCGACAGCTTCTGGACCTACGTGATCCTGGGTGGGTCGGCGATCGTGACCGAGGAACTCTCGCCGATCTTTGGCGGGATCGCGGCCCATGAGGGCGAACTGCAGATCGCCCGGGTAATCCTCTCTATCACCCTTGGTGGCTGGGTGGCCACCACGCTCCTGTACGTGCTGGGCCGCTGGAAATGGGAGTTCATCCGCCGTCGCTTTCCTCGGGTGCGCGCCACCGGCACCGTCGCGCTTCGCGTGGTACGGCGCAATCAGCTCAAGGCCTCGCTCCTGGTCCGCTTTGCATTCGGACTGCGGATCGTGCTGCCGATGGCCTGCGGGGCCGCCCAGGTGCCGCTGTATATCTTTCTGCCGCTGTCGCTGATCGGTTCGGCGCTCTGGACCGTCGGGTTCACGGCTATCGGCTACGCCACCGGCGAGGCCGCCGTCCGAGCGTTGGGCCACCTCGATCGGGCCGGCCAGATCATCGGCGCCGCGTTGGTCACGGTGGCCGTATTGGGCTTCGTGCGCTGGCAGCGCGTCCGCAGCGAACGCAAAGACTCGCGCCGCACGAAGCCCTAGGAAACGAGAAGCGCGTTACGGCGAAGGCGGCACGAGCACGCCGTCGATCACGTGCACCCAGCCGTTCGAGGCGCGCACCGACGCGATCACCTTCGCGCCGCCGATGTACGTCGCGCCGTCCTTCTTGGTGATCGTTTCACTCACGCCGTCCACCATCCCCAGCGACTGGCCATCGGACAGGTCCGCCACGTCGCGCGCGGACGTCGTCACATGATGGTGCAGCACGGTCTTGAGCTTGAGCTTGTTCTCCGGCTTGAGCAGCGTTTCCACGGTGCCGGCCGGGAGTTTGTCGAACGCGGCGTTGGTGGGCGCGAATACCGTGAACGGTCCGGCGTTGGCCAGCGAGTTCACGAGATCCGCGGCCTGCAGCGCGGCCACGAGCGTGGTGTGGTCCTTCGACCCCAGCGCGACGCGCACCACATTGGGCTGCGACACGGTGTCGTCCACCGCGGCCTGCCCGCCGCCGGCGGTGGCCACTTCGGAGCTGCTGGCGCTCGTCTCCGCCGTGTCGGCGGGCGGGGAGCAGGCCGCGAGCAGGAGCAGCGCGACCGCGGGAAGTGTGCAAAAACGGGTCATGGTCGTGGTGGAGGGAGAACAGGTTGATACCAGATGCCTATCTCTATCCGCCCGCGTCGAGGCGCGCGGTAGGCGCTTCCCCGAGATCCTGTCAGTGTTCCCGCTACGCGATCAGCCCGCGACCCCACCGGACGCGGTCATCGCCCCTGCCGCTGCCGCCCGCAGATCGGCCCACGCGGTCTCCACGTGGCTCCGGTCGGTTCGGATGTTTCCGATCGCCAGTCGCAGCGTGTACTTGCCGTTCAGCTTCGTGTGCGACAGATACGCCCGGCCATCGGCGTTCACCTGCTCCATGATCGCCGCGTTTACCCGTGCGATGTCGGTCTCGCTCAGGCCGGCCGGCGCATAGCGGAAGCAGACCAGCGACATCGTGACCGGCGCCGTGAGTTCCCAGCCGCCACTTTCGAAATGCACCATGCCCGCAAAGTCGCGGGCAAGGGCGCAATGAAAACGAATGCGCTCGGCGATGCCGTCGGCGCCATACGCGCGCATCACCATCCACAGCTTCAGTGAGCGGAACCGACGCCCGAGCTGAATGCCGTAGTCCATCAGGTTGACAGTTTCGTCTTGCGTGCGCGTGATCAGATATTCCGGCAGCAAGGCGAAGGCACGCTTGAGTGCATTCGGATGCCTGGTGTACATCACCGAGCAATCCATCGGCGTGAACAGCCACTTGTGCGGATTCACCACGAACGAATCGGCGTCGTCGGTGCCGTCCATGAGGTGCCGCATTTCCGGCACGATGGCCGCCACGCCGCCATACGCCGCGTCCACGTGTACCCAGCAGCCGTGCGTGCGCGCAATGCGCACGATCGCGCGCACCGGATCCACACTCGTCATGCTGGTGGTGCCCACACACGGCACCACGGCAATGGGATGAAAACCCGCGGCGATATCGGCCTGGATCGCCGATTCGAGCGCATCGGGGCGCATGCGGAAGTTCTCGTCGGCGGGGATCTTGACGAGGTTCTCGTGGCCGAGCCCGAGTGCAATCACCGCTTTGTCGATCGACGAATGCGCATGTTCGCTGCAGTACACGCGCAGACGGGGCATATCGGCGCGCCCTGCCATGCCCTGCATGCGCACATCGAAGCCGGCCTGCTCCCGCGCCGCCGCCAACGCGTAGAACGTGCTCACGCTCGCGGTATCGGTGATCTGCCCAAACCATCCGTCGCCAAGTCCCATGAGCTGTCGCAGCCAGTCGAGCGAGACCTGTTCGAGCTCGGTGACGGCGGGACTGGTAACCCAGAGCATGCCGTTGGCATTGATGCCGGCGGCAAGCAACTCACCAAGAATGCCGGGATACGACGCACTGTTCGCGAAGTACGCGAAGAATCCGGGGTGATTCCAGTGCGTGATGCCGGGCATGATGGTGTCGCGAAAGTCGCGCAGCATCGCCTCGAGCGGCTCGCCATGCGCCGGCGCCGAGGTCGGTAGCGCCGCGCGGATCTCGCCGGGCTGCACGCGGCTCTTTACCGGCAGCTGCGTGGCATGCTCGAGGTAATCGGCGATCCAATCCACCGCGGCATGAGCGGCGGCGCGAAATTCGTTTGGTGGAAGATCGCCGAGGAAAGTGGAGTCGGTAGACATGCGGGGAAGCTATCGCGACGAGGGCAGCGGCGGGGAGGGGGCGGTGCGTGTACGGCGGCGCATGTATAGCGTACATGCAGCAAAGGTAGTATGATACATGCATGCCAGCCCCCTCACGTCGCGTACGCGAACCGGTGCAGGTGTATCTCGCCGTAGACGATCGGGATCTCCTCAACCGGTTGGTGGCGGAGACTGGACTGTCGAAGGCGGAAATTCTGCGCCGTGGTGTTCGCAGCTTTGCAAAGGAGCAGCAGAGCGCGAGCCCGATGCTGCAGTTTATTGAGACTCTTGGCGAAATCGAGGCGCCCGAGGGCACGGCGGTCGATCATGACACCGTGTTGGCCGAGTCATACCGGAGCCCCCGGTCGCGACGGCGGTGAAACAGGCGTTCCTGGATACCTCAGGATGGTTTGCAGCGCTAAGCAGCAAGGAAGCGCGCCATCGCGTTGCGCTGACCACCTATCGTGGTTGGATCGATGAGGGGCGAACGCTGGTGACAACCAACCTGGTGCTCGCCGAGATGCAGATTCTGCTGATGCGATTCCGAGGCGTCAGCGCGAGCGTGCAGTTTCTCGACAGCGTGCATCAGGATCCGAGTCACGACGTGATCTATGTGGATCGCGAGCTTGAACGCGCAGCCGTTGACCGATGGCTTCGTCGCTTCTCCGATCAGCGGCTCAGCCTTGCTGATTCCGTCAGTTTCGAAACAATGCGGCAGAGGCGAATTCGTCAGGTGCTTGCGCTCGACGAACACTTCACCACGGCCGGCTTCGACGCGCTGCCCTGATCAACCCCCAGTCCACCAACCGCGTTACCGCGGATCTTCGCCGATGCACGCGGATTGAACAGCCAAACACTTGGAGTGGTGGTGCGCCACGGACCGTGTCGCGCAGGCCGGCGCAATCCGTGTCCTATCCGTGGTAATCCGCGGCCAAGCCGTTGGGTTGTTTCCAGTTCACAAACCGCCTTACCGCGGATCTTCGCCGATGGCCGCGGATTGAACACCCAAACACGGTGAGTGGTGGTGCGCCACGGACCGTGTCGCGCAGGCGAGCGCCATCCGTGTCCTATCCGTGTTGATCCGCGGCCAAGCTGTTGGGTTGTTTCCTTCCACAAACAGCATTACCGCAAATCTTCGCCGATGGCCGCGGATTGAACAACAAAACACGGTGAGTGGAGGTGCGCCACGGACCGTGTCGCGCAGGCCGGCGCAATCCGTGTCCTATCCGTGGTAATCCGCGGCCAAGCCGTTGGGTTGTTTCCTTTGTTCTTGGAAGTTCTTCGCGGTCTTCGCGCCATCTGCGTGAACCTGCCATGGCAGCCCCCCACCGACGCCATCCGAAGCGCCCTGAACACTCACGGCGCCAGCGACAATCCCCAGTGTACGCGGAGATACTGCTCCAGCACCTGTGCGGTCGCATCGGCAAACCGTTCACGATTCGCCGCGTTGTCGCGCACACCGACAAAGTTGGCCTCGACCTGCACACCGCAGATCACGCCGCCGGTGGTGCCCCCAAGCGGCCCGGCCTCGCTCCCGCACGAGTGCCGACGTGTATTGTCGCCGCCGCTGAAGTACTCGGCGCCGTTCGGACCTGGATCGCTGCTGCTCGGTACCGAGGGGAATCCCTGTGCCGCGTAGAGCGTGCCGAGGCTGCCAGCGCCGCGCAATAGCGCCGAGAACGACAGCGGCGACGCCAGCGAGAGCGTGAGAATACTGGCACCGTTCTCGATCGCGTTCGACGCATCGAGTGCGGCGTCGCTGCCGTCGAGCTGCGTACCACTTACCAAGTAGCCAAGCTCGAGACGCTGCACGGCATGTCCATGACCGTGAATGTCCATGTACCAGCCTTTGCCGTGCGCTTTCAGCACCGCGCTTTTGGCCGCGTCGATGTAGCTATGCCACTCGCCGAGTGCCGTGGCTGCCTCGGCGTTGCCACAGCCGGCTTCCGGTTGCAGGCGGTTCGGGTCGAGCTTGCGTCGCGACAAGTGCGAAATGATCACGTGCGGAACCTTGCCGAATCGCGCGGCGTAGCGCGCCTGCATGGTGCGCACGAGCTCCTGCGTGTTGGCGTCGGTGACCGTGGTGGCCAAACCACCGCAGGCGCCGGCGGTGCGGTCGGGAATCGACGACGGACTGAGCGTGCCGCCGTGCGGCGCCGTGAGAATCACCGGCGTGTTGCCGGCGATGTACTCCACGTAACCGTTGCGCCCGAAGTACGACTGCCCCGTCACGTACGCTATCGGCGCCACCGCCGGCGGCCCTGACGGCGGCGGCCCTGACGGCGGCGTGTCGGTGGATCCCGCCCAGCACGCGCTCAGGGCGAGGGTTGTGAGTAGGGCAACAGCCGCCCGACGGGTGATGCGAATCCCCTCGATGTGGCAGGTCTGACCGGCTACACGGCCGCGGCTGATCACGGCGCACGGTGCCGTAGCCGTAGACTGGAGAGGCGACATGCTGGAATAGTGCACGGGTGAGCCGGAAATGACCGAGCCGGGAATCAGGAACGAATGCTTCGTCTCGACCTTCGCGACATCTCTTGTTATCGGTACGTCATCACGACGCACGCTTTTATCGGCCGCGAATATACGAATTCCCTGGTATTCGGACAATACGGTGTGAGTAAAATCGTCGGACCACGCCCAGTATGCATTCGCCCCCGTGGCCCTTTTTTCTCCTTGTCGCTGTGTGATCGGTTCGGCGATGCCCGTCTAGGTCACGAGAGCCCGTGATTGCGGCCGAGCGCCCAAGCCCGTACCGTCAAGGATGACCACACACCGCTCCCGTCGTGATTTCGTGAAGAGCGCGGCGATCCTTGGCGCGGCCGCCGTTGCCGCCCCGGGGTCTGCCGCCGCGATGTCGTCACCGCCGTCCCCCGACGACGATGTGCCGCTCACGCCGCACGCCGGCGCGCTGTACCACGTGGCCCGCGACGAGGCCTACTGGACGCAGGTGGCCGCCAAGTATCGTATCACGCCGCGCACCACGAACATGGAAGCGGGCTACTTCGGCATGATGGCGTGGCCGGTGCTCGAGGCGTATCACCGCTACATCGATCGCGTCAACAGCGAGAGTTCGTACTTCGCTCGGCGTGAGTATCCCGCCCTCATGCGCACTGCCCGCGAACGCGTGGCCACCTTTGTGGGGGCCAAGCCTACTGAACTCGCCTTCTCGCGCGGTGCGACCGAAGCGCTGCAGGCGCTCATCGGGCAGTACAATCGCGTGCTCCCGGGCGATACGGTGATGTACGCCGACCTCGATTACAACGCGATGCAGTGGGCCATGAATGCGCTGGCTGCGCGCTGCCGCGCGAAGGTGGTCACGCTCGACATTCCCGAGCCGGCGGCGCACGAGAATATTCTGGCCACGTACACCGCGGCACTCGATGCCAATCCGCGCACCAAGCTTTTGCTGCTCACGCACTGCAACAACAAAACCGGCTTGCTGCTGCCCGTTGGTGACATCGCCAAGCTGGCCAAGGCGCGCGGTGTGGACGTGGTGGTCGACGCCGCGCACTCGTTCGGACAGGTGCCGCTCACCATGGCCGACATGGGCGCCGATTTCGTAGGGTTGAATCTGCACAAGTGGATCGGCGCGCCGGTCGGCGCCGGTGCGCTGTACATCCGCGAATCGCGACTCGACGCCATCGACCGCGCGCACGCCGACGAAAGCGCACCACTCGATCGCATTGAAAGCCGCATTCACACCGGTACCACGCATTTCGCTACCGTGATGACTATTCCCGATGCCATCGACTTTCAGCTCAGTATCGGCATTCCGCAAAAGGCGGCGCGTTTGCGCTATTTGCGCGACCGCTGGGTGCATGCCGTGGCCGACGTGAAGGGCGTGACCATTCTGACGCCGGAAGATGCCGCGCTCACCGGGGCGATCACCGGTTTCCGGCTGCATAACCGTGGCACCAGCGAGGCCAACCGCGCGCTCGCCATCACGCTGCACGACGAGTTCGGCATCTTTACTTTCCAACGCACCGGCCTCGCCAAGGGCGATTGCGTGCGCGTCACGCCCACGTTGTACAACACCCCCGCCGACGCCGACAAACTGGCGTCCGCCATTCGCATCATCGCTGCCCGAGGCTGATGACATGAAGCGCCGTACTTTCCTCGGTCACGCCGGTACGCTGGCGTCGATGCCATTGATGTTGCCGTATTTGTCCGCCCCCCATACCGCCTCGGCCGCCGCGCCGATGCGCGTGAACGGCGCGCGTCTCAACGAGTGGCTTACGCGCTTCGACGCGGTCGGACGCACCGCCACCGGCATCAATCGCGTGGCGTACTCCGAGGCGGATCTCGCCGGACGTGCTTTCACGCTGCAGCTCATGCGCGATGCAGGCTTCACACCGCGCATCGATACCGCCGGCAACATCTACGCCCGACTCGAGGGTACCAATCGCGCGTTCGCGCCGATACTGATCGGGTCGCACGTGGATTCGGTGACCGACGGCGGCAACTTCGATGGCCCCGTCGGTTCGTTCGGCGCGATCGAAGTGGCGCGCACGCTGCGCGAACAGAATATGCGGCTGCGCCATCCGCTTGAGGTTGTGATCTGGCAGAACGAAGAGGGTGGCACCGCCGGTAGCAAGACCGCTATCGGTGAGATGACCGACGCCGAGCTCGCGAAAGTGGCGCGCTCCGGCAAGACCATCCGTGAAGGCATCGGCATCATCGGCGGTGATGTGTCGCGCCTTGGTGAATCGGTGAAGAAGAAGGGCGACATCGCCTGCTATATCGAGCTGCACATCGAACAGGGCGGCCTGCTCGAGAAGGCGTCGAAACAGATCGGGGTGGTGCAGGGCATTGTGGGACTCCGCTGGTTCGAGGTCACGATTATGGGCTTCGCCAATCACGCCGGCGCCACGCCCATGGATCAGCGTCAGGATGCCATGCTCGCCGCCGCCAAGTTCACCGTGGCGGTGAACGACGCCGTGCGCGCCGAACCGGGGCGCCAAGTGGCCACCGTGGGCCGCATGGTCGTGTCGCCGAACACCACCAACGTGATTCCCGGACAGGTGGTCATGACGGTGGATCTCCGCGATCTGGAGCAAGCCAAAATCGAGCATTTCACCGAAGTGTTCGAACGTCTGGCCCGTGAAATAGGCACGGCGACGACCACAAAGTTCGCCTTCAAGCGGCTCACCGACAGCAAGCCCGCCATCTCCGATCCGCAGGTCATGAACTGGATCGAGTCGAGTGCCACCGCGCTCGGCTTCTCGTCGCAACGCATGCCCAGTGGCGCCGGACACGATGCGCAGGAAGTTGCACACATCGCGCCGATGGCGATGATTTTCATTCCGAGCGTGGGCGGCATCAGTCACTCGCCCAAGGAATTTTCCCGCGCGGCCGACATCACCAACGGTGC
>JANLVC010000069.1:0-2514 GCA_031363815.1 Gemmatimonadota bacterium
GCTGTGGTGTGGTGCTCACGGTCCGCGAATCGTTCATCGCGCTTGCGCATGTCCGGGTCGGCGATCAGCGCCGGCACCTCCAACGCCGCGAGCGCGGCGAGATTCGCTTCACTATGGTAGCCCGCGTCGGTCGTGAGCACCGTCGCACTCGTGCGCAGCGTGGCGAGGGCCTCGACGACGGGCAGCAGCAACTCCTGCTCGGAGCCCGTGCCATGCGCTTGCGCCTCGACGATGATCTGATGTTTCGCATCGACGGCGGCGACGCCGGTATAGCCTTGGATGACGCCTTTGTCGGTCGCCATCTTCGCGCTCTCATTGTCCGTGCGATTGCTTTTGCGGAGCCCGCCGGTCGGGCCACGGCGATCCTCCGGATGCGTCGCGAGCCACTCGCGCAGCTGATGCGCATCCGGCGTGAGTCGCGCGATCCGCGCCGTGGTCTTGGCCGCGATATCGGGCTCGATGTCCACGGCATCGCTCTCTCGGTGCCGCTCCAGCATCGTCTTGGCGGCGGCCTCCAGCTTCTCGGCCGGCTGCGTGAACTCGGCCCGCGTGCCGCTCCGATGCTTCGACGCAGTACTGGGCAGCTTGACGCCATCGATCGCGAACATCTCGCGCCCGATCAGGCCTTGGCCGTCGCACACCGCCAGCACCGCCGCAAACACGTGGGCGATGTCGTCGCGGAGCGTGCTGACAAAGTGGGCGATCGTGGTGAAATGCGGCGCCATCATGCCGCACAACGCCATGAACGTCACGTGCTCTTGGGCTCACCCGTTCAATCGTCCGGCTGCGCACGATGCCTTGCGAGTAGGCGAACAGCACCACCTTGAGCAGCATGGCCGGCAGGTATGCCGGCGCGCCGGTCGTGTCGTTCTTGAAGCGGGCATCGAAGTGGGCCAGATCAACTTCGTGGTCAAGCCGGTGGTTCAGCGCGTGCTCGAACGTGCCGGAAAGCAGCTGGCGTGCAAGGGCAACGCTCAGAAACTGCGGATGCGTATCGACCACGTTGTAGCGGGCCATGGCAGGATCTCGACAGCGAGGCGAAACGACACCACATTCGATGCAGGACCAACCCGCCGCGTGCTATCAAGTTCCGTTCCCACATCGACCGCGTTCGGGACTTATCCTACAACTTCGTTAGTCATCGGTACCACTTACCCAACCGTCCATGCAGCTAGGTACCCAGAAACTTTGGCAGATCGGCGCCGGAGACACGGAGCGCGACTATGCTGATCTATGCCAGCGCTGGGACGTTATGCTTGCTGGACCAGGTCGCCTCGGGCCGTACTCTCCTGAAGCGTACGCTTCCCTCGACGATAATAATCTCCGCAGGTTCTACGTTGATGCAAAGCGTGGCGATGCAGTGCTCCTTCGCCTGGGTACGGGTCGTGTCGTAGCGCTCGGAGAGATCGCCGACGATGCACCGATGTGGCTTCCAGCATTCGGCGATGTCGACGGATGGGATGTGCAACACGTTCGACGAGTCCGCTGGTACCCGGGGACCGGGTTCACATTTCCCGGAAAGACGCTCGGCGGACAAGTGCGAACGTTTGCGTCGGTCGAAGTTGATGCAGTGCGCGCTTGGGTAGGGACGTTGAAGATTTCTCAGAGTTCGAGGGATCGAAAACTGGCGGAACTTCCTCCTGAACCCAGACCGCTGGATCTCGCTGAACTTGGACGTCGACTCTTCATCGAGGGATGGCCTGCGGACAGAGTCGACAAACTGATAGAGACAGTAACTGGCCTTGATCGCGTTGCACGGTGGTACTCGAATGAGCAGGAGCCGCCCGAGCGCAGACCCTCTGAGCAAGAAACCGTCGCCTACTTCGTCATTCCCCTGCTTTTCTCGCTCGGTTGGTCGCATCAGACCGCTGCCATCGAATGGCGCAACATCGATATCGCCTTGTTCGATCGAATGCCCGCAACTGACGGAACACTGCAGTGCGTTGTGGAGGCAAAGCTGATGGGTCGCTCGGTGTTTTCGCCGGTGGGTCAAGCACTTGACTACGCGCTCAGAGGAGGACGAGAGCAATGCTCCCGCCTGATTGTCACTGATGGCATTCGCTACGCAGTTCATAGGAAGCACGGCGAGAAGTTTAAGTTGACGGCGTATCTCAACTTGCTCGACATCAAGGATTCAAATCCCGCGTTTGAATGCGCCGGCGCGGTTGAGGCAATACTAGCAATGGCGCGTTGACCGATGTCTAACCGTCCTAACGAGTTTCGTGTCAAGGGCACGCGCGTATCTCGGGTGCGTGAGTGTTGCCGTTCGCGCACCAGCGTTGTTGCAGTCCAACCTGCTATGGCACGTCGCGTGTCATCGGGTCGATCGTCCACGTTGCCCGTGGCGATCACACAGTCCTGCGAGCCTTGCGGCTCAGATGTTCACGGTCGACATGCCGCCTGGCCTCCCAATCCTTGCGGAGGGCCTCGAGGGCATCAGTGAGGCGGGCGGGTTCGCCAGGCGGGGCCACGTGCAGCGCTTTTGGGTGACTACGGGATGTCCATGGAATTGTT
>JANLVC010000097.1:0-12632 GCA_031363815.1 Gemmatimonadota bacterium
CGGACGTTATACAGGCAACTCCTCGCAGCATATCGGGAACGTGTCTTCCCGCGGTTTGCTCCGCAACGCACCGCGGCACAAGCACTTCGCCCGTCGGCCGCGGTTCGCCTCGCGGGCGTTTAGGCTGCGAGCGTCGCAGCCAAAACAGCGTTTTACTGAAGAGTCGCCAGCCCGCAGTTCACACGTCGCTCGTGCATAACGAAGTAAAGATTCGTGCGACCGGTGGGACTGAGGAGCCCGTAGTAGCGGATCTTATGGAACCGGGGAGAGGCGCGCGCCCCCGCGTCAGACCGAGTCGTCCATGGCGAAGAGCCGGAGCCACTCGGGCCAGTTGCCGCTTAATTCGAAAAAGTCGTCGTAATACACGAGCCCCGCTTGTTCGAGACGTTCGATCAGTTCGCTCAGCGTGTCCTCGCCAACCAGCGGTCCGATGGCGATCAGCGACCCCTCGATCCGGAATTCATCGGGCGTCAGCCCCAGCGCTTCATCGACCTGCGCCCGGGTCATCTCGACGCGTTCGAACGCCGACTTCCGGATCAGCAGAGTCGGCGCGGTGTTCGGGAGGATCAGCGGCATTGGCGTTCGTGGTCGGCGGGGAGAAAGGGGCGACGTGTCAGGGATATAGCAGCGGGACCGCCCGCGAGGGAACTGGAACGGGCGCCGGCTTGTCGCGCCGTCTAGTTTATTGCGTCATGAGGTGTAAACGACCGTGCCCGGGAACATGCTGTTGAACGTGATGTCGACCGCACATTCCGACCGCCTCAGTTCTGCCGGCAGCGCGGCCGTGGAAGCGTCGTTCGATGTGGTCGTCATCGGCGGCGGACACGCTGGCACCGAGGCCGCGGTGGCGGCCGCACGTTCCGGCGCCTCCGTGGCGCTCGTTACCGGCGCTCTCGAGCAGATCGGGCAGCTCTCGTGTAACCCGGCCATCGGGGGCATCGCCAAGAGCACCGTGGTACGCGAGGTCGATGCGCTGGGCGGCATCATGGCGCGGGCTACCGACATGGCGTCGGTGCAGTTCCGGATGCTCAATCGCGGCAAGGGGCCGGCGGTGTGGGCGCCTCGCGCCCAATGTGATCGCGGACTCTATCGGCGCGCGGTGCGTACGCTGCTCGAGGCGCAGCCCAACCTGATCACTATTCAGGGCATGGTGGCGCGACTGTTGTTCGACGCGAGCGGCACGCGCATATCCGGCGTGGAGACCATGGAAGGCCGTCGCTTCGGCGCGCGCGCCGTCGTGCTCACGACCGGCACGTTCGGACGCGGCAAGATGCACATCGGGACCGGCACCCAAATCAGCGGCGGTCGCGCCGGTGAAGCGTCGTCCGTGCTGCTCGGCGAACAGCTCGATGCGCTCGGCCTCACGACGGAGCGTTTCAAAACGGGCACACCGCCACGCATCGACGGACGCAGTGTGCGCACCGCCGATCTCGATCGGCAACCCAGCGAGATCGAACAGTTCGATTATTCGTGGTCGCATTTCTGGAGCACGCCGCGCACGCAGCTCGTGGATGGCGTTCGGCGCACGCGTCATCCGGCGCAGTTGCCGTGCTGGCTCACCATGCTCGACGAAGCTGGCACGTCGATCATCTCCAATCATCTCGCCGAATCGGCGATGTACGGCGGGGCGATCTCCTCGCGTGGTCCGCGCTACTGCCCGAGTGTCGAAGACAAGGTCGTGAAGTTTCCCGACAAGGCGCAGCATCAGCTCTTTCTGGAGCCGGAAGGACACGACACGAGCGAGCTGTATGTGAACGGCCTTTCCACGTCGTTGCCGGCGACGGTGCAGCTGGCCGTCATGCGCACGGTGCGCGGTCTCGAAGACGTGCGCATGACACGCGCCGGCTATGCCATCGAGTACGACTACTATCCGCCCACGCAGCTCTCGTCAACACTCGCCTCGCGCGCCGTGCACGGTCTGTATTTCGCCGGTCAGGTGAACGGCACGACAGGCTATGAGGAAGCGGCGGGGCAGGGCGTGATCGCCGGCCTGAATGCGGCGCGCTGGGTACAGGAACGCGAGCCGGTCATCCTCGGTCGCGAGACAAGCTACATCGGTGTCCTCATTGACGACCTGGTCACGCGCGGGGTGGACGAACCGTATCGCCTGTTCACGTCGCGCAGCGAATTCCGTCTCACGGTTCGTCAGGACAACGCACTCGCGCGGTTAGGTGAGATCGCCGACGGTCTGGGGTTATTGGCGCCGGCCGAGCAGGCGCAGATGGCGGTGCGTCTCGGTGCGGTGCGTGAGGCGTATGCGCTCGCGGCGCGTACGAGCATGACGCCCATGGTGGCAAACCCGCTGCTGTTGGCGGTGGGGTCGACGCCGTTGCTGCACGCCGTGCGCGCCATCGAACTCACGCGCCGTCAGGATGTGTCGTTGCAAGCGCTCTTCGCGGCGGCCGGCGTGGGTGATGCGCTCCCGGTGGACGCCGTGGTTGGCGCAGAGCTCGAGATCAAGTACGAGCGCTACTTCGAGAAGGAGCGCACGCGCGCGAATCGGCTCAAGGCACAGGGGTCGGTATCGCTGCACGAATCGTTGAACTACGAAGCGATGCTGACGATCTCTATCGAGGCTCGGCAAAAGCTCACGCGTATCCGTCCGGCCACGCTGGCCCAAGCCGGTCAGATCCCGGGCATCAGCCCGGCGGATCTGCAGAACTTGATGATGGAGCTGCGGCGAGCGCCGGTGCGCGAATAGCTCGGCCCGTAGCGCGATCCACTCGTGCAAGATTCTCACCACCGTTCGTGTACGAAGCGTGCAAGGCGAGCGACGCCGACGGGGCGTTGTCGGAGGCGAATGCGCGGCGGCGCGTTATTGATGCACCCGCATGTAGATCGCCATCTGTCCCCGCGATTGTTGTTGTTGTGAGCTGATAGTGTTTTGATAATGGCGTGTAAATCGTGGACGATTTGCCACGTGTACAGTACGGTTCATCATCAAACTGTCCCCCAAACTGATCGAAGATGCGGGACTCGGGTATCACCATTCACCATCACACGCCTTCCTATAGAGATCAGGAGTTTTGCCATGACGATTCGTTCGCCGAAGCGGGCCGTTCGCCCGCTAACTGCCCTCGCCCTCGTGCTCGGCGTGCTCGCTGCACCGGCGCTCGCCACTCAGGCCGCCGCGCAAATGTCCATGCCGCAGCCGCCGCCGCAGATCGTCGTCACCGGACGCGGCGAGGTCCAAGTCGCCCCCGATCGCGCTCAAGTACAGGTCGGCATGGAAACCCAAGCCAAAACCGCCGCCCTCGCATCGCAGGAGAACAACAAAAAGCAGACGGCGATCCTGGCCGCGATCCGCGCACTCGGTGTTCCCGCCGCGCAGATCCAGACGCTCAACTACAGCGTTATGCCTATTCAGCGATACGATGAGAAAACTCAGCGCGTCATGATCGATGGCTATCGGGTCAGCAACATCGTCCAAGTCGAAACCGATAAGATTGAACAGGCGGGCCCCATCATTGACGCCGCGCTGACCAACGGTGGCAATCGGGTAGCCGGTCTGGAGTTTTTAGTAAAGGACCGGGCGAAAGCACAGGAGACTGCACTCACCAAGGCCGTGGAGAGCGCCCGTCGTCAGGCCGTAGTCGCAGCCAACGCCGCGGGAGGGCAGGTGGCTGAGCTGCTCGAGCTCAACATCAACGAGTACGAGCGGCCGCAGCCCCGGGCCGTGATGGCGATGGCGAAGATGGAGATGGCCGATGCGCCGGCGCCAACGCCAGTGAGCGAAGGCCTGGCCACCATCGCCGTGAGCGTGACCACTCGCTGGCGGTTTACGAAGTAGCGCCCCCGTTCATGTTGCTTCGCACGGTCATTCGGCCGTTCCGGGAAACTGTTTCACGTGAAACGGCGTGATCTTGCCGATCTCTAGTATTCCCTCAGCGGTAGCGAGAAACGATGCCGTCAAGTTTCACGTGAAACACCATGGGCGGAAAGGAATTGGCGCGAACGCGCCGAATTCATTGAAATCGTGCCCCAAACCACAGGATTGGTCTGCTCACACGATAGTCCAGGAGCTGAAGGGCACCTATACTACCGCTCCCCGCGCTCACTCCTCGCAGACGACTCTTGGCACGAATCCTCGCTATCGCCAATCAGAAAGGTGGAGTCGGTAAGACCACCACCGCCGTGAACCTCGCGGCCTCGCTCGCCGTCGCTGAACAGCGCACGCTGCTCATCGACGCCGATCCGCAAGGCAATGCCACCAGCGGTTGCGGGATCTCCCGCGACGACTTCACCGTGGACTGCTACGACGTCCTCATTGGCGGTGCCTCCGTCGATCAGGCCCTCATCCGCAACGTCCAGTTCGGCCATCTCGACGTCCTCCCGACCACGCCAGAACTCTCCGGCGCTGAAATCGAACTCGTTGATGCCGAAAACCGTGGTTCGCGCATGCGGAACGCCCTCGCGCCGATCCGCGATCGCTATGACTTCATCCTGATCGATTGCCCCCCGTCACTCGGGCTGATCACCCTGAACATGCTCGTGGCTGCCGACGCAATCCTCATCCCCCTTCAGTGCGAGTACTACGCCCTCGAGGGACTCTCGCAGCTGCTCGGCACCGTGCAGCGCGTGCAGGATTCGCTCAACCCGGAGCTCGAAGTCGACAGCGTCCTGCTCACCATGTATGACAACCGCCTCAACCTCTCAAGGCAAGTTGCCGCCGATGCCCGCAGCCACTTTGGCGACAAGGTCTTCACCACCGTCATCCCCAGAAACATCCGGTTGGCCGAAGCCCCCAGCTTCGGAAAGCCGATCGTAGTGTATGACGTGTCCTCCGTTGGCGCCCAAGCCTACATGGCCGTCGCCCGAGAACTCATTGATCGCACGGCCGCCCCATCGAAATCGGGCGAAGGCGCGTAACCTTAATTGCCTCAAGCACTTACGTAGCATTTTATGACCCCTGAACCCCCCCGCCGCCTCGGACGCGGACTCGACGCCCTCCTCGCGCGTCGCGATAAGCCGAAAGACACGCCCATCGCCTCCGTGACTGGGGGCAATTCCGCCGTCTCCGACACGGCGGCCGCCGCTGACCCTGAGACCGCGCGCGAAGAATCCCCGCTGCGCACCCTCAAGCTCTCGCAGATCCGCGCCAATCCCTATCAGCCTCGCCAAGAATTCCGACCCGAAGATCTCGCCGATCTCGAAGCAAGCCTGCGCATAAATGGGTTGCTCCAGCCAATCACCGTGCGCCCGGCCCCCAACGGCTCCGGCTACGAACTGATCGCCGGCGAGCGCCGCTTCCGCGCCGCCACCCGACTTGGCTG
This sequence comes from Gemmatimonadota bacterium, assembly GCA_031363815.1. Lineage (GTDB taxonomy): Bacteria > Gemmatimonadota > Gemmatimonadetes > Gemmatimonadales > Gemmatimonadaceae > Gemmatimonas. The sequence goes on from JANLVC010000097.1 coordinate 5,274, forward strand.
GACCGAAATTCCCGCGCTCGTGAAGCCCGTCGACGACAAAACGCTGCTCGTCCTGGCGATGGTCGAAAACCTCCAGCGCGCTGACCTCGACCCCATCGAAGAGGCCGATGGATACCAGCGCCTCGCCGACGAATTCCAGCTCAATAATCTGGAAGTCGCTGACGTCGTCGGAAAGGATCGGTCCACCGTCGCCAACGCCCTCCGACTCCGACAGCTCCCCGCCTCCGTACGCCGAATGTTGCAGGAGAAGCAGCTCACCGCCGGACACGCGCGAGCCCTCCTCCCCCTCAGCACCGAACGGGCCATCGTGGACATGGCCCGCGATATCGTCGAAGGAGGGCTTTCCGTCCGCGAAGTCGAACGGCGCGTGCAAGCCGGTCGGACCAAACCGCCAGCTGCCGGGAAAAAACCCACCGACGCCGACAGCAGCCTCCCCGCCGGCGTCTCGGCCGCCACCGTTCGACAGATCGAAGAACGTATCCGCCGGAAACTCCAGACCGGCGTGTCCATTCAGCTATCAGCCAAAGACAAAGGCGAAGTCCGCATTACGTTTTTCTCCAACGATGATCTTGAGCGCCTGCTCAGCCTGCTCGGCGTTTCTCTCGACGATTAAACGTCGATATTAAGCAACACTATGGCGACACCATTGCTTCACAAAAGCGCCTAAACATCCGCAAGGATTTTTCTATGTTCAGCAATCCACTCGCCCGCGTCACGTTCGGTGCCCTGATCGGCCTGCTCGCCGCCTGCGGCGCCGAAAAGGCTGGCAGCACGGCCGATTCCGCCGGCGTCAAGACAATGCGGGTGGCGCTGCTGACCCCGGGCCCTATTTCGGATAAGTCGTGGAACGGCATCGCCCACGAAGGGCTGCTCGCCATCCGGGATACGCTCGGCGCCGAAACGTCGCACATTCAAACGAAAACCCCCGCCGAGTTCGACGAAAACTTCCGACAGTACGGCGCGCAGGGCTATGACCTCGTGATCGGCAACGGCTTCGAGTACCAGGAAGCCGCGACCCGCGTCGCGCCCAGCTATCCGAAAACGAATTATGTAATCACCTCGGGGCGCGTGACCGCGCCCAATCTCGCCGGGATCGCCTTCGCCTTCGAGGAAGCCTCCTATCAGGCGGGCATACTCGCCGGCGCGATGACCAAGTCCAACAAGATCGGTCTCATCGCCGGCACCGAACTCCCCCCGGTGAAGACCAGCTTTCTCGCCTTCGAACGTGGCGCCAAATCGGTGAATCCCCGCGTCGCCGTGATCACCGCGTACATCGGCAACTGGGATGACGTGAGCGCCGGCAAGGAACAGGCGCTCGCCCAGATCGCGCGGGGCGTCGACATCATCTTCCAGAACGCCGATGCTGCCGGACTTGGCGTGTTTCAGGCCGCGCGGGAGAAGAAGATTCTCGCCTTCGGGACCAACGCCGACCAGAATAGCGTCGCGCCAGATGTCATCATCGCCAGCGTCGTGATCGATTTGCCGAAAGCGTTCATGATGCTCGCGCGTGAAGTGCAAGCGGGCACCTTTACGGGTCGCGTCATCAACCACGGCGTGAAGGACGACATCGTGCGCCTCGTGGTCAATCCGGCGCTGCGCGCGCGCGTGCCGGCGGCGGCGATGGCCGCCAGCGATTCCGTCGGCGCAATGTTCAAGGCCGGGACCTTTACCGGACTCACCGATCTACTGCAGGGCACGGACAGCGCCAAGCCACTGCCGCCCGTGGCGAAGTAAGTCATGCCCACACCAGAGACGGATCGCATTCTCGCAGCGGCCAGCGGGAACGGCAGCGCCTTGCCGTCCGTCCCGCTGGGAGACATCGTGTCAGTGCTCGACGCCGAACTGCGCACCAGTGAGATCCCCGACTATCCTGGTGCGGTAAACGGCCTGCAGGTGGCGAACCCCGGCGCGGTGCATCAGGTCGCCGTCGCCGTCGATGCATCGCGAGCGGCGATCGCCGAAGCGGTGATCTCCGGCGCCGACCTCCTGATCGTGCACCACGGACTGTTCTGGAGTGGCGTGCAGCCGCTCGTCGGCATGCAGTACGAAAAGTATCGCTCGCTGCTTTCCAACGGTCTGGCCGTGTATTCGTCGCATCTGCCGCTGGACTTGCACGCCACGCATGGAAACAACGTGCGGTTGGCACAGGCGCTCGGGCTCACGCCGGATGGTGGCTTTGCGCGCTTCAAGTCGGTCGACATCGGTGTGACTGGAACGGCCAATGAGCCCACCGACGAACTGGTGCTTCGCGTGCAGGCCTTTTCGGCCCGTTATGGCGGCACCGTGCGCACGTCGATTCCGCCGAGGGGACGCCGCACGCATCGATGGGCCATCTGCACCGGTGGCGGTGCGTCGTCAGAGTCGTTGCGTGAAGCGCGCGATCGCGGCGTCGATACGCTGATCGTGGGCGAGGGACCGCATCACACCACCGTCGATGCCATAGAGCACGACCTGTGCGTGGTGTACGCCGGGCATTACGCCACGGAGACGCTTGGTGTCCAGGCGCTCGGCGCCTTACTCGAAACACGCTTCGGGCTCCCCTGGACATTCCTGCATCTCCCCACGGGATCGTGACGACCGCGCCGACGGGAGCCATGCTGCTCTCGCTCGACGGCATCACGCACGCCTTTGGTCGCGTGCGCGCACTGGATAACGTGGCGCTGCAGGTCCGCGCCGGCAGCGTGCATGCGCTGCTGGGCGAGAATGGTGCGGGAAAAACGACGTTGATGCGCGTGGTATTCGGGTTGTTGCGCGCACAGCAGGGCGTGATGCAGTGGCGCGGCTCGCCGGTCACCGTGCGATCCCCGTCGGACGCGCTGGCCCTCGGCATCGGGATGGTGCACCAGCATTTCACGTTGGTTCCCACGATGACGGTGGCGGAGAACATCGCGCTTGGCGGTCATGGCCGATTCGATCCGCAACGCGCAGCCGATCGAGTTCGCCAGGTTGCCGGACACGCGGGATTGGTGCTCGATCCCCACGCGCGCGTGCAGGATCTGCCGGTGGGTGCGCAACAGCGATGCGAAATCGTGAAGGCGCTCGCACGCGACGTGAGGCTCCTGATTCTCGACGAGCCCACCGCAGTACTCGCTCCCGCAGAATCCGCGGAGTTACGGCGCTGGATTCGCGCTTATGCTGACACCGGCCATGCGGTGGTGTTGATCACGCACAAGTTGCGCGACGCGCTCGCGGTGGCCGATGACATCACCGTGCTGCATCGCGGGCGTGCCGTGCTCACGACACCCGCACGTGACACCGATCAGACGCGAGTGGCCGATGCGATGCTTGGCGGTACGAGCGTACGCACGAGTGTGCGGACGACCAGCACGCTCATCGGGAGCGACGCGTTGAACGTCGTGGCGGACGTTGTGAACAACCGAGCCGGTGCGGCGAACGGTCCGCCGGTGCTCGCGCTCAACGCCGTGACGGTACGCGATGCCAATGGGGTGGAGCGCGTGCGGTCAGCCACCCTGCAGGTGTACGGGGGCGAGATCGTCGGCATCGGTGCCGTGGAAGGGGCGGGGCAGCATGACTTATTGCAGGTGCTGGCGGGACGCTTGTCGCCAACATCGGGTACCCGCGTCATTCCCGAGCACGTGGGGTTCGTGCCGGAAGACCGACACCGTGACGCGCTGCTGCTTGATGCGCCGCTCTTTGAAAACACGGCACTGCAGGGGGCTGGTGCGCGCCGAGGCGTGATAGACTGGAACAGCTTCCGCGCGCGCACGTCCGCCTTGCTGCAGCGATTCGACGTGCGCGCCTCCAGCGCCGAGGTACACGCCCGCACGCTCTCCGGCGGCAACCAGCAGAAGCTCGTGTTGGGTCGTGAACTCGACGCGGCGTGCGAGGCGCTCGTGGTCGACAGTCCGTCGCGCGGGCTCGACTTCGTCGCCACCGATGCGGTGCATCAGGCGTTGCGGGCCGCGCGCGACGCGGGCATAGCGGTGGTGGTGTACAGCAATGATCTCGATGAAGTCGTGCTGTTGGCCGATCGTGTGTTCGCGATGCACGACGGCACCCTGATCGAGAGTGTGAGAAGTCGCGACGTGCTTGGCCGCGCGATGTTAAGTGGTGACGCCGCGATCGCGTCGGGAGCCGACGCATGACGGCGCTGCGCTCGTTCGCCGCGACGACAGCGCGCGTGCTTGTGCTGCTCGCCATCGCGATCGCGATGTTGGCCGTGCTGTTGAGTGCCACCGGACACGAGGTCGTTCCGGCGTTGTCAGCGATGGTGCGCGGTGCGTTCGGGTCGTATTACGCGATCACGTCGGCGACGATCGTTCGCATGGTGCCGCTGGCGCTGGCGGGGCTCGCGGTGGCGGTGGCGTTCCGTGCGGGCATTCTGAACATCGGCGCCGAGGGTCAGCTGCTGGTCGGTGCCGCAGCGGCCACGGCGATCAGCGGTACGCTTGGTGGCGTGCCGTGGTTTATCGGCATTCCCGTGATGTTGGTGGCGGGCGCGATGGCGGGGGCGGCATGGGCGGCTATCGCGGGTGCCTTGCGACTGCGATTCGGCGTACTGGAGGTGATCAGTACCATCATGCTGAATTTTGTGGCGCAGTATTTCACCGGGTGGCTGGTGCGCGGTCCGATGCAAGAACCCACGGGCGTGAATCCCCAGTCGGCAACGCTCGCGCTCGAGTTGCAGATGCCGGTGTTGCTCGAGGGTACGCGTCTCCACGCCGGCGTGCTCGTCGTGGTCATCGTCGCGATCGGTGTCTGGTGGTGGCTGCGCAGCACCGCGAGTGGATTCCGGTTGCGCGCGGTGGGTGCGACACCAACAGCGGCCGCCAGTGCGGGTGGTATCGATGTGCCGCGCACGATGTTCGGCGCGTTTCTGGTAAGCGGACTGCTTGCGGGGTTGGCGGGCTCGGTGGAGTACACGGGCATCACGTACGCGCTGTATGAAAACTTCTCGCCGGGCTACGGCTACACGGCGATCGCGGTCGCGTTGCTGGCGCGATTACATCCGCTGGGCGTGCTGGCCACGGCGCTGCTCTTTGGCGCGCTCGAAGCCGGCGCAAACGCGATGCAGCGCGATGCCGGCGTGCCGAGTGTGGTGGTGTCGGTCGTGGAGGCGCTGCTGATCCTGCTGGTGCTGGCGGCCGACCGCTGGCGTCCCTCGCGCACGGACGAGGCGGGGACATGATGTCAGACGTGACCGTCGGTGTAAGCGCCCTGACAGTTGGTGCGGGGCTGCTGGAGGCAACGGTGCGCACGGCGACGCCGCTGGCGTATGCGGCGTTGGGCGAGAGTGTGAGCGAGCGGGCCGGCGTGATCAACCTCGGGCTCGAGGGCTCGATCATCGCGGGGGCACTCAGCGCGACGATTGCGGCCGGGGCGATCGGCGTGGGTGGCGGATTCGCGGCGGGGGCGGCGGCGGGGCTGCTGGTCGCGGCGCTCTTCGCGCTGTTCGCGGTGGGATTGCGCGCCGACCAGATCATCACCGGTACGGCGATCACACTCTTTGCGCTCGGACTCACGGGCACGGTTTATCGAACCGTGTACGGCGCGGGCGGCGTGGCGCTCACGACGCCGACGGCGGCCACGCACGCTGTGCCGGTCCTTTCGTCGCTGCCGGTGATTGGTCGCGCCTTCTTTGCGCAGCCGCTCGCGACTTACGCACTGTACCTCATCGCGCCCCTGTTGGCGTGGTGGATGCAGCGAACCCATGCCGGCCTGACGCTGCGAGCCGTGGGCGAACAACCCAAAGCAGCGATTGCGGCGGGGATCTCGCCCAAACGGACTCAGCTGCTGGCCGTGCTCTTTGCCGGCGCGATGGCCGGTTTGGCCGGGGCCACGTTGGTCCTGGCGCAGGCGGGGACGTTCGTGGAGGGGATGTCAGCCGGACGCGGCTTTATCGCCATAGCCATCGTGGTCCTGGGAAGGTGGCGCCCCCTTGGCGTGGCGGCGGCCGCCCTGTTGTTCGGCGCGGCGACCTCGCTCCAGACGCTCTTTCAGTCGATGGGCTGGACGGCCATTCCGTACCAGCTGTTTTTGGCGGTGCCGTATTTGCTCACCCTGGTGGTGCTGGCGGTCACGGGATCGCGTGGTCGGCGGCGCGTGGTATGAAGTGTGCCATTCCCTACTGGTACACATTCGAGGAGGGGAGACACATGATGACAAATGGGACCGGCCGCGTGAACACGCGCCTGCTGTTGCTGGCGGTGATGGCCAGCTCGACCGTAAGCGGTTGTGCCAGCATGAGCCAGAAGGAAAAGGGCGCGGTAATCGGGGCAACCGCCGGCGGCGTGGCTGGTGGCGTGATTGGCCGCAATAATGGCTCGACAGCCAAGGGTGCAATTCTGGGTGCCGCGGTTGGTGGCGCGATCGGCGCCGTGATCGGCCATCAAATGGATCAGCAGGCGAAGAAGATCGAGCAGCAGGTGGCCGGCGCAACCGTGGAACGTGTGGGCGAAGGCATTCAGGTCACGTTCGCAAGCGGTCTGCTCTTCGACTTCGACAGCGACAAGATTCGCAGCGAAGCGGCCGCCAACTTGCGCAGCCTCGCCCAAAGCCTCACCGAGTATCCAAAGTCTGACCTCCTGATCGTCGGACACACCGACGCGGTCGGCGACGACAGCTACAATCAGGCGCTCTCCGAACGTCGCGCCCGCGCCACGGCTGACTATCTGGTGTCACAAGGCATCGCGCGCAGTCGCCTTCGTACGTCGGGTCGCGGCGAGCTGGAGCTCATCGCGAACGCTGACGACCAGAAGAACCGGCGCGTAGAAGTCGCCATCTATGCGAGCGACGCGTACAAGGCCGAGCTGAAGAAAGGCAATAACTGAACTCCGTGTTCTGGTTTTTGTTGTTGTTGCTGTTGCCTATTCTCTAGTGCTGCGACCGGTTACAGAGTAGGTAAGCAGACAGTTGGAGAATCCGGGCGGCTCCTATCCTTGGCCGGGATGCCCAGACCTCCCTTGTCGTTTCGGTGGTGGGTTTGATCAGCGGCGGAATCACCCAGAACCCAGAACCCACGGCCTCATGCGTCAAGCCCAGTTCCTCTCGCGGTGGGCGATGGGCTTGAGGCCGTGAGTGGTGGGTAATGGGTAATGGGTTTGATCGGCTTCGGAATCACCCAGAACCCAAAACTCAAAACCCACGGCCTCAAGCGTCAAGCCCAGAGCCTCTCGCTGTGGGCGATGGGCTTGACGCCGTGAGTGGTGGGTAATGGGTAATGGGTTTGATCGGCTGCGGAATCACCCAGAACCCAGAACCCAAAACCCACGGCCTCAAGCATCAAGCCCAGAGCCTCTCGTACTGCCTCCTCACCACGACTACGTGGCGCTTCACCCGCCAAGACGCGCGCCGGACGTTTGGTTATAAAAAGCCACTCTCTAAACGGTCGCAGTACTA
>JANLVC010000098.1:0-38122 GCA_031363815.1 Gemmatimonadota bacterium
CAGCGCCGGATCCTTCTCGAAAAACTTCTTGTATTCACTCCATGTGGTGGCCGCGATCGTGCGCAGCTCTCCGCGCGCGAGGGCGGGCTTGAGCAGGTTGGCCGCGTCGTTCTGTCCGGCGGCGCCACCGGCACCGATCATGGTGTGCGCTTCGTCGATGAACAGAATGATCGGCGTAGGAGAGTTCTTCACCTCCGCGATCAGCCCCTTGAGGCGATTTTCGAACTCGCCTTTCACGCCGGCGCCAGCCTGCAGCATCGCCAAGTCGAGTGAGCGCAGCGACACGTTGCGGAGCGGTGGTGGCACATCGCCTTCGGCGATACGGCGCGCGAAGCCTTCAACCACAGCGGTTTTACCCACGCCGGCTTCTCCGACGAGGATCGGATTGTTCTGTCGACGACGCGTGAGAATATCGACAACTTGACGTACTTCGAGGTCGCGTCCGAGCACGGCGTCGATCTTGCCGGCCTTGGCATTCGCGGTGAGGTCGACCGTGTACTGGTCGAGATTCGGCGTGCGTCCACCGGCCTTCGGCGCGCCACTGCCGCTGGAGGCGCTGGCACTGGAAGCCGCGCTGTCGATCGCGCCCAACTCGGCCGACGCTTCAGCTGAGGGCGCCGTGATCGTGGCGAAGTCTTTCTTGAGCACATCAGCCGGGATCTTCTCGAATTCCTTGCTGATGTCCTGCGCCATGCGCGCCAGTTCACCGACACTGAGCAGCGCGAGCAGGGCGTGACCGGTGCGCACGCGCGGCGCGCCGAACTCCACCGAGCCAAGCAGCCAGCCTTCACTGAGCATGTTGACGAGCGACGGGCTGAGCGAAGGTGTGCGCGCGTTGCCGGTCTTGATCCGGTCGAGGGCGCGCGCGAGATCATCGGCGAGTCGCGAGCGATTGATGCCGAAGTGCTTGAGAATAGCGGCCAGGTCGCCGTCGTTGGCGTCGAGCACTTTCACGAGAAAGTGTTCAATCTCGACGTCGTAGTTCGTGCGCGACAGGCACAGCCCAGCCGCCGCCTCGACGGCGCTACGGGTTGGAGCATTCAGCTTGGCGATCAGGCCACGCAGGTTCACAGCCATGACGACTCCATCAGCGGGAAAGCGAGGGAAGGGAAAACGACAAAAACACGGCTAACACAAAATCAATCGGACATCGTCGGCATCACGTACCGGGGGCTTGGCGCGCAGCCACGACCCAAACCCCAGCGTCGGTGCATCGGGAACGCCAAGCGAGGCCGGCGGGATTTCGTCGCGCGCCAGCACCAACTGCACTTCGACGCCCACCTGATCGTCGGCATACAGTCGCGCGAGCTCGCGCAATCGCTCGTGCGCGCGACCACCGGGAAGAAACGTCTGGAACTGCGCATACGAGAGCGGTCCGAGGCGGAGACGCACACGGGCCAGTGGATCGTAAACGGCGTCACCGAGCACAGCTGAGCCGAGCATCCCATCGAGATCGTCGTCGCCGAGTGAGAGCTGTCCACCATGCCGCAGCGTTTGCCATTCACCGACGAACTGTTCGACCGACGCCGTCACCTGAAAGTGATCGCCGATGAGCTGGGCGAGCCCGGCGGCCGGACGGGTGCGGAGCGCGAGGAGGCCCGCGTAATACGCCAGCGTGTTGACCGGCACGCGACTGTTCTGCTGCACACCGCTGGTGCCGAGACCCGCCACATCGAGCAGGTGGGAGCGGAGCCGGTCTTCGGCGCCGTGCTCGGCGGCCGCATACGGCCGATACCGCTCCCAGGCCCTGTGAAACAGCGACAGTGCGCGGTGATTGAAGAGATCGAGGAAGTCGCGGAACGCGGTATCGCGCGCCCGGGCCCGCGTGGCGGCGTGCTCGGTGTACATGTGCGGCAGCACGCCCTGCGGACCGGTGAGCCCCATAAACCGCACGGCCATGCGGGCCTGCGTGCGATTCGTGAACTCACCAGTCATGCCCGTCATCTCATGTTCGTCGGACGCGCTGGGGAGCTCGAGCTTTGCGATTTCAGACGGCGGGAACGCGAAGGACGGTGGCACCGACAAGCGCACGACTTCACGGGCGGGGTCGTCCCATCCACCCACCGCGGCGCGGTCGGGATAAAGCCGCATGAGGAGCCGCATGGCCTGCACGAAATCGTAGCTGCTTCCCGATTCCTCGAGGCTGCGGGCCAACCGACGTCGATTCCGCGCGTTTTCGGCCGTGTTCATATAAGCGTCCGTCCACCGGCGCGGGCCGGCCATTCCGTGACCGGTCGCCGCCGTTGCCGTGAGCGCACAGCGACCTGCGTAAAGCTGTTCATCGACGCGTACAGCGCGAAGAACCGTTCCAGCACGGTGGCCATGAGGAACATGCCGCCGCCGGGGAACTGCTGTTCGTCGAACTCGAGTTCGATGCGACGACCACGCGCGAACGCGATCCCGTGCGGAGAGTCCACGCGGGCAAAGGACGGCTCACTACTGACTTTGACCAGTCCATCGATCTGTCGTTCGGCGCCGAGGTCGTCACTCATGTTGTGCAGCCGCAGCAGTTCCTGCAGCGCGTCAGGCGTTCCATCGACGATCGACAGATGGTTGAGCGAGAGCGACGAGATCATGCGCCAGAGCATCGAGCTGCCAAGCGCCGGCTGCACCGACTTGGTGGGGTTGACCACGCAGTAGATGCGATGAATCGGCCCGGCGCCGATCAGTTCAAAATCGCCGCGGTTGTCGGCGCCGAAGGGCAGCAGACTCGGCAAGTCGCCGTTGAAACAGGTGACGCGCAAGGACGCGACATCCACATCGGGCGCGCGCACGGTGCCGCTCATGTCACTGAAGGCCAGATGGAGCTCGGTACCCCCATCGGTGCGCCACGGGGCTGGGCGCCGTGTCACGTGCCAGAAGACATCGTTACCGGCACCACTGACGTTGTGTCGATGCGAATACAGCGGCGCGATCTCACGCGCTTCGCGGGCCTCGTGTTCCACGAGCTTCACTTGATCAACCGACCAGACCTCGACTTCGAGTCGCTGCCGCACCTCGGCGACGACCAGATGTTCGAAGCGACGCTCGGAGAGCAGAATCGGTTCGGCGGACTGCTGAAACAGATTGACGGCGGGCGTGGCATTGGTGCGGAACGATCGCGCGGACAGTTCGAGTTCGAGCTGCTGCCGGCGGTCGGCGCGCTCGAACGAACTGATGAGAAAACTCACGTCGACCCGATCGGTGGCGCCCAGCGTGCGTATGGCGTTGCCGAATCCTTCGAGGTCGACGAAGTGAAATTTTTGCGGAAACGCGAACAGCTCTATGAGTAAACTGTGTCCGCCGAAGGTGCGGTTCGGATACGGCAACATGCTTTCGTTCTCGCCGAAGCCGACCGCTTTCACGGCGCCGGACTTGATCACGATGGGCGGCTGGTGCGGCCGATCGGGGTTGCGCACCACGACCTGCATGGTGTTGTTGAGCAGCAACTCGTAGAGCGTATCGACAACACCGGTGCCACCGGCCAAGTGGAGCCGGAGGGCATCGATGGCGAGGTCGGCGAGCTTGACGCCTTCGAATGCACGGATCTCGAGACGAATCGCGCCGACCGCATCGCGGGCATTGCTGCCGGCGCCGGCACGGTCGGGCGTCGTCCACTCGGCGTGCGAGATGGTCAGCGGCCACAGCGTGGTATCGTAGACCGTGCGGAACGTGCACCGCACCCGATTGACCGGCTGCGTCTGCAGCACACTTCCGCGCGGTACGTGATGGCCATCCGGCAGGCGACCCTGCGCCGGATCCAGCGGCATGTCGACGATGCACATTGACGGCACGGGTCGTACGAATTGCGGATGGAGCATCTCCAGCAACGCTTCGGAGATCTCCGGAAAATCGTCGTCGAGGCGCCGGTGCACGCGGGCGGCCAGGAAGGCGAAACCCTCGAGCAGACGCTCAACGTGCGGATCTTCCGTCTTGCTGGTTTCGAGCTGCAACCGTGACGCAATCTTGGGATACCGCTGTGCGAACTCGGCTCCGAGTTTGCGGAGGTACGTGAGTTCGAACTCGTAGTAGTCTTTGAGTTCCCGTTGTTCGCGCGCGTCCTTGGCCATCAGCCGTTCTCGTCCACGGCGTAGGAGCCGCTGGCGATCTCCAGGACGGTATCGAACACGATCTGTTCGGGGCTCGGGTCCATGCGCAGCGTGGCCTCGATCGCAAAACGCACCCGTGGCGTCCGCACTTGATCGCTGTCGGTGACGCGCACGCTGACGTTCATGAGGCGAGGTTCGAAACGCTGCAAAGCATCCTTGATGTCGTCGGTCAGCAACTTCCGTCCGGCGTTGGTGCCGACCGCCAATCCGGTCGTGTCGGGGATGCCGTACTCATGCACCGACCGGCGAAGTTCGACATCCGCCGGACCGATCTCGACGATGCAGCGCCGCGTGTTGAGCAACGCTTCCACGTCACGTTGCACCGCCTGACGAAACCGTCTCACGGATTCCTCGCGAGATACGGCGACGTCACTGGTGGTTCGGGGATCCTCGTCCGTGAGACGATCGAGCAACGAGGGGAGAACCGCGCGATCGAGTTCGGTGCGTGCCATGCCGGGCGCGCTCCTCAGCTCTGCGGCAGGGCAAGTGCCTGCAGCGGATCGAGACGGCAAATACGCAAATAAAGCTTGTAGCGTCGGGCCGCATCTTCGCCGGTCCGCGTGAGCACCGTGTGCATCAGCGCGAGCGGCTGGGCGACGAGCGCGCCCGCTTCCCAGTCCTCGAGTTTCCGGTCGTCGATGATTTCCAGCAAGCGTTCGAGAATCGGCTCGGCCACTTGATTGAGTCCGGCCTCGACCATGATGTAGGCGATCTGCGTCTGGCGTACGAAGCGTCCGCGTTCCGACTGGTCGCGCACGAGTTCCGCCATGAGCCGCTCGATGGCCTTGTTCGGTCGGCCGGCGCTCAGTTCAGCGCGGGCGATGTCGAACGGATCGCGGCCGGTTGCAACGGGTGCGCGGCGCTGACGCGTGGCGCGCAGTCCGCCTTGGCTCGCGGTGGCCTCGTCGTCGGCCAGCGCCTCGCCAAGCAATTCGGCACCGTCGCCGATGGCGCTATCGGGTGCGGACTCGTTCGTGCTCGCGACTTCGGATTCCCCCTGTTCCGGTGGGGCGTCGAGTCCTTCGGCGGACAGCCAGGCCTTGGTTTCATCGTTGGCAGACGGCGTGTCATCCATGAGCGTCATTCCGGGGAGCTGTGGCAGGGCGCGCAACAGCGCCTGAAGTTCGCTGCGAATGATGGCCGCGACGGGATCGAATCCGCTGCCCAGATTGGTACAGGCGGTCAACGAATAGCGCTGCAGGTCGAGCCAGCCGCGAGCCTGGGCGGTACCCATGAGCCCTTCGCACTGTTCGAGCAGGTCGGCCCACCGATTGTCGAGCAGCAACGACTTGAGCCGTGCCCGAATCGGCGTGGGCGGTGCTTCGAGCAACCGCGGATCGAGTTCCGGCGCGCGCGCGCGCAACTCGCCCCAGCGGAAGGCGCGTAACATGGCGTACGGCGCCGGGCTGGTGGCGTCCTGCTGCCGTAACCACTTGGCGACGACGATGACGCGTTGCGCGGCATCCTGCGTGTTGACGGGCTCCGGAGTTTGCGGTCCATCACTCGGTGCGTTGGCGGTCCCACCCGCTTCGGCCTCGAACAGCTCTTCGATGATGGGATCGGGGTCGAGTTCGAGCTTCCGGGCGAGCGTGCTGGCGGTAAAGCGTCGCAGTTCATCGAGACCGTTGCGCAGGCCGGTATACGCGGGCGCGTCGCGGCCGAAGCGATCGTCGGACATGGCCTCGAGAGCGGCGAGGCCCGCCACGGCGGCATCGATGTCGGACACGAGCGCTTTGTAAAAGACCTTGCCGGTGTTCTCAATCGCGGCGTCGGCGACTTCGGGCATGATCTTGCCCATCGCCTCTGCCTCGCTGCGGGCCGCATTGAGTGTCTTCTGTGTCTCGTACGAGGCACCGCCGATCGCCACTTCCGTGGGCACACTGCGCGACGTGTTGTAATTGAGCAGTGAAAGGCCGCCGGAGGCGATCGTGAGCTGTTGCAGCGGGAGCGCCAGCTTGTTGCCGATCCACTCCAATGGTCCGCTACGCAGTTCAAAGTCGCCGTCTTCGCCTACGGGATAGCAGTGCTCCCAGTATTGCTCAAGGATCCCACGCAGGAGCTCGATGCCGGTGTGCAACCCGGACACGCCTTGCCGCTGCAGTAGCGTCTCGGTCATCCAGGCGGCGAGCTGCAGGTCCTTGGTGGACTTGCTGAGCAGTTCGGTACCGATCGCGGTGGCGCGATTCCAGTCGGGCACCTTCCGGTCGGCCGACATATTGCCGTCTTTGTCGGGGACCGCGAGCTCTTCCCGCCGCGCTTCTTTGAAGGCGTCGTATTGCGGATCGTAGCGCATATCGCTGCCGGCGGGATTGTCTCCCGGAATCGGCGCGAGCAGCGTCGTGAGAAGCTCGGAGTTTACTGGCATGTCGAGAAGGAGAAACGGAAACGTCGACTGCCGTCACCGCACGACGCGGTGACGGCCCGGTACCGACGGGGGTCGGTCAGGACGCGATAACGAGTTCCCGCACATCGACGAGCGGCACGAGCCGGTCGTCGACGCGCAGCAGCTTCTGGCCAACGGGTGCGAAGTCACCGGACGGGAGATCTTCCCAGTCGGTAGCCCGTCCGAGCCGGATGTCGTCGTCAGCGTGGCGCCACGCGCCAACCGAGAGGGCAGGCAGCAGGATTTCGCCAAGCTCCTTGTCGGCCACGGAGGGGCCGGTGCGCAGCTGTGCCGGTGCCCAGTGCAGATCGCGCAGGCGCGCGGGCGCAGGCATGGTCAACGACGCGAGATGCGCGAAGGGGATCCACAGATAGCGTCCGCCGGCGATCACTTCGAGTCGGGCGCCGAGTCGAGCGTCGGCGTCTTCAATCGAGGTAAAGGGTTCGCCGTTCAGCGTACCGCCCACCGGTGACGGGGCGGCGGTGGTCGGAAAGTCGCCCGTGTCGAACATGTGTTCACGAACGCGCTCAGCCTCGATGGCCGAGCGGTAGAGCATCGTGCCCGCCTCGGCCATGTGGCCGTTCTTGGCGAGTACATCGAGCTGCTTCTGCGCCCGCGACCAGTCGCCGGCGAAAGTGAGCAGCTCGAATAAAAACGTGCGCCGTTGGGCGTCGGCCGGAAAATTCCGGAGCTCGACGCCCAACGCTTCGATTGCCGCGCCGAGCTGGCCGGCCGCGTAGAGGGCTTGCGAGGAGGCCATGGCGCGAACCTCGCCTTACGCCGAGACCTTGGTGAGATCCCACGAGGCCTGACCGGCCACCGCGAGCTTCCCCTTGTCGTCCTGCGTCTTGTACTCGATCTCGACCTTGGCGAACGCGAGCGAGAGCGACTCGGTGGGCGTATCGTCGCCACCGCTCGACCCCGACCACTGCACGGACTCGACCATCACGTCGGTGAAGGTGTAGGTGAGGAAGATGTCCTGGCCGCCGGTGCCGGTGGCCTTGCGCAGCGACACGGTGGCCTTGTCATAGTGCTGACCCGTGCAGCAGGCGGCGAACAGCGCGGCCGACGACTTCTCGGTCTTCTTCATGACGTTGAAGCTGGACACCGACACGCGACCGGCGGAGAGGCCGTCACGGCCCGGTCCGACGGACGTCGGGTTCGAGGCGCCCCAGCTGAACGAGTAGACCTCGATCTTCTTTTCAAAGCCTGTTGCGGTGCACTCGCCTGCCACACCGGTGATGTCGAGATACGCATCGAATGCCATGTGCTTGATACTCCAGGGTAAATGATGACGGGGAAATCAGAACAACGTGGACGACAGCACGACGAACAACGAAGCGGGACTACTTGGCGGCCGCGGGGAGGTCAGCGACCAAGCGCATCGACACGGCCAGTTCGTCGAGCTGGTAGTGCGGACGGAGGAACGCCACCGCCCGATACGCACCGGGCTTGCCCGGAATTTCCACCACGTCTACGCGCGCTTCCGAGAGGGGCTTCTTGGCCTTGATCGAGGCCGTGGCTCCTTCGACCGCAACGTAGTTCTGGATCCAGCGGTTCAGGAACGAATCCACTTCGGCGCGCGACGTGTAGCCGCCGATCTTGTCGCGCATCATCACCTTGAGATAGTGAGCGAATCGCGACGTGGCAAAGATGTACGGCAGCTGCGCCGACAAGCGCGCGGCGGCGGAAGCGCCCGGGGAGTCGTACGCCTTGGGCTTCTGGGCCGACTGCACTGAGAAGAAGGCCGCGTTGGCCGTGCCCTTCTGGTGCACGAGCGGCGCGAAGCCAAGATCGGCGAGTTCTTTCTCGCGGCGGTCGGTAATCTGCACTTCGGTCGGGCACTTCATCGCCAGCTCGCCCGACTCGGTGCGGAAGTTGTGAATCGGCAGGCCTTCGACGAGTCCACCGCTTTCGACCCCGCGGATCTGCGCGCACCAGCCGTACATGGCAAACGCCTTGTTGACGTTGGCCGCCATGGCGTAGGCCGCGTTGCCCCAGCAGTAGTGCTCGTGGTTCGATCCGTCCACGCGCTCTTCAAAGTTGAACGCTTCCACCGGCACCGTGGCGCTGCCATAGGGCTCGCGCATGAGCACGCGCGGCGCGGCGAGCGCGACGTAGCGGGCATCTTCGCTCGCGCGAAAGGTCTTCCAGCGGGCGTATTCGGTACTGTCGAAGATCTTCGCGAGATCGCGAGGCGTGTCGAGGTCGGCCCAGCTCTGCAAGTTGAGCATGTCGTGCGACGCGGCCGTCATGAAGGGCGCGTGTGCCGCCGCCGCCACGTTGGAGATCTTCTCGAGCAGCTCGATGTCCTGGCCGCTCTTGTCGAACTGGTAGTCGCCCACGAGCGCGCCGAAGGGCGTACCGCCAAACACGCCGTATTCTTCCTCATACGCTTTCTTGAACAGCGCGCTCTGGTCGAACTCGGGCGCGCGCTGCAGATCGCGCAGCAGGTCCTTCTTGGAGACGTTGAGCACCTTGATCTTGAGCATGGCGCTCGTCTCGCTCTGCTTCATCAAGAACTGCAACCCACGCCACGACCCCTCGAGCTTCTGGAAATCGGGGTGGTGCATGATCTCGTTGACCTGAATCGAGAGCAGGTGATCGATCTGCGCGATGCGCGCATTGATCATCGTCTCGGTGTCGCGATTGATCGTGATCGCGCCTTCGAGCACTTCGCTCACAAAGCGCTTCACCAGGTCCTTGCCGCGTCCCTTGGACTCGGCATCCTTGCCCATCTTCCCCTGCTCGACGATCTGATCGAGCAGCGACAGCTCGGCATCGGTCGTAACGGCCTGCGCGGCCGACTTCTGCGCTTCGGCCATGTTAGCTCTCCAACCCGAGTTCGGCCTTCAGCTTGGCCATCTTGTCCGCGTCGCCGAGCGTGTCCTGCAGGACTTCGTCGAGCTTCTCGTTGGTCTGCAGATTGGCGCGCAGGTTTGCGAGCTCCGTGCGCAGTTCGAGCAGCTCGCGGAGCGGCTTCACCTGCTTGGCCACGGCGTCAGGCGAGAAGTCGTCCATGCTGCGGAAGTTCAGCTCGACGCCAAGCTTGGGGGCGTCGGCGTCCTCGCTCAGCTTGTTCTCGACGGAGAACTGTAGCCGCGGCTTCATGCTGGCGAGCGTATCGTCGAAGTTGTCGGGCGTGATCTCGACGAACTTCCGATCCTTCAAACGCGGGAGCGGCTCCGCGGGACTCCCGCTGAAGTCTCCGAGCACGCCCATAAGGAACGGGAGCTCCTTCATTTCAATGGCGCCGCCGGTTTCGACCTCGTACGAGATCTGAATGCGAGGCGGACGGACTCGTTCGAGCTTCTTTTGCGTACTTTCGGCCATACAACACCCCGGCGCGATTGGAACTGAGGAGAGGGAGGATTCGAGCTTGTCCAGCGAGGAGCCAAGTGTCCCTCCCAATCACGTACTTGTCAAGCGTACGCCACGTCGCAGTGACGCAACAATGCTTCTGCGCTACGGTCCGGTCATGAAAGCGCGTGGGAGTGGCCGCGGACTCTGACGAGACGCGGGGTGTCGGGATACGTTGGGGGATGCGCCACTCACCGCCGGTACTCTGGACCAAGGGCGTCCTGCTTACGCCGCAGCATCTGCAGGCGCAGGATCGACATCACGAAGAGACGCTGGCCTTTCAGGTCGGCGCGCTCGCCTTCAGCCCGTGGGGGCTGTCGCAGCTTTCGTTGGATCTGGAAGCGCTGGCGGGAGGTACGCTCGTCACCACGACGATTGCTGGTCGCTTCGCCGACGGCTTGCTTTTCGATGCGCCGATCGCCGGTGCGACGCCACCGCCCAAATCGCTCGACGGCGCCTTCGGGCCCGATCAGGACACGCTGCTCGCGTATGTCGCAGTGCCGGAGTATCGACCGGGTGCGCGCAACGTGGCCCGACGTGGTGAGTACGCGTCGGCGCGATGGCTCGCCGACGAACAGTTGCTGCGCGATGAAACGACGGGTTTGACCGAACGGCCGATTCAGGTCTCCCCGCCGTCGCTACGGTTGGTGCTGGAAGGCGAAAGCTTGGAAGGCTATACCGCGATGCCCATCGCCCGCTTGCGCCGCGCGCCTTCGGGTGACGTCACGCTCGATACGCAGTTCGTCGCCCCGTTGCTCGACCTCTCGGCCAGTGAGGTCATGATGGGAATGATGCGTCGACTCACCGAGCGCCTGTCCGCGCGCAGTGCATCACTCTCCGGCAGCCGGCGCCAGCGCAATCAGGGGCTGGCCGATTTCACGGTGGCCGACGTGGGCAGCTTCTGGTTGCTCTACACGGTCAACACGCACTTGCCGGCGATCCGGCATTTGCATGAAGTGCGACGCGGACATCCCGCCGCCCTGTGGGAAGCGATGCTGGCGCTGGTGGGCTCGTTGTCGGCCTTCTCGACCAGCGGCGATGCGCGGTCGTTGCCCACGTACGATCACCTGCGATTGGGCGAAGGCTTTTTCGAACTCGAGCGTCGGCTGTACGAGCTGCTCGATGGCGCCGTGGTCGATACGGCGATCGCGCTGCCATTAAAGCCGGTCCGGGCAACCCTGCATGCGGTTGCCATCGAGCAGGTAAAGTGGCTCGAGGCGCCGCAGTGGTTTCTCGCGGTCAGTGCCCCGTTGCGGCAGCAGGAGCTGATCCCGAAAGTGCTGCAGGGGTGCAAGGCCGGCGCCGCCGACGTGGTCGACACGTTGATCCGGCAGGCGCTCCCCGGCATCGAGCTCGTGCACATCTCGTCGCCACCCTCGGCGGTTCCGGTGAAGCTCGACTTTCAGTACTTCGCGATCCGGAAGGCGGGGAGTGCGTGGGATGCGATCGAGCGCGCGCGAAACCTGGCCGTGTACGTCCCGGCCGAACTGGTCGACGCGCGCTTCGAACTGGTCATCGTCCTCCGCTAAGGCGGAGGACGATTCATTTCAGCGCGGGCGCACTGACCGACGGCACCCTGGGCACGGCGGGCGCGGACGGCACCCTGGGCTGAGGCTTCCGCAGTACGAAGACGATGACAATGACGGCGAGCAGAATGACCGCATTGATGACGACGATCAGCCCCATCGGAATGGCTCGTTTGGCCGGCGCGGCGGTCGCGGCCGGCTTGGCGGCGGCGGGCGTTGGAGCTGGCGGGACCACGGGGGCGGCGGCCTGACTGATCAGGCGCGTGAAATCACTCGGCCCGGCGGTCGGCTTGGGCGCGATCCCACCCATCGGTGACAGCGGCGTCGTGCCTGCCTGACCGAACATTGGGGGCGACAATACGCCCGGTGGAAGTCCGTAGGCACCGCCCGCTGGTGACGCGCTCAGTGGTGACGCGCTCAGTGGTGACGCGCTTAACGGTGAGGCACCGAGCCCGCTGCTGAGGGGGGCGGCGGATGGCGTGATCGGCAGCGGCGCGACGGGCGCGCTGGAGGCGGGCGCCGAGGAGCCGAACAGCGGCGAGTTACCGAACACCGGGGACGCATTGCCCGGCGACGGGGGCGTGGGGGCGAACGGTGCCGGCGCTGAGGGTGCCGGAGACCACGGTGCCGGTGCCGCCATGAAGCTGGGCGGCGTGACGATGCCCGGCATCGAGGCCGGCGGCTGCACGTTCGGTGGTGGCGCGCTGCCGAGCGGCGACCAGGCGGCTGGCGCAACGGGGGACGGGGGCAGTGTGTTTGGAAGCGGCGCCGCGGTGGCGGGCGCTGCGAACATGAGGGTGAAATCCCCCGGTCCCGCTTTGGGCGGTGCGGGTGCCGTCGCGGGTGGAGCGTGGGGCACTGGAGCCGGTGGCGGGACGAGTTCGACCGGCACCTTTTGAACCGGAATGCCACCAAGTGTCGTGTTGAGTGACGGATACTGTTCTAACAGTGGCGTCTCTTGCGCCAACATTTGTGGGAGTTCACCCACCGCGTCAGGCCAGGGAGAGGCGGCCGAGGGAACGCTGGGTGCCCCGAACATCTGGGTAAACGCGCCGGGGGCCGCGGGGGCAGCGACGACCGGAGAGACGACGACCGGCGGAACGACGACCGGCGCGGCCACGATCGGTTCGGCCATTGACGGAAGCTCACTGGGCGTCATCCGGGCGGCCAGCCAGCTGGGGAACGACGTCAGCCCCGCCAGGAACTCGGTCACGACCGCGAAGCCCGAGGGAAGCGTCGCGGTCTCGAGCACGCGGTTCTTGTCCGCGCCCGGCAACCGGGTCAGCATCGCCCGCAAGCGGTCCACGTCGTCCGGGCCAGCGGCGTCGGCGAGATGCACCATGACGACCCGGCCGGTCGCCAGCTCCTGCGCGTTGTGGCTGCGAATGCCATCGTCCACCGCCACGCACTTCAGAAGGCGGTAGCGGGCATTAAAATCTTCGCTCATGGTCGGGAAGTGCCGGAAGAGTGCACGGTAGCGCCGGAACGACGCGACAACCGCACCGCTGATGTATTCTTCAATTGTTCACGCGCCCTCGGCCACGCGCAATGCACAACGCGTAATGCAGCGGTTTCGCACACGCTTGCCGTGCTTTGCGTTGTGGTCCGTTCCGGTGAGTGCCTTCAGATTCACGACGCACCCCACCCGCCTGTGCATGCCCTGCCGATCGTTCGCCCGTCCGGCCTGACACGATGCGCCTGATGCCATGCGACTGACCTCACCGCCGTCCCGCCGTGTCGTCTGGGAAGACGGCATGCACCTCGCGCCTCAGCATTTTCAAGCGCAGCGGCGCTATCAGGAAGACCAGTCGACGCGTACGCTCGACCTGCTCTTCCCCTTTGCCTATGGATTGTCTTCGGTCGCGCTGGATGCCGAGGCCCTCCAGAACGGAACGCTCGCGCTGGTCCACGCCCGCGGGGTGCTGCCGGACGGTACGGTGTTCCATACGCCCGACGCGGATCCGTCGCCGCCCCCCAGCGCGCTCGCCGAGCGGTTTTCGCCCACGCGTGATGCGCATGTCGTGTTGCTCGCGCTGCCGCGCTGGCGCACCGATGCCGCGAATGTGGATCATCTCGACGGCGATGCCGACGCGCGCGCGCCGTTCGATGCGAACGCCACGCCGCTGCGCTTTCAGGCCGTTGAGGAGTTGGTGATCGACGAATCGACCGGGGCGGATCCGATGCGCGTGCGTTTCGCGGCGAGAAATCTGCGTTTGTTGCTCGATGACGAACTCACCGATGAATTCGTGTCGATGCCGATCGGTCGTATCCGTCGCGATGGCCGCGGACAGTTTCAGGTGGACGGCGACTTCATTCCACCCGTGCTACAACTCTCCGCCTGTGATGCGCTGCTGGAACTCACCCGGCGCACGGTGAGCCTGCTCGATGCGAAAGGCAGCGCCCTGTCGGCGACGGTGACGAGTGCGCCGTCGGGCGCGGCGGGTGGTGCGGCCGCGTACGTGGGCAACGAACTCGCCACGCGCTGGCTGTTGCATGCGGTGAGATCGGCCGACGCGCCCTTGCGGCACCTGCTGCTGACCCGGCGTGCGCATCCGGAACGGTTGTTTCTCGAGATGTCACGACTGGCCGGCGCGCTCTCGACCTTCGCGATGGGCGGACATCCCCGCGAGCTGCCGATCTACGATCACGATCATCTGACCGAGGTGTTCGCGGCCCTCGAAGGGAAGCTGCGCGCGCATCTCGACGTGGTGATTTCGGCACGCGCGATCGTGGTACCATTGGCCGCCGCCTCCGACGTGCTGCATACGGCAACGCTGTCCGATCCGCGCTGCTTCGAACCCGGTACGCGCTGGTTTCTGGGCGTGCGGGCTGATGTGGGGCGCGCCGAACTGGTGGACCGTGTGCAGCGGCTCACGAAGAGCTGCGCCAGCAAGTTTGTCCTGGAACTGGTGCGTCGCGCCTTTAATGGACTTCCCACGGAGCATGTCCCGAGCCCGCCCGCGGGACTCGCGCCGAAGCCCGATCTGACGTATTTCGAGCTCACGCTGAATGGTCCCTGCGCGATCTCGCTCACAGATAGCCGCGAGATCGGCGTGTACGTGCCCGATGCGTTACCGGGCGCCTATCTGGAAGTCGCCATCCTGTTGCCGTCGTCGACGTAACCCACTCGTTTCGAGGAACATCCGTGTCTGCTTCGACCATGGTGGCGCCGGGGCGTCTGGCGAGTGTGTTACAGGAATCGATCACCGCCGTGGTTCGGTTGCGGGCGGATCGTCAGCCGGTCACCGATGCGGCCGCGTTCCGCGCCCAAATCATCCAGTTGCTGACGCGCGCCGAGCAGGAAGCGCTGCAAGCGGGCTTCACCGCCGCCGATGCCCGATTGGCAATCTTCGCCGTCGTGGCATTCCTCGATGAATCGGTGCTGAATACGCGCACGGCGGCCTTGGCCGACTGGGCGCGCCGTCCGTTGCAGGACGAATTATTCGGCGGTCACATGGGTGGCGAGTGGTTCTTTCAGCATCTGGATCAGCTGCTGTCGCGACCGGACTCCCCGGAACTCGGCGATTTGCTGGAAGTGCATCAACTCTGTCTGCTGCTCGGCTTCCGCGGCAAGTACGGCGCGGGCGACAACGGGCAGTTGCACGCGACCACGTCGCGCGTGGCTGAGCGGCTGGGTCGCCTGCGCGGTGCCCCGGGTGAGTTGGCCCCGCACTGGCACCCGCCCGCCGATCGTGTCGATACGAAGGATCCCTGGCTCCGCCGACTAACCATCGCGGCGATCACGAGCGTGGTGCTGCTCGCGGTGTTGTGGGGCACCTATGCGCTGACGCTGCGCAATGCGGCGAACGACCTTCGCGCGCTCTCACCGGTGGCATCGACCTCCGCGACCACCACTCGATAACCCCGGATCCTCTCATGGCGTCTCGCAAGCCGTTCGTCCGGTGGGTTATCGCCGCCGCTGTGCTGCTGGTGTTCATTCTCGCGATCGTGCTCATCGAACGTTCCGTCACGCTCGACGCGTTGTCCACGTGGGGACTTCGCGTAGGGCTGTTGCTGCTGGGACTGATCCTTGCCGGTGCGATCCTCTGGTATCTGCGTCCGCAGGACGCGGAGCCGGTGCACGACACTGGTGACGATGTGTTGCTCGCGATCGGGGCGGCGCGAGCCCGGTTGCCGCGCGGCGCGTTCTTCAATCGGGCGATGGTGCTCGTGTTGGGCCCTGAGGGCGGCGCCAAGACGACCATGATCGCGCGCTCCGGCGGCGATCCAGAGTTGCTCGCGGGCGATGCCCCGTCCGCGTCGACCGATGCTCCGACGTCCACGAAAACGGCCAATGTGTGGGCGCTCCATCAGGCCGTGGTCACCGAGCTCGGTGGAACGCTGCTCACCGATGCGGCGCGTTGGGCGAAGGTGGTGCGTGCGCTGCGTGCGCCGCGCGTGGCCGCCGCCGTGGGGCAAGGGGAAGCCGCGGCGCGCGCGATGGTGTTGTGCGTGCCGTGTGATCTGTTCTACGCCGGTGGCAACGGACGGCAGCTCGAGCAGCTGGCGCAGTCGCTGCGGCAGCGACTCGCTGAAGCCTCGCGCGAACTGGGGCTGGCCGTTCCGGTGTACGTGATGTTCACGAAAATGGATCGCGTGCCGCACTTTGAGTCGTGGATCAGCGTGTTCACGAAGGACGAGCTGCGCGCGCCACTCGGTGCCACGCTGCCCTTCGACCCCGCGTCGAACAGCGGGAGTTATGCGGAGCGTCTCACCCCGCGACTTGATAGCGCGTTTCGCGAGATCATCGATGTGATCGCCTCGCGTCGCCCTGAACTGCTCGGACGTGAAGGGGCGATCGATCGTCGCTATGCGTCGTATGAGTTGCCGCGCGAGCTGCGCAAGCTGCAGCCGTCGGTCACGTCGTTTCTGCTGGAAGTGTGTCGTCCAACGCAGATCGGCTCGAGTCCGCAGTTGCGCGGTTTCTACTTCACGGGTGCGCGTCCGGTCGTGGTCACCGATGTCGCGCCGGCCGGGCAGCGGGCCGCTGCCGCGGCGGTGCCGTTGGCCACCGATGCGACGGGAATCTTCCGTCAGCCGGCCGTGGCGGCGGCCTCTCCGCTGGTTGCCGCGACGCCGACCACGCGCAAAGTGCCCGAGTGGGTCTTCCTCGATCGTTTCCTGCGCGACGTGGTATTGGGCGACACGAGCGCCGCGTTGGTGGCGCGCGGTGGCGTGGGTGTGCAGCGCACGCGTCGCGTGATGCTGGGTGCGGCAACGGCGGCCATGCTGTTGCTGCTGACCGGCGTGACGACGTCGTGGTTGGGCAATCGGGCAATCGGCAATCGGGTGGCCGATGCCGCGCGCGCGGTGGCGGCGCTGCCCGTGGTACAGTCGGCGCCGGGCACGGTCACGCTGCCGTCGCCGGAAGCGCTGCGCCGGCTCGATGCGCTTCGTGCGCAACTCGACACGCTGCGTGGACACAATCAGGATGGTCCGCCGTTGCGTTTGCGCTTCGGCTTGTGGAGTGGACCGAGGGTGTACGAAGCGGCTCGCCCGGTCTGGTACGATGGATTCCGCAAGCAGCTCTTTGCCGATGGTCAGGGGGCGCTGATCGATTCGCTCAAAGCGCTGCCGGACGCGCCGTCGCCGTCGGATGACTACGGGACCACCTACGCGCGACTGAAGGGCTATCTCATCACCACGTCGTCGCCGGACAAGAGCACGTCGGCGTTTCTGGCGCCGGTGCTGCTCACGAGCTGGCAGCGCGGTGTCACGACCGACGCCGATGTCACGGGGCTCGCGCGTCGTCAGTTCGAGTTTTATGCGAGCGAGCTGCCCACGTATAATCCGTGGCCGACCGCCGCCCACGCATCACTCGTCACGCAGGCGCGCGAGTTCCTCTCCCGCTTCACGGGCGGCGAGCAGATTTATGCCAACATGTTGTCGGAAGCAAACAAGGCGGTGCCACCGGTGAAAGTGCCGCAGTCGCCCGGCAACGTGACGGCACCGCTGGACGTTGCCGGTGCGTTCAGTGCGAGGGGCGCAAAGTTCATGGTCGACGCCTTCCGCAATTCCGACCGCTACTTCCAGGGGGAAACGTGGGTCGTGGGTGATGCGACGGCGGCGAAGTCGGTCGATCGCGAGGCGATCATCGGCGGAATTCGGTCGCGCTACCAGAACGACTACGTCCGCTTGTGGCGTCAGGTTGTGCAAGGCACGAATGTGGTGCGCGCGTCGAACGTGAAGGATGCGGCGGCCAAGCTTGATGTGATCGCCGGCATGCAATCGCCGTTGCTGCAGGTGCTGCGCACGGTTGCGGTGAACACCGATACCGATTCGAGCACGCGCGCGGCGTTTCAGCCGGTGCATGCCGTGACGCCACCGGCGATCGTGGACAAGTACGTGTCCGAGAAAAATCAGCCGTACATGGATGGACTGCTCGGCTTGCAGGGCACATTGATGCAGATCGGTAACCTGCCTCCCGCCACCGATACGGCGTCCTCGCTGGTACTCGTGCAGGCGGCGCAGTTGGCCGGCGGTGATGTCACGAAGGCGCGAGTAGCGGCCAAGCGTGTATCGCAGGGCTTCGATGTCAGTGCCGATGCGTCGCCGATGGCGAGTGCGGTAGAGCAGCTGCTGCTGGCGCCGATCGTGGGTGCCGAAGCGGCGCTCAAAACGGTGGCGTCGGCCCGCCCGCCCACGAAGCGCGTAGTCGCGGCTGCGCCGGCTTCGGCGCCGCCGCCGGCCCCTGGCGGCGGTGGTGGTGCGGCCGCCGCGGAGATTGCGGCGCTCAATGAGCGCGGCGTGGCGCTGTGCTCGAAGGTCGATGCATCACTGACGTCGAGGTTCCCGTTCAATGCCGACGCCACGACGGATGCCACGATCGCCGACGTCAAAGCGATTCTTACGCCCGATACCGGCGAGCTATGGACATTCTACACGGATCGTCTGGCCAAGTACTTCACCAAGACGGGCGCGAAGTATGTGGCGAAGCCCGTGGGTGGTGTGGAGCTATCGGAGAGCTTTGTCGGCTTTTTCAACAAGGCGGTGGAAGTGTCCGACGCCTTGTTCGCCGAGGACGCTGCGAATCCGCATGTGACGTGGAACGTGAGCGGCGTGATCACGGAGACGACGCCGCTGGTGATCCTCAAGAACAACGGTCTTGAAGCGCGTCTCGACAAGCAGTCATTCAAGAACGTGGTGGAGTGGCCGGCCACGTCGGGACGTCAGGCAGAATTGCTGGCGCGCTTCAGGAAGAACAAGGAGCTTCGCGTAAAGCTCACCGCGGGTGAGTGGGCGATCTTCCGGCTGGTCGCCATCGGCGATGCCTTTCAGGGATCGCTGGTGACATGGAACGCGGCCGGTCTCAAGGACGCGGAACCGGTGCATCTGCGCTTCGATGCGCAACAGCGCGAAGCGGCATCGGTGCTTACGCGCGGGTGGATGGGACGTATGAGCTGCGTGGCGCGGGTCACGAAATAATCGTCGCCCGCGGTGTGCGCGACTACTGCCCGCAGCTCAGCTGCGTGGTGTAGTCGCTGACCACGCGCGCTTGCGACATCGACTGCGCGAGTCCGCGCGCACTGCGGAGCGCCGAACACGCCGGTTTTACCTCGTCCAAGAGCAGGTGCGCTTCGGCCAGGCGGATGTACGCCCATGCGCTGTCTTCGGCCGCGGTCATCCGGGTGAGCAGTCCACGAATGGCGGGAATGGCCACCCTCGCCACCGCTTCATCGGCGGTAAGCGGGTCGAGCGCCTTGGTAATGCTGTCGAGTGAACGGCGGGCCGATGCGCCCGATGATGACGCCGCAGGAGCCGCTGGTTTGGGGGACGATGGCATAGCCAAATTCGTGGAAGACGGCGTGGCCGATGCCGTGGCCAATGCCGTGACCGATGGCGTGGGCAATTTCGTGACCGATGGTTCGCCCGCGGACGTGGTTGCCGCGCTCATGGC
This sequence comes from Gemmatimonadota bacterium, assembly GCA_031363815.1. Lineage (GTDB taxonomy): Bacteria > Gemmatimonadota > Gemmatimonadetes > Gemmatimonadales > Gemmatimonadaceae > Gemmatimonas. The sequence continues at coordinate 19,255 of JANLVC010000098.1, forward strand.
CTTTTGCGCGCTGGCCGCCGCCGACTGAGCGCCGTCGATCAGCGATCCGCCCGCATTCGTGGCCGCGTTCACGAGATTTGTGACATCCTGCACCCTCGGTGGCCGCTGCTTGTTGTAGAACCAGATACCGCCGCCGACGACCAGAATGACGCCGAGACTGGGCAGACGCACACGCGGCCAAGGGAAGCTACGGCGGCGCGTCACGGGCTCGTCGTCGTCCTCGCCCTTCGATACCGGATTGCTGGACTTGACGAGGGGTTTAGAAAGCCGCGCCGGCGGGGGCACGACGCCCCCGCGCGCCTTGACCTCCTTCTTGATGTCGCCACGCGACACGGTCGCGATCTGACGCGCCGCGGCCGGTGTATCGGCCTCATCAACCTTCGCGCGAGGGGCCGCAGGCGCGGACGCGGCAGCTGGCGCCGCGCCAGGGACCGGTGCGGCCGTGACGAACTCCAGCGCCTTGGCAAACGCACCGGCCGACGACGTGCGCTTGGCGGGCTCGCGCTCCAACGCCTGATCGAGCACGGCCTGCAGACCACCCGGCCACCTTAAGTCGTTACGAACCACGGCCAGCGGACGCGGTGCGCTTATGAGGCGTGCCGTCATGCCACGATCGGGCGTGTTCCGGTCGAACGGGAGGTCGAGCGTGAGGCAGGTATATGCCACCAGGCCCAGCGCGTAGACGTCGCTGCGATGATCGAGCTCGGTGCCAAGCAACTGCTCGGGGCTCATGAACTCAGGGGTACCGACCACGAAGCCGGTGCGGGTGAGACCGGCCTCCTTCTCGTTGCCGCCCACCGCTTTCGCGATGCCGAAGTCCACCACTTTGCACCGATCCGCACCGCTTTCATCAACGGTGACCAGAATGTTGTCGGGCTTGAGGTCGCGGTGCACGATGCCCATGCGATGCGCGGCGTCGAGTCCATCGGCTACCTGACGAACCAGCACGGCCGTGCGCTGGAGGGTGAGCGGCCCCTCCTTCTCGAGCACTTCCTTGAGCGTCCGGCCGGAGACGTACTCCATGGCCAGGTACACGGTGCCGTCGCTGGTTTCACCGAAGTCAAACACGCGGGCCACGTTGGCGTGCTCAATGCGGCTGGCGTTGGAGGCTTCGCGATTGAAGCGGGCAACCGACGCGGCGTCCTTGAGCAGCTCCGGGCGCAGCACCTTGATCGCGGCCTGCAGCGGAAGGCGCACGTGCCGGGCCAGGTAGACCTTGCCCATCCCGCCTTCACCCAGCAAGTCGGTGACGAGATACCGATCGGCGACCACACTGCCGATCAGGTCGCCATCAGAGTCGGCCGCGCGAAGCGTACTGCCGTCGGACGGGCAGAATACGTTCAGATCGGGATAACTTGTGCCACAGACGGGACAGACTTTCGGCATACAGACCTGAACGAAATGGACGTCCGACGGTATGTTCTGGGAATCTCACCCTTCGGAGAATACCAGCATGATCGTAGCCTCGCTCGTTCGCCGCACCGCCAAGGCCTTGGCCATTACTGCCCTGACCTTACCCCTGGCGATCGCCTCGGTCGGCGCCCAAGGCACTTCGACGACCCGTCCGACCGTCGCCGTCATGTACTTCACGAACGGCGCAATCAGCAACAATGCGGAATATGCGCCGCTCAGCAAGGGGCTCGCTGAGATGATGATTACGGAGCTCTCGGCGAACACGAACATCCGCGTGGTGGAGCGCGACCGGCTGCAGGCGCTGTTGTCCGAGCAGGATCTGGGCGCCACCGGTCGAGTGGAGAAGGAAACGGCGGCCAAGATGGGCAAGACGCTTGGCGCGCTTCATATGCTGATGGGCAGCTTTGTCATCGACAAGAAAAAACGAATCCGCATGGATGTGCGCGCCATCAATACCGAAACGTCGGAGCTTGAGTATGCCACGTCGGTGACCGGCAAGGCGGACGACATGCTTGAGCTGCTCGGCGATCTCGGCACGAAGCTGAATGCGGGTCTCAAGCTTCCGGCGGTACCGGCGGGCTTTCAGCAGGGCGAGGCGGTGGGCGCCAAGGGTCCGAATCAACTCCGTTCGATGATGCTGATCAGCCGCGCGATCGAAGCGCAGGACAAGAAGAACAACACGCAGGCGGTGGCGCTGTACAAGGAAGCGGTGCAGGCGAATCCGAACAACGCGCGGGCGAAGACCTTACTGGCGTCGGCTGAGCGCGGCGCGAAATAGGCGGCGTTACCCTGTTCCGCCGCCTGCCTTCCTGAGCGCGGGCGGTGGGGCGATTCCGAGACCGGAAAAGAAGGAGACGGCGAGGGCGGTGGTGTTGACAGTGGCGACGAACGTGCACACCAACCCCGGCGCTTCCTGGCAGCTGAACGACCCCCAGTTCGAGAACGTTTCATTCGGACCGGCGACGGCTTCCATTCGCACAGACTCGCCGAGGATGAGCTTGTAGGGGCAAGTTCCGACGGTCGCCAAGCAACTCGAGTTCTGCGTTGGCGACGTGACGTTGATGCGTGAGCCCGTTCCGCCAAGCACGGAAAGAGTGAACGCGACCGCCGGTAGGAAGCGGGCCGTGACGCCGGCGTTGCTGGATGGCGTGATGGTGCAGACGGGGTCGAAGCGGAACGCAGCGCAGGCGCCGCCCCATGTGGCGAGCGCGGAGGTGGCGTTCCCCACGGCGTTGAGCGTGATCGATCCGCCGCCGGTGACGGATTTACTGCAATTGCCGGTTGCCACCTGCCCGCTGAGCAGGCAGGAGAGCGATTGATCGGCGGTGGCGACCGTTCCCGCGCCCGTGGAGTTCACGCCGGCGCTCACCGTGACGATGCTGGTGAGCGGTCCAAAGGCGAGGCCGACCGACGCGTTCCCCGTGAGCGTAAACAGGCAGGGGAGTGACGACCCGGAACAGAGCGAGCCTGAGTAGCCAACGAAGCCGGTGTTCGATCCCGGCTGTGCGAGCAGCGAGACCGAGGAGCCGAGGTCGAGCGTGGTCGTGCAGACCACCGACGACTGCGCGGGAGTTTTGGTGCAGAGCGTGGCGCCGTTCACCGAGACGCCACCGGTACCGGTGCCGGTGAGTGTGAACGTGACGACACCGGTTTGCCGCGTGAAGGTGGCGCCAACGCTTCGCGCTTGATCCATCGTGACCTGACACGTTGGTGCATTTCCGGTGCACGCGCCCGACCAGCCAGTAAACGTGGAGAACGATCCGGTGCTTGCTGAAAGCGTCACGACGGTGCCGAAACTGACGGTGTTGCTGCACGTGCCGGAGGTCACGTTGTTGTTGCGCGTGCACGAGATAACGCCCGTCGCGAGAATCGAGCCGTTCCCGGTGCCGCTTGGCGTCGCGGTGAGCAAGACGGGCGCATTGAAGCGCGCGCCCGGCGCACGGTTGGTGTTCATGGTGAGCGTGCAGCTCGTGCCGGTGCTGCTGGCGCAGTCTCCGCTCCAGCCGAGAAAGCTATTCGGTGACGTTGCGCTGGCGGTGAGTGTGACCGAGGTGCCGTCTGTGACATTGACCGAGCAGCTGCCGCTCGTGATGCCCGCCGTGATCACGCAATTCAACCCAGCCGCGCTCGTCACGGCGCCGGTGCCATTGCCAGCGCCGGTGATGGTGAGCGTGCGAAAGGCGCGCAACGCCACACCAACGGTGCGCGCCTGTGAGGTCGCAATCGTACAGGTGGTGCCAGTAGCGGCGCTGCAGTCGTTGGTCCACGACAACAGTTCGGAGAGCGCGGCGGGTGTGGTGGTAAGCACGACCTGCGCATCGCCGAGGAAGGTGAAGGAGCAGCTGCCGGTGAGTACCGAGCCATTGACGGTGCAGTCAATGCCGGCGGGTGCAGAGCGCACGGTGGCCTGACCCGATGTGCTGGTGGACACGATCGTGAGCGCCGACGGAAGGGGCACCGATCGCACCGCCACACTGGTCGTGCGTCCCGCGGTGGCAGCGGTAATCGTGGCCGTGCCGGTGGTCACGGCGGTAACCAACCCGCTGGCGTTCACGGCCATCACGCCGGGGGCACTGCTGCTCCAGTTGACGGTCCGTCCGATGATTGCGCGTTGCGCGCCATCGAGGACGGCCGCGGTGAGCTGCATCGTGCGCGTGATCTCCATGCGCAGCGGCTGTCCCGTGGTGACGACATTGGCGCTGGGCGCGTCGATGCGGAGCGCTCCGACTTCGTTGAGCGTGAGCGGCGCGGAGATGGTCTTCTGCACGCCGGGGCTGAGCGAAATCGGTCCAACGGTCTGGCGATCCACGGCGGCGCCATCGAGTACGAGGTCGATCACAAGTCGCACGACGCATTCGTTGGCGGCGGGGGGAAGGGCGGCGCCAGTGGAACCTGTCGTGCCGGTGAGGCCGGCCCGTGAGGCATCGGCCAGGCAAGCGGCGAGCTCGACGCTGATCGGGACCTGCTGCGTCGGCACGTCGGAGAGCGTGAGCGTTTGCGTGCCGATATCGACCGTGGTACCGCCCTGTCGCAGATAGGCGGACTGCACCTTGAGCTGTACAACGGAGGCTTGCGAGGCCATCACGGAGGTCGTCAGCGCGATGCTGGCCGGGCCGTTGCGACTCGGGCTGGTGACATCGGCGGGATCGCTACAGGCCGCCAACAGCGCGGCGGCCACCGTCACGCCGACGCCAAGTCGGCGAGGCACGGATCGAAGCGTGCGGATGGAGGGCTTCATGATGGTCATCGGCGGCTCAGAAGCGGGTCACAACGAGGAACCCCACCGAACCACCAACGAACGATGTGGAGGGGGCGGCGGAGTCGCGCACGGACAGGCTGCCGGCCTGCGCCCGCACGTACGGCTGCAGCGAGAGGTTGCCGGTGCTAGCGATCAGTCCGAGCGTACCACCGCCGCTGATCACGCGCGACGTGGCGAGTCCTTGATTGATCGAGAGGCCGCTGTGGTAGCGACCGTCGGCCGTGACGAGCAGGTCGAGTGACCGGCGGAGCGGTATGCTGGTGCGCAAGCCGCCGTCGAGGTAGTTCGCTGACGAACCGTTGACCTTGACCCCGTCCCGCTCGAATTGTGAACGAACGCGATGTGCTGTCCAGAGCACCAGTTCGTTTACGCGGGGGGCCGCGAGTTGCAGCTGCACGTCGGTCGTGACGATCGGGCCGAGGCGGACGGTGGCCAGTGGTTTGGCGCTGCTGGAGGTCGGATCACGCAGCTCGTCGGTCGCGTAGAGATCGGCGGCGGTGCTGATGCTGAGACGATGTTTGCCGACCAGGCGATCGAGTCCGATGGAGCCGCGAATCACGTTGCCCGGCTGGTAGTCGCCGGACGGCGCGCCCGCAGTGAGCGCGGCAACCGGCTGATACGTGCCACGCATTTCGTACGAGCTACCCACCGCGACGGCCCAGGCGCCGATCTTTCGAGCCAACACGAGTCCGACGGTACCGGCGGGGCCACCGCCCACGGGCGGTGCGCTGAGGCCGAGCGCGGGTGCCGCGCTGGCTCGCAGCACGGTGAGGTCGTTGGCCGTGAGTTCGGTTCGCCCAGTTGGTGCGTTGATGCCGGCGGTGAACACGAGCCCGTCATTCAATAGGCGACCGGTGGCGCGCACGCGCACGTCACTGATACCGGACAAGGTCAGGTTCTGGCGGGCGCCGGTGCGCGGGTCGAAGCCGAGTCGCACGGTGGAGTAGACCGATTGCAGGTCGACGGTCCACATGCTGCCCAGTGGAACGGCCAACGAAATGGGGACGGAAATCTGCGTAATATTGCGAAGACGGATGGAATCGCGTCCGGCTCCACCAGCCTGCGTATACCCCCTCCCGCCGAACTGAATGACGTCTGCGGTGACGCCGGCACCTAGGGCGCTAGTGCCGACGAGCCGATCCTGCGCCTGCACGACGGCCGGCAGCAGGGTGGTGACCGCGGCCAGCGCAATCCGCCGGCCCGTGTTCGAGAGACTGGCGCTCATGGACGCACCACCGTAATCACCACGATGCCGCGCACGTTCGGAAACGACGGATCGATCGAGGTGCTTACCGCGCGCGTGACGTTGGTGACGAGATCGAGCGGACGATTGACGCGATCGACGGCCGTGGCGATCGCGCGATCGAGTGGACGCACGCCGGGAATCGCGACGGGATGACTCGTGCCGATCGCGCCGATGCTCCGGGCTTCGATTTCACGCGTGCGCGCCTCCTTGAAGTTCTTATCGATGCGGTGCGCTTCGCGGAACGCCCGGGCGGCGCCCTCCGAGTCGCCCTCATAGGTGCGCTGCACGCCACGTCCGTACGCGAGGAGCGCGGCCACGCTCTTGGTCGGCTGCTGTTCGATCTCGGCGCGTTCAGCGGGAGAGAGTACAATGCCGAGCGACTGGAAGAGGCGGAACACGAGTTCCTTCTCGGCGGCGAGGATCTCGGCGAGCGGTGCGCGAGCATCAACGGCGCTGCTGATGGTGGACCGTTCGACGTCACCGATGCGGGCACCGAGGCGAATCGTGCGCCCATCAGGGAGCGGCTCGACGGCGCCGAAAATCAGTCGTTCGGCGCTCACGAGGCGACCGACGCGCGGGGCGGTCGCGGAGTCGACGCGTCCCGTGGCAGCGAGGTCGAGTTCGCGCAGCACTTCACCTAGTCGAGCTCGCTCGACGACGGTCACGCTTTTGCTGCGTGACAGATCGGTCGACACGAGGTCCGCCAAAGCGTACGCCAGCGGCACGAGCGTGCTGTCGCGACCAATGGACGCGAACGGCGGCACCCCGATGGCGCCGCGGCGCACGCCGCCTGTACGAGCCTGCTCCGCAGACAGTGCGCGCACGCGGGCGCTGTCAGCGGCGGTGACGGGTCGTGACGAGGTGGCGGGCGCCAAGCGTGAGCCGGCGCAGCCGGCGGCGAGCAGCAGGGAAAGCGCCGGCGTTACGATCGACGACCACGGGTAACCGCTCGTGGACGGATGTGACACCCGCAAGGGACGCAGATGCGTGGGGAGCATGACTATGGGCAGAGGAAACACAAACGCGAATCGCGAAGTACTCCGCGTGCGAATGTGCTGTGGGCGCGAGTGAGGGTCAAGAGAAATGCCGGACGAGGCACGTAGTTTGCCTTAACTATGTGTGTGATGTGTGACGCTGTAGTTGTGACCTAACGAATTCGGAGGAACACCATGGGGACTGGACTGCGCCATGCCGCAGCCTTTGGGCTGCTGCTCACGACGGGCGCCTGCGCGACGAATCCCGTAACGGGACGGCGCGAGCTGTCGCTCATCTCGGAATCGCAGGAAATCCAGATGGGGAAACAGGCATCGGCGGGCGATCTCCAGCGGGTGGGTGCATATCCGAACAGTGAGTCACAGGCCCTGGTGAAGCGCATCGGTACGCAGATCGCGGCGAAGTCTGAGCGGCCGAATCTGCCTTGGGAATTCCATCTGCTCGACGATGCGGCGGTGAATGCTTTCGCGTATCCCGGCGGCTTCATCTTCGTGACGCGTGGCCTCCTGACGCATCTGAACAGCGAAGCGGAGCTTGCCGAGGTCATCGGTCACGAGATCGGTCACGTCACGGCGAAGCACACGGTCGCGGCCATGAGCAAGCAGCAGGTGGCGCAGATTGGGTTGGTCGGCGCCGGCATTCTCTCGCCTACGGTCGCCAAGTACGGCGACGTGCTGGGTTCGGGCGCCGGTTTGCTCTTCCTCAAGTTTGGCCGTGACGACGAACTGCAAGCTGACGCGCTCGGCTTTCAGTATTCACTCGCGCAGGGTTATGACCCTCGTGAAGCGGCGAATGTGTTCACGACGCTGGCCCGACTCGGTGACGGCGGCGGTCGTGTGCCGGAGTGGCAGAGCACGCACCCCGATCCGGGCAATCGCGTGCAGCGCGCCGAGCAGCGTGTGGCAGAGCTGCCCGCCGGCGCGCTCTCCACGACGAAGGTGAATCGCGATTCGTATCTGCGTCTGCTGAGCGGCATGGTATTCGGCGAGAATCCGCGTCAGGGCTATTTTCGTGGCACGCGCTTTCTGCATCCGGAGCTTCGCTTCGAGCTGACGTTCCCGACGGGCTGGAAGACGGCGAACATGCCGGACGCTGTCGTGGCGGGAAGCCCGGACAATGGCGCGCAGATACAGCTCGTGCCGGGTCAGGGCACGCCGACGCAGACGCTGCAGGGTTTCCTTGGGCAGCAGGGCATCGTGGTAGGCCAGAGTGGTCAAACGTCGATCAATGGGCTGCCTGCAGTGATGGCATCGTTCACCGCGCAGACGGAGCAGGGTGCGCTCACAGGACTCGCGGCGTCGTTGTCGCATCAGAACACGACGTATCTGCTGCTCGGCATCATGGCGTCGCAGGTCGCGTCGAAACGTGGCGCTGAAGTGGAAGCGTCAATACGCTCGTTCAAGCCGTTGAACGACCCGCCGCTGATCAACGTGCAGCCGGCGCGCGTGGAAATCGTGACGCTGCCGTCGGCGATGACGGGCGCGCAGTTCCTGCAGCGTTATCCGAGCACGGTGCCGGAAGCCAAAGTGCTGATCATGAACGGCATTCAGGCGGCGTCGACGCTGCCCCGTGGTGCGCTCATGAAGCGCGTCGTGGGTGGGATTGGTTCGTAGTAATCTCGTTTGGAGATCACGGTTCTGGGCCTGCCACGGAACTGCTTTACCGCGGATTAGCACGAATGTTCACGGATTAAAAGGTCTTGCATTGAGAGGTGGTGGTGTTCGACACATTCCACTTCTTTTTTTTAGAATTGATCCGCGGGCATCGGTGCGAATCGGTGGTAAGGCTGTTCGTTCGGAGCCTGTTACGGAACTGCTTTACCGCGGATTAGCACGAATGTTCACGGATTAAAAGGGCTTGCATTGAGAGGTGGTCGTGTTCGACACATTCCACTTCTTTTTTGGGGTTGATCCGCGGTCGTTGGTGCGAATCGGTGGTAGGGCTGTTCGTTCGGGGCCTGCTACGGAACTGCTTTACCGCGGATCGGCACGAATGTGACGCGGATCAAAATGTTTCGCATTGAGAGGTGGTGGTGTTCGACATATTCCACTTCTTTTCTTGTGGTTGATCCGCGGTTATCGGTGCGAATCGGTGGTAAGGCTGTTCGTTCGGGGCCTGCTACGGAACTGCTTTACCGCGGATTGACGCGAATGTGACGCGGATAGAATCTGTAGTAACGGCTGCGCGTTCTCACGAGTCAGTCGACGGCGGCGTGGCTTTGGGTCGCGTGTGGATCAACAGTGCGCCGCCGAGTGAGACGACCGCGCCAACGAGGAACGGGATCGACAACGAGCTGGCACTGGCCACACCGCTCGCGGCGAATGGGCCGATGACTCGGCCCATTGATGCGGCGCCTTGATACGCGCCAAGCACGCTGCCGCGTTCGTGTGGTTGGGCGGCGGTGGCTACGAGGCCGCTCATGCTGGGATTGAAGAGCGCGGAGCCGACACCGAACACGCCAAGTGCGAAAAGCAGCCACCCAATCGACTGTGTGAACGGCACGCACGCCATGCCGACGCCTACGAGTACGGCGCCGATGCGCGTGAGAGACTGCGCGCCGAAGCGTTTGGTGAGGGGGCCGATGACGCCACCCTGCACGACCACGGACACGACGCCAACGAACCCGTAGAGCCAGCCCAGCGTGCGCGGTCCGACACCGAATCGATCGGCGGTGAACAGCGCCAGCGTGCTCTGCAAGAGCGCGACCGCCGCGACCACGATGCACGTGGAGAGGAGCAGATCGCGCAGCACCGGGCGTGCGAAATACGTGCGCATGCCGGCGCGTTTCGTGAAGGCGGCACGGCGCTTCTCCGGCGGCAGCGATTCGGGCAGACGAAAAAGCGTGAGCCCGAACGCGACGAGCGACAGCACGGCCGCCCCGTAGGCGACGCGGGTGAACGCCGAGCCATCGTCGGGATTGGCGCCAGCCAGGAGTCCACCCAGCGCCGGACCGAGGATGAAGCCCATGCCGAAGGCGGACCCGAGGAGTCCGAGCGCCTTCGGACGGGTCGCGTCGGTCGTGATGTCCGTCGTGTAGGCGTAGGCGGCCGCGATGTTGCCGGCGGCGAGTCCGGCCACGATGCGCGCGATCGCCAGCATGGTGCCTGTCGTGCTGAACGCGAGCATTGCCGACGCGCCGGCATTGGCGAGCAACGTGATCAACAACACCGGACGTCGACCGATGCGATCCGAGAGGCTGCCCCAGATTGGCGCGCCCACCAGCTGCCCGAGCGAGTACAGCCCCAGGAAGAAGATGACCGACGCCGGTGCGACACCGACATGCTCGGCGTAGAACGGAAAGACCGGGATGATCATCCCGAACCCGACCAAGTCGAGAAAGACCACGAGAAAAAGTGTGAACACTGGGTCAATTGGGGTGGCTGCGCCGCGGGCGGGAGAGAAGATTGGGGGATGGCCGATAATTCTGGCAGTTCCCAACCCGAAATGGCGCCCGATCGCGAGGCGCGCATTCTCGACGATCTGCAGGATGCTGTTCAACGCATGCACGTGCTCGCGCGTTCGCCGCGCATCGTGCTGGCCAAGGGCACGCGTGCCCAAGGCGCCCGTCCGATGGCTTGGCAGGCGCTCTATGAGCGCAGCTTTGGCGGCGACCTGCCTTCGGTGAGCTATCGGGGAACGCCGGCGTCGGCGCTGACGACCGTGTTGGCCAAGGGCTTCGACAGCGAGCCGACGCTCGCTGGCGGATGGTCGCACCCCCGGTTGCGAGACGCCATGGCGATGGGGCCGGTCATCCAGGTGTTCCGGGCCGATCGACTCCCCGATGATGTCGGGCGCGCCTTGCTGGGTGTTATCGTCTTTGAAGAAGACGGTCTGCAATTGGTTGGTGTTCGCGCGATCGTGCGCGAGTTCGGGTTCTCGTAACGGCAAGCTTGACCGTGTAGGCACCGGGCGTAGCTTCCGCCGCATGTCACTCCTCGGATTGTACGATCGATCGCTGCTGGGGCGCGCGGCGACGCCGGCGCTCGATTACATCGACTCAACCGGGGAGCCTCGTGCACTGACCTTCGGCGCGCTCGAGGAGCGAAGCAATCGCATGGCGCACGCGCTGCGTATGCGCGGTGTGCAGGCCGGCGATCGACTGGCGTTTTATCTCACCAACCGCGTCGAGATCATCGATCTCTGGCTCGCGTGCATCAAGACCGGCATCATCGTGGTGCCGGTGAACGTGCTGTATCGTGAGCGCGAGATCACGCACATCGTGCGCGATGCGTCACCGATCGCGGTAGTGACCACCACGGCGCAGCAGAGTGACCTGCCGTCGGGCGTCGCCGCATGGAGTCTCGAAGCACTGGTCGCCGATGCTGCGCAGCAGACGTCCGCGCGCATTGCGGTGCCATGCGCGGCCCATACGCCGGCGGCGCTCGTGTACACCTCAGGGACCACCGGCGCGTCGAAAGGCGCGGTGCTCACGCACGGCAACTTCGCCGCGAACGCCTTGGCGCTTACCAGTGGCTGGGAGTTTACGAGCGACGATCGCTACCTCGCGGTACTGCCGCTCTTTCACGTACACGGACTGGGCAACGGCCTGCATGTGTGGCTGCTGAGCGGCTGTCATATGCGACTCGCCGAGCGTTTCGAACATGAGCGCGCGGCCGACTGGTTTGACGCGTATAAGCCCACGGTGTTTTTTGGCGTGCCAACCATGTTTGTGCGTCTGCTCGATGTCGCGCCCGAGCGCGCGGCCGCGATCGGCGCGCGGACGCGACTGTTCGTGTCCGGCTCGGCGCCATTGCCGGCACCGGTGATGGAGGCATTCCGCGAGCGTTTCGGTCATGTGATTCTCGAGCGCTACGGCATGACCGAGACCCTCATGAACGTGAGTAATCCGTACTACGGCGAGCGTCGCGCCGGTACCGTGGGTTTTCCGATGCCGCTCACCGCGGTGCGCATCGTAAACGAAGCCGGTGTGGATGTGCCGGACGGCACGAGCGGCGAGCTGTGGGTGCGCGGGCCGAATGTGTGCGACGGCTACTGGCGTCGCCCCGAGGCAACCGCCGCGGCCTTTGCCGACGGCTGGTTTCGCACCGGTGACGTAGGCGTGCGCGCGGCCGATGGCTACATCACGCTGGAAGGTCGGCGCAGTGATCTGATCATCTCGGGCGGCTTCAACATTTATCCGCGCGAGATCGAAGAGTTGCTGGCCGAGCAGGATGGGGTGCGCGAGGCGGCCGTGGTGGGCGTGAAGGATCCGGTGCGCGGTGAAGTGCCGGTGGCGTATGTGGTGTGCGACGACGCGGTCGATCTGGATGCGCTCGCGCAGCAGGTCCGCACGCAGCTGGCGTCGTTCAAGGTGCCGCGTGGTTTCGTGCGCGTGGATGCGCTGCCTCGGACGGCGTTGGGCAAGGTGCAGCGGCATCTGCTGCCGCCGTGGGGTATCACGTGAGTCCCGCGCTGCTGTCGTTGCTGGCGCTGCTGCTGGTGGTGGCGGCCAGTCTCACATCCCGCGTGAATGTCGGCGTGCTCGCGGTTGCCTTGGCATGGGGCATCGCCACGTTTGCCGCCGATTGGAAAGTCGAACAAGTTGTCGCGGCATTTCCGTCGTCGCTGTTTCTCACGCTCCTTGGCGTGACGCTGCTGTTCGGGATTGCGCAGGCCAATGGCACCATGCAAGCGGTCACGCACCACGGCGTGCGCCTGCTGCGCGGACGGTCGGCGTTGCTGCCGCTCTTCGTGTTTCTGTTGGCCTGCCTGATCTCCACCAGCGGACCGGGGGCGATCGCGACGACCGCGCTGCTGGCGCCCCTCGCGATGGGCATTGCGCATCGCGCGAAGGCGCCGATGCTGCTGATGGCGTTAATGGTGGGCAACGGGGCGAACGCCGGCAACCTCTCACCGATCAGCGCCGTCGGTGCCCTGGTGCAGACGCTGATGGCGCAGGCCGGCCTGGGTGGTCACGCCACCGAGGTGATGGTGATGAACTTCGCGGCGCACGCGATGGTGGCGCTCGTGGCGTGGGCGATGTTTGGCGGACCGGCCTTGCTGCGCGCTGGGCGGGTCGTGATGGACGAGGAGCGTGTGGCGTTCACGCGCGCGCACTGGATGACGCTGGCCGTCGGCGTGCTGTGGGTGGGCGCCGTGCTCGTCTTCAAGTTCAATGCCGGCCTGACCGCCTTCGCCGCCGCGGCGGTGCTGGTATTGATTGGTATCGGCAGCGACAGTGAGATGCTGAAGCAAGTGCCCTGGCCAGTGATCGTGATGGTGTGCGGCGTGAGCGTCCTGATCGGTGTGCTGGAGAAGACCGGTGGCATGGATCTCTTCACCACGCTGCTCGCCACGCTGGCCACGCCGGACTCGGTGAACGGCGTGATCGGCGGCGTGACCGGGCTGATCTCGACGTATAGTTCCACCTCCGGCGTAGTCTATCCGGCGTTTCTTCCGGCCGTGCCGGGACTGGTCGCCAAGCTCGGTGGCGGCAACCCCCTGCAGATCGCGATCAGCATCAACGTGGGCGCCGCCCTGGTTGATGTGTCGCCGCTGTCCACGCTCGGCGCCCTGTGCATCGCGGCCGTACCGACGGGCTACGATACGAAGCAGCTTTTCCGGCAGCTGCTCCTGTGGGGCTTCGCGATGACGATCGTGGGGGCCCTGTTCTGTCAGTTCGTGGTGCCAATATTCATCCACTAGCGCCGTTCGGCTCGATCCGTTCGGCTCGCGGTCAGCCTTCCGCGTTGTTCGATGACCCGTTGACTACTCGGTATTTATTGCATGGCTGCTGCCGACAAACTGACTCGCTGGCTTGACCTGCTCGCGGCCCTCCTGCGTCGCCACCACGGGGCGATCTTCGCGGACCTGCGGCGCGATGTGCCGGGCTACTTCGCCGGCGAGGTCGACGAACAGAGTGTGATGCGCACGTTCGAGCGCGACAAGGATGAACTCCGCGAGTTCGGTGTCGCGATCGAGACGCTCAAGGACAGCGACGGGGGCGATTCGCGCTATCGTCTCCGCTCCGATGCCTTCTATTTGCCGTTTCTCGCCTTGTGCGAATCGCGCATCGTTCCCGCACTCGAAGTGCGCACGATTCCGCGTCCACAGGGCATCGGCTATCAGTCGTTGCCGGTGCTGGCGATCACGCCCGACGAGTGCCTCACGCTTCGTCGGGCCGCGGCGCGTGTCCGTGCGCTCGGCAATCCGACGCTCGACGCCGATGCCGCCGCGGCGCTCCGCAAACTCGAACAGGATGTCGGGCTGCTGCCGATCGGTGAGCCGCTCACCGCCGCCGTGAAAGTACTGGCCAGCACCTTCGAAGTACTCGGTGGCGCGCTGTCCGCCCGAAAGCGTGTGACCTTCACTTACTCGAGCATGGGTCGTAATCGGCAGAGCATGCGTACGGTGGAACCGTATGGCCTCGTGTTTCTGACGGGACACTGGTATCTCGTGGCGCACGACGCCGACCAGCAGGCCCTCCGGCAGTTCCGGGTGAGCCGCATCTCCAAGCCCAAGTACAACGCGGTAACGAAGCAGCCCGACTACGTCATCCCCGAAGCTTTCAACCTCGAAGCACATGCCGCCTCGCGTCAGGCGTGGGAGCTCGGCGACGAGGAGGCCGTATCCGTTGTGGCCGCCTTCCGGGGAGCGTCGGGGCAGGTCCTGCAGGGCATGCAGCTGGGCGAGGAGGGGAGCATTCCCTCGCAGCGGCACTTTCGCGTCCGCCGCCGTGACCCCTTTCTGCGATGGCTGCTCACGTTCGGCGGAGACGCGTCGATCGTGTCGCCAATCGAATGGCGCGACAGCTGGCGTGCGCTGCTGCATGGCACGTTGGCGGCGCACCTCGCCGTCGACCGCACCGCCGCTCCCGATGTTCCTGTCGCGGAGATGACATGACGCGCGCCGATGAGCGACTGCAGCGACTGTTGATCGCGCTGCCGACGATGGCCGACGAACCCAAACTCAGCATCGAGGCACTCGCTGCCCGCGTGGGGACCGACGCCAAGACGCTGCGCGCAGACTTTCTCTCCCTCGATCGTGACGATACCCCGCCGGGGTTTGTGGAAGGCATTCAGTTGTACGTCGGATCGGAGAGCGTGTCGATGCGGTCGTCGCATTTCAAGCGACCGATGCGACTCACCCGACCGGAGGTGGCTTCACTCGAGTTGGGGCTTGGCATCCTGGAGCAGGAACTGGCCGTCGATGAGCGGCATCAGGTTGCCAATGTGCGCGAGCGGCTGCGTGACATCGCGGTGCGGCCGGTTGATACGGTGGTCGACAAGCGCAAACCGAGCGTGACCACGAACACGGCACGCGGTCTCGCGATCGAACCCGCGCGCGACAATGAGTGGGAAGCGGTCGTGGTCGTGCAGCGCGCCATCGAGCACTCCCAGGTGGTCGCCCTCACGTATCAGCGTTCCCGCGAGACCGAGGCGACCACGCGTCGGGTGCGTCCGTACGCGATGGTGCGCGCCGACGCAAACATCTATCTCGTGGCATTCTGCGAGAAGAACGACGCGCTCCGCGTATTCCGTCTTGATCGCGTACGCATGGCAAGCGAGACGAGCGATCGTTTCGAACGCCCCGCCGACTTCACCGTAGAATCGGTCGTTCAGCACGGGCACGTGTTCGCGCAAGACGTGCCGGCGGTGGAGTCGCTGGTCGTGTGGTACAGTCCGACCGTTGCGCGATGGATCGCCGAGCGTGAGGCCGGCGTGATGCAGCCCGATGGAGCGTTTGTCGTGCGCTATCCGCTGGCGGACGAATCGTGGGCCATTCGCCACGTCCTGCAGTACGGCCCGGACGCGGTGATTCTCGCGCCGGAGCGGGTACGACACGAGATGGAACTGGTGCTTCGGGGCGCGATCGACCAGCTGCTCGCGTGAGCGAACCCCTTAGTCGTTTTCGGCGGCGCGTGGGATGACGACCCAACTGAGGATGGTACTGAGGATGCTCACCAGCAGCGCGCCGACGAACGCGGCCCCGAATCCGCTGATGTCGAACGCGAGGCCCAGCCGCGTCGCGAGGGCGCTCGTGAGCAGCAGCATGGCGGCATTCAGCACGAGGGTAAAGAGTCCCAGTGTGAGGATCTGGATCGGGAACGAGAAGAACGACAGGACCGGTCGCACCAACGTGTTCACCACCCCGAACACCAAGGCGAGACCGACGAGTCCCTGCCAGCTTCCGGTGTAGCTGATGCCATCGACGAAGCGTGCGGCGCACCACAACGCGACCGCATTGATGAGGAGTCGGAGAATGAGGGTCATGCCGAAACATGGCTGACGTCCAGTCGCCACGGGAGGTGCGCACGTATCGTGCGTGGGGCGCCGCCCGGCGCCTCACCGAGGGCGTGCGCGATCCGGCGTTTCGCGAACTCCTGCAGCGGATTGATGGCGGACCCCTGCATCAGTGTCCGCCGCCGGTGCTTCTGCCCGATGGCGCGCACGCGTTTGGCGCGATGATCAACGCGATCGATGCCGCGCTGGAAGAGGTGTTGCTGGAAACGTATATTCTCCGGGACGACAAGCTCGGCGAGTCGGTGCAACAGGCGTTGGTGCGGGCCGCCGCGCGTGGTGTGCGCACGTACGTGCTGGCCGATGCGGTTGGATCGATGGGCACGCACGATCGCTTCTGGGATGCGCTCACCGAACAGGGCGTCGTCGTGCGTCACTTTCATCGCTTCTGGCATCATCCGTTCGAAGCGCTCCGTCGCGATCATCGCAAACTGCTGGTGTGCGATCGCCGCGTGTCCTTCACCGGTGGCATGAATATTGGTGAAGAGTACGGCTCGTCGATTCGCGCCCGTCACGATGTATGGCGCGATACGTTCGTGCAGATCGAGGGGTCGGTGGCGCGAGAACTGGCGGCGGTCTTCGCCGAAGGCTGGGATCGTGCCCGCGGTCCGGCGTTGCCCGGCCTCGAGTACGTGAGTTGGAGCGATACCGGCGATATCTCGCCGTCGCGCTCCATCGATGCGGCCGGCACGAATGCGCTGCACCGCCGACTCCAGCGCACGCTGCAGCGACCCATGCAGCACCAGCTCGGACGACAACGGGATCGTCGTCGCGGACGTCGCGTGCGACGTGTGATCGATGTCGCCGCCCCCGAGGATCGCGCCGTGCTCGTGCTCGATCCGCGACCCGGACGAGGACAGCGCGAAATGCTCGGCGTCCTGTCGGCGCTGTTGGGCGGTGCGCGCGAACGCCTGTGGATCACAACCCCGTATTTCGCGCCGCCTACCCGGGCGCTTGCGTTCCTGCTCACGGCGGCGCGACGCGGCGTGGATGTGCGCTTGTTGTTGCCCAGTGCGCGCACCGATGTCCCGCTGATCCGGCACGCCGCACATGGGGTCTACCGCACCCTGCTCGAAGGTGGTGTGCGCGTGTTCGAGTACGAACGCGCGACCCTGCACGCAAAGACCATGGTGGTGGATGGCCACGCGAGTCTGATTGGGTCATCGAATCTGGACTTCCGGTCCTTCTGGCTCAATGCGGAGTGCAACGTGCTCGTGTTCGACGACACGTGCGCCGCTGCCCTCGAGCATAGTTTCCAAGGGGATGTCGCCAACAGCCGCGAGATCACGATGGACGAATGGCGGCAACGGACGTGGTCACACCGACTGCTCGATACCACGGCGCGCGCGTTGCGCTGGGCGTTGTAACGCCTGGGTCGGGCCAACTGTACGGGATTCCCTGACGCGGAACACAGGACTCCCCGATAGAGCGCGCGTGTGCAAAGTGCGACCATCCACTCCAGTGTTCCGACGCCCGTCGCTCCAAGAGGGTCCCGCCCATGTCCGATCTCGCCCACGATCCAGCCACGCACTCGGACTATCGTCCCCCCGGCGTCGATGGACCTGTGCTCGTCGCTTGCGACGGTGCGCCGGTCTCGAGCGAGGCGCTGTTCAACGCCGGTCGGTTGGCGACCAGGGCGTTTGGTGGCCCGCTTCAGGTGCTTGGCATCTGTGAGCCGACGCCCGGTGTGGCTGTCGGTATGGACGTATTGCCGGTCTTGGTGGAGTTGGATGAGGCGCGACGCGCGTCGATGGTCGAAGACGTTCGTCGCGCGATCTCGATCTCGGCCGCGGGTGACCCGGCGTGGCACGTTGACGTGCAGCTGGGATCTCCCTCGCGCCTGCTGGCCACGGAGGCGCTGCGTCGACACGCGTCGGTGATCGTGATGGGAATCGGGCGCCACAATCCGCTCGATCGGTTGTTCGGCACGGAGACCACGCTGGCCACGCTCAGGGAATCGCGCGTGCCAGTGCTTGCCGTAGGCCCGAGCTTTCCGGCAACTCCCGTGCATGCCGTGGTCGGCCTCGACTTCAGTGCCGCCAGCGTGCAGTCGGCCCGCCTTGCGGCCCGCCTTGTGGCCCCCAATGGACGACTCACGTTGGTGCACGTACGCCCACGCTTCGAGCACCCGTCGGTCGACTGGCAGGCGTGGGATGCCGACTACGGACGCACCCTGCCGCCACTGTTTGACCAGGTCCGCGCGCAGCTCGATCCGCTCGAAAAAGTGATGGTGGAGACGGTCACTGTGCGCGGCGATCCGGCGGCGTCACTGCTGTCGTATGCGCAGCAGGCGCAGTGCGACCTCATCGCGGTCGGCACGCAGCGTCACAGCTTCGTTGAGCGGCTGATGGTGGGCTCGGTGGCAACACGGGTGCTGCGGACGGCGCGCTGTGGTGTGCTTGCGGTGCCGTCGGCCTGACACGCGACGCCTAGCACTGCGACCGCTTAGAGAGTGGCTTTTATAACCGAACTTCCGGCGCGCGTCTTGGCGGGTGAAGCGCCACGTAGTCGTGGTGCGGAGGCAGTACGAGAGGCGCTGGGCTTGGCGCGTGCGGCCGTGGGTTTTGGGTTCTGGGTAATTCTGCTCGCGATTTGGCGAGATCACAACAGCATGACCACAAATTCACGCGGAAAACGACACGGATAAGCTCACGAACACGCACGCCAAGGATCGTTTGCGTAGAGCAGTTCGCTTTTCGTTGTTCAACAACAAAAACC
>JANLVC010000151.1:0-39248 GCA_031363815.1 Gemmatimonadota bacterium
CAGCGCCCCGATCACGTTGCCGGTGCCGGAATATCCCCCCAGTGCCCACACGCCCTCTCGGACCTGCTCCAGCACCGGCAAACCGCTCTCCGTGAACCCGGCGCAGGCGGCCCAGCGGTGCGTGACCGGGGCCGTCACGCCCAAGTGGCTGCGCACGAACGCTTCGAGCATCGCCTGCACCGGCGCGGTGGGCGTGGGGTCCAGACTCCACTCGCGTGGTCCCGCCTGGTCGCGGAAGCCTCCGATAGTGAGTGCGCCGTTGGGCAACTGCTGCCAGTACTCGTAGCCTTCGCGGTAATAGATCGGGCACGGCACGACAATCTCGGTGGTCGGCGCCGTGGCCAGCATCTGCAAACGCGCCGTTCGCACCCGACCGGTGAGTTCGGGTAGCAGTACCTCAAGCCCACCGTCGACCGCCACGATCACACGATCGCAGTGTACGGTGCCCTGTGCCGTCTCGACCCGCGTGCCGTTCACGGCCGTGACCGGCGACCGCGCATAGAGCTGTGCACCATTGCGGACCGCCGTCCGTGCGAGGATGCGGCAGCGGGCCAGCGGATTGAAGGACGCGTCGGAGGCGAACGTGAGCCCCACGCCATCGGCCGCCTCGTACCACTCGCAAGCGAGACCATCGGCCTGCATGGCCTCCATCTGTGCGCGGCAGTCGCCGAGTTCCCATGCGTCGGCGGCAATGCGGCGCGATCCCACGAACTGCACGGTTCCCGGCGCCGCCTCGGCGATGCGCTGCATTTCGACGAGCGTAGCGTGATAAATCGCCAGCGCGCGCGCGCGACCATGTTTGCGTACGGCGTCGTGGTAAAAATCGTAGGCACCGGCCAACAAAAAGCCGCCATTCCGACCGGCCGCCCCGGCCGCCACATCGGTGGCGTCGAGCCCCACCACGGCGTCACCGCGCGCGAGCAGTTCCTCGATCACGGTCAGCCCGGTTCCGCCGAGGCCGATCACACACGTCCCCGAGGTAACGGTGCTCTGCAGCGACGGGAATGCGGTCCACGAGCCGTCGTCCCAGACGGGCTGGTTATCGACCACCATGACGAAGTCCGGATGCGAACGCTAGTGCCGTGGGCCGCGGCGAGTCGCGGTCTCGACGCGCGCCTTTGGCGAGGATGCGGGCGCGATACGGTACACTCCGTTGCGCTCTCCCAGCAATCCCACGGCGGCATCAATGAGCGGATCACGCGCGCTATCGTAGCTTGCCGGATCCCACGTCACCGCCAGATGCGGCGCGACCCCACGTCCCTCGATTGGGCGCTTGTCCGGGCCGAACTCCAGCCAGCGCGGGACGGTAAACCGCCATCCATTGCCGAGAGAAAACGTGGCCGGATTGCCCGACGCGCCACCGGTGGTATCGCCCACCACCGTGACCTGCGGCAAAGTGCGCATCGCGGCCACGAAGCTTTCCGTGGCGCTGAAGCCTCCGCGTCCAGAGAGCACCACGACAGGGCGGGTGAACTGCCATGCGCCGCGCGGGCGGACCGTGCGCGCCAGTGGCATCTCGATGTTTCTCACCAGCGAGTCCATGCGGATCTCGACGTACGACGCCGTGAAGGCGCGCGTGGTAAAGCGGCTGGCGAAGGCGAGCGCGGTCCGGTCCGTTCCGCCGGCGTTGTTGCGCACGTCGATGATGAGTCCCGGTGCATCACGCATCCGCGCCAGCGCGAGATCAAGCGCCTCTTCACTGACCGGTTCTTTCCACGCGCCGATGAAGAGATATGCGTAGCCGCCCACGGTTCCTTCGCCGAAGTCGCGACTGTGCGCGAGATAGCTCGCGTCACGCATTGCCGACTCCCAACGCGCGAGCTCGAAGTTCGCGCGCGCGGCGGGCCGGAATGTAGACACCACCTGCCCTCGCGGATCGACCAGCCAGACATGCAGATCACGCAACGGCGTGAGCATATCGACGAGCACGGCGATCAGCTCGTCTTGCGAGCGCGCCCGCTGCGCGCGTGCGCGATACATGGTGCGTTGGGCACGCCAGTCGACACGCTTGTAGGCGAACGACGGATAGACGTCGTCGAATCGCGTCCAGAGCGTATCGAACTGCTCCACGAACGAGCGCGCCTGATCCGACGGAACACTCGCGACCGCATGCGCGCGAGGCGAGGGAACAATACAGGCGACACTCCACGCGGCAGCGCCCAGCGCCAGCCACACGTTCCAGTGCCCTGCGCATCTCATGCATTCACGATGGCGTCCGGACCGAGCGAGGTCCAGAGCGCCAGTGCATTTCGTCCCAGAAATCGGGGAAAGCCGATAGGCGTGGCGCGGCCGGGGGATCCCCGGTCAGACCCCGGCGATCCCCTTGGCCACCTGACGCACCAGTACGGCCAGCTCCGGCGAGCTCTGGATCGACTGAAAGAACAACCGCTGAAAGGCGTCCCCGTCGGCATCGGCTTTGAGCCGCGCCAGTGACTGTTCGAAGAGCGTCCTGGCCTCGACGCTGCCCAGCGGTTGCTTCTTGTCCGAGGTGCGCTCGTCGATCAGGAGTACCATCTGGCCCATCGGACGAAGCCAATCGAACCAGGGATCGTTGATGACGAGTTGCAGAAACGCGCTGTTGTTGGCAATTCGGCCGTGCTGCTTCTCGAATCGGTTCCGCTCCGACTCGAGCAGGCCGCGGTGCACGCGCAGCAGGTCGTTTCGCACGGTGTCGAGACGACGGAGGTCGGTTGCGGTCGCGACCGGCACCTCAATGTGCGAGGATGGTTGGTTGTCGGGCGCGAGGTCAGCGGTCGAGTCAGTCAGGAAAGCCTCCGAGCGCGCCCTGGGGCGCGAGTGATTCCGTGGGGTATTGCTGAAAGATATGGCGACAGCTTTAAAGATGTCTGCGCACCGTGCGATACTTCCAATATGCCCTTCGCCCTCACTACTCCACCGGTTCGGCCACGGCTGGGTGCCCGCACGCGCGCCACGCTCCTCTTCGCGTTCTCTTGCGCCATCGCTTCCCTCGCTACGGCGCAGTCTGCGACACCCTGGCGGACGGTGCGACAGGAGCACCTGTGGCTGGCCACATTCATCGATCAGCCAATCACGGCGCGATGGGCGTTCCTCGGCGACGTGCAGTGGCGCCGAACCGACGAGGGCCGCAATCCGCAGCAATTGCTGACGCGCGGATCGCTGACGTATCGCGTGACGCCGGGATTTCGATTGGGCGCGGGGATCAACTATGTAGCGACCGCTCCCTACGGCGAGCTCCCGGCGGCCCGCCCACTGCGCGACCGGCAAATTTTCTATATCGCGCAGTTCAACCAGAAACTCGGCAGTACGGACGTGATGCACCGCTACCGGTTCGAAAACCGTTGGCTGGCCGACGTGCTCGACGATGCGTCGGGCACGGATTCCCTGAGCACTGCGCGCTTCGCACGGCGCGCCCGGTACCTGTTGCGCGGATCTCGGCCCCTGGGCGGACTCACGATACGAAAACAGCCGGTAATCGGCATCGCGCAAAATGAGCTGTTCGTGGGCCTCTCGCGCGCCGACCGCGGGGTGGCGGTAGACCAGAACCGCCTCTCGTTTGGCGCCGGATTACCGCTATCGGCCACGAAGCGGCTCGACGTGCTGTGGCTGCAGCAGTGGATTTCCATGCGCGGCCGCACCAGCGAGAACAATCGTACGCTGTGGATCGTGCTCAATCACACGGGCAAGGCGCGGTCGCGCCCGTAGCGCGCGACGAGGTCTCAACCCTGAGATCCGCACGGGCACACGCGACCGCATGGCGGAATGACCACGCCGTGGTGGACCTGCCCAACGGCCTCGCAGCGCTCGTCATCATGGACCTTCCATATCGACGTCGGGCAGCACGCCTACGGCACGATCACCTTGGGCTTCGCGGGCTTGGTCCCATTCAGTCTCGGACGCGGGCCGTTTCCGACTTCCACCACGAGATCCTTGATGTAGTTCGCGATCTTCGCGTAGTGCGGATAGTCGATGAACTCCGCCTCGTCGCTGCGCTGGTGGTAATCGCCGTGCAGTCCGGTAAAGAAGAACGCGATCGGTACGCCCTGCTGCGCGTAGTTGAAGTGATCGCTGCGGCCGTAAATGTTGTTGTAGCCGCTCCATGCAATGGGCTCGTCGAACTTGTAGTCGAAGGTGAGCGGCTTCGCTTGCTTCGTGTTGACCGATTGCACCGTTTCGCCCAAGTCCTTCGAGTCGAAGAACGAACCGACCACGCCCACGTAGTCAGGTCCGCCGCCCGGTAGATCCTCGGCGCGACCGCGACCGATCATGTCCACGTTGAGCTGTGCGACGACTGAGTCGATGGGCACCGTGGGGTTGCGCGTGAAGAATGCCGATCCCACAAGGCCACCTTCTTCGCCCGTGTGCCAGATGAACAGCGTGGAGCGTTTCGGCTTCACCGGCATCGCCATCATTGCTTCGGCGATCTCCAGCACGCCCATTGAGCCCGAGCCGTCGTCATCGGCACCGTTGTTGATCGAATCGAGGCGCGCCTTCGGATGCCGCTTGCGAATGCTGTCCATGTTGACGCGAATTTTCGTGAGGATCTCGGGGCCGAGTCCCTGCATGTTGTTCGCCAGCAGGAGCGCGTTTTTTTCGATGTTGAAGGCGCGAATGGAGTCCTTGTCTACGGGCGTGGTGATACCCACGTGGTCGTTGTGGGCGCCGATCGCGACATACTGATGCTGGAGCACCGGATCGCGACCCGGCACGACGGCAACCACGTTGCGGGCCCACTCGGTGGGCAACTCCACGAAGTCGAGCGACGCCGTTACCGTGCCACCCTTCATGCCGGCAGCAAGGCCGTCGATGTTGGGGCGCTTGAAGAGACGCGCCGCGGCGTCGCGGGTAAGACGGATCGCCGCTGGTGGCTGCAAGGCCGCGAGCTGCGCCTTGAGGAGTGCGATGGAATCGACCGGCGCGCGAGCGGCACCAGCCGGTGCGCCAGCCGGTGCGCCAGCCGGCGCGCCGCGTCCGGGCGCACTCGAGGTGGCCACCGTAGGCTCGTTGATTGCCACCCGCTGCACGGGCGTGAGGGCGTCAAGGTCGATCGTGGCGATGGCCACGGCATCGTCAAAACGCGAGCGCACGGGGGCACCACCGCCGCGCACGGCAAAGGCCTGTCCCTGTCCGCCGCGCGGACCACTCGGATTGGCCAGCAACACCACGAACTTGCCAGCGGCATCGGCCGCCGAGATCTGCGTCGTGGAATCGCCCTGCGTCCCGCCGAATACCACCTCGGCTCCCGCGATGGGGCGCGGCGCACGCTGCCCAGGTACCGCCACAAAGTCGGCGTTCCACTCGATCGGATTTCCGTTCACGGTCATCCGCGAATGGTCGGTGAACTTGCGCACGTGATACGGCAACGTCTGGAAGTAGGTGCCGTTGTCACCAGCCGGAAGCAGCCCAAGGCGCTTCACTTCAGCGGCGATCATGTCAGTGCCCTTCTTGTTGCCGGCACGGCCTACTTGGCGACCGAGCATGGAGTCATCGGCGAATTGATACAGCCGGATTCGCAAGTCGCGCACGTTTATGGCCGCCGTGGTTGGCGCCGGCTTGAGCGTGGCGGGATTGCCGTACTGGTTGGTCTTGGCGGCCGCCTGCGCGGCGAGCAGCGCTGGCAGGGCAGCCAAACCACATACGGTGGCAGCGAGGGACAAGCGGGCGAGCCCGAAGGATCGCATGGTTGCTCCAGGGGAGAGTGAAGTGAGGGCGAGACGTCCGGAAGAATACGTGAAGTGGCCACGCACCGATGGGCCGATGGCGACGGGAGAGGCGGGGGGGCTGGCGGCGGGCCATATTGGGCGTCGACCCCTTCCCGGACATTCGTATGTGGCTGTTAGTCCCGTTCCTTCTGCAGGCGGCAGGCACTCCATCAAGCGCCCAGGCACCAGTTTCACCCACCACGTACGAGTTGCTCCGGGCCGAGCACGCGCGCGGGGTGGATATGCGCGGGGCAGACATACGCGCCATCGATGCGGCGCTTCTGAGCGGGGACTCGGTGCGCCAACGACTCGCCGTACGGGCCATCGGGCGTTTTGAACAGCGCGCGTTCGAACCGAAGGTTATTCCGCTGCTCACCGCGCGCGCCGCGTCGGTGCGACGTGAGGCGGCGAATGCACTGGGGCAGATGCGCTCGCCGTACGACCTGCGCGCGCTTCTCGCCAGCGAAAAGGACGCGTCGGTACGCGCCGCGATTTATGAAACGATGGGACGCATTCCGGCGGTGCCCGGGGTCAATGCGACGGCCGTGGCGGCCGCGAATGCGGCCACCGCGCAGCGGCTCGTCGACGGGCTGCGCGATGCGGAGGCCGTAGTGCGCGCCGGCGCCGCGCGAGGGTTCGAGTCCTTGCTTCGACGCACGGCGCGTACGACGGCGCCAAGCGCTACCGCTCTTCGCGCGATCCGCGACGCCGTGCGCAGCAACAGCGCGTCGGATACGCGACAGCTGTTGCTGTTGGCGCTCACGGCCGCGAACGATCGCGACTCCGCGACCGTTGCGGTGGCCCTGCGCGATACGAGCGCCGAAGTGCGCCGCGTCGCCGTTGCCCTTGGTCGGCAATGGGTCGATGACAACGCCCCGATGGTGCGCTGGCAGGCGCTACGCGTCGCGGGAACGTGTGCGCGTGCTGCCGCCCACGTGCGTGACAGCAGTGAGCATGTGGCGCTACTGGCCATCGACCTGCTCGGCGAACTCCAGTGCGCCGACGCCGTATCGCTGGCCGCGCTCGAACGCGAGAGCGGCACGGGCGCACCGTGGCGTCCTCACGCGCATGCCGCCGTATCGTTGGCGAAGGTGGCACCGGGCCGGGCACCGGCTGTCGTGCAGCGACTCGCCGTGTCGCCGACGTGGCAGGCGCGCGTGTATGCCGCCAACGCTGCGAAGCTGTTGAAGGACAGTGCGACGCTCCGTGCGCTGTCACTCGACAAGGAACCGAACGTCGTGATCGCCGCCATGACCACGCGCGAGCAGGCGCTGCGGGCGCTGTCGAGCAACCATGCGGGGCTTGCACTCGCCGCTGCCACACAGCTGAAGGGCGATGCGAACCTTTCCAGCGCCCTGCCTCAGCTGCGGGCCGCCTTCGATCGATTCACCGCCATGGGTCGGGTAAGCCTTCGCGATCCGCGCGCCGCGCTGTTGCAGCGCATCGGTGAAGGGGCCGATGGCCCAAGCACGACGTGGCTTCGCGAACGGCTGAAAGACCCCGATCCCGCCATCGCCAGCGCCGCCGCGCAGTACCTGTCGAAGCTCACGGGCTCCACCGTGGCGCCGATCACGACGCGCTATGCACCAGCCGCCTTTCCGAGCGCCGAGCAACTGGCGGGTCTCGACGGCGCGACGGCCACCATGCGCCTGCGCGGCCTCGGGAACGTTGAACTGGCGCTGCGCTTCGACGAGGCACCGATGGCGGTGCATACCTTTGTCACGCTGGCCAGCGCGGGGAAGTTCAACGGCCTCACGTTTCATCGCATCGTGTCCAACTTCGTGATTCAGGGGGGCAGTCCTGGCGCCGATGAGTACGATCCGATGACCGACACGTTCATGCGCGATGAAGTCGGCATGGCCCGCAACGCACGCGGCAGTTTCGGCATTAGTACGCGCGGTCGCGACACCGGCGACGGGCAGATTTATGTGAACCTCGTGAACAACTTCCGACTCGACCACGACTACACCGTGTTCGCGAACGTCACACGTGGTCTCGACCTTCTCGACCGTGTGCAGGAAGGCGACGTGATCGAATCGATTGTTGTGCGCCGCGCCACCACTCTTTCACCTCGCCGTCCGTGAATATCCCGACTCGTCTTGCCCCTCGCGTTTCGCTGTCGCTGTCGTGTCTGTTGGTCGCGACCACGTTGAGCGCGCAGATGCCCACGCCCGCGCTCACGGATACCTCTGGACTGCGCGGCGCACGTCAGCCGGCAGCGTCGGCAACCGGGGCGCTGGTGTTCGCGCACGACGGCCAGCTGTATGTGCAGCGTGCCTCTGGTGGCGCGGTTGTTCCACTTACCACCGGCTCGGCATGGCATCGGGATCCCGCGTGGACCGCCGATGGGACCGCCATTGTGTACGCGTCCGACTCCAGTGGCAGTTATGATCTGTGGCGCGTGGCCGTGAACGCGCTCGGCGACGGCGACGCACGCGCCGGCACGCCGACGCGACTGACCACCAGCACGGCGCAGGAGTTGTCGCCGAGTGTGGCGCGCGATGGCCGCATCGCCTTCGTGCGCGGCTCTGGCGCGGCGACGCGCGTGTGGCTGCGCAACGCCGACGGCACGGAACAGCGTCTCACCGCCACGGAACAGACGGAGCGGGCGCCAGCGCTGTCGCCCGATGGTTCGCGCGTGGCGATGATCGAGATCAGCGAAGCCGGGCGACGGGTGATTGTGCGTGCCGTGCCGACTGGAGTGCCAACGAGCGGCACGCCGTCGGCCATCGTACCGACCACCGCCAGTAACGACGCATCGGTGGAAGATGTATCGTGGTCGCCCGACGGACGACTCGCCATCTCCATGCGGAGCGGCGTGTACGCGACGGCGCCCGACGGATCCTTCAGCAATCTCGTAACGAAGACCCACGGTGATATAGACTGGTCGCCCGACGGTGACTTCATCACCGTCGCTGAGTATAGCGACGTGAATGTGGCCTATAATGGCGACCCTGATCGCGGACTCGATCGCAGCGCGACGGAACGGTTCGTGGGCGCGGCATCCGCCCTGAGTGGCGGCACCATGATTCGCGTGCTGGCCCCAGCCGCTCCCGATTTCGGCCGACGCACCGCCGTGGCGTCGCTGCCGGAGGCCCGCGCCGTGCGCAACACCGCGGCGTTTGATCGCCTCTGGGAGCGACTGGCGCGCACGTACTTCAGCGGTGCCGATGCCGCCCCCCGTCGAACGCAGTGGAACGCGGTTCGGGCGTCGCACCGTCCGCGCGCCATCGCCGCCGCGAACGACAGCGTATTGCGGCAGGTGCTCTACGAAGTGCAACAGGCACGCCCGGCGCTGCGCGCCGATGCGAAAGGGCGCGCCGGTGTATCGAGTGCACATCCGGTGTCCACCGAAGCGGGACTCGACATCATGCGTCGCGGCGGCAACGTGATCGATGCCGCCGTCGCGGTGAGCTTCGCGCTTGGCGTGGTGGAGCCCGATGCCAGCGGCATCGGTGGCTACGGTGAGATGGTGATCGCGCTGAAGGGACGCGACGCGCCAACGCTGATAGAGTTTATGAGCCGCGTGCCCGAAGAGGGCGGCCTGAGCAACACGTCGTTACTGGTGAACGGACGCTATCCCAGCGATGGGCCGGTGTTGGTGAATGTGCCGGGCACCGTGGCCGGCATGTACGCAGCATGGCAGAAGTACGGCAGCAAGAAGCTCCCATGGGCCGACCTGCTGGCGCCGGCGATTCGCGCGGCGCGTAACGGTTACGAAGTGAGCCAGGGACTTGCCACGACGCTGGCCACTGAACGCGAACACTTCGCGAAGTACGAAGGCAGCCGCGCGCTGTTTTTTCGGAACGGACAGCCGATGGTGACGGGCGATACGGTAAAGAACCCCGACCTGGCGTGGGTGCTCGAACAGATTGCCGCGAAGGGCGCCGATGGCTTCTACAAAGGTGACGTGGCCACCAAGTGGGTGACCGATCTGCGGGCCAAGGGTAATGCCATGAAGCTGTCGGACCTCGCGCGCTACTTCGCACCCGAGCGTGAGCCGATTCGCGGCACGTATCGCGATTACACGATCTACTCCAGCGCACCACCGGTAAGTGGCGGCGCCGAACTTGTGGCTCGCCTCAATCTGCTGGAACAGTCCCCTGCTCCATCGCGCACGGGAAAACGCTACACCGACGACCCGGCTGCACTGCACGCGGCGCTGTCAGCGTGGTTTCTGGTGCCCTCGTCACGCAATCGGATCGCCGACCCCGCCATGTGGCCGATCGATGTGGCGCCCATTGTGAACAAGGACACGGCGCGCCTGCGCTGGCGCTGCTTCGATACCGACAAGGCGCTCACACCGGCCTCCGTGCGAGGTGACACCCTGCCGTGCCTTTCCAAGCCCGCGGCCTCGCCCGTTATGGCACCGGCCAAGCCAACTAACACGCCAGACGCGGCGGTGGCAGGGGCATCGCCGTGCGGCGCAGAACACGCGACGGAGATGACAGTGTGCCATGCCGCCGGCACGACGGCATTCACGGTGGCTGACAACGACGGGAACGTGGTCGCGGTCACGCAAACGCTCGGCACCTGGGGCGGCAATTTCTACGTCACCCCCGGACTCGGCTTCCTCAGCAACGACAAGCTCACCAGTTACGGCACCGATCCCACGCAATACGGCTCACGGCTTCCGTTCGCGCGACATGGCAGCACACTCGCCCCCACCATCGCCTACAAGAACGGCAAGCCATTCTTTGCGGTGGGCGCTGCCGGCAACGCGTGGATCACGTCGGCGGTGTACCAAACGCTCCTTGGCGCGCTCGATTACAATCTCGGTCCGCAGGCGGCGCTCGAGTTGCCGCGGTATCTGCCGGGAGGTGCCTTCGGCGGTGGTCCAGGCGCGGCACCGGGAGCATCGGTGCCGTACACCCTGCAATTGGAAGATGGGTTCTCACCCGCGGTCATCACGAGACTACGAGCCCTTGGCTACGACATCACGTTCGTGTCGCTGCCCGGTGAACTGCGCGAAGGTTACGGATCGGCGGTGCGCATTGACGGCAAAGTGGTCACCGCTGGCGCCGACCCAAGACGGGCCGGCGCGGCAGGTGCGATCAAGTAGCGCGAACGCTACTGCTTCATACTCGGCGCTTTCTCCTTGTTCCACACGAATCGTTTGAGGAACGCGCCCATGCGGTCGAAGGTGTCGATCCAGTTCACGTGCAACATGGACTCGTGCAGATCATCCGGCACCACAATCAGCTCGTGATACACATCGCGGGCGCGGAGTAACTGTACGAGGCCCACCGTTTGGGCGAAGTCCACGTTGCGATCATCATCGCCGTGGACGAGAAACACCGGCGACTTCCAGCCGTCGATGGCGCCGACGGCCGACGACTTGAACGCCAGATTTGCGCTGTCGATGACGTTACCGTACAGGTGTACGCCGGCGAGGTCGGCGCCGGCCACGAAGATGTCGGAGTTACGCGCCAGCGCCTGCGAGGTGAGCAGGCCGCCGTACGACAGACCCCAGATGCCGACGCGCGTGGGATCGACATCAGCGCGCGCCTGCAGATACTTCGCACCGGCCACGACGTCCTGATACTCGGAGTTGCCACGTCCCTGCGTGTTCGGCGCGGCGGTAAAGCTTTTTCCGTAGCCGACGCCGCTGCGATAATTGATAGAGAGCACCACGTAGCCCTGATCGGCCAGCCACTGGTTCACGGCATACGCCCAGTGATAGAACTGCATATAGTGATACCCGGGCATCATCTGCCGGCGCGGACCGCCATGCACAAAAATCAATGCCGGCCGCTTCTCGCCGGGCTTCATGTCTTTCGGCATGAACAGCGTGTTGCTGATCTCGAGGCCGTCGGCGGCCTTCGTGGTGACGATCTCCGGCACCACGTGCGACGTCGTGGGAAAGCTCGCCGTCAGCGTGGGGAACACGCGCTTCGGTGCGCCGCCCGCCACGGGGATGATCGCGATTGACGCCGGAGTTCTTGCGTCAAAGAAAATCACCGCCAGCGACTTGCCGCTGGCCAGCGGATGCGGAGAGGTCTCGATGCCGTCGCCAGTGGAAACGCGGCGGGGCGTACCGCCCGACGTGGGCACGGCCCAGATATGGCGACGCTCGATGTCGGTGGCGTTCGTGCAATAATACAGTGTGCTACCGCCGTCCTTCGACAACGCTACTGCCGTCGCATCTTCAATCATGCCGTCCGTGGTCGTGAGCAATGTCGGATTACCACCGCTTACCGGAAGGCTGTACCACCGATCCCATTCGTCCTTCGGCACATTCACGGGAAAGATCACGCTGCTTCCTGCCCACATCATGCTGTTGAGCGATGTGAACACGCTGTCGCGCGGCGCATTGCGCCACACGCGTTTAAACGCTCCTGAATTCACATCGGCGATCATGAGTTCGAGCGTGTGCCCCGCGGCGAACGTGGCCGTGTAGAAGCCGGGCGAGCGCCGAAGTCCGGCGCGTGCGGTATCCTGACCACCCTCTGTTGCGGCGCGCGGCGCGGCGGCGGCGCCAAATCCAGCAGCGCAACCGCCGGAGGGATTGCCCACAACCGGTGCGATATTGGTGTTCGCGACCGGACCGGCAGGGTTGCCGATACCGCCGGTGCCGCGTTGCTGCTGATTGCCGAACGGCGTTCCCGGACGACGAGAGAAGGCGAGTTGCCTGCTGTCGGGTGACCACGTCGGCCCGCCGTCGCAGTCCACACTTGGCGCGATGTACTTCACCGTGCGCGTGGGCACGTCGTATACCGCAATGAAGGCGTGATTCTCGCGATCGCTCACGAAGGCGATGCGCTTGCCGTCGGGCGACCACTTGGGCGTTCCGTTGCGACCCCACGCCTGGATGAACGGGACGCCGCCGGTATCCATCGCGGTAACCGGCGCACCGCGAATCACGCGGCCGCGATAGATCTGCCCGTCGCGCGTAAACAGCACCGTGCGTCCGTCAGGTGACAACTCCGGTGCTGCGCCTGCGGCTACCCGCCATGCCGGACCACCCGTGGAGCGCACGGCCCAGATTGCACGCTCGGCCCCATTCGGATCATGCGACGGATTCGCTATCCAGCCGTACCGATTGGGCGCCGAGCCGCGCACGAACACGATGATGCGGCCGTCGTCTGAGAGTTTGACATCAGTCAGATCGGTGCCGTCGTCCTTGAGAAAGCTGGTAACGCGTACCGCACGGAAGTCCGGCGCGGCTGCCGTGTAGACGTTGCGGAGTCCGCGGTCGTAGACCATCCACGCAATGCGGTCTGCCTTCTTTGCCGAGGCGAGCGTGAGCGGCGAGGCCGGCGACAAGAATTGCTCGATAGTCGCTTTGCCGGCACCCTGTGCGTGCACGAGCGCGGGCCACGCAAGTGCGGGCCACGCCAGCGCCCCGAGTG
This sequence comes from Gemmatimonadota bacterium, assembly GCA_031363815.1. Classification (GTDB taxonomy): domain Bacteria; phylum Gemmatimonadota; class Gemmatimonadetes; order Gemmatimonadales; family Gemmatimonadaceae; genus Gemmatimonas. The sequence continues at coordinate 13,034 of JANLVC010000151.1, forward strand.
TGAGCGCACAACGAAGCGGGCGAATGGGCGAACGCGCGAATGTCATGGACGAATGGGTAGAAGGTCTACCCGAAACTACGTCCCGCCGCGGCGCCCCGCTGACCGGCGTCCAACCGATAGCACCACACTCTGCTCCGCCTGCTGTACACGTGGTACGACCTGCAGGCGCACGCGAAGTGTCACGCGTCCGTCACCCCGCGACGTGAACGACACCTCGGGAATCGCCTGGCGCAAGGCGGGCGGCGTAGCGGCCGGTGGTGCCTCGTCGAACGAGAGCTGCACGGTGCCCTCGCCTTGCAGCGCGCGCGCGCTGACCCGATCGCCGTCTTGCACGGGTTTACGCAGCTTCTGATCGACGCGGGCGAGCACGGGCAGCAGAATCGTGGCCTGGGGGCAGGCGTCGCGCTTCGCGAGCACCGGCCGTGCGCCGCGCGACTACTACCCCACGCTCGGGCAGCTCATGTCGGAGCGGGATCTCGAAGGGCGACAGGCGAGGATCGCGACTTCCAAGTGGTGAAGTCACTCGAACGCCGAAATCTCGTGGTTCCCGTGGTCGGCGATCTCTCGGGTCCGGGCACGTTGCCCCGCATCGGCACCGTGCTGCGCGAGCGACGGGAATCGCTCTCCGTTCTGTATGCGTCGAACGTGGAAGACTACCTCATCCGCGACGGTCGATTCGCGGCGTATGCACAGTACGTGGCCCGCCTTCCGCGCCAGCCGCAGAGTGTGATCGTGCGCAGCTGGTTTGGCGGACCCGGGACACATCCGGCGTCGGTGCCGGGCTACTACACCACGCAGCTCGTGCAAACGGTCGCCTCGTTTGCCGCCGATAGCGCGGTGGCCCGCGTGCGCAGGTATCGGGAGCTGGTACAGCGGAAGTGGGAGCGATAGATCGGCTACATTGCCGAAAGCAATGTCACCAATGGGACATAGCCGAGCGACCTCGCTTGGCGAGAGAGTCGCTCACGCGTCGCGCTTGCCGACGGGTCGTGCAACTGAAGGCACGGCGCACACTCTGCCCCAAGCCACAGGGCGGCATATTGATCGTGCTGCTCGGCGCGTTCAAGCGCGTCGAGAAGCAGAGCGAGCGGAGTGGCGTCGTCCGGCCAGGCCGCGAGACGGATGCGCAGCGCCTCGAACAACTCGCGACCCTGGAACCACCGCTGACCGCCCTCGTGGAGGTAACAACGCGCCTCAGCAAGCTGCGCGGCGGCGCGTGCATTGCGTTGTAGATCCAGCTCGCAGAGTCCGGCGCCGGCAAGGGCGCCAACGTGTACGTCACGCTGTGAAATTGCGCCAGCGAGCACTGCACACGCACCATAAAGCGTGAGCGCGCCAGTCGAATCGCCCATCGCGCGGGCAACGTGTGCAAGATTGTACATCGACGCGAGTCGATGCGGCTCCTGACCCGTGGTCGTGAACAATGCCAACGCGCCGTTGAAGCGGTCGCGTGCGGCGTCATACTTGCCGATCTTCAGCATCAGGACGCCGAGATTGAGCGATGCGATGCCGATGAAATCAGTGGCTCGCACTTCTCGTCCAAGCTCGAGCGCCGCGAGGTAGGAGGCTTCGGCACCGGGATGATTCCCGGCGCGATCGCAGGCCGCCCCGATGTTGACCTGACACCGGAGCTGGCCGTGTCGGTCGCCCAAGCGGGTGTAGAGGTCAAGCGAGCGTCGATAGTGGGGAATGGCGTTCGCCGGGCTGCTCGACAGCAGCACCGATCCGAGCCGCATGACCGCGTCGGCGTGCAGCGATTGCCGCACGAGCGATTCCGCTGAGCCGACGGCCTCCCGTGCCGATTGCTCTGCCGTATACAGGTCGCCTAGGCGTTGGTGCAGTGTGGACAGCATGACGAGCAGCGAGACCGTCTCGTCGCGATCTTCGCTCAGGCGGGCCGACTCGAGCAACGCGGTGCACGCCACGATTACCTCTTCAGCGGCCACACCGCGATGCAGTCGAATTCGTTCGCGCATACGCCGCGCCGCAGCCCCGATGCCGAGACTCGCGAGGGTTTCCGCGCTGGCGGCAAGCGCCGCGTCACAGTGCGCCTCGGCATTTATCATACGGCCACCAAGTTCTTCGACCTGTGCCAATTGCCACTCCGCCCACGCGACGTCTGACGGCTGCGTAGCGTGACGACGCGCCATTTTAAAAAAGTCGGTGGCGCTTTCATACGCGTATACCGATTGCGCCTGCGCACCGGCTGTAATCGCGGTGCGATACGCGTCGTGGTCGTTGCCGGCCATGTCGAAGTGCGCAGCGATGGCGGCTGGATCACATACCGCAAGTCGCTCGAGCGCGCGAGCCGCGCGATCGTGCAAGCTCCGAAGACGAAGCGGATTTGCGCCGCGCAGCAGGGCCCGCGTGAGCAACGCGTGGGTAAATCGTAAAGTCGGTCGTGTCCTGGAAGATGGTTCGAGCACTGCCGTCGCAATGCCCTCATCGAGCGCATCGTGCACCTTCGCCTCCGCTCCGTCATAGGCGGCCACCAGCGCTTCAAGATCGAAATCGCGTCCCAGCACCGCCGCCAGCGCCAGGATTTCTCGTCGCTCCGGGGTAAGCCGCTGTACACGCCTCGCTAACAGGTCTCCAATGGCACGGGGCACCTCCGCGTCGTGCCGTGGCACGAACGTCCACTCATCGCCGATGATGCGAAGTCCGCCGTCTTCGACGAGGGCGCGCACCGTTTGCACAACGAAGAACGGGTTGCCTTCACTTTGCTGCATGATGTGATCGAGCAGGTCGGCGCCAGGCGCCTGGCCCCCGAGGGCGGTGCGAAGCCACTGCTGCAGCTCATGGCGATCCAGACGCTGCAGCGAGAGGTCAGAGCAGCGCTCCGAGCGCGAGAGTCGACGCAGTCGCGACGCGCTCAACTCACTCATGTCTTCCGACCGCACCGTCAAACAAATGAGCAGGCGCTGATCGCGGAAGCGGGCCACGAGAAACTCAAGTGCATCCCAGGTCGCGGGATCGGCCCACTGCATGTCGTCGAGCACGACCACCACGGGCCGGGTTACCGAGGCCAATCGAAGGAACTCCTCGAGCTCTTCGAGCAACACGCGCTGCGACCCTCCGGAGGGTGCGTCGAGGCTTACGACGTGCTCGCTGTGGCGTGCGCGCGCGCCTGAAAGGTCGGGCACAAGCCGCGACAGCTCGCGCCACGAACGGGACGGCACCAGACCGGCGCGATCGGCACTTCGCACGACATCGGCCCACGGGCCGTACGGAATGCCCACGTCGGCCTCGATGCACGGACCATGAAGCACGGCGCCTGCGCGAATTGCCACGTCAGGCCCCAGCTGCTTCAGTAACGCCGATTTGCCGACGCCCGCCTCTCCCAACAGCAGTGCCACGTGCGGCTCGCCCACGGCGGCGTTGCCGAGCAATTTGCGCAGTCGCGTACGTTCGGTATCGCGACCCACGAACGCGTCCAGCAGTACTTCGCGGGTGCCACTCGCAATACGCGCTGCAGACGTAACGGCGTTGCGCCCACCGCGCTTCGCACCGTACAGCGCGTTGTCGGCCGCACCAAACAGCGCTTCGAGCTCGTCTCCGTGCAGCGGCGCACAGGCTGCGCCAATTGAGAGCGTAATCGTGAGCCCGTCGGCGGCGCCGTCAAGACGGGGAAACGCTGCCGTCATCACCGCGTCGCGAATGCGTTCTGCCACGTCACAGGCGTCCTCCAGGCGCGTGCCGGGCAGCAGGACCACAAACTCATCGCCGGCGTACCTCGCCGCGTAGTCCCCGGTGCGGATCACAGAGCCAACGTACATCGAGACGAGCCGAAGGACCGCGTCACCCTGCAGGTGACCGAACGTGTCATTGACCACCTTGAAGTGATCGATATCGATGACCAAGAGCGAAACGGGTCGGCCGGATATCCGACTCGCGTCAAGCATCTGCGCGGCCGTCTCCCGGAAGGCGCGACGCATGGGCATGCGGGTCAGGTCGTCCAGCGTTTCGTCCGCGACGGTGGACGCGCGCGCCCCCGCGGTATCGACGCTATGAGCGACCGCCACCGCCACTGCACTGCTCGCATTTTCCACCGGCGCGGAATCTTGCACCAGATGGGCCGCTTGCGTTGGCCAATCGACGGCGACGTCTTCAAACCAAGCAAAGACTCGCGGGTCGAACATCGTGCCGATGTCCTTCCGCAGAATCGTCATCGTATCGTCGTGCGAATGCGCCCGCTTGTAGCTGCGCACTGACGTCAGCGCGTCGTACACGTCGGCGATGGTCAGTATGCGGGCGATGAGCGGAATGTCCTCGCCCGCCAATCCGTGCGGATAGCCCTTGCCGTCCCACCGCTCATGGTGAGACTCCACCAGCGGACGGACATCCCAGGGAAACTCGATGTCGGCCAGCATCTCGACGCCAGCGGTGGTGTGACTGCGCATGAGCTGCCATTCTGCGTCGTCGAGCTTTCCCGGTTTGTTCAGGACCTCTTCCGGAATGACAAGCTTCCCGACGTCATGAAGCAATGCGCCAATGCGGAACCAGAACAGCTGATGTTCATCCAAGCCACTTTTGCGTGCGATAGCGCACGCCATATCGGCAACGCGCTGGCAATGGCCCTGCGTGTAGCGGTCCTTCGCTTCGATAGACTCACCCCAGCGCCGCGCGACGTGCAGAAACTCCAGTTCGAGATCGGCGACGCGCTGCCCGACGTCCGCTAAATCCGGCTGCGCGCGCAGAATGGTGAACAACCGGTGTGAGCGGTTCAGCTGCTGCAACACCTCTCGGTTCTTCCCCATGCGACGAGCCAGGTCAGCACGCTCTCGCGCGACCTCAGCCTGCAGCAGCAGTTCACCACGCGCCGTCGCCACTTCATCCGCGCGTCGAAAATAACGATCTGCCTCTTCAAAGCTTCCGGTTTCTCGAGCGATCACGCCCAACAGCTTGGTTGCCTTGCCGATGGCCGACGCATCACCGGCTTGTGCCGCGGCATCGAGGGCCATCCGTACGGCACTTTGCGCCCGCGCGAACTCGCCACGACGCACCCAGAGTTCCGCGAGATTGATATCAAGCTGCGTCCGCGTCATCGGATCGCCACTCAGCTCGCAGATTTGCACCCCCTCGAGCAACACACGCTCGGCTTGCTCCCATCGCTGCTGCGCGATGTACAGAAGCCCGATGTTGTTCAGTGCGACGCAGACATCGGTGGTCAGCCCGAGTGATCGGTACTCGGCGAGGCTCGCCATGTAGTGCTGCTCGGCCACCTCGAAGTCACCACGAATGTTGGCCAGGACTCCGAGATTCTGCGCCGTCATCGCGGCGAGCTTCACGTCGCCTGCGCGAAAGGCTCGGCTGCGCGCGAGAAGGTACAGTCGCTCGGCGTCGTCCAGTTCACCGAGCTGCCAACAAACCACCGCCTGTACATTGATCGCGTGACCGGCCGCCGCATCGTCGTTCCACAGCTCAGCGAGGGCGAGCGCGGCATCGAGACAGTCACGCGCGGCGTCCGCGTTTCCGTCGACATGGTGCGTGCGGGCAATCCAGCGGAGCACGTTCGACACGCGGGCGGCATCGTCGGTACTCCGCACACAACGGAGCGCCTGCTCATAGAGCGCGCGGGCGGCATCGCGGCGGCCGGCGCGCTCCTCGTCCTGCGCACGCGTGACCAGTGTGTCAAAATCCGTGTCCGCGGGCGTGGCGATTTTCGCGCTCCGATGGTGAGCGTTTGTGTCGCGTACCAGCGTAGGATGGAGTGAAACCGCCATGTGCAGACGTTACGATCGAGAAGAGTGAGGCGCTGAGCAGGAGCGCACCGGCACTAAAAGTGTCGGCTGCTCCCTCCCAACTCATGAGCCGCGCGCGCGACGTGATGTGTGGGCGGGTCCGACAGCGCGTCTGCCAGCCGGGCGGCACTCACCACGGTGGAGACGAGCAACAGACAGGGAACCGCGGTGAGCCACCAAGCCGATCGGAGATACGGAACCGCATCGTGCACCATGCTCCCCCAGCTCGCCGCAGGGGCGCGCACCCCGATGCCCAGAAATGAGAGCGCGCTCTCCATGGCCAGCAAGTCGGCAAGGAGCAGCACGCCGGCAGCGAAGAGGGGCGCACGCACGCACGGCGCGATGTGATGCACAAGCAGGCGCCAACGCGAGGCGCCAAGCGCGCGCGCCGCCTCGACGTACGCGTACGCGCCTTGTTCGCGGACGAGCGTGTACATGAGACGACTCATTCCGGTCCATGCGGTGACACCGAGTAGCAGCGACACACCCATCACGCTCAACGAGTCGAAGATGACTACGGCCGCGAGGAGGAGCAGGATTCTGGGAATACTTCGCTGCACGTCCACGAGCGACATCATGAGTATGCCGCGCGTCTGGCCGAGCGAAGCCGCGAGGCCCCCCCAGACAACGGCCATCACGATTGCCAGCGCCGTTGCGAATGCCGCAATCGAGAGCGACGTCCGCGCGCCGTAGAGTGCGCGGCTGAGGAGATCGCGAGAGTAGGCGTCGGTACCCAGCAGATGATGCAGGGACGGCGCCCTGTTCTTCAACGCGACAATATCAAGCTGAGCGACGGGATCGTAGGGAGCGATCCATGGTGCGAGAATCGCGACGGCCGCCATTGCGCCCAACAGCATCAGCGCGATCGTGACACGATTGCCGTTTGCCGCAGGCGACGCATGGATTGCTGTCATTTGTTACCGCTGACGCGGATCGATCCAGCGCACGACTCCCTCAACGAAGATGCTGCTGAGGCTTACACCGGTGGCGACGAGCAGCACTGCACCGCTCACAACCGGGGTATCGCGCTGCGCCACGGCATGCAGCATCAACGAGCCCATGCCCGGCCACGCAAAGACGATCTCGACCACGACCGCGCCGCCAACCAAGACGGGCAGCATCAACCCCACAGTAGCCACCACAGCGGACAGCGAGGGGAGCATCGCATGTCGGCGAAATACGCGGCCTTCCGACACGCCCTTTGCGCGCGCCGTCCTGACGAAGTCCATCTGCGTCGTCTGTAGCAACGCCACGCGTTGCTGCTTGGAGATCATCGCGCCCCAACCGAATGCCAACGTGAGCGCCGGCACCACCAGATGCCGTGCAACGTCCGCGTACCGTTCCGCACGAGTGCCCGTGAGACTGATGACCGGATCACTCGCGCCGCCCACAGGAAACCATGCCGTTCCGTAGGCGAGCGCAGCGAGCAGTCCGATAGCCAGCACAAACTCCGGAACAGCATAGAGCGCGGTAAACGCCTCGCCGGCAACGCGGCTCCAACGTGATCCGGGCGACCAGCCCTGTGCTGTTCCGACGATCAGTCCGATCACGATCGCCGCAGTCATACCCGAACCAGTGAGCAGCAGCGTGTCACTAAGCGCGGAGCGCAGCGTTGTGGCGACTGGTCGACCATCTACTAAGGAATGTCCGAGATCCCCGCGAGCGAGCTGTCGAACGAAAGCGAGGTACTGCGTGGCGAGGGGTGCGTGAACGCCCGACCGCGCGCGGAGCACGTCGCGGGCGACCGCGCCGCGGGAGCGCTGCGAGGTATCGCCTGAAAGTGCATCGCCCGGTGCGAATCGCAACAGGGTAAAACTGATCATGCTGGCCGCGACCACGACGAAGAACGCGTGAAGCAGCCGGGCGGTGAGCGACGCCTGCGCGCTCGTACTCACCGCGCAGGTTGTGTTGACGCAACGACACCGTTTACCTGCCAATCGGCCAGCGCCGCCCACCAGGCATCCGCCCGCATACCGGTCGGTTGCACCCGGCTGTTCACGGCGGCAAAGTTGCGCGGCTCGTACAGCCAGATAGCGGCGGCGTCGTCCACAAGCGTCTGATACGCGGATCGGTACCACGCCCGCCGTTGCGCGGCACTGAACGCGGTCGATGCACTGTCCACGAGGGCATCGAACGTGGCATTGGCATAGCGGCCGAAGTTTGCGCCGATATCACGGCCGCGCGCCGAACCCCAAACCCGCCGAATGCCGGCGGGACTTGGATCGGCGCGCCACATGTTCAACGCTGCATCAAAATCGCCCTGCTCCAGACGCGCTCCGAATAGCTGGGGCTCGAGCGCGACGACCTGCATGTCCACGCCGATACTGCTCCTGCAACAAGACAGCGATGCGCTGTCGTGTGGCGCTTGAGGACGGCACCAGCACACTGAAGCGAAGTGCGTTGCTTCCGCGCGCCCGCATGCCGCCAGCCGTGCGGCGCGTCCAGCCAAGAGCGTCGAGTGCTCGGGAGGCCGCCGCCGTATCAAACCCGATCTGCCGCATTGAGGTATCGGCCGTGGCGGACGCACGAGTGACCGGACCGATCGCCACCGCGCCGAGTGAATCAAGGGCGTTGGCCACCACGGCACTACGATCAAGGGCTTCCGTGAGCGCGACGCGCAGGGCTCGCTCCGCGAACAATCGCTGGTTGCCGCTCACCGTGCGCTCAAAGTTGAAGAGCATGTACCCGTAATCGAGCGAGCCGTATTCAACAGTGCGGACGTTGGCTGTGCTACGGGCCTGTGTGAAGGCGTCGCCGCGCACCGATTCCAAAATGTCCGCCTGTCCCGAGAACAGGCTGAGACTTGCTGCCGTTGGATCGGCGGCGACGATCCACACCACGCGCGATGCCGCCGGCACGCCTCGATAGTTTGCGCTATCCGCCGCAACCACCAGATCGTGTTGCCGATTCCATCGCTCGAAGCGATAGCGACCCGAGCCGATCGGATGCAACGCGAACGCCGACTGCGCTAAGGAATCGCGCGATACGTCCCGCAGCAGGTGCTCCGGAAGAATCGCCAGATTGTACGCCAATTGATAAAACTGCTCCGGATGTCGCGCGTGCCACCACGCGACGGCCGTGAGCGAATCACGTACCGTCACCGAGTCGATACCACTAAAGTTTCCCGCGTGCGGCGAGGCAACAACCGGGTCGGTATACACCGAAAACGAGAAGCGCACGTCATTCGCGCGCACAGGCCGGCCATCGTGCCATCGTGCGCGTGGATCGATCTGAAAGGCGATCGACAAGGAGTCCGACGCCCACCGCCATCCGGCAGCGAGTTGCGGACGGAAGCCGTCGTCACCGACGGTCTCAATTGGCGCGACGGGGGCCGCCAGAAAATCGAACAATAAATCGACGACTTGCTTGCCCTGCGTCGTGGTCACCAACGGCGGAATGAGCATATCGGCGTCCGCCGGCGTGGCAATCGTGAGCACCGAGCCCCGCGCACTCTTCCCGTCAGAGACATCGCGACCGCGGCAGTTGCTGGCGACCAGCCACGTAACGGAAAGGGCCAGAACGGTCAGTCGCATTGTAATCGGCATGGCGGGGGAGTCGTCGTCGACTTGTAGGGAAGTACCAGTTGCTTCTTGGCAATTGACTGGCGATCCCTGCACGCCGTCACGGAATGGGCATCGAATCACCGTTTGAAACAGATCGGTGTCACGCGGTGACAGATGCAACTGGGTGCCGGCAGTACCGTTCTAGCGTTACACCCGCCGGTGTTCATGGCGGCACCAGGCGAGATCCGCCTCGGTTCACTTCAGCACAGGATGGCTATGAGACGAAGCACAGCACCACAGCGCTCCACTGCGAACCACGCCGCCCGGATTCTCCGTGCGACGCGGCTCACGATGGCACTCGCAACACTAGGCCTGCTTTCGGCGTGTTCCCCGGACGCACCGACGGCACCGGCCTCAGTCGAGCGTAACAACGGATTGATTGGAAGCGTACTCGGCACAACTTCCGGGAGGTTGCCGCAGGTGACGAGCCTGCTGCGCAGCGTTGAGCTGGCCTCCCCCATCACTCGTTCGCGGACCTTTGACCGCGCGGGTGGCCTGCTCGAAATCCCCGAGTTGGGCTTCTCGCTCAGCGTGCCGGCTGGTGCGATTCCCGCAGAAACGCTGCGGATCAGCGTCACGGCCGTCGCTGGCAAAATGATCGCCTACGACTTTGAGCCGCACGGCACGACGTTCTTGATGCCACTCACGTTTACCCAGCAATTGCGTGGCTCGAATGGGCTTTCCAGTTTGTTGGGCGGCGCGACGCTTTCGGGCGGATACTTCAAGAGCAACACGCAGTTGAATGCGAGTGAGGGCACTGCGCTGATCGATGAGTCGTTCAGTGTGCTGCTTCGCGGGACCTCTGCGTCCTTCGAAATCTCGCACTTCTCCGGCTACATGGTGTCCACCGGGCGGAGCAGCGCGCCGGAGGAGGTAGTGCCGTGAACGTTCCCGCCATGAGTGGATACAGCGTCATCGTCGACTAACGCGATTCGCTGTCGTACCACACGAAGCGCCCGCCCCGATGTCTCCCGGGGCGGGCGCTTCGTGCTTCGCGCATCACCGCCGCAGCTATTCACCGGAAATCACGGCGGAACGCCGCGTCTGCGCTCACGCGTACAACACTCGCGAACGTGCGCGTCGTACACCCCGTGACACGATCAACGGCGGCGCCCTTCCATCACCTGTATGCTCACGGGCGTTACCGGGCCTCAGGCCAGCTTCACTTCGATCGACTTCCATTTGCCCTGCTCGAAGCGCCACACGCTCAGCACGCAGCGTAGCGCGTGGCCAAGCACAATCGCCAGCCAGATATCGCGAGGCACCAGCGGCCGCGAGGCCTGCAGCGCGGTGAGCATGCCGATCGGCAGCGCGAACTGCGAGACCAGCGTGATGAACAGCGGACTTCGCGTATCACCGGTACCCTGCAGTCCGCCGGTATAGGTGAGGGCGACCGTGATGAACAGGCCCGATACACTGAGATACGCCAGTAGCTCGGTGCCGATCCGCACGGTGTCCGGCTGCGTAAGGCCGAACAGTCCAAGCAATATGCCCGGAATGGTGAGAAACAGGCTCCCCACCACGACCGCAATCACGACGCCCATGCTCGCCGCTTGCCGCACCGCCTGTCGGCTGCGCTCCGGCTGACGTGCACCAAGGTTCTGTCCGGCCATCGCCGCGGCCGCGCCCATGAGCCCCACGGAGGTCCAGGTGACCAACGAGAACAATTGTGAGTAGCCAACCGCATACGATGCCTGTGCTTCAGCGCTCATACTGGTGGCGCCGATAAAACGCAGGAGCAGCACGCCGGCGATGTTCATCGCGATGCCCTGCAACCCCGTGGGCAAGCCGAAGCGGAAGAGGGCGCGAATGATGTCCCAATCGGGCTTCCAACTCACACCGCGGAAGTCGATCACCCAGGCGCCGCTGAACAGTTTCCAGATCGCGTACGCGCCCACAATGCCACTCGAGAGCACGGTACCCATCGCCGCCCCGCGCGTGCCGAAGGCCGGCACTGGCCCGAAGCCGCGAATGAACAGCACGTTGAACGCGATGTTGCCGATGGTGACCGCGAGTCCAAGCTTGAGCGGCGTGCGAGAGTCACCCGCCGAGCGCAGCGCGCCGCCCAGCATGAAGAACAGCATCATGCCAAAGCCGAACACGAACATGATGCGCAGGAACGGCAACGATTCCTGCAGCACCGCGGGCGTGGCGTTCACAAGCCCGAGCAACGACGGTGCCGCGAAGTAGCCGATGGGGGCCAGCACGCCAATGGACATCACCACGGCCAGCAGAAACGCCTGCGACGCTGCACGGTTTACACCGGCCTCGTCTCCTGCACCGGCGAAGCGCGCGATGAGCACGCCCATGCCGCTGAATAGCGACGCCAGAAAGACCATGACCACGAGGAAGATCTGCAACCCAACGCCGATACCGGCATTGCCGGCGAAGCCGACGAAATGACCGACCATGGCATGGTCGATCATTCCTTGCAGCCCGCCGATCATATTCTGCAATACCGACGGCCAGGCCATCCGCCACATAGCCGGTCCGATCGGTCCATTGATAAGCGACCGATCCAGCTTTCCTGCGGAGGCGGTCGGACTAGGCAACGAGCGCCGGCTCGCTTCGGCGCACCAGCGTGAGAATCGAGTACACCGCCACGGCTTCGTTGTCCTGATTCATGACCTCCACATCCCATTCCACGACACCCTGCGGAATTGCTCCCTCCAGCGTGTTTTTCGCAGTTTTCTGTTTCACCGTGAGGCGCACGTGGATGGTGTTTCCCGGATACACCGGCTTGGTGAAGCGCAGCTTTTCCATGCCGTAGTTTGCCAGCACCGGACCCAACGACGGTTCCACAAATAAGCCGGCCGCCGCTGATACGATGAAGTAGCCGTGCGCCACGCGCCCTTCGAACACGCCGTTGCTGCGCGCATCGTCGTCATTCATGTGCGCGTAAAACTTGTCACCACTGAGGTTGGCAAACGCTTCGATATCGCCAAGCGTGATCGTGCGCGATTTCGTGATGAGCGTGTCGCCGATCTCGAGTTCGTCGAACGTTTTGCGGAACGGATGCACCGTGTCCGTATGCTCGTGAGCGCCTTTGGTCCACTCGCGCGTGATGGCGGTGATCATGCTGGGGCTGCCCTGCAACGCGACGCGCTGCATGTAATGCGTGACACCACGCGCGCCGCCCATTTCCTCACCACCGCCCGCGCGTCCCGGTCCACCATGCACCAGCTGCGGCAACGGCGATCCGTGGCCCGTGCTCTCCTTCGCACTGGTCCGATCGAGCACGAGCATGCGACCGTGGAATGCGGCTGCGCCCAGAATGACATCACGCGCCACTTTCGGATCGGCCGTGACCAGCGAGCCCACCAGCGAGCCCTTGCCCATGCGCGCAAGCTGCACCGCTTCCTCGAGGGAGTGGTACGGCATAACCGTATTGACCGGACCGAACGCCTCGATGTCGTGCGCTTCGAGACGCGTGAGCGGATTGTCGCACACCATCAACATGGGCGCGAAGAACGCGCCCTTCTCGCGATCGGCGCCGACCACGTCGAAGTCGCCACCGCCGAACACGAGTTCGGCACCGTGCCGGATCATTTCTGCGGCCGACCCCACCGCGTGCACCTGCGCGCGACTGGCCAGCGGTCCCATGCGGACGCCTTCGGCCGTCGGTGCTCCGATCGTGGTTGAGGCTAGTCGCTTTGACAGGGCCTTGATCACGTCTTCCTCAAGGCCGGCGGGCACGATCGAGCGACGAATGGCGGTGCACTTCTGCCCCGCTTTCGTGGTCATCTCGCGCGTAACCTCCTTGATGAACAGGTCGAACTCCTCGGTGCCCGGCACCGCATCGGGGCCGAGGATGGAGCAGTTGAGCGAGTCCGCTTCCATGTTGAAGCGCACCGAGTTCTTTACCACCGCCGCGCCGCTCTTGAGCTTCTGACCAGTCGCGGCCGACCCGGTGAACGCCACGACGTCCTGCTCTTCAAGATGGTCGAGCATGTCGCCCGCGCTGCCGCACACGAGTTGAATGGCCCCATCAGGAAAAATGCCCGTGTCTACGATCGTGCGGAACACCGCTTCGGCGAGATGACTGCCCGCGGTGGCCGGCTTCACGATGCACGGTACCCCGGCCAACAGCGCAGGCGCCAATTTTTCCAACATACCCCAGACGGGGAAGTTGAAGGCGTTGATGTGTACGGCCACGCCTTCAATGGGCACCAGGATATGGCGTCCTACGAACGTGCCGTTCTTCGACAACGGCTCGGTGGGACCTTCCACATGGAAGCACTCATTGGGAAACTCGCGACGACCGCGACTTGAGTACGCGAAGAAGGTGCCGATGCCGCCTTCGATGTCGACCCACGAATCGGTTTTCGTGGCCCCGGTGAGATACGACAGCGCGTAGAAGTCATCCTTGCGTGCCATCAGTACCGTGGCGACGGCCTTGAGCATCGCCGCGCGCTGGTGGAACGTGAGCGCGCGCATCTTCGGGCCGCCGACCGAGCGGGCGTAGTGCATCATCGCCTTGAAATCGAGCCCGGCGCTTGACGACTCGCCAATTTTCTCGCCCGTCACGGCATCGAAGAGATCGGCCTTGCGGCCGGTGCCTTCAACCCACTGGCCCATCGCATAGTTCTTGAGCATGTACATCACGTGATTCCTCCCTCGCGGGTGTCCTTCCAGTTCTTCAACACGCTCGATTGCGTGGGGCGATCAACGGGGACGTCACGCAGCGGCTCCACCGCGTGCCAACTCGCGCGCATGGCCGCCGGCAACTGCTGATACAACTGCGTGCCCGACGACTTCCAGTCCAGCATGTCGTCGGTCACATCTTTCACGATCTTGGCGGGATTTCCGACCACCACTTTACGCGGGGGGATCTCCATGCCGGTGGGCACAAAACAGAGCGCACCGACCACGCACCCCGCTCCGACCACCGCGTTATCCATGATGACGGCATTCATGCCGATGAGCGCATTGGCACCGATGCGCGCTCCGTGCACGATCGCACCGTGCCCGATATGCGCGCCGGCCTCGAGGCGGACCACCACGCCGGGGAACATGTGAATCGTGCAGTTCTCCTGTACGTTGCACCCATCCTCGATCACGATGCCGCCCCAGTCGCCACGGATGGCGGCACCGGGTCCGACGTAGACGTCGCGACCGATGATCACGTTGCCGGTTACCGACGCCTGCGGATGCACAAACGCCGTGTCGTGCACAACCGGAATGAATCCGTCAAATGCGTAGATCACGGCGGTCAGACCCGCTCAATGATCATGGCGAATCCCTGTCCCACCCCGATGCACATGGTGCACAGCGCGTAGCGACCGTTGCGGCGGCGCAGTTCACGCGCGGCCGTGAGGGCCAGTCGGGCTCCGCTCATACCCAACGGATGGCCGAGGGCGATGGCGCCGCCGTTCGGATTCACGCGCGCGTCGTCGTCGGCCAAGCCCAACTCGCGAAGACACGCCAAGCCCTGCGCGGCGAATGCCTCGTTCAATTCGATCACGTCCATCTGATCCAACGTGAGTTGGGCCCGCGCGAGTACCAGACGCGTGGCTGGCACGGGGCCCATGCCCATGATGCGCGGCTCGACACCGGCCGCGGCACTCGATACGATCCGCGCCATCGGTGTCAAACCGTACTTCGTGGCGGCCAACCCCGACGCGATCAGCAGCGCGGCCGCGCCGTCGTTCAATCCACTGGCGTTTCCCGCGGTGACCGAGCCCTGCCCGTCATGCCGGAACGCCGGCTTGAGTTTGGCGAGCGTTTGCATGGACGTGTCAGGGCGCAGAAACTCATCCTCCGACACCACCACCACCGCATCGCCCTTCCGCTGCGGAATCGACACCGGCACGATTTCCTCGGCCAGACGTCCCTCGCGCTGCGCGGCGGCCGCCTTCTGCTGCGAGCGCACGGCGAACGCGTCCTGGTCGTCGCGCGATACCCCGTACTGCGCCGCCACGTTCTCGGCCGTCTCACCCATCGAGTCGGTGCCATGCCGCTGCTTCATCTTTGGATTCACAAAGCGCCAGCCCAGGCTCGTGTCGAACAGTTGTACGTCGCGCGCGAACGGCGTGGCGCCTTTCGACATCACGTACGGCGCGCGCGTCATGCTTTCCACGCCACCGGCGATGTATAGGTCTCCTTCGCCAGCCTTGATGGCGCGCGCCGCGCTGGCCACCGCGTTCAGCCCCGACGCACACAGCCGGTTCACCGTTTCGCCGGGCACCGTTACCGGCAGTCCGGCCAGCAGCGAGGCCATGCGGGCCACGTTGCGGTTGTCGTCGCCGGCTTGATTGGCACAGCCGAGAATGACGTCGGCAATCTGCGCGGGATCGAAGTTGGCCGACATCGCACCAACGCGCGCCAGCAGAGACGAAATCGCATGCGCCGCCAGGTCATCGGCGCGCACATGACCTAGCGCACCGCCGATGTTGCCGATCGGCGTACGAAGGCCTTCAATGATAAATGCGTCGTTCATGATGTCCGGGTCACAGCTGATGAGGAATGGCAGTGCGGTACACCGTGCCGCGAAAATGTCCGACGATCACGTCGGCCTGATTCCGTACACTGACGTCGCAGAACGCCAGGCGCTTGGTGGTGCTCTGTTCAATAGCCGTGGCGGTGAGCACGTCGCCGGGCCGCACGGCGACGGGAAAGCTGATGGAGCAGTCGACGGCTACGCTGAGCACGCCACACGCGTTGGTTGCAAACGCCAGCGCACTATCGGCCAGCGAGAACAGAATACCGCCATGCGACGTGCCAAAGCCGTTCACCATCTCGTCACGAATCGTCATGCGCAGCACCGCCTTGCCGACCGCGGCCTCGAGCACTTCGATGCCGAGCCACTGCGAGAAGAGGTCGCGCCGCACGAGCGTGTTCACGACGTCGACTGCGGACGGCGTGGTCACGAGTAGCGCCGCGCGTCGAGCAGCGACACGCCGGCGTGCGCGGCGCGGCGCAGGCGAATGCTGGGGCGATACCGATCGTCGCCGGTTTCCGACTGCAGCTCTTGCAACTGGGCCAGCACATTGTGTGCGCCGATCTCGTCGCCCCACTGGAGCAGGCCACGCGGATAGTTCACGCCCGTGGTCATGGCGAGTTCAATGTCCTGCACCGATGCAAGCTGCAGATGCACGGCGTCCACGGCTTCGTTCACGAGCATCGCCAGCACGCGATCCACAATGCGCTGACCGAGCGCCGGATCGTCGTGCGGGACCGGCGCGACCGCGCCGTCGCGGTAGTCATAGAATCCGCGCTGGGTTTTACGGCCGAGCCAGCCGGCCTCCACCAGGCGCTGCTGCGCGTGCGACGGCCGATAGCGCGGGTCGAGGAACATGCCCTCAAACACCGAGCGCGTGACCGCGAAATTCACATCCAGTCCGATGAAGTCCATCAGCTCGAACGGCCCCATACGGAAACCACCAATCGTGCGCATGGCCCAATCGATCGTGGCGCAATCGGCGATGCCTTCTTCGCGAATGCGCAACGACTCGCCGTAAAACGAGCGCGCCACGCGATTGACCAGGAATCCCGGCGTGTCGGCGGCGAGCACCGTAGTTTTGCCCCACGCCGTCGCGAGCGCGCGGGCCACGGCCATCACGCGTGCCGACGTGGTGATTGCCGGAATGATCTCCACCAGCGGCATGATCGGCGCCGGGTTGAAGAAGTGCACGCCCACGACCCGCTCGGTGTGGGAACACGAGCCGGCCAGCGCCGCGATGGAGAGGGACGAGGTGTTCGACGCGAGCGTGGCCGTTGGCGCCACGACAGCTTCGAGTGCGCGCAGCAGCTGTTGCTTGGCCGCCAGCTGCTCGATGATCGCTTCGATCACAAAGCCGCAGGGCACGAATGCCGCCAGCTGATCGGGGCTCACCCCGTCCACGTACGTGATGCGCGCCAGCACGGCGTCGGCCGTTTCCCGAGTAAGCCGCCCCTTCTCCACGTCGCGGGCCAGCGCCTTGGCGTGTCCCGACCGCGCGCGCGCGATCGAAGCCGACTGCGCATCGGCCAGCACCACGGTATGGCCGTGCACCGCCGCGACCTGGGCGATGCCAGCGCCCATTGCGCCGGCACCGACCACGCCGACCACGGTCTTCACGAGGTCACCCGATACGTTACCCATGTGCTCGCTCATGCGCCGCGATACACAGGCGCCCGCTTGTCGAGAAAAGCGCGGACCCCTTCTTCGTAGTCGGCGGTGCGCCCCGCCTCGTGCATCGCCTGCGCCTCAACCTCAAGCTGCGCATCGAGCGAATTCGCAAAACTCGCATTCATCGCGCGCTTGGTGAGGCCGAAACCGCGCGTGGCCTGCGTGGCCAACGTCGCGGCCATGGCCTGCACGGTGGCCATCAGTTCGGCCTTCGGCGCTACGTCCCAGATGAGTCCCCACTCCTTCGCCTTCACCGCGGGAATCTTTTCGGCGAGAAAGAACATGCCCGTGGCGCGCTGCGTCCCCACGAGACGCGGTACGAAGAACGTGCCGCTGGTGTCGGGAATGAGCCCGAGTTTCGCGAAGCTTTCCACGAAGCTGCTGTCGTCGGCGGCGATCGTGAGGTCGCAGGCGAACGCCAGATTCGCACCGGCACCGGCGGCGATACCGTTCACCGCGCACAGCACCGGTTTTTCGATGGTGCGAATGGCGCGAATGATCGGGTTATAACAGCTCCTCACGATCTCGCCGATATCCGGCATCGGCCCGTCGCCCTGCGGCAAGGCCTCGGCCAGATCCTGACCCGCGCAGAAGCCGCGACCGGCGCCGGTGAGCACGATCGCGCGCACGACGCTATCGCTCGCGGCATCACGAAGCGCGTTTTGCAGCGCCGCTGCCATCGCGCGATTGAAGCTGTTGAGGACATCGGGGCGATTCAGCGTCAGGGTGAGGACGCCGTCACGCTGATCAATCAGGAGGGAGGGAGTGGGTAAGGACATGCGTAAAAATACCATTCTCACCGCGCGCAGGGGCGATGAACACGCCGCGCGGCTTCGTCCTCGAATTTGCACGTCCGGCACGCGCCAATTGGCGTGTCTGGCCGTACCGTGCCTACTGCGATATATTCCAGACCATCATCGGCCTGGAGTTCATGGATGGACGTCACCGTATTGACGTGGCTGCAGCGGGTGGGATGGAGCGCGTTCACCTGGGCGCTGGCCGGCATTCTGCTGGTAAACGGGGCGGCGCTGTTCGTGTACATCTGGAAGCGGGAGCGCTCGCTGGTCAACGCGTGGACCGGCCCGGTGCTGGCCGCCAACATCCTGCTGGTCGCGATCGGCGTTGGCGTACCGTTGATCACGTCTGTGGCGCGGCTGGCGATATTCGGGATGCGCGGTGTGATCCCAGGGATGCCTGTCTCCCTGCAATGATGCCATATCCGCTCCCGATATGGGGGCCCGCTCGGCAGATTAGTACGTTATGCCTGCTACGCCTGCTGTCCGGCCAGTCACCCACGCCTCGTCTGCTTCGCTGACGACTCCTCGCCGCGGGTTCGACTGGCGCCGCATTGCCTACCACACGCTCGTCTCACGCTCGCTCGACGAGGTCGAGGAGACGACCAATCGTCTGCGTCATTCGGTGCCGCGCGAGCATCTCGTGCTGTACCAGTTCTCGGCGCGCGGCCACGATATGGCGCAGGTGATTTTGGGATCCCTGATCGACGGCATGCACGATGGCGCTGGTGCGTATTACCGGTCGCGTCCGTTTCTGCTTTCGGTCGGCCTCTCGATCCCTGATGCCTTCGGCAGTCCGCTCGGCCGTGCGGGTGGATTCAGCGATGGCCGCGACATCGGTGTGGTGTGCAACCTGCCAAATCGCGCGGGCTGCACGGTGCTCCCGATGTCGGGCGACGTGGGCTCACAGTACACACCGGCTGCCGGCTGGGCGCAGTCGATCACGTACCATCGTGACAGTCTTGGCGACGCGAGTTATAGGCGCTGCATCAGTGTGGCGCTGGGCGGCGACGCCTCGGTGGCCACCAGCGGATTCTGGGCGTCGCTCACGATGGCCACGACGCTCAAGCTGCCGATGCTGTTCTACATCGAAGACAACGATCTCGGCATCAGTGTGCGTGGCGACATGCAGACACCCGGTGGCGACATCGCGCGCAATCTCGCGTCGTTTGCGAATCTGTTTATTCGCAACGGCAGCGGCACCGATCCGCACGAAGCGGCCGGGCTGCTGCAAGAAGCGGTGGCGCACGTGCGCAGCGGCGAAGGACCGGCGCTCGTGCGTCTCACCGTACCGCGCCTGTGCAATCACTCGGGGCCCGACAATCAGCAGGGCTATCGGACCGATGCCGAGATCGCGGCCGATCAGGCGCGTGATCCGCTGCCGAAGTTGCACGACTATCTCGTGCCTGCATTCATGTCGGTCGCTGAATGGGCGGAGCTCGAAGCGGAGGTCGCGCGTGACATTGCGGCCGGGCTCGAGGAGGCCCGTGCGCGGGCCGTCCCCAATCCGGCCACGATCGCGCAGCATGTGATGGCCGACGAGTCACCGGATGTCGCGGAAGCGATGGGTGGTTTGTCACGCGCGGAACGCGCGGCATTGCCAAGCACCGATACACCAAGCGACGACGGCGAGTTGCTGCGTTACGCGGAAGCGATTCGTCGCACGTTGCGCCATGAACTCGCGATCAATCCGAAGGTCGTGGTGTTCGGCGAAGACGTGGGCCGCAAGGGTGGCGTGCACCTCGTCACCGAAGGGTTGCAGAAGCAGTTCGGAAACGCGCGCGTGTTCGACACGAGCTTGTCGGAAGAGGGCATCATCGGCCGCGCGGTGGCGATGGCGATCAGTGGCCTCATGCCGGTGGCGGAGATTCAGTTCCGCAAGTACGCCGACCCGGCTACCGAACAGCTCAACAACACCGGCACGATGCGGTGGCGGACCGCGAACCGATTTGCGGCGCCGATCGTGGTGCGGATGCCGGGAGGTTTTGGTAAAGATGTCGGCGATCCGTGGCACAGCCTCAGCGACGAAGTGCGCTTTGCACACGCGTACGGTTGGCAGGTGGCCATGCCGTCGAATGCGGCCGATGCGGTGGGCCTGCTGCGCGCGGCGATGCGCAGTCCCAACCCGACAATCTTTTTCGAGCATCGCTCACTGTTGATGACCGGCGACGGCAGCGCCCGCTACCCGGGCGACGACTACGTGCTCCCGTTCGGCGAGGCGCGCGTGGTTCGGGAGGGCACGGACCTCACGGTGGTGTCGTGGAGCGCGATGGTGCATCGCTGCGACGAGGCCGCCGAATCGTTCGGTGAGCGTGTGGAGCTGATCGACCTTCGTACCATCGCGCCGTGGGACCGGGAGGCGGTGCTGGCTTCGGTGCGTAAGACGGGCCGCTGCCTGATTGTGCATGAAGACAACATGACGGCCGGGTTCGGTGCCGAGATCGCCGGAGTGCTCGCGCAGGAGGCGTTCTGGCACCTTGACGCGCCGATCCGTCGCCTCGCGCCGATGGATATTCCGGTGCCATACCACGCCGTGCTGTTGGAAGCCGTCGTGCCGGGCGTGGCGTTGATCCAGTTGGAAATTGAGGCGCTGCTGGCGGTTTAGCGGAAGCGACCGGACTCTTCCCGGGTGGGAGTTCAGGCCTTCACGATGTCCGTTCTTTGTCCCTTACGCACAGGATTCTATGACAACACGACGAATCGGCCTCTCGCTGCTGACGGCGATGACGGCGATGGCGGCGGTCTCCACGGCGAAGGCCCAGAGCCTTGGCGAACGCATCGAAGTGGGAGTGTTTGGTCAGTACACCAAGATCGACGACAAACTTCGCATCGATAACGTGGCCGGCATCGGCGCGCATGCGGGTCTCTCCGTGTATAAGTGGCTCGGTGTCGAAGGCGACATCCACGTCGGCAACACGAAGGCCACTCGCGCGCCCAACGAAGATATCACGTACCGTCCGTTCCGCGGTCTGGCCACCCTGACCGTTCCGTTCGTTCCGTCCAAGAAGGCCGCACTGGTGCTGGGTGCCGGCTACGTGAACTCGGTGTACGCGGGTCGGAGCACGGCGAACGAGTACGAAGATGGCTTCTCGGCGCTCGTTGGTCTGAAGCTGTGCGGCAGCGGCAAGTGGGGCGCTCGCGTGGACGGCATTATGGATAACAATCCGTCGCCCAACGAGCAGACCCTTGACGGCACGTCGCGGAACGTCGGCATCCGTGCTGGCGTGACGTACGCGCTCCGCGGCGCCTGCGCGACGGTGGAGCAGTTCGACTGGGCACTCAAGATCGATCCGGCGACGGCCACGATCAATCGCGGCGGCGACCGTCAGTTTGCGCTCTCGGCCGCCGATATGAAGGCGCGTCCGCTCGAGATGCGTAAGGTGCTGAACCTGACGTGCTCCTCAAGCGACGCGTCGGTGGCCACGGTGGACAACAACGCGAAGGTGACGGCCGCGAAGAACGGGACGGCGACGATCACCTGCAAGGGCCTCGTGAAGAAGATTGAACGCTCGGCCTCGTCGACCGTCACGGTCCCGGCTCCGTCGTGGAACCTGATGCTCACGCCGGCCAGCGGTGCCACCGACGTGGGCCAGACGCTGGTGTTCACGGCGAAGGCCATTGACGCGGACAACGTCGATCTCGGCGCGGTGACGTGGAGTTCGACCAACGCCTCCGTGGCGTCGGTCAGCAACGGCACGGTGACGTGCAACGCAGCGGGCACGGCGACGATCACGGTCACGAAGACAGCGTACGGCACCACGCAGACGAAGTCGGCGACGGTGGAATGCAAGGCGATTCCGCCAGCGCGCGTGGCGCTTGACGAAACGCTGTTCGACTTCGACAAGGCGATCGTGCTGAAGTCGGGCATGGACACGCTTCAGGTGGTGCTCAACGCCATGAAGCGCATCCCGACGCTCCGCGTCTCAGTGGAGGGTCACACCGACTGGTACGGCGAGGAAGCGTACAACAACACGCTCGCCAAGACCCGCGCGGCTGCCGTGATGGCGACGCTGCTCAAGATGGCCGGCCCCGACGCCGCGTCGATCAAGGATCGCATCGTCTCGTCGAGCTTCGGCGAGCAGTGCATCATCGCGCCGAGTGGCGACGCCGACCCAGGCCCGCCGCGTCCGCGCGTCTCGAAGGCCAACAAGGCCGCGCAGGCGCCGAACCGTCGCGTCGAGATTTGGCAGCTGCTGGAAGGCAAGGGCGCACCGACCGCGTGCCGTTCGGCGGACGAGCGCGCGGGTCATGTCCCGTTTGGCGATCTGAAGTAGTACCGGTCGTGCTGAAGGTCCGAAAACTGCCAACGGCTTAGTAGGCAGGGTGGAGGGTGTCAGGGAGAAGGAAGCAGGAACCGCTCGCGCGGTATACCTGCATCCTCCTCCCTTTTCATCTCCTCCCTGCCCCCTAAGCTTCTGGCAGTCTACAACGCCTTGAATTCGTCGAACGGCTGCCTACACGAATTGCACACGTGTATCGCCTTGCACGCCGTGCTGCCGAATTCGCTCTGCAGCCTCGTGTCGCTTGATCCGCAAAACGGGCAGGGCACCGGGGCACGTGCGCGGGTGAGGGTAATCAGACCCTGAGGTTCGGCGCGGCCTGGCGGGGCGATGCCGTACGCGCGCAACTTTTCGCGCGCTTCGGGGCCGATCCAGTCGGTGGTCCAGGCCGGCGACAACACCAGCTTCACCTTCACGTCGCGGACTCCGCGCTCGAGGAGCGCGGTGCGGATGTCGGCTTCGATCTCGTGCATGGCGGGACAGCCGGAGTAGGTGGGCGTGATCGTGATCGTGACCGCTTCATCCTGAATGGCGACGTCACGCACGATACCCAGCTCGACCACGCTGATGACCGGGACCTCGGGGTCCATCACCGTATTGAGGACCCCGTACACCTCGTCTGGACTCAGCATGGGTGGCCGGCCTACCAGGCGGCGCCCGGATGCGAGCGCGCCACGATCTGCATGGTCGCCAGCATGTGTCCCAGTGCTTCGGTGTGAAAGCCGCGTCGGCCGCCGCGGCGCATCGCTTGGTCGGTGGGGAGCGTGAGCGTGGCGCGCTGCACCACATCCTTCACCATCGTCAGCCACAGCGAATGCAGCGCATCGTGGTCGATTGCGATGAAGGCTTCGGCCGCGACAGCATCGTCGACCGCGTCATGGTCGAACAGTTCGCCCGTATAGCGCCACAACGACTCCAGCGCCTTTTGCGCGCGCGCGTGGCTCTCTTCGGTGCCATCACCTAGCCGCACCACCCACGCGCTGCTGTGGCGCAGGTGATACTTGTCTTCTTTGAGTGACTTGGTGGCGATGGCGGCGAGCCCTTCATGCTCGCAGCGCGACAGGGCGTCCCAGAGCAGTACGCTGTAGGCATCGAACAGGAACTGCCGCACCATCGTGACGGCGAAGTCGCCGTTGGGGATCTCCACCAACAAGGCGTTGCGATACGCCACCGCGTCGCGGAAGTACGCGAGGTTGTCGGCATCGCGTCCCTGTCCCTCCAATTCACCGGCGAGCGCCAAGAGCGACGTGGCGTGTCCGATCAGATCGAGCGCGATGTTGGACAGCGCGATGTCTTCCTCAAGGATCGGCCCGTGACCGCACCACTCCGACAGCCGATGCCCGAGCACCAGGCGATCGTCGCCCAGACGCAGCAGGTACTCGAACATCGGATTGGCGACCGGCGTAGTGCGCGGTGCGGCGACCTGAAACGACGGCTCAGTCATCAGCGACCTAGAAAATGCGCACGCCGCGCGGCGCGATATAGAACTGCGGATGACGATACGGCTTGTCGTTGCCCGGTTCGAAGAACGGACCCGCATCCGACGGTGTCGACGCCACGATCGCATCGCTGGGCACCACCCACAGATTCACCGCTTCGCCGCGACGCGCATATACGTCGCGGGCGTTCTGCAGCGCGAGCTCGCCATCGGGCGCGTGCACACTGCCGGCGTGCTCAAACGGCTCACCCTTGTTCGGCTGCGTAAAGACTTCCCACAGCGGCCACTGACTGTCTGACATGATCGAAATCCTGTGGTCAGGCGGCAGCCGTGGAGGAACGTGCCTTCTGTTTCTCTGCATGGGCCAATGCCGCTGCCCGCACCCATTGTCCCTCTTCGTGCGCCTTGCGACGTGCGTCGAGCCGTTCGCGATTGCACGGACCGTTGCCCTTCAACACTTCGAAGAACTCGCTCCACTCGATCTCGCCGAACTCCCAGTTGCCGGTGGCCGGGTCGAGATGCAAATCGGGATCGGGCACCGTGATGCCGATCGCGATCGCCTGCGGAATCGTGAGATTCACGAAGCGCTGACGCAGTTCGTCGTTCGTCTTCCGCTTGACGCGCCACTTGAGCAGCTCGGCGCTGTTCGGCGAATTGGTGTCACTCGGACCGAACATCATCAACGACGGCCACCAAAAACGATTGAACGCTTCCTGCACCATGGCCTTCTGCTCCGCCGTGCCGTTGGCCAGCACTGAACAAATTTCGTAGCCCTGACGCTTGTGGAAGTTTTCTTCCTTGCAGATGCGAACCATCGCGCGGGCATACGGGCCATAGGAGGCCTTCGCCAGCACGGTCTGGTTCACGATTGCGGCGCCATCAACAAGCCACCCGATCACGCCCATATCCGCCCACGACAGCGTGGGGTAATTGAAGATGCTCGAGTACTTTGCACGACCGTCGAGTAGCGCCTCGACGAGGTCGTGGCGATCGACACCAAGCGTTTCCGTGCCGCAGTAGATGTACAGCCCATGCCCGGCTTCGTCCTGCACCTTGGCAATGAGCGACATCTTCCGGCGCAATGAAGGCGCGCGCGTGACCCAGTTGCCTTCCGGCAACATGCCGACGATTTCGGAGTGCGCGTGCTGCGACATCATCCGCGTGAGCTGCTTGCGATAGCGATCCGGCATCCAGTCCTTCGGCTCGATGCTGTCGCCCGCAGCGATGCGCGCGTCGAAGGCCGCCAAGAGGGCCGGATCCTCGGTGGGGACGGGCGTGTTCTGGTCCATGTGTGGAATCTACCCACCGCCAACGAGGTTCGACAATCGGAGCGCGGCGCTAATTTCCCTGCATGACGACAGACGCTCCCCGCCCCGCCAACAGTCCAGACGGCTACGTCCGTACCGATGTCGCCGACGGTATCGGCCGTATCGAATTCTTTCATCCGAAAAGCAACGCCCTGCCGAGTGCGATTCTGCGCGAGCTGGCGGCGGCGATCACCGACGTCGGCGCCGATCCGTCGGCGCGCGTGATGGTGTTGCAGAGCGGTGGTACCGGTCCGTTTTGCGCCGGTGCGTCGTTCGACGAACTCACGGCGATTTCCAGTCCGGAACAGGGTCAGAAGTTCTTCAGCGGGTTCGCCGGTGTGATCCTGGCCATGATCCGTGCGCCGAAGTTCGTGATTTGCCGTGTGCACGGAAAGGCGGCCGGCGGCGCCGTGGGCCTGATCGCCGCGTCCGACTTCAGCCTGGCGGTCACCAAGGCGTCGGCCAAACTCAGTGAACTCGCCGTCGGCATTGGACCGTTCGTGGTCGGTCCGGTCATCGAAAAGAAGATCGGACTGGCGGCATTTGGCGCCATGTCGGTCGATGCCGACTGGCGCGATGCCGCCTGGGGCGAACGTCACGGCCTGTACGCGAGGCTCTTCGACGACACCGCCGCCATGGACGACGCGGTCAATGTGCTGGCAAAAACACTGGCCGCCTCGAATCCGGAGGCCATGGCGATGCTGAAGCGCGTATTCTGGGCCGGCACCGAGCAGTGGGACACGCTCCTTGCTGAGCGCGCGGCGATGAGTGGCACGCTGGTGCTGTCGGAGTTTACACGGAACGCGATCGGCGCCTTCAAGACGCGCTAGCCGTGAAGGTCGCGCTAGTGCTGCGACCGGTTAAAGAGTAGGTAAGCAGACGGTCGGAGAATCCGGGCGGCTCCTATCCTTGCCGGTATGCCCAGACCTCCCTTGTCGTTTCGGTGGTGGGTTTGATCGGCTGCGGAATCACCCAGAACCCA
>JANLVC010000166.1:0-5793 GCA_031363815.1 Gemmatimonadota bacterium
GCACCTGCCAAGGCACCGGCCAAGGCACCGGCCAAGGCACCGGCCAAGGCACCGGCCAAGGCACCGGCCAAGGCACCGGCCAAGGCACCGGCCAAGGCACCGGCCAAGGCACCGGCCAAGGCACCGGCCAAGGCACCGGTCAAGGCACCGGTCAAGGCACCGGCCAAGCCGGCGGCCAAGGCACCCGCAAAGAAAGCGCCCGCGAAGAAGAAGTAGCGCGACGTGTTCGTCGCGTCGGCACCGAGTCGCCTCGACTTCGGAGGAGGGTGGACAGATGTCCCACCCTATCCCGAAGAGCGAGGCGGCTTTGTATGTAACCTTGCCATCGAGCGTCGCAGCCGCGTCAGCCTGCGTTCGGGACTCCCTGAATCGAACCGTTTGCCGCTGGTCGCCGCGGCGTTGCGCTTGGCCGGCTACGATGGGCACATCACCATCGAGAGCGACTTTCCGATCGGCGCCGGGCTTGGCGGCTCGTCGGCGGCCGGCGTTGCCCTGTCGGCGGCGATCGCCGCTGCGCAAGGACAGGCGCCGAGTCCGGCGTGGATCGCCGAGTGGAGTCGAGTGGTCGAGGTCGCGAAGCTGGGTATCGCCGGCGGTCGTCAGGATCATTACGCGGCGGCGTTCGGTGGGGCGCTGGGACTAACCTTTGGCGACACCGTTTCCGTGGAGCAGATTCCGCTCACGGCCGCCGGCACCGCGGCGCTCGAGTCGCGCATCACCCTTGTGTACACCGGCGAATCACGCCTCTCCGGTGAAACCATCAGTGCCGTACTCGGCGCCTATCGCGATCGCGCGCCTCGGGTGGTCGAGGCCCTCGACCGCATGGCCGTGCTGGCCCGTGGGATGCGAAGCGCCCTGCACGCCGGCGACGTGACCACGCTTGCCGCGCTCGTAAAGGAGCATTGGATTCATCAGCGCGCGCTGCATCCACGCATCAGCACGGAACGGATCGACGCGCTCGAGCAGGCAGCCAGCGCCGCCGGCGCCCAGGCAGTGAAGGCGCTGGGGGCGAGCGGCGGCGGATCGGTCATGATCGTGAGTGATGCGGCCGACGTCGGCCGCGTGGTCGAGGCTGTCGCTCCCTACGGCGAAATCCTGCCCTGGCGCATCGCCACGACCGGTGTAGAGGTGTCGCAGTTCGCTCGCGACGCCTAAACTGTAGCTCGTGACGTACCGATATCCGCTTGATTCCGTCGCGCTAACCGCTTCGCTGATCGCGATCGATTCGCGCAATCCGTCACTCGTGCCGGATGGGCCGGGTGAACTTGCCAGCGCCACGCACTTGGCTGCCGTGCTGAACGCGTGGGGCTTCGCGGTGTCGCTGCAGGAGATTGCACCCGGCCGCGCCAATGTGATCGCCCGCATCGGCCCCACGGGACGCACGCCGCTCGTCTTGAACGGACATCTCGATGTCGTTGGCGTAGACGGTATGTCGCACGCCCCGTTTGCGCCCGAAGTGCGCGACGGCAATATGTACGGGCGCGGCTCCACCGACATGAAGGGTGGCGTGGCCGCGATGTGCGTGGCTGCCGCCCGCGCCGCGGCCCGCGGATCGCTGGCCAGCGAGATCATCATTACCGCCGTCTGCGACGAAGAGTATGAGTCAATCGGCACCCGTGCACTGCTGGCGCAAGGGCTACGGGCAACCGGTGCCATCATCACCGAACCCACCCGCCTGGCAATCACGCCGGCGCACAAGGGATTCGCCTGGATCGAAGTCGTGCTGCATGGACGCGCCGCACACGGCAGTCGCTACGACGTGGGCATCGATGCAAACCGTCATGCCGGTCTGCTGCTGGCCGCGCTGGATCGCTACGAACACGACGTGCTCACCACTCGCGTTCACCCACTACTCGGCCGCGCGTCACTGCACGCCTCGTCGATCGTGGGGGGAACCGGCTGGTCCACCTACGCCGAACGCTGCACGCTGCATCTCGAACGCCGCACGCTTCCCGGCGAGAGCGGCCATCAGGCGCTCGCCGATGTGCGGGCGATCTGCGACGAGCTCACGGCATCACGAGCGGGGTTCCGCGCCGATGTCTCACTTGTCTGCGCGCAGCCCCCGCTCTCCCTCTCCAGCGATGCTCCGTTGATCACCGCCATGCAGGCGGCATGCAAGGCCAACGGACTCGAGCCGAAGATCGCCGGTCTGTCGTGCTGGACCGACGCCGCGCTGTTCGCGGAGGCGGGAATTCCCGCACTGTGCTTCGGGCCCGGTGACATCGCCCGCGCCCATTCGGCCACGGAGTGGGTGGAAGTGGCGGAGTTGGAGAGAGCGACCGAGATATTGGAAGGGGTATGTGCGGGGTGGGGACGGTAGTAGTCAACTCTGCCCAGCGCGGCCATGAGCCCTGGGAGATGCGCGCTACGCCGTAAAGGTCGGCTTGCAGTCGACCGATCATTTGAGACATCTCCTGCGACGCGGCTTCGGGAACAGTGAGAATACCCGAACCGACCGCCCTGATGGGCCTACCCATTTTCCAGCGTTCTGCCACGATTGCCCGCCTTGAAGCGGAGCTCGCCGAAGTGGAAGGTCGAGCCGACGCGCTCCATCCGAAGAGCATCTGGAGTTGGTCGCCGATACGACGGGCCGCGCGCGTTACGACGTGACCTACCGTTTCAAGATGAAGGACGGTGAGTATCGTTGGTTCCGCGCGACCGGCGGATGCCGCCATTCAAGCGACGGCCGGACGATTCGCGCCTGTGGGTCGCTTACCTACGTGCATGATGTAAAAATGGCCGAGGCGTTGTTGACCGAGAAGGCGCAGGACGATCAGATCGTGATCGACGCCCTGGCCACGGCCCTCGGTGCCCTCGCGCACGGTGATCTCACGCATCGCATTGTCGCGACCTTCCCCGCGACCGCAGAATCGCTCAAGGTGAGCTACAACGAGTCGATCGCCAATCTTCAAGCCACGCTGGTCAACGTGAGTGCCGCGTCGTCGGAGGTGCGCAACGCGAGTGGTGAGATCACGCAATCGGCGCAGTCGCTCGCTCATGGCGCGTCTGATCAAGCGGCCCAACTCGCCGACGTGTCGGCGCGGCGAGTACGCATGCCGCCGAGGGCGAAACGCGGATGGCGAATCTGACCACCGCGATGGGCGACATCAAAGCCTCGACGCAGGAAACGGCGCGTATCATCAAGACGATCAACGAGAATGCCTTTCAGACCAACTTGCTTGCCCTCAACGCGGCCGTCGAGGCGGCTCGTGCGGGCGATGCCGGACGTGGGTTCGCGGTGGTGGCAGAGGAAGTGCGTTCACTGGCGCTCCGTGCCGCTGCCGCAGCACAGAGCACGGAGTCGCTGATCGAGCGAAGCGTCGCCGCGACGGACCGTGGCGTCCGTTTTAATGATGAAGTGCTTGGCAGCCTCAAACAGATCACGTCACAGATCGCGCAAGTTGCCACTGTCGTGGAGGAGATCGCTGCCGCCAGTGCGGTACAGGTGGACGGGGTGCACGCCATGCCGCAGTCGCCATGACGCAGTCGGTCGCTCAAGTAAACGAGATCACGCAGCAGGTCGCTGCGAGCGCCGAAGAATCCGCCAGCGCGGCCGAGGAACGTCGGTCACGGCGCGGAGTTCCGCAGAACGGGGGCGGGGAGGGCGATGCGTAACGGTCGGAAGGCGGTTGCTCGATAGGATGGGTTGGGGGGCGGACAGCACACCGCGTCCAGCCCCGCGCTTCGGGAGCCCAAAGCCCACAGCCTCGCTCCGCTCCCTTAGGTTGTGGTGACCTATGCAGCTTTCCGTCCTCCAATACGACAAACTCGAGCGCGCCATCACGAATGGCACTCGACTCCAACTCTATCGCCGTGGCAGCGAGTTCCTCGTGATCCCCGAGCGGCTCCGCCTGCAGAGCGGACGTGAACTCATCGTGGCCCGTCATCCGAGTACGGGGAGCTTGCTCGAGATCTACGTAGACGAACTGGACGGCGTGGAGATCGTGATGTGAGCGCGAAGTATCCACTGGTGGCGGTCTTTGCCGACGAATCGTGTCTCGGCAACGGCAAGAGTGGCGATACTCCCGGCGGACTCGGCGCCCTGATCGAGTTTCAGCGGGTGGATGGCACCGTGCAGCGTTTCGACCTGTGGGCCTCCGAGCCCGATACCACGAACAACCGGATGGCGCTGCGCTCGGTGATCGACAGCTATCAGGCGATGTCCCGGAAGGGGAATCCGCTGTCAGTGCGCTTCACGACCGACTCGCGCTACATCGTGGACGGGATGACGTCGTGGGTGCGCGGCTGGATGGCGCGGGGTTGGAAGCGCGCACAGGGGCCCGTCGAGAACGTGGAGCTGTGGCAGGCGGCGGTGGATGCGGTGGCGATGCATGAGACCCAGTGGGCCTGGGTGAAGGGGCATGCCGGCCATCCGCAGAACGAGTACGCCAATCACCTCGCGACTCGGGCGGCCGCGGTGCAGGATCGCTCCGACGGCCTCGTCGTGTCGTCGTTCGAAGCGTGGTGGGCTGGGCAGCCGGTTCGGGCCAACACCAAGCGGGTACCGTTAGCACCGTTTCCGGCGGCTGACGGATTTGCGCCCGCGCTGGCGTTACCCGGGGCCAAGACTGCGCGTCGAATGACGTAAGAACCCGGCGCACGAGTGCCGGTCCAACTCCGGACGCTCATGTTCAAATATCTCCTCATCCTCGCGGTCGGCGTAGCAATCGGGTACGGCTACGGCTGGACGGACGCGCACGCGAACGAAAAGAACGTCGCCGAGCGAGTACTCGATCGCATCGGTGGCGAGACCCGAGAGCGTATGGGCAACGACGTGGATAAGCGTTACCAGGCAGCAGACAGGAAGTGAGCATCGTGTCGCGATCGTTGGACGATCTCGATCGTCTCGCATTCCGGCTTTCACGCACGGTTCGCACGCAGTACCCGCATCTCCTGACGCAGGGCTTCACGCTCACCGATCTCGAGGAACGGCTGCTGCCCTTCCGCGAGGCGCGCCGTGAAATGGCCGACGGTGGTGCCGACGCCTTCGAGCACGCCGTGCTCCGTCTGATCGCCGGCGAGCGCGGCTACCTCCTGACTGAGCCGGATCTGCAGGCCGCCTGTACGCAGGCCTTGGCCTCGCCGTCACCGTCGATGTCGCTGGTGCGGGCGTGGGCCACGACGTCGCTGACACTGGCGA
Source organism: Gemmatimonadota bacterium (assembly GCA_031363815.1). Taxonomy (GTDB): domain Bacteria; phylum Gemmatimonadota; class Gemmatimonadetes; order Gemmatimonadales; family Gemmatimonadaceae; genus Gemmatimonas. The sequence goes on from JANLVC010000166.1 coordinate 5,141, forward strand.
ACACGGCGAACGCGGTCGGAACGGAGCGCATGCCGACCCCGCCCGCGACCGACATCAGCGTTCGCACGGCCGAGTCCAAGCCTGAGACCAAGCCGTGCGGCTGTCGCTACTGCGGAAATCGGCTGCCGGAGAACCGGCGCATGACTTTCTGCCCGCACTGCGGTATGGACATGACCAAGCGGCAGTGCCCGGCCTGCAGCACCGAGCTCGACGTGAACTGGCGATTCTGTGTGACGTGCGGTCGCAGCGCGGATCTCCCCGACATCGCGATACCGATCCGCCGCGCCGGCTAGTTCCGCGACCGGTTAAAGAGTGACTTTTATAACCGAACGTCCGGCGCGCGTCTTGGCGGGTGAAGCGCCTCGTAATCGTGGTGCGGAGGCAGTACGAGAGGCTCTGGGCTTGACGCTTGAGGCCGTGGGTTTTGGGTTTTGGGTTCTGGGTGATTCCGCCGCCGATCAAACCCACCACCCATTACCCACCACTCACGGCCTCAAGCCCATCGCCCACCGCGAGAGGCTCTGGGCTTGACGCTTGAGGCCGTGGGTTTTGGGTTCTGGGTCATTCCGCTCGCGATTCGGCGAGATCACAACAGCATGACCACAAATTCACGCGGAAAACGACACGGATAAGCTCACGAACACGCACGCCAA
>JANLVC010000181.1:0-2083 GCA_031363815.1 Gemmatimonadota bacterium
CCGACCGCTAGGCCCATCGAGGCACAGAGGGTGCAAGAACGCGTTGAGAGTGTCATGAGTCGCCTCAGAAGCCAATGACCAACAAGTCAACCCGCTTGCCTAGGAGTTCCCCTTCTATTTCTAACGAGGCTCTGCCTCAGACCGACGAGTCGTGTAAACAGGACGAGGGGTGGCGGAGCCCCAGCGTGAGCGTACAACGTGGGGTGCTTGCGCACCGCGATAACACCGCTGAGCGATGTGGTGTCCCGAAGGACCGTCACATGGAGCCCGCCAATGCGTGCCCTCTCTCCCTCGGTCGCTGAGATTCTTCGCTCGCACGTCACGCTCGAGCTGGAAGGACTCGACCGGATCTATCTGAACGTCTACGTGCCGAAGCTGCAGTATCCAGGCGGGGTCGCCACGTTTCTGCGGTATCACCGCGGAGCGCAGTACGCGTCCTCGGTGTTGCTGCAGCCGATCAGTGACGCGTTCATCGCGAAGATGGACGCGTTCACCACGGCACACCAGATCCCGGTCGTCACGTTTCGGAAGGGCCAGCGGAAGGATGAGCTGGCGAAGGAGGCGCTGGCCGTGTTCACCGCAGCGGGCAAGACGGAAGGCGTGCTCTTCGTGGGCAAGGCCCAGGAGAAAACGCCGGTGATCCGCACCGAGAAGCGGCACAACGAGCGCACCGGACGCCCGTATCCGTGGCTGGTGTGGAGTACCGCCATGGTGAATCACTGGTACTGGTATGCGGTCGATCGCGACTTCGGTCCGTTCTTTCTCAAGGTGTGCACCTACTTCCCGTACACGGTGAAGGTCTGCCTCAACGGCCATGAATACGCCAAGCGCCAACTGCCGCAGGCCGGGATCGCGTTCGAGGCGCTCGACAACGGCATTCTCTCGTGCGCCGACCCGACGCGTGCACAGGCCATCTGCGACCGGATGTCCGCGGCGAAGGTCGAAGGCTTGGTCCGGAAGTGGCTGCGCTTCCTGCCGTCGCCGTTTACCCCGGCGGACACGTGCGCGGGGTACCGCTATGCGGTGTCGGTCCTCCAAGCGGAATTTTCCCTCACCCAAGTGTTGGATCGCCCCGCGACGGGGCGGCTGTTTTTCGAAGAAGTGATTCGAGAGAATCTCGACGTCGGCCGGCCCTCGCAGGTCGCACTGATTTTCAATCGTCGCATCACGCGACAGACGCCCGGGCGGTTTCGCACCCGCGTCATCACGGAGGGCGTGACCCCCTCGCTCCATCTCGACTACAAGCACAATCGCATCAAACAGTACCACAAAGAAGGCCGAGCGCTCCGCACGGAAACCACCATCAACGATACCCGCGACTTCAACATCGGGCGCCTCCTCACCCGTGACAATCTGGTGGCCTTGCGCCGCGTGGGTTTTGCCACCAACCGTCGGCTGCTTGAGGTGGAACGCCTCAGTCATGATTGCGCCGTGGGCGACACGGTGTTCACGCAACTCCACCGACCCATCGTGGTCCACGATCAGCGCGCGTCCGCGCTGCGTTTCGGCGAGCCACGCGTCCAAGCGCTGCTCAGTGCCTTGGTCATGTTTCGTCTCCTTCCACGCGGCTTTTCCCACGCCGACCTCAAGACCCAACTCGCGTTACTCCTGGGCGAAGACGTCGCCACGATCACGGCGGGCCGCATGACGTACGACCTCCGACGACTCCGGCTGCACGGACTCATCATGCGCATCCCCAAGACCCATCGCTATCGCCTGACCGACTTCGGTCTCCGCGCGGCGCTGTTCTCCACGCGCAGCTATGCGCGGCTGATTCGTCCCGGCTTCGCGCTGGTCACACCCGACACGGTCGTCGGCGATGCACCACTCCGTCGCTCGTTTCAGCAGCTCGAGCGCGCGATGGACACCTGGTGCGCCGCCGCCAAACTCGCCGCCTGACAAACTTGACTCATTTACCGCAAGTTTCCGTACTCAAGTGACCTAGGCGGTACCCCCGGGCCCCGCCGCGCCGTTCCGCGCGGGTGTGCTGGAATAAGGGCTAGAAGACCGCGCAGACGCGAGTCTCTTCGCGGATCACGACGCGGTGACCGTACTGGCTCTTGATCGCATTTACAACCGCCAC
>JANLVC010000182.1:0-58269 GCA_031363815.1 Gemmatimonadota bacterium
GGTTAAGTTAACGTGGGGCTGGTATTGGCTGGGTTGGGTGCTGTGGGAGGTGGGGACGGGTATTTAGCCGCCGGTCCTGGTGCGGAACAGCCTGGCTTGGGGGGGGTGGTGCGCCGAGGGGGGGGCGGGGTTGGCGGTACCGAGTGCGGGGCGGCCCTTGGGGACCGCCCCGTGTCGGGTGGGAATGGGGGGCGTTAGGCGGCGAAGGAGCTGAGGGCGCGGCCGACGTCGCCTTCGCGAAGGCGCTTGAGGGCGCGGTCGCGCAGCTGACGGACGCGCTCGCGGGTGACGCCGAGCATGGAGCCGATTTCCTCGAGCGTATGCTCGCGTCCGCCTTCGAGACCGAAGTAGAGACGCAGCACCTTGGCATCACGCGGCGGCAGGGTGCCCAAGGCGAGTTCGATTTCGTCGGTGAGGAAGCGGTTCATTGCTTCTTCTTCCGTGTCCGGCATTTCGTCGGCGACGAAGCGCTCGATGAGGGCACGGTCGCCGTCCGGATCCATCGGGGCATCCAAGCGAACGTCGCCGGTATTAAGGGCGGCGAGCGACTGCACGACATCGACGGAGAGTCCCGTCAGCTGCGCGAGTTCTTCGGGCATCGGCTCTCGGCGGAGCTTCTGCCGCAGGATCTCGGACGCCTTGATGATGCGTGAGAGGTCGGCGGTGCGATTGAGCGGAACGCGGACGGTTCGCCCTTGACGAGCGAGCGAGGAGAGGATGGCCTGTCGAATCCACCACACCGCGTAGGAGATGAACTTTACGCCTTGATCGGGATCGAATTTTCTGGCCGCAGTCAGCAGCCCTACATTGCCTTCACCAATGAGGTCGATGAGGGGAAGGCCGCGGTTCTGATATTTTTTGGCAACGGAGATCACGAAGCGAAGGTTTCGTTTCACGAGTTCCTGGAGCGCGTCCTGATCACCGGCGCGGATTTTCCGGGCGAGTTCGATCTCCTCTGCCGCCTTGAGCAGCGGGTAGGTGCTCACCTCGTAGAGATATTGGTCCAGGATGTCGCGCTCCGGTTCGCTGGGCGCGATCCCCTGTGGGGTCGTCCGGCGGCGGCGGCGCTTGACGTCTGTCATTGAATAAAGTCCTCGGGGACTTGGAGCCCGATATTGATTGTGGCGGCGAGCCTGTGCGTGCCGCGAGTGAAGCGCTCAGCAACAACTGGAGGTGATTTGGAAAGACATTTCGCTGAACTAAAAAAGTCGCTGCAAAATACGATGCTTTGGCTGTTTCGCTAGGGTTGTTTTCTTGACTTCATTAGTACTCCCCGATACACTTCCCGGTTCCTGAAAGCTGCGGGGCTTGGGTATCCGTTGCAACCGGGGGCGTAGCTCAGTTGGGAGAGCGCTTGAATGGCATTCAAGAGGTCAGGGGTTCGATTCCCCTCGCCTCCATGGTCGAAGGAACAATCGGCCTGGATTCGCTCTGATTTCTTCACATCGCGAGATTCGTTGCGCCTCACGAGAGAGGAGTCGGGCGTGGTAACGCGGGAATAGCTCAGTTGGTAGAGCACAACCTTGCCAAGGTTGGGGTCGCGGGTTCGAGTCCCGTTTCCCGCTCTGAATCGATGGTGCCGAGGCAGAATTGCCCGCCTGCGGGAGCGCTACGGCGCTCCCGTTTTGCGTTACACGGCGGGGCGCGCTAAGGTACGGAGTTCGCGCGCGCGGTACGGCCGTGAGCCGACGACGGCGGCATACCCGGATGGCGAAACCGGTAGACGCGTGAGACTTAAAATCTCCTGCCTCAAAAAGGCGTGCGGGTTCGAGTCCCGCTCCGGGTACGTTGTCGTCGTCGCTCACTCGCCCACGGTGCGCATACTTCGCGATCCGGCCGGTCCCACAGGGATCGCCTCGACGTGCCGGAAGTGCCAGTCGAGCAGCGTGATGCGGCCGCGGCGCTTCCCGCCGACACCGTGGCTATCACGTGCGACTCTTGGGTGCGGAACGCGTGATCGCGCTCGTGCCCTCCGAGTGGGTCGACAGCATGGATGACACGACGCGCTCGAAGAGGATCGCGGAATTCATGGAGTAGGAGGCGAGCGGCGGCGATTGTATGTTTCGACCATGTCTGACGTCGTCACGCTCGCCACCGCATTGCTCTCCGTCGAATCCACCACCGGCCGCGAACGGGACGCGGTGGATCTCGCCGCGCGCTGGCTGATCGCGCGCGGCTGGAACGTGTCACTTCAGGAAGTCGAGCCGGGTCGCTCGAATGTCTGGGCCACCCGCCGCGGCGGCGGTGTCACGCTCTCCACGCACCTCGACACCGTACCGCCCTACGTGCCGCCGCGCCTCGAGGGGAGTCGGCTGTACGGTCGTGGGGCATCCGATGCGAAAGGCATCGCGGCGGCGATGATGATCGCCGCGCAGCGATTGGCCGACGCCGGCGAGGAGCGTGTCGACTTGCTCTTTGTGGTGGGCGAGGAGAAAGGCTCGCCGGGCGCGCGCGCCGCGAATCGTTTGCCGGCCACCAGCAAATTCCTCGTGAATGGCGAACCCACCGAGAGCAAGCTCGCGTCGGGATGCAAGGGCGCACAGCGCGTCATCGTGCGCGTGCGCGGGCGCGAGGCGCACTCCGCCTACGCCCACTTGGGCAGCAGTGCGCTCGAGCCGCTGCTCGACATGCTTCCGCAGCTGCGCGATCTGGTGCTTCCGGTCGATCCCGTACTCGGCGACACCACGTACAACATCGGCGTGTTGCGTGCCGGCACCGAGGCCAACATCGTCCCGGGGCTCGCTGAAGCCGAGATCATGATCCGTCTCGTGGGCGATCTCGGGCCGGTGAAGCAGGCATTCACGGAGTGGGCCGGCACGCGCGCCGAGTTGATTTGGGGATCGCACATTCCCGCCCAATACTTTCATGTGCTCAACGGCTTCGAGGTGGAGCCCGTTGCGTACACGAGTGACATCCCGCTGCTCGATCGCTGGGGAACGCCGCTCCTCTTCGGGCCCGGCTCGATTCATGTGGCCCATACGCCCATCGAATACATCGATGTGCTGGAACTCGAAGCGTCAGTCGGCGCTTACGAACGTATCGTCCGCACGCTGCTCGCATGACTATGCCCGTGACACGTTGGCCGGTCGCCGTACTCGGCGCTACCGGTGCCGTTGGCCAGGCCTTCATCCGCCTGCTCGAAGGCCACCCCTGGTTCACTCTCGTCGAAGTCGCTGCCTCTGAACGCAGCGCCGGCAAATTGTACGCGTCGGCGACCCATTGGCTTGAAGGCACGTTGCCTCCGGCCGTGGCGGGACTTACGGTGAAAAAGTGCACGCCGGAGCAGGTCACGGCGCCCATCGTCTTTTCCGCACTCGACTCGTCGGTCGCCGGCGAGGTGGAAGCCGCCTTCGCGGCCGCGGGACGGCTCGTGCTGAGCAACGCGAAGAACTACCGGATGGAGTCCGACGTGCCGCTGGTGATTCCCGAAGTGAACGGGGATCATCTCGCGTTGCTGGCGCAACAGCGGATCAATCGCGGCTGGCGCGGTGGCATCGTGACCAATGCCAACTGCGCCGCGACCGTCGCCGCCATGGCGCTGGCCCCGTTGCACCAAGCGTTCGGCGTGACGAAGGTGTTCGTCACCACGATGCAGGCGGTGTCGGGGGCCGGCTATCCGGGTGTGCCCTCGCTCGACATCCTCGGCAACGTGATCCCCTACATCGGCGACGAAGAACCCAAGATCGAAGCCGAGCTCGTGAAGTTGCTCGGCACGTACAACGGCGAGACGATCGTCTCCGCGCCCATCGTGACGAGTGCGCACGCCAATCGTGTCGCCGTCGAACATGGTCATACGGTCTGCTTGTCTGTGGCCTTCGAGCGCGCGCCGACACCGGAGCGGGCGCTGGAGACGCTGCGCGCCTGGAAGGGGTTCGCCGCAGTGCAGGGACTGCCGTCCGCACCGGTACCCGCGCTCATCGTGCGCGATGAGCAGGATCGCCCGCAGGCGCGTCGCGACGTGAATGCCGGAAACGGCATGGCGGTCACCATTGGCCGCGTCCGCGCCGACAATATCTTCGACCTGCGGCTGGTCGCGATGGCGCACAACGTCGTGCGCGGTGCCGCGGGCGGTTCGATTCTCAATGCCGAACTACTGGTCGCCACCGGTCAGCTCGACGGGTTGGTCGCTTCGTGATCGTCTGCAAGTTCGGCGGTACCTCGGTGGCCGATGCCGTCGCGATCAACCGTGTGGTCGACGTGATCGCCGGCAAGCAGGCCAGTGGTCCGGTTGTCGTGGTCTCGGCGCTCGGGGGCACCACGAACGTGTTGCTCGATGTCGCCCACAAGGCCGCTGGCGGCGAACTGCTCGCCGCGTTGCAGCTGGTGGAGCAGCTTCGCGATCGTCATCGGCGTGAGGTGCATGCACTGCTCGACGGGTCGCCGGAGGCGGAAGATCTGGACCTCGAGATCAGTGCCAGCTTCGATGAGCTGGCCCATCTCGCGGAAGCGTTCCGAACGCTCGGCTACCTGACGCCGCGCTCGCTTGATACCGTCGCGGCACTCGGTGAGTTGCTGTCGTCGCAGATCGTGGCTGCCGCGTTCCGTCACCGCGGCTATCCGGCCGTTTGGATCGATGCGCGCGACGTGATGAAGACGAACGATTACTTTACGCGCGCTGAGCCCGATATCGAAGCGATCGCGCTTGCCGCGCAGGAGTACCTGCTGCCGTTGTTGCAGCAGGGGAAGATTCCGGTGATAGGTGGCTTTGTCGGTTCGGCGCCAGGACGCGTGACGACCACGCTTGGCCGAGGAGGATCCGACTACTCCGCCTCGCTGATCGGGGCGGCCATCGAAGCGACCGCCATCGAAATCTGGACCGACGTCGATGGCATGTTGACCGCCGATCCCCGGGTGATCCCGAGCGCGCAGCTCATCGAACGCATCAGCTTCGATGAAGCGGCGGAACTGGCAGCGTTCGGTGCGAAGGTGCTGCATCCCGCCACGATCGCGCCGGCCGTGCAGCGTGGTATCCCCGTGTTCGTATTCAACTCCGGCAAGCCGGAAGGAAAGGGGACGATGATCGCGTTCGACGCGCCGCGACTTCCCGTTCGTGCGATCGCCGGCAAGCGCAGCACGACCCTCGTGAAGCTGCGCTCTTCACGCATGTTGCTGGCGCCGGGATTTCTGCGTCGTGTCTTTGAAGTTTTCGAGACGCATCGCACGTCGGTTGACGTGGTGACAACGTCCGAAGTCTCGGTGTCGGTCACGCTTGATGACGCCACTAACCTTGGCGCGATTCTGCAGGATCTTGCCGCGTTCGGTGATGTCGCGGTGGAACGACGCAGCGGCATCGTGGCGATCGTCGGTGCGGGCATTGCCGACGGCAGCCGCGCCATTGCCGACGCGTTCATCGCGCTCGGACCGATTCCGGTGTACATGGCGTCGCTGAGTGCCACCGGCATCAATTTCACGCTCGTGATCGACGATGAGCAGGTCGTACCCGCGATGCAGCGATTACACGCGGCATTTTTCGAGCAGGCCTCGTGAGCGGCGCACCAGTACGGGTCGCGCTGATCGGCATGGGGCGCATGGGTCGCGCGCTCGACGCGCTGGCCCCCGAGCGCGGCTGCACCGTGGTCGCCCGCCTCGATGCGTCCGAGATGACGAACGGAATCACCGCCGCCGATCTGCACGGCGCGCAGGTGGCCATCGAGTTCACCACGCCGGACGCGTCCGTGGCCAATGCGATGGCGCTCCTCCAGGCGGGTTGCCCGGTGGTGATCGGAACCACGGGGTGGTCGGCGCAGCTTCCCGAGGTCGAAGCGGCCGCCCACCGGTCGCAGTGCGCGGCGCTGTGGTCGCCCAACTTCAGCATCGGCGTCCAGCTGTTTCTGGCGATTGCCGAAGACGCCGCGCGACGCGCGCGGCAGGTGTCCGGCTTCGACGCGCATGTGGTCGAGACGCACCATGTCGCGAAGCTCGATGCGCCCTCGGGCACCAGCATCGCCATCGCGGAGCGGTTGCGCGGGGGACTGGAGCGCGACGTGCCGATCACGAGTGTGCGCACCGGCTCGGTGCCGGGTACACACGAGATCATCTTCGACGCGCCGTTCGAGCAGATCCGGCTTGTGCATGAAGCGCGCGACCGGCGAGTCTTCGCCGACGGCGCGTTGACGGCGGCCCGGTGGCTCGCGGCCGCGCGCGCCCCCGGCGTGTACACGATGCGTGACGTCCTGGCAACGAGCCAGGCGATTTCCTGACCTCTCAGCGCGAAACGACGATGGCGCAGCGACTCTTCGGGTGCGGTACCGCACTCGTCACGCCGTTCACGGCGGATGGTTCCATCGACGAAGTGGCCCTCCGGGCGTTCGTCGAATGGCAGGTCAGCGAAGGCGTGCACATGGTCATTCCGTGCGGCTCGACCGGTGAAGCCGTCACGCTCTCGCCGGCAGAGCATCGCCGCGTCGTCGAGATCACGGTCGAACAGGTGAACGGACGCGTGCCGGTCATTGCCGGCGCTGGCTCGAACGACACACAGCGGGCAATCGCGACCTCGCGCGAGATGAAGGCGATCGGCGCCACGCATCTGCTGCATGTCACGCCCATGTACAACAAGCCGCCCCAGCGCGCGATGATCGCGCACTTTCGCGCCATCGCCGACGCCTGCGATCTGCCCATCGTGATCTATAACGTGCCCAGTCGCACCGCGATCAATCTCGAGGCGCGCAGTTGTCTCGAGCTGGCGACGGACCCGCGCTTCGTGGCGGTGAAGGAAGCATCGGGCAACCTGGCGCAGATCACACAGATCATTCGCGAGCGCCCCGAACACTTCGCGGTGCTCTCGGGTGATGACGGCCTCACGCTCAGCGTCATGGCGCACGGAGGCGACGGAATCATCTCGGTGATTTCCAATGTCGTTCCCGCCCTGATGTCGGCGCTCTGCGACGCCATGGCGCGTGGCGATCTGGCGGAAGCGCGGCGCATTGACGCGCGTCTGGCACCGGTTGCCCATGCCGCGTTTCTCGAGTCCAATCCCATTCCGACGAAAACGATGCTCGCGATGATGGGCCGCATGCTCGGGCACCTGCGACTCCCATTGGTCCCGTTGCTCGAGGCGCACCATCCCCAGGTACGCGCGGCGCTTGTGCAGGTCGGCGCGCTGGCGTCGTAGCGTCTCGTCTGTCGTTCCCCACTTCCACCCGATGCTGTTCTCATGGCTTTCTCGCTGACCGACCTCGAAGCGCGCTTCAACGATCCGCTCCTGCTTGATAGCGGGGTGGCGTTGCCGTCCGACGCGCAGAATCTGTTCGAGCACGCGTTGGCGTTGCTCGAACGGGGTGACATTCGCGCAGCCCGTCGCGATGCCGACGGCACGTGGCACGCGGTGCCGTGGGTGAAGCGCGCCATTCTGTTGGGCTTCCGCATCGGACGTGTGGTGGAAATGCCGGGGCAGGCGCCGTTTCATTTTTTCGACAAGCACACGTATCCCACGCGCGAATTCCGTGTGGAGAATCAGGTGCGTATCGTGCCCGGCGGCTCCACCGTGCGGCGTGGGGCATATCTCGCGCCGAACGTGGTGTGCATGCCGCCGATGTACATCAACGTCGGCGCGTACGTCGGCCGCGGGACGATGGTCGATTCGCACGCGCTCGTCGGATCCTGCGCCCAGATCGGCGAGCGCGTGCATCTCAGCGCCGCGGCACAGATTGGCGGCGTCCTCGAACCGATCAATGCCTCACCGGTCATCATCGAGGACGACGTGATCGTCGGTGGGAACTGCGGCGTGTACGAGGGCACGGTGGTGCGCGCCAGAGCGGTACTGGGCGCGGGCGTGATCCTCACTCGCGGCACGCCGGTCTATGACTTGGTGAAGGAAACGGTGCTTCGAGCCACGGCTGACCAGCCGCTGATCATTCCTGAAGGCGCCGTCGTCGTGCCGGGCGCGCGTCGTGTCACTTCGGCTTTTGGAGAAACGCAGGGGCTGTCGCTGCAGACGCCGGTGATCGTGAAGTACCGCGACGATCGCACCGATGCCGCCACCGCACTCGAGGCATGGTTGCGGTGAGTCCGTCCCGCTCGCCATTGCGTGTGCGCGGTGCCATCCGCGCTCCGGGTGACAAGTCGATCAGCCATCGCGCGCTGATCTTTGCCACCATGGCGATCGGCCCGACGCGCATTCGCGATATCCTCGCGTCGGCGGATGTGCACGCCACCGCGGGGGCCCTGCGTGCGATGGGCGCCGATATTCCCGCGTTGAGTGCCGACTTCGTGGTGCACGGACGCGGCGTCGCGTCGTTACATTCGCCGGAGTCGGCGCTCGACTGCGGCAACAGCGGCACGACCACGCGACTGATCGCCGGTCTCGTGGCCGGGCTGGCCGGTCGCGTGGCCCGTTTTGAAGGCGACGCCAGTCTCAGCCGGCGGCCGATGCGTCGCATCGCGGCGCCGCTCGCGGACATGGGCGCCCGTATCGACTTCGAAGGCGCCGATGGGCACGATGGATTACCGATGCGCGTGCACGGCATGCCGCTGTCGGCAATCACGTTCGTGAACGTGCACGCCAGTGCGCAAGTGAAGGGTGCGTTGATGCTCGCCGGACTGGCGTCGGGTTCCGGCGTTACGGTGCAGGAGTCGCAGCGGTCACGCGATCACACGGAACGCATGCTCGTGGCGCGCGGCGTGCAGCTCACCGTCTCTGACGGTGGTGTGGTGCTCCCGCCCGCGCAAACGCTCAACGCGGTCGATGTCGTGGTGCCGTCCGATCCGTCGTCGGCGACGTTTTTTGCCGTGCTCGCAGCGCTCGCCGACGAGGGCGAACTGCGCCTTGAAAATGTGTGTCTCAACCCCACCCGCACCGGCGCCTTCGACGTGCTGCGTCGAATGGGCGTGCGTATCGACATCGAGGATGCGCGTACCATCGGCGGCGAGGCGATCGGCACGCTGATCGTCTTTCCGGCGTTGCTGAAGGCGACAACGATTGGTGGAGCGGAGATTCCGCGCTGCATCGATGAGCTGCCAATGATCGCCTGTGCCGCGGCGCGTGCGACTGGCGAAACGCTGATCACCGAGGCCGGCGAACTGCGCGTGAAAGAGAGCGACCGCATCCGCGCCGTCGTCGACAATCTTCGGCGGCTTGGCGTCGACGCTGAGGAGCTCCCTGATGGCATGCGCATTGTCGGGTCCCAGGCAGCGCTGTCTGGTCACGTGACTACCCACGGTGATCACCGACTGGCGATGGCCTTTGGCATCCTTGGTGCGATCCCGGGAAATCGGATCACCATCGACGATCCAGGCTGCGTGTCGGTGTCGTATCCCACGTTTTGGCGCGATCTCGCCCAGGCCGTCGGTCCGGCGGCCGACCATCCTGTAGCGGCAACGCCGGACACGAGCGGTCCGACCACGCTGGTGATCGCGATCGACGGACCGGCGGCCTCCGGCAAGAGTTCGACGGCCCAGTGGGTCGCCCAGCTCCTGAACGTGCATCATGTCGATTCCGGCGCGTTCTACCGGGCGATCACGCTCTTGGCGCTTGGTACCGGTGTCGGGCCCGAGCAGTGGACGCCGGACGCCGTGTTGGCGCAGGCGCATCGGATCACCTGGCGCCTGACCGAGCGGTCGGTGCTGCCGTTGGTTGACGGGAGCGTGCAGGATGTGGCCATGCGCGATGCACCCGTGACCCGTCAGGTGTCGCGAGTAGCTCAGATGGCGGCCGTTCGGCACTGGGTCAACAACCAGGTCCGGGCGGCGGGCGCGGCCACCGATGTCGTCGTGGATGGACGAGATATCGGGACGGCCGTCTTCCCCACGGCCGCGCTCAAGGTGTTCCTGGTGGCCGATCCGTGGGAGCGGGCGCGGCGCCGGCTTATTCAACGACTGAAACGCCGTCCGACCGACGTCGAAATCGCCGAGGAGACCGAAGTCCTGGTGGCCCGCGACGCCCTCGACGCCGCACAGAGCGCCCCGGCGCGGGACGCAATCACCATCGATACGACGACCGTGACTCAGGAAGAGCAGGTGGAGCGGATCGTGGCGCTCGCCAAGGCCACACGTGATCGGCTGCGCGGGCACTAATTCACGGCTCGGGGTGAGTGTCACGGTGCACCCATTGCCGCAGGACGGTGTTCCCACTACGTTTCTGGGTTCCTGTCGTAAATCCTTTCCACTCTCATCTCGGCGCGGCGAGTGCAGTCCCGCGATTCGGAGATACCCACAAGTATGAGCACTGAACTGAGCCCTGAGCTCGCCGCCGAGCTGAACGCCGCCCTCAACGCGGACATGGATGAGCTCGACGCGGAGCCGGCGCACAATAAGCTCACGCCGCGCGAGAAGCGCGACCTGCAAAAGAGCCAGCTCCGCCCGCTCGCGAACCGTCGCCCGGAACTCTACGAAGAAGACGAGTTCACGTCCGACGAATACGAGCGGATGCTTGAGTTGTACAACGGCACGCTCGCCTCGATCGAAGAAGGTGAGATCGTCAAGGCGCATGTTCTTGAGATTCGCGAGAACCTGGTCGTCCTGGATATCGGCTTCAAGTCCGAAGGGACGATCCCGCTCGAAGAGTTCAAGGACATGCCCGACCTCAAGGTCGGCGACGAAGTCGAAGTGCTCCTCGAGCACCTCGAGGATCAGGAAGGCTCCGTCGTCCTGTCCAAGAAGAAGGCCGACTTCATGCGCGTGTGGGAGCGCATCCGCGTGGCCTACGAGAGCGACATGCCGGTCGAAGGCACGCTCGTCAAGAAGATCAAGGGCGGCGTGGTCGTCGACCTCATGGGCGTCGATGCATTCCTCCCAGGTTCGCAGATCGCGCTCCGCCGCGTGCCGAACATCGATGAGCTCCTCGGACACAAGTACGAGTTCAAGATTATCAAGCTCAACAAGCGTCGCCGCAACATCGTGGTGTCGCGTCGCGTGATCCTTGAGCAGGAACGTGCCGGCAAGCGCGAGAAGCTCATGAAGGAGCTCTCGAAGGATCAGGTGCGGAAGGGTGTCGTCAAGAACATCACGGACTTCGGTGCATTCATCGATCTCGGTGGCGTGGACGGCCTGCTGCACATAACGGACATGTCGTGGGGCCGTATCTCGCATCCCAGCGAGATGGTCCAGATTGGCATGGAGCTCGAGATCAAGGTCCTCGATATTGATTGGGAGCGCGAGCGCATTTCGCTCGGCCTCAAGCAGCTCCAGAGCTACCCGTGGAAGGATGTGGCGGCCAAGTACCCGGTCGGCACTCGCGTGAACGGCAAGGTCGTGTCGATCACGAACTACGGCGCGTTCATCGAGCTCGAGCCGGGCATCGAAGGCCTCGTCCATATCTCCGAAATGAGCTGGACGCGCAATGTTCGCCACCCGTCGAAGATCGTGTCGATCGGCGAAGCGATCGAGGCGGTGGTGCTCAAGGTCGATGAGACCGAAGAGAAGATTTCGCTCGGTATGAAGCAGACCGAGCAGGATCCGTGGGTCATCCTGCCGCTCAAGTACCCGGTCGGCACGCGTATCAACGGCAAGGTCCGCAACCTCACCAGTTTTGGTGCGTTCGTGGAAATCGAGCCGGGCATCGACGGCCTTATTCACATCTCCGATATGTCCTGGACCAAGCGCGTCCAGCATCCGTCGGAAGTCGTGAAGAAGGGCGACGCGGTGGACGTGGTGATCCTCAACATCGACAGCGAAAACAAGCGCATCTCGCTCGGCCTCAAGCAGGCCGAGGAAGATCCGTGGCTTCGCATCGGTGAGACGTATCCGGTCGGCACCGAGCTTCCGGGTAAGGTCGTCCGCCTCATGGACAAGGGCGTCGTCGTCGATCTCGGCAACGACATCGAAGGCTTCGTCCCGGTGAGCCAGCTCAACCCCGAAGGCACGGTCACGAACCCGGCCGACTTCGCGTGGGAAACGATGAACCTGGTAATGCGCGTGTTGGAGGTGGATCCCATCCATCGCCGTATCGTGCTCGCCGTGACGTCGGTCCCGGAAGAGCAGCCGCCAAAGCCGGCCGAGCCGAGCAAGGTGCACAGTTCCGAAGACGAGATCGGACTGTAATCCGCGTGCGGTGAAGCGAACGACGAAGGCCCCGGCAGCGATGCCGGGGCCTTCTGTTTACCGCGATCGCAGCGTTGTCGTTGTGCGGCGCGGTGACGACGACCTGCGAATCCGAAGATGCCGAGCGGACCGGCGCCCATGAGCGCGTAGATCGACGGCTCGGGAACGGTCTGGCTGTTCGGGGAACCCGCGAAGACACCCTGTCGATCGACACCTTCGAGAATAGATCACACTTTATCGATTCGTTGTGGTACCGCACGAGATTCAAGAGTTGTCACACGTTCGTATGTGAACCGATGCGAACGCGAACGTAGTCCGTTCGTCGATCGCTGACATCGAACTGGGTTTGTCCTGAGGCGTATCACACACGGGGATTCGCCTGACGAGCAGTACGCGAATCCGTATTTCCGGCCGTTTGGAGTGTACCGGAGCAATTCGTCGCATTCCTCCCTGGTGACATCAGCGAGTTCGCCACGGAAGATCCCGCCTGGCGCGCAGCGCCACGATACACGAAGCCCCCGGCAGCGAACACCGGGGGCTTCTCCTCCAATCTGGCATCAGCAGGGCGCCAAGCGCGCCCGTGACGCTCAGCGGCCGACGATCAAGCCTATGCCTTCTTCCGCGTGCTTCACGCCCTTCTTAGCCGACCCTGCCTTGCTGGTCCGCGGCGCCTTGAAGCAGGCGAGCGCCATCAGGGCGAATGCCACCAAGAACAGCGTGCTTACCAGGCCCACGCGAACCGCGGTGGTATTGAACGTGTTCATCATCGCGGAGTTCACGATCTTCTTGAGCTGGAGGGCGTCCAGCGCGAAGAGCGCCAAGGAGGCGAGCAGTCCAACAGTGAAAAGCGCCGAGATCACGCCCACCGTGCGGGCAAGCGCACGGCTGTCGAGTGCACGCGACATGAGAACGAGAAGCGACATCCCGAGGTACGGAAGCAGCAGCACGCTGGAAAGCGCGTTTGCCGCACCGAAGCGCCACTGAATGTTGCCCAGCTGGAGCGGCCACAGCTGCGACCCCGCCTGCAGGAAGGGCACGGCGACCAAGAGGATCGCGCCGAGATACAGGACGCGGCGGACAGACGGATCGTCGTGAAGATCGAGGAAGTCGGACATGGCGGGTGTGGGAGCGTCGGCAAGGGAAGGCTTCAATGGCACTGCATCAATGCAAACCGTGTTCCAGCAGCCTCAGCCGGAAAAGTCTGCAGGTCATCTCTCAGTAGATAATGGTGAGGACGGCGCGAAGGGGAAACCCGTCACGCACGACTCGTCACGAAACACTCTTCCAAATTATATCCTTGCACCGATCCGTGGCGCGAGGGCCCAGCGTGTGACAGATCCTACAGAATTAGTGAGGAACACTTCAGAGTAGAGGATCATGGACCGATAGAGAGGAGGCGCCGATCTGGGCCGCGCCGTCTGCGTGGCACCGAGGCCGTGGCTCGTCACCCCGATGCCGGGGTCGACAGCTCACGAATGCACTCCATTCTCGCTCCCGAGAAACTATTCCATGTCGCAGACCCTTGGCCGTTCCCTGTTTCCCGCGCTCGCGGCACTCCTGCTCGCCGGCCCGTTCGCCCGTCCCGCTGCGGCGCAGGACGACAAGGTGTATCCGATTTCTGAACTCACGAATCCGCCGAGGCTGTCGTCGACTGCTCAGGCTGCCCGCCTCATTTCGGAGTCCTATCCAGCCGACCTCAAGAGCCGCGGTGTCGGCGGCATGGTCGAGCTCCAGTTCATCGTTGACAGTAAGGGCAAGGTCGAAGCGGGCAGCGTCGAAGTGGTGGACGCGACGCAGACCGCATTGGGAGAAGCTGCCCGGAAGGTCGTTTCCAAGCTCGACTTCTCGCCGGGCAAGGTGAACGGCGCCGCCGTGAAGACCAAGGTCGTCCTTCCGATCATCTACAAGCCGTAACGTCCCATCCGTGAGAGTTGCGGAGCCGGTCCTCCGTCGGGGATCGGATCCTCGTTTTTCCGCGGAGACCCGCTAGCTTCCCGCGCTATGCCACAGTCCACGACCATGCGCCAGAAGCTCGAGCGGTTGGCCATCGCCCGCGATGCCTCCGAAGAGGGGGGCGGCGCCAACCGCCTCGCCGCTCAACACGCGAAGGGCAAGTTGTCCGCCCGCGAGCGTCTCGACGTCCTCCTCGACGACGGTTCGTTCGTCGAGATCGACCGATTCGTCACCTCCCGTTCGCTCGCCGAAGGCGAGGCGCCGATCTATGGTGACGGCGTGGTCGCCGGACACGGCCGGATCGAGGGACGGATCGTCTATGTCTTCTCGCAGGACTTCACCGTGTTCGGTGGGTCGTTGTCCGAAGCGCACGCTGCCAAGATCTGCAAGATCATGGATCTGGCGGTGCGGAACGGAGCGCCGATCATCGGCCTGAACGATTCGGGTGGCGCGCGCATTCAGGAAGGCGTCGTGTCGCTCGGTGGCTACGCCGACATCTTCCTGCGGAATACGATGGCTTCGGGTGTGGTGCCGCAGATCTCGGCGATCCTCGGACCATGCGCCGGCGGTGCCGTGTATTCGCCGGCGATCACCGACTTCATCTACATGGTGCGCCGCACGAGCTACATGTTCGTGACCGGGCCGAACGTTGTGAAGACGGTGACGCACGAAGACGTGACGATGGAGCACCTCGGCGGTGCCGACACGCACGCGGGCACCAGCGGTGTCGCGCACTTCGCCTGCGACTCCGAACTCGCCTGCTTGCAGCAGATCCGCGAACTGTTCCGCTTCGTGCCGTCGAACAACGTTGATGACCCGCCACGTGGCTCGGGGCGTGATCCGCGCGATCGACGCGACGAGTCGCTACTCGACGTGATTCCGGAGAATCCGAACAAGCCGTACGACATGCATGACGTGATCGGCCGCGTCGTAGACGACGGCGAATTCTACGAGGTGCAGCCCGACTACGCCGGCAACATCCTCGTCGGCTTCGCACATCTTGGTGGATACAGTGTAGGGATCGTCGCCAACCAACCGGCGGTGCTGGCTGGAGTGCTTGACATCAACGCCTCGCTGAAGGCCGCGCGCTTCGTGCGCTTTTGCGACTGCTTTAATATTCCGCTAGTGACCTTCGAAGACGTGCCGGGATTTCTCCCCGGAATCGCGCAGGAGCATGGCGGCATCATCAAGCATGGCGCGAAGCTGCTCTACGCCTATTGCGAAGCGACGGTGCCCAAGTTGACGGTGATCACGCGCAAAGCGTACGGTGGTGCCTACGACGTCATGAGTTCGAAGCACATTCGCGGTGACTACAATGTCGCGTGGCCGACGGCGGAGATCGCCGTGATGGGCCCCAAGGGCGCCGTGGAGATTCTGTACAAGAAGGAGATCGCCGAGGCGAGCGATCCGCAGGCCGCCATGGATGCGCGTGTGGCCGAGTACACCGAGAAATTCGCGAACCCCTACCACGCGGCCGCTCGTGGCTATGTGGATGACGTGATCGATCCGCGCGATACGCGACCGCGCCTAATCGATGCGCTCGATTCACTGCGCGGCAAGCGCGATCGCAATCCGGCGAAGAAGCACGGAAACCTTCCCCTGTGAGGCCGCCGATGTTCAGCAAAGTGCTGGTGGCCAACCGCGGTGAAATTGCGCTGCGCGTGATTCGCGCCTGTCAGGAACTCGGCGTGAAGACCGTCGCCGTGTATTCCGAAGCGGATGCCCGCGCACCGCACGTGCGTGAGGCCGATGAGGCCGTGCTGGTCGGTCCACCGCCTTCGAGCCAAAGCTATCTCGTGGGGGAGCGACTCATCGAGGTGGCGCTTCGTACCGGCGCGCAAGCAATTCATCCAGGCTACGGGTTCCTCTCCGAGCGCGCGTGGTTCGCACGCGCGGTGCGCGATGCCGGTCTCGTGTTCATCGGACCGCCGGCGGAAGCGATTGACGCGATGGGCTCGAAGACGGCCGCGCGTCAACTGGCCATCTCGGCCGGCGTTCCGGTCGTGCCGGGAACCACCGAGAGTGTGCGCGACGCCGACGAAGCCATTGCCATCGCCGAAACGTTCGGCTTTCCGGTGCTGCTGAAAGCGGTAGCGGGAGGCGGTGGCAAGGGCATGCGCATCGTGCGCGCGGCGTCTGAACTGGCTGATGCGCTTGCGTCGGCGAAACGTGAAGCGCTGAATGCCTTCGGAGACGACGCCGTCTATATCGAGAAGTACATCGAAGGCCCGCGCCACGTCGAGATCCAGGTGCTGGCCGATATGCACGGCAACGTCGTACATCTCGGCGAGCGGGAATGCTCGGTGCAGCGTCGACATCAGAAGATGATCGAAGAAGCGCCCAGCGTGGCGGTGTCGCCGGAGTTGCGCGCCCGCATGGGGGCGACGGCGGTGGCTGCGGCGCGGGCGGCCGGCTACGTGAACGCCGGCACGTGTGAATTTCTCCTCGACAGGGACGGGCAATACTACTTCCTTGAGATGAATACGCGGATTCAGGTGGAGCACCCCGTCACGGAGCTCGTGATGGGTCTCGACTTGGTGCAGTGGCAGATCCGCGTGGCCACCGGAGAGGCGCTGCCGTTTGCGCAGAAGGACTTCACGCCGCGTGGCTGGGCAATGGAGTGCCGAATAACAAGCGAGGATCCGTCGAACGGGTTCCTGCCGAGCACGGGACGGATCGAGTATCTGCATCTACCCACCGGGCCTGGTGTGCGCTGGGACGGCGGTATCGAGTCGGGCAGTGAGATCGGTCTGCACTATGATCCGATGCTGGCCAAGCTGATCGTGCATGCGCCGACGCGCGATCTCGCCATCTCACGCATGCGACGGGCCCTGCGCGAACTCACCATCGTTGGCATCGAGACGTCGCGCAGTTTTCATCTGCGCGTGATGGATCACCCCGACTTTCAGCGTGGCGATATCACTATCCAGTGGCTCGAGCAGAATCTGCCGGCGTTGACGGCTCCCGACGCCGATCGCGAATCGATCCGCTTGGCGGCGATCGCAGCGGCCCTGGTGGCGCACGAGGAGCGGCGCGCCGGCAGCGGTGCGTCGACACCGTCTGCGACATCGTCTACAACAACGTCTACAACGAAAGACGCCTCGGCCGTGAGTCGCGATGCGCACCGTCCGTCGTGGCGTGATATGGCCCGGCGTGAATCGCTGCGGTCCTCGTGAAGAAGCGACGACCGGATCGTCGCGCGGGACGCGGGTCGCAGACCGGCACATCGCGCCCGGGTACGTCGTGGCATGGCGCGCGCCGTGTGTCGGAAATGCCGGCCGTCGAGGAGATCGCCACGATGACGATTGATCGCATCGCAAAGGGCGGCGATGGAGTGGGCCGGGCGAATGGGTTGGCCTGCTTCGTGCCGCGCACCGCGCCGGGTGACGTGGCGCAGGTCGCGTACGTCGCGCATGCGCGTCACGGTCGCGGCCGCGTGCTGCAAATCGTCACGCCGTCCGCCCATCGTGTGGCCGCGCGCTGTGCGCATTATGAGCGCGACCGGTGCGGCGGCTGCCAACTGCAGCATCTCGACGACGAGACGCAGCGCGATGCGCGCCGCCACATCGTGCAGGATGCGCTGTCACGCATCGGTAGGCGCACGATCGAACTGCCGGAACTGGTAACCGGCGAGTCTTGGGGCTACCGCGGACGCCTGACGCTCATGCTACTGCCGCGCGGTCGCGGCTGGACCGGCGGACTGCATCCGCACGATGATGCCGCGCGCGTGTTTAATCTCGACGAGTGCCCGATCGCGAATCCGGTGCTGGTGCAATGCTGGCTCGACATGCGTGAGCGACTGCACGGCATGCCGACGGATCGCTTTTTGCGCGTTTCGTTCCGCCTGTTATCGGCTGAAATGGGCCAGGAAACCGTCGCCGTGGTTGTGCAGGGTGGCGAGTCCTGGAGTGGCGGTGCGGAGTGGGCGGCCGCCTTGCTGCGCGCATCCGCGCCGATTCGTGCGGTGTGGTGGCTACCGCGCGGCGGTGAACCGGTCGGGCTGGCGGGCGACGTCGCGAATGACGGTGCGGCGGTCGGCGTGGGGCTGTCGCTCGAGACGGCGGCGCCCGGCGGGGCCGAAACGCTCGACGAAGCCGCCGACGCGGGGCGCTACGAGCCGGATGCGCGCGAAGCGCTCGCATTCGCGCAGGTGAACCCCAGGGTGGCGACGGCGTTGCGCGACTTCGTCTCTGCGTCAGTGCAATCGTTCGCGCCGCAGCGCGTGATCGATGCGTATGCCGGCAGTGGCGAGCTGACCGAGCGATTCGCCCGCGATGGCGCGCAGGTGGTGTCGATCGAGGCCGACCCGTCGGGCGCCGCTGCCACGCGTCGTCGTGTCGACGAAGCGGGACTGGCCGAACGCGTGGAGGTCATCACCGCGCTGGTGGAATCGGTACTGGCGTCAGCGTTGCCGGCGGATGTCGTGGTGCTCAATCCGCCACGCGTGGGCGTGGCGATCGGCGTGACGGCCTTGCTCGAGGCGGCGGCGGCCCGTGGGGTGCGCGGCATCGTGTATGTCAGTTGTGATCCGGCAACGCTGGCGCGGGATCTCGCGCGCGTGCCGGGGTGGCGCATCGACGCGGTGCGTTGTTTCGACATGTTCCCGCAGACTGCGCACGTGGAGACCGTGTGCGTGCTGCGCCCGGAGGCGACGACATGAAGTACATCGTGGATGTGAATGGCGAGCGCGTGATCGTGGAACTCGACGACACGCATGCCGAGGTGGATGGCGAACGCGTCGCCGCCTCATTGTCCTCGGTCGAGGGGACGCCGGTGCGTCTGCTGCGGATCGGTGAGCAGGTGCACCGTCTGGTGGCGCGCCGCGGTGCGGCACGGGGGCTCTGGACGCTCGATCTGGACGGTCAACGCGTGGAGGCGGAGGCGCTCGATGAACGGATGCGGGCGATCCGCGATCTGACGGCGGCGGCAGCAGCAGCCAGCGGGCCGGCGCCGTTGATGGCGCCAATGCCGGGACTTGTGGTGCGCGTGTCGGTGGCCGTGGGCGACACCGTGAGCGCGGGGCAGGGGCTCGTCGTGGTCGAAGCCATGAAGATGGAGAACGAGCTGCGGGCGTCAGTGGCCGGTGTGGTCACGGCAGTGCTGGCGATCCCGGGGGAAGCCGTCCGCAAGGGCGCGCTGCTGGTGGAGCTGGGGCCACTCCCGTCGGAGTAGCCCCAGCTCCTGATTAGCCCAGACGCGCGATCATACCTTCGCGGGGGCGTTGCGGCGCATCCGGTTGACGCCCTTGATGACCATGAACAGGGTAAAAGCGACAATCAGAAACGTCAGGATCTGATTGATAAACACGCCGTAGTTGAGGGTCGCGACGCCCGCCTTCTTGGCCTCCGCGAGGGTTGCGAAGGGGCCACCCTGCAGGGCGACAAATCGGTTGGAGAAGTCGACGCCGCCCGTGGCCAAGCCGACCATGGGCATGATGATATCGGTAACCAAGCTGTCCACGATCTTCTGGAAGGCCCCCCCGATGACGACACCGATCGCCAGGTCCATCACGCTGCCCTTCATGGCGAACTCTTTGAACTCCGACACCATTGACATGCGAACTCCTGGAGGGGGTGTATACAGGCCTCTTCGCCTGCGGGAGACAGTTTGAGGGGTTGGCTACCGGACCGCAAGCGAGCCCGAGCATTGAGCTGTGAAAGACGCGTCCGGAGAAAGACCCTCAACCCTCGGATTGACACAGACTTCAATGCTGAGTAACCTACGGGTCTGTCCCGTTTTCCGGGCGATTCGGCTGTCAGCAGTGCGATCAGCAGTGCCTGTTTTTCCTTTGTAGTTCCTTTATCTCTTCTGAGCGCCGCTGGTGGCGTCTCCGAATCACGCACGGATCACGTTAGCATGAAGACCTATAGCGCGACCCCGAAGGATATCGACCGTCGGTGGTACATCGTCGACGCGGAAGGAATGGTCCTGGGCCGTCTCGCGTCGGAAGTCGCGAAGATCATCCGCGGCAAGCATAAGCCTATGTACACACCACACATGGACACGGGTGACTTCGTCATCGTGATCAATGCGTCGAAGGTACAGGTGACCGGTCGCAAGGCCGAGCAGAAGACCTACTTCAGCCATACCGGCTACATGGGCCATGAGAAGCACACGCCTTTTGCGTCCGTGTTGGCGAAGCATCCGGAGCGCGTGATCGAGAAGGCCGTGTACGGCATGCTCCCGAAGACGGCGCTTGGCCGTCAGGTACTGCGTCGCAAGTTGCGCGTGTACGCAAGCGCCGAGCATCCGCATGTCGCGCAGGTCCCGGCGACGCTCACCTTCTCCTCCGCCGAGGCTAAGTAATGTCAGAGCAGATTCAGACGATCGGTCGTCGCAAGCGTGCGGTGTGCCGCATGTACATGACGCCCGGTTCGGGCAAATGGGACGTGAACGGCCGAACGCTCGGGGAGTATTTCCCGCGTCCGACGCTCGTCTCCGCGATTCAGCAGCCGTTCACGCTGACGGACACGCTGGGCAAGTATGACATCAAGGCCGTTCTCGACGGCGGCGGTGTGGCCGGTCAGGCGGGCGCGGTGCGCCTCGCGATCGCCCGTGCGCTCGTCAAGATCGACGAGAGCAACAAAAAGAAGCTTCGCGAATACGGCCTCATGACGCGTGATGCGCGTGAAGTCGAGCGTAAGAAGCCGGGCCGCGCTGGCGCGCGCAAGCGGTTCCAGTTCTCCAAGCGCTAGTCGACGCGGTACGCCGCGTCGTACTGCGTATCTCTCACGCTGTCCGAGTCGGCTGCGGGTACCAGGCTCCTTCGGGAGTGGGTCGCAGCCGGCGATGACGACCGCGGACGAATTCCAAAACCTCCCAGCATTCCTACTATGACGACTCCGTCCCTCGAGCAGCTGCTCGCCGCGGGCGTTCACTTCGGGCACCAGACCCGTCGGTGGAACCCCAAGATGCGCCGGTTCATTTTCGCCGAGCGCAATGGTATTCACATCATCGATCTGCAGAAGACGCTCCGCCAGATTGAACTGGCGCAGAAGCTCGTCCGCGAGGTCGTGTTGCGCGGCGAGAACGTGCTCTTCGTGTGCACCAAACGCCAGCTGGCCGCCATTGTGAAGGCCGAGGCCGAGCGCTGCGGCGGTATGTTCGTCACCGAGCGTTGGCTCGGCGGCATGCTTACCAACTTCCAGACGGTCAAGAAGCAGGTCAAGAAGCTCAAAGACCTCGAAGCCGGCACGGAAGACGGAACACTCACGAACTACACGAAGAAGGAACAGCTTCTCATGTCGCGTCAGCGCGAGAAGCTCGGCAAGTACCTCTCGGGTATTAAGACGATGAACCGCCTGCCAGGGCTGCTGTTCATCATCGACTCGAAGAAGGAGCGTATCGCTGTTTCCGAAGCGAACAAGCTTGGCGTGCCCATTGTCGCCATCGTGGACACCAACGCCGATCCCGATTTGATCACGGTGCCGATCGCCGGAAACGACGACGCCATCCGTTCAGTCGAGTTGATCGCGAAGGTGATTGCCGATACGATCGACGAGGCGCGCCGTGAGGTGCCCACCCGTCCGAGCGACGAAGAGCAGGAGAGCTACACGTTCTCGAGCGAGCGCGGCACGGAGCCGGCTGGTCGTGGTGAGCGCGGCGGTCGTGGTGGAGATCGGGGTGGCCAAGGTGGGGATCGTGGTGGCCAGGGAGGCGGACAGGGTGGTGCAGCCGCCAGCGACAGCCGTCGTCCGCGCCGTCGCCGCGCCAAGCCGGAAGCCATTGCCGCACGGTTGAAGCCGGGCACCGAGGGAACGGCCGCTGAAGGATCCGCCTCGGACGCCGCTGGTGATGCCGCTGGTGACGCCGGAGAAGCGGGAGCTGAGTCGGCCGGACAGGAATAGCGTTCGGTCGGTTTCCCGACCGCCGGATCAGGCTTCCACTGCAGCACCGCGACGCCGCCGGCTCAACACCGGCGGCGTTCGTGCGCAGTAGCTCGACGTAGTGCGCAGCACCATCGCATCGCAGATACTGACATTCAGCATATACAGGGCACGAAGATGACCACGGTGATCACCGCGAAGGCTGTTTCGGAACTCCGCCAGCGCACCGGCGCCGGCATGATGGATTGCAAGAAGGCGCTCGAGGAAACTGGCGGCGACATGGATGCGTCCGTCGAATACCTCCGCAAGAAAGGCATCGCGAAGGCCGAGAAGCGCGCCGATCGCGCCACCAGCGAAGGTATCATCGGTGGTGAGATCTTCAACGACGGCCGCTCCGGCGTGCTCGTCGAGGTGGCGTGCGAGACGGACTTCGTCGCGCGCAACGAAGATTTCGGCAAGGTCGTCGCGCAGCTTGTCGCGCAGCGCGTGCATTCCACCGCGGCCGACGTCGAATCCTTTCTCGCTGAGCCGTTCGCGTCCGATGCATCGCAGACGGTCGCTGAGTTCGTGAAGATCGCCTCGTCGAAAACCGGAGAAGCCGTGAACGTGAAGCACGTCGCACGCTTCGACGCTGGTGAGAACGGCGTGGTCGGGATGTACCGCCACCATAACGGCAAGCTCGCCACGCTGGTGCAAGTCACGGCGTCCACGCCGCAAGTCGCGGCGCATGAGTCAACCCAGCAGCTCGTGAAGTTCATTGCCGAGCACATCGCCGCATCGGCCCCGCTCGCGGTCGATAGCAACGGCGTGCCCGCCGAGAAGATCGAGAGCGAGAAGCGTATCGCCGAAGAACAGGCGCGTGAGACCGGTAAGCCAGAGGCGCTGATTGAGAAGATCGCCACGGGCAAGATCGAAGCGTTCCTCAAGAACGTGACGCTGCTCCCGCAGGCGTGGGTTCGCGATCCGGCCATCACGATCGCCGCGCTGGTCAAGGACCATGCGGAGCGCGCTGGTGGTACGATCACCGTCGATCGCTTCGCCCGTTTGCAACTCGGGGCCGAGTGAGCTCCGTGGGCGCCACGGAAAAGCGCTATACGCGCATCCTCCTGAAGATCTCCGGCGAGGCACTCGCCGGAGATCGCGGCGTCGGGTTCGATTTCGAACGGATCGGTTCCTTCGCTGATCAGATCGTCGAAGTGGCGCGTATGGGCGTGCAACTCGGTCTGGTTATCGGCGGCGGTAACATCGTGCGCGGCACGCAACTTTCCCAGATGGGAATGGATCGGGTCGGCGCGGATTACATGGGCATGCTCGGCACGGTTATCAACGCGATGGCCATGCAGGATGTGCTCGAGAAAAAGGGGCTCGACACGCGCGTCATGACGGCGATTCGCATGGAAGAGTTGGCCGAGCCCTACATTCGCCGGCGCGCGTTGCGCCATTTCGAGAAGGGGCGTACGGTCATCTTTGCCGCCGGCACGGGTAACCCGTATTTTTCGACCGACACGGCGGCGGTGTTGCGGGCCATTCAGATGAAGGCGGATGTCATCATCAAGGCCACCAGTGTCGACGGTGTGTATTCGGCCGACCCGAAGAAAGATCCGAACGCCACGATGTACGAGTCGATCAGCTATCGCGACGTGATGCTCGAAGAGCTCCGCGTAATGGACCAGACGGCCATCACGCTGTGCAAAGAGAATCAGTTGCCCCTGATCGTGCTGAACCTTCACACGCCAGGCGCGATCGCACGCGCCATCAACGGCGAACGCGTGGGGACACTGGTTTCATGAGCACCACTGCACAGATTCTGAAGGACACCAAGAGCGGCATGGAAAAAGCGCTCGAGGCGTCAAAGCGAGACTTTTCCGCCATCCGCACGGGCAAGGCGTCGCCGAACATGCTGGACACCATCAAGGTCGAGGCGTACGGCTCGCTCGTGCCGCTGAACCAGGTGGCACAGGTGTCGGCCCCCGAGCCCCGCATTCTGCTGGTCACGCCGTTCGATAAGGGACAGGCGAAAGTGATCGAGAAGGCGATTCGCGAGTCGGAACTCGGCCTCGATCCCGCACACCAGGGCGGCGTCATCCGTGTACCGCTGCCATCGATGAACGAGCAGCGTCGCAAGGAACTCGTCAAAGTGTTGAGCAAGCTGGCGGAAGACGGCCGCATCGCGATCCGTCATGCCCGCACGGACGCTCGCGACAAGGTCAAGAAGCTTGACGGCGTCTCCGAGGACGACAAGAAGCATGCGGAGAAGGACCTGCAGAAGGCGCACGATGAATGCATCGGCAAGCTCGAGGCGCTGCTGAAGACGAAGGAAGCCGAGATTATGGAGGTTTGAGTCCGCGCTGCGGACCGCTCGTTGATATGCCCCTTGCCCCCGCCCACCATGGCTGACACCGAAACCGATCTGCTAGCGCGCATTCGCGTGCACGGGGCGGTGCCGCGGCATATCGCGATCATCATGGACGGTAACGGTCGCTGGGCGCGTGAGCGTCACATGCCTCGGCCGTTCGGCCATCGGTCCGGCATGAAGGCGGTGCGTGCGGTGGTCGAGGGCTGTCTCGAGGCCGGTGTCGAGTGGTTGTCGCTGTTCGCGTTCTCGCAGGAGAACTGGCAGCGACCGGAGACGGAAGTCTCAGCCCTCATGTCGCTGCTGGAAGAATTCATTGCGCGTGAAGCGGACGATCTGCACCGGCAGGGCGTTCGCGTTCGCGTTTATGGAGACCTCGAGCGGCTCAGTGGACCCGCCGGCGCTGCCGTGGAGCGTGTCATGCGCATCACCGAAACCGGGACTCGGCTGGGGCTCAACCTCTTCATCTCGTATGGCGGTCGCGCCGAGTTGGTGCGCGCGGCTCGGATGCTGGCCGAAGAGGTGCAGGCCGGTCGGCTCGCGCCGGATGCGATCACCGAGGAGAACTTTCGCGCGCACTTGTTCACGGCCAACTGTCCCGACCCGGATCTGCTGATCAGAACGTCCGGCGAACAACGGCTCTCGAATTTTCTGCTTTGGCAGGTCGCCTACGCCGAGTTGTACATCTCGAGCGTGCTCTGGCCGGACTTCGGACGCGCGGCCCTGTATGAAGCGATTGGCGATTTCCAGCGTCGTGATCGACGGTTCGGCCGCGTCAGTACCTAATCCGACACCGGATGCGTCGTCGGATGCGCTGTCCTTGCTCACTTCCCCCCCTCGCGTGAACGAACTCGCCCGGCGCGCCGTAGTCGCCCTCGTCGGAGCGCCGATTGCGCTCGGCATCATCTGGCTTGGTGGCGCGCCGCTCGCCACCGCCGCCGGTGCACTCTCGGGCATCGCCGCGTGGGAGTACTTCCGGATCGCCCGTGAAGGTGGCACGACGCCGATGAGCATGGTCGGCATCGCGCTTTCGGCGTTGATCCCTCTCGCCGTTCACGCGCAGCAACTCGGCGTGTTCGCCGTGCCGCTTGTCGTCTGGACACTGGTGCCGTTGTTCGTTCTGGCGCTCTCGATCTGGACTCGTGGCGTCGACGGCAAGCCACTCGGTGCGGCGGCCACGACGCTCTTCGGCGCGCTGTACACCGGCGGGACACTCAGCTACCTCTACGCGCTGCGCTACTTCGGGTACGCGGTCGGCGATACCGCGGGCGCGCTCGTCGTCATCATGCCCGTGGTGCTCACCTGGGCCAGTGACACCGGAGCGTACTTCACCGGTCGTTTGGTAGGCGGCCCAAAGCTGATCCCGTCGGTGAGTCCCGCAAAGACAATCTCAGGCGCGGTCGGTGCCGTGGTGGCGACCGTGGGCGCGTGTGCTGCTTTCGTGCACTTTCTGCTCAAGCCGCACGCGCAACTCGCTTTCAGCCCCACGGGGCTGATCCTCTTCGCCGTGTGCATCAGCGTGACGGCGCAGATCGGCGATCTGACGGAATCGCTGCTGAAGCGTGAAGCGGGCGTGAAGGACAGTGGTACGCTTTTCCCGGGGCACGGCGGGGTGCTCGATCGTCTCGACTCGCTGTTCTTCGTGCTTCCCGTAACGTACGCGCTGTACTATGCGCTGTTACTCCCGGCTCCCGGCGCATAATGATCCACCACGGTGCCAACGCGACCGCGTCGACGCCGGTCGGCGTCGCGATCCTTGGATCCACCGGATCGATCGGGACCAGTGCGCTGCGCGTGCTGGCGCGCCAACGTGAGCGCTTTGCGCCAGTAGCCCTGACCGCTAACGGCAACGTGGCGGCACTTGCCGAGCAGGTCGCGACGTGGATGCCCGCATTCGTAGGGCTCGTGCGACCTCACGCCGATGCCCCCGAGGGTTGGGGCGTTGGCGCCGAATGTCTGGTGGCGGCCGCGACGCATCCCGACGTGCACATTGTGATCAATGCCGTGGTGGGAGCGGCCGGCCTGCCGGCGACCCTGGCCGCGCTCCGCATGGGGAAGCGCGTTGCCTTGGCAAATAAGGAAACGCTGGTCGTTGCCGGTGCCATCGTGACCGAAACAGCCCGCACGCACGGCGGCGAGCTGGTGCCAATCGACAGTGAGCACTCAGCCATTCTGCAGTGCCTGGCCGGCCGTCAGCCGCACGAAGTGCGACGCTTGGTGCTCACGGCCTCCGGCGGTCCGTTTCGCACGTGGCCAGCTGATCGCATCGCGGCCGCGACGGTCACTGACGCCCTGAAGCATCCAACGTGGCAGATGGGCAGCAAGATCACGATCGACAGCGCCACGCTCGCGAACAAAGCGCTTGAAGTGATCGAGGCGCACCATCTGTTTGGCGTGCCCTACGATCGTATCGACGTCGTGGTGCATCCACAGAGCATTATTCACTCGTTTGTGGAGTTCGTTGACGGTAGCGTGCTGGCGCAGATGGGAGTCCCATCGATGGAACTGCCCATCCTGTACGCGCTCACGTTTCCGGAACGCGTGCCGGATTCCGGCGTACCATCGTTTGATCCAGTCGCTCTCGGCAGTCTGAGCTTTGAAACGGTACGGTACGAGGATTTCCCCATGCTGCAGCTTGGAATCGACGCAGGACGGCGTGGCGGCGCCGCACCGGCCGTGTTCAATGCGGCCAATGAGGCCTCAGTCGCCTATTTTCTGGCGGGCCGTCTGAGCTTCTCGGGAATTGCCGAGCGGGTGTCCGCCGCGTTGCACGAGTTTGCCGGCGCGCCGGGCACATCCCTCGATGATCTCCTTCGAGCGGATGCGGCGGCGCGTGACCACGTGAATGCCCAGGTGGGGTGCTGATACTGATGCCTTCGATTACACCGTACATCGCGCCGTTGCTTGTCTTCGGCCTTGTCGTATTTGTGCACGAACTCGGGCACTTCATTGCCGCCAAACTGACGGGGGTGTACGCGCCCGTCTTTTCGCTCGGGTGGGGCAACCGCCTGTTCGGCATGCGCCGGGGCGAGACCGATTATCGCGTGTCGCTGATTCCGCTTGGCGGGTACGTGCGGATGGCCAGTCAGGACGACGAGTCGATGGCGGGCATTGAGGGAGGGAGCGATCGCGGCTCGCTCGGTGCCGCGATCGAACGCCCGGCCGACGTCTCGCCCGCGCTCTGGGATGTCCAGTCGATGGCGCCGTTCGGCCCGCAGGCCGTTCCGGCTGATCGCTGGGTTGAGAACAAGTCGACGTCGGCCCGTGTGTTCATTTTGTCGGCCGGCGTGATCATGAATATTTTGCTCACACTCGTCGTCTCCACGGGGATCTACTACCGGGCTGGCAAAACGTACGTGCCGGCGGTGATCGATTCGGTGGTTCCCGGGGCGCCGGCTGCGATGGCCGGACTCACGGGCGGCGATCGAATCGTAGGGATCAACGGCCACTCGATCCGCGCGTGGGATGAGGTGCTCGACGAGGTGGCCCCCGTTACGACCGGATCGCTGAGCGTCGAGATTCAGCGCGGCGACAGGCGCTTCACCAAGGAGATCACGCCGCAGAGTGCCGAGATCGATGATCCCGTCACTGGGGCGAAGAAAACCGTCGGGCGGATCGGGATCAAGGTGCGCGCGTCGACGGTGAACGAGAAACTGAGCCTGGTCGGGGCGATGACGGCGGGCGGTGATGCGACGTGGCGGATGGCCAAAAGCGTCGCCGTGGTGCTTGGCGGGCTGGCGACGGGACAGGTGTCGGCAAAGAATCTGGGAGGGCCTATTCAAATTGCGCGCACCTCGGTGCAAGCCGCCAAGAGTGGTCCGGAAACCCTCTGGTCGCTCATTGCCTTTCTGAGCCTCAACATCGCCATCCTGAATCTCGTGCCGATTCCGGTGCTCGACGGCGGACAGATCCTCATTGTGCTGGCTGAGCGGGTAAAGGGTAGCGCCTTCAGTGGTCGGGTGCGGGAGGGCTTCGCGCGCGTTGGCGTGTTTGCGGTGCTCGCGTTGATCGTGCTCGTCACCTTCAACGATCTGCGCAATCTCTTCACGAAGTGATCGGATGAGGCCAGCGGTTGTGATGCGTCGCGCGGCGCTGGCATGCGTCGCGCTACTGATCGTGGCCGGCAGTGGGTGTCATCGAGCCGAGCGGGCGCCAGCGCCGCTCATGCCGGTTTTGCCGCGGATTCCACGGGACGCCGCGCGTTTCGAGATCGATGCGGTCGATGACAGTACGGCGACGTTCCGCGTGTTCGAAAGCCGCTGGTTGCGCGCCGGTCTTTCTGCGTATGCCGTGGATCCGGCCCATCGCGATGCGCTGGTGGCCAGGCTCACCATTATTCGGCTCGACAGTGCGACGGCGTCAGCACTGGTGACCTCGCAAGTGGCGCGTGTCACAACCGACCACTTTCTCCTCGTCCCGCCGCCGCACAGGTCATGGTGGCGCGCGAAACGTTTCTGGATCGGCACACTTGTCGGTGGCGTCGTCGGCGTCGGTGCCAGCGCCGCGATTCGCTGAGCGACCGACGGGCGCGTCCATCGTGTAACGCACCGATGATGGGCCACGCGGGTGGGTGGCAGGCGCTGCGACAGGACCGAGTACCGCCAACTCGCCGCAGCTCTCGTCTCGGCACTCGACACCTCGTGAAGGGAACGCGAGAACGGGCGGCGCACGTCGGTCGGACAGCGGATGCGTCGCGTCGCGCACCACCGACCGGCTTGGCATTTCTCGAGCGTCCGTCCGCGCGGCACCGGTGGTCGCGCGAGTGCCCATATCGAATTCCGCGCTGATCCGGCGTAGTGCATCGGTGGCATCGCGTCCGGACGCCACCAGTCGACAGACGAGTCGCTCGGCGGGCGACGACGAGGCGATGATCTCGCCGGCGTGATCGATCACGAGAATCGCGTCACCGGGATACGGCACGACCTGCGCGCCGGAACGTCGCAGCAGCGTGACGCGATGTCCGCATTCACGCGCGGCCGCGGCCGCGGCGCGAATGCGACCGCGATGGCCGTCGCCAGCGACAGCGTGTGGGGATGCGCGTGCGCTTGCAGTCTGGAGAGATCGAGCACGCCGAGCACTTCCTGCGTGAGTGGATCAGGGGTGCGGCCGCACCGTGCTACCCGTGCCGGCGCCCGCAGCAGTGCTCGGCGCCGACGATGTGAACAGCGCGAGCGAGGGCGAGGGCGAGCGAGTGCGAGCGCGGTGCCCGGTCCGTTCGTGCCGACCGCCTCTTCACTCCAGAGCGCCCGTGCGCGGAAGGTGATCTCTGGCGAGCGTTCGAGCGCCCGCACTGCAGGTCGGCGTACGGTACCCAGTCGACGACGTCTCGCTGCATGGCCAGGGCAAGGTCGTCGGGTTAGGGCGGTGCACGCGGGGCAGGGTGGTTGGATGCCGCGCTGCAGGGCACGCGCACACGACGCCTTGCCCGGCGTGCGGACCACGTCGAGGTGCACGAGGGCCTCGCAACGTGGCTCATAACCCGCGGCCAAGGGGCGGCGGCGGAAACGAAGGCACGCTCACCCCGCCTCACGCGCTCGAGGTCAGGCGTGCAGCATTCGAACCGGACCACGATGTCGCAAGAGACACGACAGCTGTCGCGTGACACCAGCCAAGCGCGCGACAGTGGTCGGACGCGGTGTCAGCTGCAGATGAGGAGGAATCGGCGCGCAATGGGGGCGCTATCGGCCCTGCGAGCCACCTGGAGCGTGTCTGTCCCCGTCACGCACCGTGGAGCTTGGATCCGCACTTCGTAGCGTCCTTCGGGCAGCGACAGGGCACGGGCGCTATCGGCGCGCAGCTCAAGCGACGGTCCCCCGTCCAACGGCGTGAAGGTAACACGCGCATCGCGGGGCGTCACGTCATAGCTCACCACCGCGCAGCCACGAACGAGGAGGTTCAGGCTCACGCGGTCGCCGGCCTTGAGCGTGAGCATGGTGTCTCGAACGGCGACCGTGCACGACGTCGACGCGTTCGCGATGACTGCCCGCACCAAGAGTTTGGCGCCGGCCGCGACCTCGCCGCTGTAGTGACCGGTGCCGACCAGGCGATTGTCGATGTAAAGCCGCGCGGAATCAGGAGCGGAGATCGCGACGCGCGCGGTGCGCATTGTGGCGGCTCGCGTTGAGCGCGTGGGAAGCCCCGTGCGCAGGCTCTCGACGGTTGGCGGTCGCGTGGCACGCGCGGCAGCGGAATCACCGAGAGGAATGACGCGTGCTCCGAGCGCACTATCGGCGATCGGCCCGGCGCCGGGCGGCACCGCGGCGGCGAGCGACGCGGAGTCGCCTATGGCACCGCGGTCGAGCGCCCGCGAGGCGGGGCGGTCCCACAGGGTGAACCAGCTGAGGGCGGCCGCGACGACGAAGACCGTGGCCACGACCGCGGCACGGCGGGTTGAGGCGCGTACGGCAGGAAACGCATCGACGGTGTGCGAGCCCAGGCGCGGCGTGTAGTCGCTGCGCTCGGGCGCACTGGCGAGCGCACCGAGGGCGTCGAGCAACTGTGTGGCCGATTGGTAGCGCTGCTCGGGTTGCTTGGCGAGCAGGCGGAGAATTACCGCCTCGAATCGCGGGCTGAGCTCGGGCGCAAACAGGTGTGGCGGTGTGGGTGCCGTCTCGATGTGCTGCTTGGCAACGGCGTACCAATCCTCGCCGTCGAAGGGAAGGTTTCCGGTTGCGGCGCGATAGAGCGTGACACCGAGGGAGTAGAGATCGCTGCGCCCGTCGATCTCGTGGCCTCGCGCCTGTTCCGGGCTGAAGTAGTGCGGGGTGCCCATGACCTGATTCGTCGCGCTGAGCGAAGGCGCGCCAGTGAGGGCGCGGGCCAGTCCGAAATCGGCAACAATCGCGTCGCCGTCGGTGCCGAGCAGGATGTTGTCGGGCTTGATGTCGCGATGGATCACGCCACCGGCATGCGCGATGGAGAGCGCGGCCGCCACATCGATGCCGAGTCGAATGCACTCGGCCTCTGGCAGACGGCCGGCCAAGGCGAGGCGACGCCCGAGCGTGAGCGGGTGCAGGTCCATGGCCACGAACACCGTCCCATCGACCTGGCCGACGTCTCGGACGGTGACAATATTACGGTGTCGGAGGCGGGCCGCGGTGGCGGCTTCCCGACGGAAACTGGTCTCAGCGAGGGTTTGTCCGGAAAATTCCGGACGCAGGATTTTGAGGGCGACCGGGATCTCTAAATCCTGATCTATCGCCTCATATACCCATGAAAAGGCCCCCGAGCCGAGAAGTCGGGTGACCTGGTATTTGCTGATTGTTTGCCCCAAATAGCGGTCAGGCACGTCGAGGTCCTTTACAGGCGGGGCAAGGTGGACTAAGCTTTTCTGCTTCCTACTATTGCGCGCACAAAAGGCTGCGCACGACACGCGCTGAGAATATTACGACGATGGCGTTCGATAAGGCACTCACGATCGACAAGTACCGGTCCCACGATGTGGACACCGGATCGACCCGGGTTCAGATTGCCATCCTCACGGATCGCATCAACTACCTCACGGGACACTTTCGTACGCACGCGAAAGACCATCATGGTCGCCGCGGGCTCCTCAAGATGGTGGGCAAGCGCCGCCGCCTTCTCGACTATTTGAAGCGTACGGACGTGCAGCAGTATCGCACGCTCGTTCAGGACCTTGGTCTCCGATACTAAGTCGGACCACGCCATGTCGTCGCGCGGGGGCAGTCATGCCTCCCGCGCGATTTGCGTTCTCATGAGGCTATTCAGCAGATGATGCATCGAATCGAGCGGACGTTCGCCGGTCGCCCCCTGGTCATCGAGACCGGACGGATGGCGAAGCAGGCGGCGGGTTCCGCGATCGTACAGTTTGGCGAGACCATGGTGCTCGCCGCCGTCACCGTGAGCGAGAACCAGAGCCCGCTCCCCTTCTTCCCCTTGACGGTTGAGTACAAGGAGAAGACGTATGCTGCCGGCAAGATTCCGGGCGGATTTATCAAGCGCGAGGGGCGGCCCAACGATCACGAGATCCTGGCGTGCCGCATCATAGACCGCTCGATCCGCCCGCTGTTCCCGGAAGGCTTCAAGAACGAAGTGCAGGTGTTCGTCTACGTCATCTCGGCCGATCAAGAGAATGACGCCGACGTGTTGGCGCTCCTCGCCACGTCATTTGCGCTGAATGCCTCCAAGATTCCGTTCATGGGTCCCATCGGCGGCGTGCGTGTGGGTCGCGTACAGGGACATTGGGTGCTCAACCCAACGTTTCAGCAACTGGCCTTCTCCGATATGGAGCTGATCGTCGCCGGTTCGCAGGACTCGATTGTGATGGTTGAAGGCGGCGCGCTCGAAGTGTCGGAATCCGACGTACTTGAGTCGCTGCGCCTCTCGCACGACGGCATCCGCGAGCTCATCGCGATGCAGAACGAACTGCTGGCCAAGGTGCAGGTGCCGAAGATGGCGTGGACGAAGACGGAGTCGCCCGACGCCGTCATCACCCGCACAAAGGCGCATGCCTCGGGTCGCATTCGCGAAGCGCTGAATCAGAAGGACAAGCACACGCGCATCGAAGCGATCGAGAAGGTCAAGAAGGAAGCGGCGGTCGAACTCCTCGTCGAGTTCCCCGACAACGCGAAGGACATTCACAATGTCCTCGGCGATGTTGAGTACGAGGAACTGCGTGCGCAGGTGCTGACCACGAACCTGCGCGTCGACGGCCGCAAGCCAGACGAAGTGCGCGGTATCAGCATCGACAACAGCGTACTGCCACGCGCTCACGGCTCGTCGCTCTTTACGCGTGGTCAGACGCAGGCGCTCGTAACCGCGACGTTGGGCACGGCGAAAGACGCGCAGCGACTCGACACGATCAACGAGCCGGGCGAGACTACGCGCTCGTTCATGCTGCACTACAATTTTCCGCCATTCTCGACCGGCGAAGTGCGCCCCATGCGAGGCACCAGCCGCCGCGAAATCGGCCACGGCAACCTCGCCGAGCGCGCGCTTCAGGGCGTGCTCCCCGACTTCGCCGATTTCCCGTACACGATCCGTATCGTGTCGGAAGTCCTCGAGTCGAACGGCTCGTCGTCGATGGCGTCGGTGTGTGGCGGCTCGCTCGCCCTGTTCGATGCCGGCGTTCCGATGAAGGCGGCAGTCGCCGGTGTGGCGATGGGTCTGATCAAGGACGGCGACAAGTACGCGATCCTTACTGACATTCTTGGCACCGAAGATCATCTCGGCGACATGGACTTCAAGGTCGCGGGCACGAAAGACGGCATCACGTCGATCCAGATGGATATCAAGGTCGAGGGGCTCGATCTCAAGATCATGGAAGAGGCGTTGTTGCAGGCCAAGGTCGGGCGCCTGCACATCCTCGCCGAGATGGACAAGGCGCTTGCCGCACCCCGCGGTGACCTCTCGAAGTACGCGCCTCGGATTGTGACGGTCCAGATTCCAGTCGACAAGATCGGCGAACTTATCGGACCGAAGGGCAAGAACATCCGCGGTATTCAGGAAGAGACGGGTGCCGAGCTTACGGTCGACGACGACGGTACGGTAACGATCGCCGCGGTCGGTGCCGAATCGATGGAGCGTGCGCGTCAGATGGTGCAGGCCATGACCGCCGAGGCGGTGGTGGGCGAGACGTACGAAGGCACGGTCAAAACCGTGACGGCGTTCGGCGCGTTTATCGAAATCATGCCGGGCACCGAAGCGCTTCTGCATGTCTCCGAGATGAAGTGGGAACGCGTGGAGAAGCCGGAAGACGTGGTCAAGAAGGGCGATCGTGTGACCGTCAAGCTCGTTGATCGCGACGAGCGTGGGCGTCTCCGGTTGTCCATGAAGGCGCTCCTCCCTCGCCCCGAAGGCGTGCCGGAAGAGACGCCGGGCGAGCGCCCGCCGCGTCGGGATGACGGTGGAGATCGTGGTGGCCGTGGCGGACGGAGTGGTGGTGGCGGCGGCGGTCGCGATCGGCGCTAATACGTCGGGCGCTCAGGCGCCCACGTTGCACCGCACGGACCTGCCCAATGGACTGACCGTGCTCTCGGAATCCGTTCCGGGAGCGCGGTCGGTTGCTTTCGGGGCATGGGTCCGCGCCGCAACGCTGCATGAACGACCCGAACAGATGGGTGTGTCGCATCTGCTGGAACACATGGTGTTCAAGGGCACGCGCACGCGCAGTGCCCAGCAGATCGCTCTGGCGCTCGAAACGCTGGGTGGATCGCTTGATGCGTACACCGAGCGTGAACACACCTCATATCAAGCACGCGTGCTCGATGAACATCTTCCTGAGGCGGCATCGGTCATCGGCGAGTTGATCTTCGAGCCCTTGTTGCGTCAAGCCGATCTGGCTCTCGAGCGGAAGGTGATTCTCGAGGAGATCAGCATGGTCGACGACACGCCCGACGACATCATCTTCGACGTGCACAACCGCGCCATCTGGGGTGATCATCCGCACGGCTTCCCGATCCTCGGCACGCGCGCAACGGTGAAGGCGCTCTCCGTTGCCGATCTTCATGATCTGCACGAACGTGCGTACCACCCCGGCCGCTTGGTCGTCGCCGCATCAGGACGCGTCGAACACGATCAGCTGTTGGAGGTCCTGCAGAGCACCGGATGGAGTGCGAGGGAACGCGGGGACATGACGCCGTTCCCGCTCGACCCGGTCGAAGCGGCGGGGCCGCATGCCGAGCACGTCTCGCGCAAGGACATTGCGCAGACGCACATCGTGCTGGGTGGACAGGGCATTGCCTTCGGCGACTCCCGGCGCTACGCCTTCGCGCTGCTCGATATGCTTATCGGCGGTGGCATGAGCTCGCGCCTCTTCCAGAAGGTGCGCGAAGAACTGGGGCTCGCGTACAGCGTACAGACCTTCAGCAGTTCGTACGCCGACACGGGCGCGCACGGCGTGTATCTGGCCAGTGCACCGGAGACGGCGCAGGAAGCGCTGGATGCCGTTC
Organism: Gemmatimonadota bacterium; assembly: GCA_031363815.1. Lineage (GTDB taxonomy): Bacteria > Gemmatimonadota > Gemmatimonadetes > Gemmatimonadales > Gemmatimonadaceae > Gemmatimonas. Next base: position 35,019 of record JANLVC010000182.1, read on the forward strand.
GCGATGTGTTGCGCGAAGTGGCGGCGAATGGCCTGTCGGAGGCCGATCTCGTCGCCGGAAAACGTCAACTGCGCGGACAGCTCGTGTTGTCCATGGAAGGCGTCTCGTCGCGCATGTACCGGGCGGCGGTCACGGCGTTGTACGGAGAACCGTATCGCAGCATCGACGAGCTCAAAGCGCTCGTGGATTCCATCGACTTGGAGCTGGTTTGCGAGGTCGCGCGCGAGTTCTTTGATCCCGACCGACAGATTCTCGTCAGCCTCGGCCCCAAGGCTGTTCGCTGACGTCTCACCTCTACCGGAAATCGCGACTATGCGTATCGGTGTACCCAAAGAGATCAAGACCAACGAAAATCGGGTGGCGCTCGTGCCGGCTGGCGCGGAAGCGCTCACGGCGTCAGGCCATCAGGTATTCATCGAGACAGGCGCCGGTATCGGTAGCGGCTTCGATGACGACACGTACCGCGCCGTTGGTGCCGAGATCGTTCCTGACGCCGCGACGGCGTGGGGCAATGCAGAGCTGCTGATGAAGGTGAAGGAGCCGATCGAAAAGGAGTGGGGGTTCCTGCGTCGCGATCTGACGCTCTTTACCTACTTCCATTTCGCGGCCGACGAGAAGCTTACGAACGCGCATCTGGCGAGCGGCGCGACGTGTATTGCGTACGAAACGGTCGAGCTGCCGAACCGGGATCTTCCGTTGCTGATCCCGATGTCCGAAGTGGCGGGCCGGATGGCTGTGCAGGAGGGCGCAAAGTACCTCGAGAAGCTTTACGGTGGCCGTGGCGTGCTGCTGGGTGGCGTGCCGGGCGTGGCGCCGGCCAAGGTTGTCATCCTTGGAGGCGGCATCGTGGGTGTGAATGCCGCCAAGATGGCGGCTGGACTCGGCGCCCTGGTCGTGGTGCTCGACCTGTCGCTGGAGCGCCTGCGCTACCTCTCGGACGTGATGCCGGCCAACGTGCAACTCGTGCACTCCAACCGACATACCATCCTTGAGCAGATCAGCACCTGCGATCTGCTGATCGGAGGGGTGTTGATTCCTGGGGCCAAGGCGCCGAAGCTGGTGCGTCGAGAAGACCTGTCCCGCATGCGTCCGGGAGCGGTCATCGTGGACGTTGCCGTAGACCAGGGTGGCTGTGTCGAGACGATCCATCCGACCACGCATGAGAACCCGACGTACACGGTAGATGGAATCATCCACTACGGCGTCGCGAATATGCCGGGGGCGGTGCCGCGTACGTCGACGCTGGCCCTGACGAATGCGACGCTGCCGTACGCGCTGCTTCTGGCCAACAAGGGCTGGAAGAAAGCACTCCGTGAGAATGGTGCGCTGTTGAAGGGGCTCAACCTTACCGACGGCAAGCTGACGTATCAGGGTGTTTCCGATGCCTTCGGGATGGAGTTCACGGACCCGGCGACGTTCGTCGCCTGAGGCGACCCGTGGGATCATCAGCGGCCACCGGGACAATTGTCCGGTGGCCGCTCGTGGTTTCCATCCCGGATCGCGTAACGTGTGCTAGGTCACGCTGCCGCAACAGCTTGTAACTGCTCTGGTGCATACGTACCTTACCAACGACTGCTGCCGCAGCATGCCCTTTCCCGGCGCCTCGCGCCGTCGAGCACATACCTGGATGTTCTGGCCCTTTAATAAGTCCAACTCGTTCTTCCCGGCGAATGCCATCGCCGTCGATCTCGGCACCGCCAATACCCTGATTTACGTGAAGGGCGAGGGAATTGTGCTGAACGAGCCCTCGGTCGTCGCGCTCGATCGCGAGACCAAGAAAATCAAGGGTGTCGGTCTGGAAGCGAAGCGCATGCTCGGGCGTACGCCCGACGGCATCATGGCCGTCCGGCCCATGAAGGACGGCGTGATCGCCGACTTCGATGTGACCGAGAAGATGCTGCGCTATTTCCTGACGCTGGTTATCGATAAGCATGTCTTCAAGGTGAAGCCGCGCGTCATCGTGTGCGTGCCGTCCGGCATCACGGAAGTAGAGAAGCGCGCGGTGCGTGATTCGGCGCTCGGAGCGGGGGCAAAGGAAGTGTTCATGGTGACGGAGCCGATGGCGGCGGCCATCGGAGTCGGACTTCCCGTGGAATCACCCACTGGCAACATGGTGATCGACATCGGCGGTGGGACCACGGAAATCGCGGTGATCGCGCTGAACGGCATTGTGAGCGACACCTCGATTCGTACCGGCGGTGACGAGCTCGACATCAGCATCGTGCAGTTCATGCGCAAGAACTACAATCTGCTGATCGGTGAGCCGACGGCAGAGCAGATCAAGATTCAGATCGGTTCGGCGTATCCCGTGGGCGATGAACGCGAGATGGAAGTAAAAGGTCGCGATCTCGTGTCCGGCATTCCGAAAACGGTGCGCGTGCACTCCAGCGAAATCCGCGAAGCCATTCAGGAGCCGATTCAGCAGATTGTCGACGCGGTGCGTCGCGCGCTGGAGATCACGCCGCCAGAACTGGCGTCGGACATCGTGGATCGCGGCATCGTGATGACGGGTGGCGGTGCCTTGATCCGCGGGCTCGATGTGTTGCTGAGTCAGGAGACCGGATTGCCGATTCACGTCGACGAAGATCCGTTGACGTGTGTGGTGCGGGGTACCGGCAAGATCCTCGATGACGAGGAGAAGTACTGGTCCGTCCTCACGACCTGATCGGGCGGTGGCCCGAAGCGTCCGATCCGATGGGCGACTTGATACCGGCCTCTTGCTGGCGTGTGTCCTGTTGGCTGTCTTTGCACTGATCTTGCCGCGGCGTACGCGCGAAGGATTCGCCGCTACGTTGCGCACGACCGTCCTGTCGCCGCTCGTGGCCCTCGAAGGGCGAGCATCATCCGTGCGTGCGGCGATCGTCGCGCGAAACGATGTCCTGGTCACGCGCGGGCAGGTGGCGACGCAAGCGTTGCAGCTGAAGGCTGTCGCCGACGAGAACAACACGTTGCGCAAGCTGCTCGGTCTTTCGGCACGACTGCAGGATGGATTCGTGCCGGCTGAGCTTTTGCCGACTCGCGGAGCCGGCGATGAATTCACCATCGCGCTGGCGACCGGTTCCGATGCCGGCGTGCAGCCGTTTCTCCCCGTTGTCACGGCGGAGGGTCTCGTCGGTATGGTGCAGAGTGTGGACCGCGCGACAAGCTTCGCGATCACGTGGGCGCACCCGGACTTTCGCGTGAGTGCGATGAGTGTCGACGAAGGTGCTTTCGGCATTGTGCAGCCGCATCTCGGAGCCGGCGCGGAACGCTGGTTGCTTGAGATGCGTGGTGTGCCATTCCGCGCCAAGCTCGAACCGGGCACGCTGATCGTGAGTTCGGGACTCGGTGCCACGTACCCGCGTGGCATTCCCGTTGGAACGGTGCTTGGCGAGCTGTCCACGCCGGAAAAGTGGGCGCGCACGTACCTCGTGAAGCCATCGGTGTTGCCCGAAGCGATCGGGCCGGTTTTCGTGCTGCTGTCCACACGCACACAGCGCGGCGTGAACGGCGTGTGGACCACGGTCAACGCGTCCGACAGTGCGGCACGCGCGGTTGCCGCTGCCGGCGATTCGTTGGCACGCGCAGCGGCGCTAGGTGAACTCGCGGCGCGTCGTGCGGCGCTCGATGCGGCGGCCGACACGTTGGCCGATTCGACACTGGCATTGGTGGCCAGTGGTCGCGGCACAGCGGCCGACAGCGCGCGAGCGGACAGTGCGCGAGCGGACAGTGCGCGTGTTCGCGCTCGCGCCGACAGCGTCGCGCGTGCGCGTGTGCGCCCCGACACCACCAAGCCTCGGATCACGGTGCCGCCGCCAGCGCCGCGCACCGGTTCGCCGCCGGCGGAGCGATAATGGTACCGGCGATGTGGAGCGTCGCGTGAGTCGCCCGCAGCAACAGGCGCCAGGGTTCGGCAGCGCGTTCCGTGCCTGGGTGGGTTTCGCGATTCTGCTGACGGCGCATTTCGCCGTGCGTCCGCTGTTCAGCGGTCGCGCCAACGTCGACTTTATCATCATCGCGATTCTGTTCTCGGCGGTCCGCATACGGCCCGGTCTGGCCGCGATCACGGGTTTCTTGACCGGGCTCGCCGTCGATGCGCTTGCGCCGGGATCGTTCGGTGCGTCCGCGCTCGTGCTGACGCTCGTCGCTTTCAGTGCCTCGTGGCTCAAGGCGGTGTTCTTCGCCGACCATGTGGCGCTTACCGGACTGTTCGTGTTCGCCGGCAAGTGGCTGTTCGACATCGCGATGACGTTGCTGACGGGCGGCGCGTCCGGTGTCTCACTGGTCGTGACGCTGTTGCTCTGGTCGCCGTTGTCGGCGGCGCTGACCGCGCTGCTGGCGGTGTTGTTGCTCACGGTGTTTCGTCCGTTGTATCGACCGCACACCTTTTGAGGCCGTTCATGCACGTCATCCGGATCGTCCGGTCGTCAGGCCGCGTGTGAAGTCGTGAGCTACCATCCGAACGCGATTCTTCGCCGGGCGCGTCTTGCGCGTGGGCTGGTGTTCGCCTCCTTCGTGGCGCTCGGCGGCGCGTTCTTTCGCGCACAGGTACTGCAGAATGCGGAGTACGTGCTCCAGTCGGAGAACAACCGGCTGCGTGAAGTCCCGCTCCCCGGCGCCCGTGGCACTATCTACGACCGGCATGGCGAAGTGATCGCCGAAAATCTTCCGGGATATTCGGTGTCGATCCTGAGTCCGACGGAGGATTCCCTGCGGTCGGCGCTCACCACGCTGTCGAAGGTGATTCAGATCGACTCGGCGCAGCAAGAGCTGGCCGTCCGGCGTTTCCGTCGAGCACGCACGCGGCCGGCGGTGATCTTCAACGATGCGTCGTTCCAGGTCGTGTCGGTGCTGGAAGAGCGCCGTGTCGAGTTTCCCGGGCTCATCATTCAGAGTTCTCCGAAGCGGTACTATCCCGATGGCGCGGCGATGGCGGCGCTTATTGGATACACCGGTGAAATTTCGGAAGAGGATCTCTCGAAGCCAAAGTACGAGAGTTACAAGGCGGGACAGCAAGTCGGAAGGACCGGCCTCGAGCTGCAGTACGAAGCACAGTTGCGCGGGAAGGAAGGCCGTCGGTTTGTGGAAGTCGATGCGCGCAATCGCGTGGTGCGCGACGCCGGCGTGCGACCGGACGAGCAGCCAGAGGCACCTCCGGCGCTGCGCACGAATATCGATCTCGATCTGCAGCGCTACTCGCACGAGTATTTCGGCGACTCGCTTCGCGGCGCGGTCGTGGCGCTCGATCCGAAAACGGGCGGCGTACTCACGCTGTACAGCGCGCCGAGTTACGACATCAACAAGTTCATCGGCGGTGTGTCGAGCAGCTTCTACGAAAGCCTCCGCGTTGATCCGCACAAGCCGCTCGTGAATCGCGCAATTACGGGTATGTACGCACCCGCGTCTACCTGGAAGCTTGCCACCGCGGTGATCGGACTGGAGCGGGGGTTGGTGACGATGGAGACACGGATGCAGACGCCGTGCACTGGCGGCTATTACTACGGTCGTGTGTTCAAGTGCTGGGATAAGCGCGGACACGGTGATGTCACGCTGGCGCAGGCAATCGCGAAATCATGCGACGTCTATTTTTACCAGCTCGGACTCAAGATCGGCCTGAGCAATCTGCTGGCGGGCGGCGTCAAGCTTGGGTTCGCGGAGAAAACCCAGATCGACCTGCCGAGCGAACGCAAGCCGACATGGTTCGAGAACACGTCGTACTTCGACCGCAAGTACGGCGCGCGCGGCTGGAACCGCTCGGTCGTATTGAGTTTGTCCATCGGGCAGGCCGACAACGCGCAGACGCCGGTGAGCATGGCGCGCTTTTACACGGCGCTCGCCACCGACGGCTCGGCGGCGACGCCGCAGATCGTCTCACGGGAGCCGGAGCGCAAGCAGATTCTGAATCTCGACAAGACGCAGCTGGCGGGTATCCAGCTTGCGCTGGCCGACGTCGTCTCACGCGGCACTGCCGCCGGTGCGCAGATTCAGGGGTTGACAATCGCCGGCAAGACCGGGACGGCGCAGGTGAACGGCCAGCTCGATAACGCCTGGTTCGTGGGATACGCGCCGGCAAACGATCCCAAGATCGTGGTCGCAATTATCATCGAAGAGGGGCTTCACGGTTCCACTGCGGCGCGCGTGGCAACGAAGTTGATGGAGCGGTATCTGAAGGCGCGGTTGACGATGACCGCCATCATCAACGACTGAGGCAGCGAGGACATGGCCGGTATTTCCGTACTGCGCAGGCAGAGTATTGACGTTCCGCTGCTTGTGATCGCGTTCCTGCTCACGGGCTATGGCATCGCGATGGTATTCTCCGCGGGGCAGATCGACAGCCCGACACCAATCATCGAGAACGCCTGGAGGCGGCAGCTCGGATGGTTTGGCGTCTCACTGGTGGCGACGTGGATTGTTTCGCGTGGATCCGTACGCCTCATCGAATGGAGTGCATGGCCGTTGTACGCCTTGAGCTGCATGCTACTGCTGTTGGTGCTGTTCGTGGGCACGGGTGCGGGAACAGCGGCGAGCGTGAAAGGATGGCTCAGTATCGGTGGCGTGCGTATCGGTCAGCCGGCCGAATTGGCCAAGCTCACCACCACGCTGATGCTCGCGCGCGTGCTGGCGGCACAGCGTGAATCCATTCGTTCGTTGGTGGATTTGTGGCGACCGCTGCTGGTGGTCGGTGTGCCCTGGCTGCTGGTCATGGCGCAACCTGACCTCGGGACTGGCATCGTGTTTATCGGCATCTGCTTCGCGATGCTCTTCTGGGCCGGCGTACCGTGGCCGTCGTTGCTGTTGTTGGCGAGTCCGGGGATCAGTCTTGTGCTGGCATTCAGCACGGGCATCTGGGGCGCGTGGTTCCTGATCCTGGTCGCGTTAGTGCTCTGGTACCGACCATACCTGCTGGAAGGCGTCGTCATCGTGTTGATGAACGTCATCATGGGTGGCGTCGCACCGATTTTGTGGGACAAGCTCAAGCCCTATCAGCAGAAACGGCTGCTCGTGTTTCTCGACCCCAACGTGGATCCGCAGGCCTCAGGCTATCACGTCACGCAGAGCAAGGTGGCGATCGGCTCGGGTGGACTGTTCGGCAAAGGCTTCACGCTGGGCAGTCAGAAGCGTCTCAAGTTTCTTCCGGAGCGGCACACCGACTTCATCTTCTCGGTGGTGGGTGAGGAGCTCGGGTTTATTGGCGTCAGTGTCGCACTCTCGCTTTTCCTCGCGCTCTTCCTGCGTACGACGCGTGTGGCCTCGCGGGCGAACGATGCCTTCCCGAGTCTCGTGGCCTTCGGGCTGGTCTCGGCGTGGTTCGTGCACGTCATGGTGAACGTGGGCATGACGCTCAACCTCATGCCCGTTACCGGCATCCCGCTGCCGTTCTTCAGCTACGGCGGCTCGTTCCTCTTGGTCAGTTGGACGGCGGTTGCCATCCTCCTGAGAATTTCCGCCGAAGGGCGTGGTCAGCCGGACGCGATCGGACTCTGAGCGATCAGGACACCGATCTCGGCTGTGCGCAAGGTCTAGCCTTCGAGGGCCGGACCGCCAAGATTAGAAGTCTATGGCCTGGTTCCGGAAGGAAAAAAAGCCCCGACAGCCGCGCCGCGAGCGCCTCGAGATTCCTCCTGATACGTGGGAGAAGTGCGAGGCCTGCGGGCATACGGATATCCGCGATAAATTTTTGCGGAATCTCAATGTCTGCCCCGCGTGCGATTTTCACCGCCGTGTACGGGCGTGGGATTACGCCGCGATGCTGCTCGATGAAGGCTCGACCGTCGAAGTGGGAAGTGAGCTGCGTTCGGTCGATCCGCTCGGCTTCCCCGATTATCCTGCCCGCCTCAAGCGGGCCCTGACGAACGCTGGCGACAGCGACGCGATCCTTACGGTCACGGGGCTCCTCGAGGGGCTCCCCGTCGGAATCGGGATTATGGACTTCGCGTTTATGGGCGGATCGATGGGCTCGGTGGTCGGCGAAAAGATCGCGCGCCTTGGGCAGCGGTCGCTCGAGAAAAAGCATCCCTTGGTCATCGTTTGCGCCTCGGGCGGTGCGCGCATGCAGGAGGGCATTCTCTCCCTGATGCAGATGGCGAAGACGTCGGCGGTGCTCTCGCAGTTGGCCGAACGACGCATACCGTACATCTCCGTACTCACGAACCCCACCACTGGCGGTGTCAGTGCGAGCTTTGCGATGCTCGGTGACGCGATCTTGGCCGAGCCGGGTGCGGTTATCGGCTTCGCCGGACCGCGCGTCATAAAGCAGACGCTGGGGCAGGATCTTCCGGAAGGATTCCAGACGGCGGAGTTCCTGCTGGAGAAGGGCATGCTCGATCAGGTCGTGCACCGGAAGGAGTTGCGGGATACGCTCGCGCGGCTCATGCGGCATATGACCGGGCGTCCCGCGTCGGCGGGGCACGCGCAGGAAGGCTGATCTTGAATCCGCTGGCCCCGCCGCCGTCATCGGCGGCCGTGCGGGCCTCGATGGCCGATTCGGCATATCACGACGCGCTCCGCCGGCTGTTTTCACGCACCGGCGGCGCGTGGCGTCTCGGACTCGAGCGTGTCCAAGAGTTGCTCGCGTTACTTGGGAATCCGCAGCGCACGTACCCCGTCTTCCACGTGGCGGGCACGAACGGGAAGGGGAGTACGGTCGCCACGATTGATGCCATGTTGCGCGGATCAGGGCTTCGCGTTGGTCGGTACACCTCGCCGCACCTTGTCGACTTTGCCGAGCGCGTCGTGGTTGACGGCTCGCCGATGCCACATGATACGATCACCACGTGGCTTGACCGGTGGGAACCGGAGCTGACTCGCCTTGGGGCGACGTTCTTCGAGGCCACCACGGCGATGGCCCTCGATTGGTTCGCCCTTCAGCGGGTCGATGTGGCGATTGTGGAGGTCGGATTGGGTGGTCGGCTCGATGCCACGAACACGGTGGAGCCGCTGGCCGCCGCCGTGACGCAGATTGGTTTCGACCACCAGGAGTTTCTCGGCGATACGTTGGAGGCGATCGGCGGTGAAAAGGCGGGTATTTACAAGCGCGGCGCGGCGGCCGTTATCGGTGAAGCGCGGCCGGAGATTCGCGCGCTCCTTACGGCTCGTGCCGAGGCCGTTGGTGCCAACCCGGTGCTTGTCACCGGTCGCGACTGGCAGCTGCGGGACATTTCGGTCGGCGGCGACGGTACGAGCTTCACGCTGGTCACGCCAGATAGCGAGCGCCGACTCACGACGCCGTTGATCGGTGAGTTTCAGGCGCACAATGCGGGGGTGGCGCTGGCGATGCTGCGCGGAGCCGGCGGGCGCTGGCTCGAGATCGAGCGGAACGCCGCGGCGCTGCTGCTCGGGGTCCGGCTGTCGGGACGCTTCCATCGTGCCGGTCCATGGCTCTTTGACGTGGCGCATAACGCGGACGGCGCCGCGACGGTGGCGGCCAATCTGCTCAAGGTGGGCGCGCCGTTGCCGGTAAGCGCCGTCGTGTGCGTGCTGCGCGACAAGGACTGGGCGGGCATTCTCCGGGCGGTCGCGCGGGTGGCGACGCATATCGTGGTCACGATGGCGCCCACGGCACCGGTGGCGCGCGCCTGGAACCTGGACGAGGTCACGGCATGGGCGGAGGCAGAGGGGTTGCCCATTCAGCGCGTCGACGACTTCGCGTTGGCGCTCGCCCACGCGCGCGAACGGGCGGCCACCGTGCTCGTGACGGGATCATTCCATACGGTCGGTGATGCGATGGAGCGGTTGCAGGTCGATCCGCTCGCTCGGTAACTTTCAAGGATGCCTCCAAAGCTCCTCCCGGGTTTCCGAGATTTCTATCCCGAGCAGTTCGCCGAGCGAGCCCACATCTTCGAAACGTGGCGCCGCGTCGTGCGGCGCTATGCGTTTCAGGAGTACGATGGGCCGCCGCTCGAACCGCTCGAACTCTATACGCAGAAGAGCGGCGACGAGATCGTCGGCCAGCTGTTTGAGTTCGTCGATAAAGGCGGTCGCGCGGTGGCGATGCGTCCTGAGATGACGCCGACGTTCGCGCGCATGGTTGGTGCGCGCGCACAGGCGTTGCGCAAACCGGTGCGCTGGTTTTCAATGCCGCAGCTGTTCCGCTACGAGCGCACACAGAAGGGTCGCCTCCGCGAACACTTTCAGCTCAACGTCGATATCGTTGGCGAGGTCGATGTGCTCGCGGACGCGGAACTGCTGTCGGTGGCCGTAAACATCATGGCGGCCTTTGGATTGACGGCCAGCGATGTTCGGGCGCGGGTGAGCGATCGCCGCTTACTGAACGGCCTGCTCGCGCACCTCGCCATCGACGAGGCGACCTGGCTGGCGGTGTATGCGGTGCTCGACAAGCTCGAACGCCAGCCGCCGGAGATCTCTGCGGAAAAGCTCGCGGCCGCCGGCTTGCCGCCGGCGACGGTGCATGCAATTCTTGGTTTCGCCACGCTCGACTTCACGATGCTGCAGTCGCTCTATGGACAGGCGCCGGAAGTCGCCCCGCACGTGGAACGGTTCGCGCAATACCTGGCGCACTGTGAGGCACTAGGGATCGCCGAGTGGTTGCGCTTCGATCTGACGATTGTGCGCGGTCTCGCCTATTACACCGGCATCGTCTTCGAACTGTTCGACAATGTCGGAGAGTTTCGGGCGATTTGCGGCGGTGGACGGTACGACAACCTGCTCTCGTCGCTTGGCGGCGCCGATCTGCCGGCGCTCGGTTTCGGCATGGGTGATGTCGTGCTTGGTGAGCTGCTCAAGGCGCGTGGACTGATGAACGCCCCGGCGCCCGCCGTCGCGCTGTGGATCGCGCAGGCGCCGGACAGCGCGTGCTATCCTGCCGCCATGTTGCGCACGGCAACGCGCCTGCGATCTGATGGGCATTCGGTGGAGTTTGCGCTGCGCGCGCAGCGTGTGGAGAAGCAGTTGGACACTGCCCGGAAGGCCGGCAGTCTCGCCACGATCGTGGTGGACACGACGGGTGACGCGGTCAACTATCGCGCGCGCGCGGCCAACGCACAGGAAGAGATCGTGCAGACCCTTGATGCCCTGAGCATGTGGGCATCGTCGACGTTGAATCGAACGGATACCGCCCATGAGTGACGACAAGAAGCTGCCCACACGCGCTGACAACTTCAGCGAGTGGTACAACGAGTTGGTCCTGCGCTCGGAACTCGCCGATTACTCGCCGGTGCGAGGGTGCATGGTCATCCGACCGCACGGCTACGGCATCTGGGAGCGCATGCAGCGCGCGCTCGACGACATGTTTAAGGCCACGGGCCATGTGAATGCGTACTTCCCACTGTTCATTCCCGAGAGCTTCCTCTCGAAGGAAGCGGAACATGTGGAAGGCTTCGCGCCCGAGTGCGCGGTCGTCACCATGGGCGGCGGCAAGCAGCTCGAGGAGCGGCTCGTCGTGCGTCCCACGTCGGAGACGATCATCTACTCGATGTTCGCCAAGTGGGTGCAGAGCTACCGCGACCTGCCGTTGCTCTACAATCAGTGGGCCAACGTGGTCCGCTGGGAGATGCGCACGCGACTGTTCCTGCGCACGATGGAGTTTCTCTGGCAGGAAGGCCACACGGCGCATACCACGCATGACGAGGCCGAAGAGGAGACGCGCCGCATGCTCGGCGTATACCGGGAGTTCATGGAAGGGTACATGGCCATGCCCGTGATCACCGGCCAGAAGACGAACTCCGAAAAGTTCGCCGGCGCGCTCCGCACGTACGCGTGTGAAGCGATGATGCAGGATAACAAGGCGCTGCAGGCCGGGACGTCACACAACCTCGGGCAGAACTTCGCGAAAGCATTTGATCTCAGCTTCCAGAACGAGCAGGGCGAACAAGCGTTCGCATGGAATACCAGCTGGGGCGTATCGACCCGCATGATCGGCGGCCTCGTGATGACGCACGGTGACGACGCGGGACTGCGTCTGCCACCGAAGCTGACGCCGATTCAGCTGGTGATCGTGCCTATTTGGAAGACCGAAGAGGAGCGCGCCGCCACGGTGGAAATGGCCAAGCGTATCGCCGACGATCTGGGCAGCTTCAAGCGTCACGACCATGAGCGGATCCGCGTGCATGTTGACGACCGCATCGGGGTGAAGCCAGGCGCGAAGTACTATCACTGGGAGCTCCGCGGCATACCGCTGCGCATGGAGATCGGCCCCCGCGATCTGGCGTCGAATACCGGCATGCTGGCACGTCGCGACACGCGTGAGAAGCGTCCGATCAGCTTCGACACGCTGCGCACCGAGTTGCCGGTCGTGCTGGATACCATCCAAGCGGACATGCTGGCCGCCGCCCGCGCCCGCGTCGAAGCGAACACCATTCGTGAGCGCATCAGCTACGGCCGGTTTAAGGAAGTGATGGACGGTCCCGGCGCTTTTGTGTATGCCGGCTGGAACGGCGACCCTGCGGTCGAGCAGCAGGTGAAGGAAGAGACGAAGGCGACGATCCGCGTGATCCCCGACCTCGAGTATCGTTCGCCCGAAGCACCGACCACGTGCATGGTGACGGGCGAGCCGGCGAAGTTCGAGGTCGTGTGGGCTCGCTCGTACTGAACGCCGCGATGCCTTCCTCAGGATCCGAACCGGCGTTTCCTCGACGGGGCGGCGTCCTGCACGCGGAGCAGGTGCCCATTCCGGCCATCGTGGCGGCGGTGGGCACCCCGACGTACGTGTATTGCGCGAACACCATTCGTGCACGCCTGACGCGTCTCGAGCAGGCGTTTGCGAGCGTGCCACATCGCATTCATTTCGCGATGAAGGCGAATTCCAACCTCGCCGTGCTGCGTCTGCTCCATGAGCTTGGCGCCGGTGTCGACATCGTCTCTGGTGGTGAGCTCTTCCGAGCCCGAGAGGCCGGTTTCACGGGCCGTGATGTGGTCTTCAGCGGCGTCGGCAAAACGGTGCGCGAGATTGAACAGGCGCTCGAGGAGCGCGTGTTGCTGATCAACGTCGAGTCGGAAGCGGAGCTGCTCACCATCGACGCGGTAGCGGGCCGTCAGGGCGTCGTGGCGCCGATTGCGATCCGTGTGAATCCCGAGGTGACCGTCGATACGCCGCACGCGTACATCAAGACCGGGGAAAAGGGACAGAAGTTTGGCATTCCGCGTGACGATGTGTCGCGACTCGTCGCCATGGTGCACGAGTTGCCGCATGTGGAATTGCGTGGACTGGGCATGCACCTCGGCTCGCAGATCGGCAATGCCGATCCGATGCGCGACGCATTGCCGCGACTGCTCGCGGCGATTTCCGCTGCACGCGCCGACGGTCATGCGATTGCGTACATGGACGTCGGTGGCGGATTGGCCGTGCCGTATCATGCCGATGACGCCGACGCCGACGTGGACGACTACGCCGCGATCGTGCTCGCTTCGGCACGGGAGACCGGGTTGACGGTGCTGCTCGAACCGGGACGCTTTCTGGTGGCCGAAGCGGGTGCACTTATTACGGAAGTGTTGTATCGAAAGCATGCCGCCGGCAAAGATTTCATTGTGACCGACGCCGGCATGAACGACCTCGTGCGTCCGGCGCTGTATCAGGCATACCATCGGATCGACGCCGTCGAAATGATTGAGGGAACCGTCGTCGCGGATGTCGTCGGACCGATCTGCGAATCGGGAGACTTTTACGCGAAGGACCGTCCGATGCCGGATGTGGCGGCCGGTGCCCTGCTCGCCGTCCAGACAGCGGGCGCCTATGGCTATACGATGTCGTCCAACTACAACTCCCGTCCGCGCCCCGCCGAAGTCATGGTGGATGGAGATCGCTTCGCCGTGATCACCGAGCGCGAACGCCTCGAAGACCTCGTACGCCTCGAGCGTGCGCACCTCCAGTGGAGAACTGCCTGATGCGGATCGGCTTATTGTCGGATACCCATGACCGCGTGCCTGCCGTCCGCGAACTGCTGACGCAGATGATTGCCGGCGGTGTGTCGATCGTGATGCACGCCGGCGACTACTGCTCGCCGTTCACGCTGCAGCCGTTTCACGATTTGTCGGTTCCGCTGCTTGGCGTGTTCGGACGCAATGACGGCGATCATGATGCGCTTCAGGCGGCCGCCAAGTCCGGATTCGGCGCGACGGAGCTGTACGAATCACCTCACAGCTTCGATCTCGGGGGCAAGTCGGTACTGCTGATTCATGATCTCGCCGATGTGCACCAGCGCTCGATCGATGGGCATGAAGTCGTGGTGCACGGGTTCACGCATATCCCCGAGATGAAGTCGCGCGGGGATTCCTTACTGGTAAACCCGGGTGAAGGGTGCGGGTGGCTGCACGGCGCGCCGACGGGCGCGATTCTCGACCTCGATACGAAGGCTGTCGAGTTTCTCAAGCTTTCCGGGCCGGAGTGGAAGTACTGATGCACAGCCGTATCCTCATCCTCGATTGCGGTTCGCAATTCACGCAGCTGATCGCCCGCCGAGTGCGCGAAGCCCGGGTCTACTCCGAGATTCATTCGCCCTCGAAGTCGCTCGATTGGATTCGTGCCTGGAAGCCGGACGGCATCATCCTGTCGGGCGGGCCAAGTTCGGTGACGGACGAAGGGGCTCCCACGATTCCCCGTGCGCTGCTTGATCTCGCGCCGGTGTTGGGCGTGTGCTACGGCATGCAGTTGATCGCGCATCTGGAAGGCGGTGCCGTGGTCGGTGGCGGCCGTCGCGAGTACGGCCGCGCCGACGTCACGATTGACGAGCCGTCGGGGTTGTTCAACGGCTTCGATGCCGGCGAGCGGACCACCGTGTGGATGAGCCATGGCGACCATGTGGAGCAGGTGCCGCCGGGCTACGTCGCGACGGCGCACAGCAACAGCACGCTGGCGGGGTTCCGGCACGCCACGCGTCCCATTCACGCGGTGCAATTCCATGCGGAGGTGGCCCATACGGTGCGCGGCGCGGAAATCATTCAAAACTTTCTGTTCGGTGTGTGCGGGTGCACGCCCGATTGGACGCCGGGGCATTTCATCGATCAGGAAGTTGCCCGGATTCGCGAACTCGTCGGCGACAAGCAGGTCATCTGTGGGCTGTCCGGCGGCGTGGACTCGAGTGTGGCGGCCGCGCTCGTCCACAGGGCGATCGGCGATCAGCTCACGTGCATCTTCGTGGACACGGGACTGCTGCGATTGCACGAACGTGAACAGGTCGAACGCATGATGCGCGCGCACCTTGGCATCAAGCTGATCACGGTCCGGGCGGAAGATCGCTTTTTGAACGGGCTCGCCGGCGAAGGCGATCCGGAAAAGAAGCGCACGATCATCGGGCACACGTTCATCGACGTGTTTGAGGATGCGTCGGCGGAGGCGGGACAGGGCGCCGAATTTCTGGTGCAGGGCACGCTGTATCCCGACGTGATTGAGTCGGTAAGCGCGAAGGGCGGGCCGTCGGCCACGATCAAGACGCACCACAACGTGGGCGGCCTGAAGCCGGACATGAAGTTCCGTCTCATTGAACCGCTTCGCGAGTTGTTCAAGGACGAGGTGCGAAACGTCGGCCGTGAGCTCGGTCTGCCAGAGGAGATGGTCGGGCGTCATCCGTTCCCCGGACCGGGGCTTGCCATTCGCGTGCTCGGCGAAGTCACACCGTACGCGGTGGACATTCTTCGGCGCGCGGACGCGATTTATCTCGAAGAGATCCGCGCGGCTGGGCTGTATCAGGAGATCTGGCAAGCCTTCGCGGTATTTTTGCCGGTGCGCTCAGTGGGCGTTATGGGTGACGGGCGAACGTACGAACATGTGATCGCCTTGCGCGCGGTAACGAGCACTGACGGCATGACCGCTGACTGGTTCTCATTCCCGCATGACGTACTCGGGCGGATCTCGAATCGTATTATCAACGAGGTCGATGGCGTGAACCGTGTGGTGTACGACATCAGCTCGAAGCCGCCCGCCACCATCGAGTGGGAGTAGGGCGATGCGCCTGACGAGATTGTTCGCGTTCCTGATGTGCGCCATGACGACGTGCCTTGCGACGGGCGAGGTACTCGATGCGCAGTCGGCGCCGACGCACGGTGTGCGCCCCACTCGTTTGGTGATTCGCGGCGCGACGATCATTGAGGGGAACGGCACGCCGGCCGAAGGCCCGAAGGACATCGTGATCGAGGGCAACCGCATTGCGCAGATCGTGTCGCTCGATCCGGTAGCGATCCGGGATGGCACGGCGCGGCGCCCCACGGGCGACGTGATCATCGACGCGACCGGAAAGTATGTGATGCCCGGGCTCATCAACGTGCACGGGCATGTGCAGGATGAGCGCGGGGGCATCGCGCAGCCGCTCGAGTACCAGATGAAGCTCTGGCTGGGCATGGGCATCACCACCGTGCGCGATGTCTCGAGCGAAACACTCAAGACGATCCAGTTGCGGGCGCGCAGTCTGAGTGGCGATCTGGTCGGACCGCGACTGTATGTATACGCGCGTTACGCGTACATGCCGGTGCCGCGCAATGACGTCGAGGCGCGGCAGCGCGTGCGCGATCTCAAGGCGCAGGGTGCCGACGGGCTCAAGTTGTTCGGCATGGATAAGGATGTGTATGCGGCAGTGCTCGATGAAGCGAAGAAGCTTGGGCTGCGCACCGCACATCACATGGCCGTCGATGAGACCAACGCGTGGGACGCGGCGGCGGGCGGACTCACGAGCATCGAACACTGGTACGGTGTGCCGGATGCCGCCATCACGGATGGGCTGCAGCACTTTCCGGCAAACTTCAATTACGCCGACGAAGGCATGCGCTTTCGTTACGCGGGTCGCCTCTGGCGTGAGGCGGATCCCACGCGACTTCAGGACGTGCTGAAGGCGATGGTGAAGGGCAACGTCGCGTGGAATCCGACGTTCGAGATCTACGAAGCCAGTCGCGACCTGCAGCGTGCGGAAACGCAGCCGTGGTTTGCCGAGTATCTGCATCCGACGCTCGACAAGTACTTCAAGCCGGATCCATCGAACCACGGGTCGTACTTCGCGAACTGGAGCAGCACGGACGAGGCGTACTGGAAGGAGAACTACCGGATCTGGTTTCAGGCCGTTCGCGATTTCGAACGGCTCGGTGGCGTGGTCGGCGCCGGTGAGGATGCCGGGTTCATCTATCAAGTGTACGGTTTCGGATTGATTCGCGAACTTGAGTTGCATCAGGAAGCGGGGTTTGCGCCCCTTCGCGTGCTGCAGCACGTCACGGCGAATAACGCGAAGATCCTGGGAGAAGACGCGCGACTGGGGCGCGTGCGGCCCGGCTTTCTCGCCGATCTGGTGGTGATTAACGGCAACCCGCTCGAAGACCTCAAGGTGTTCTATCCGCCACGCGCCGATGCCGCGGCGGGTTCCAGCGGAGGCGTGGCGTGGACCATCAAAGACGGTATTCCGTATGATGCGCCGCGCCTGCTTCGCGAGGTGCGCGAGGTGGTGTCTTCGGCAAAGCGCACCAGCGGCCGTTGAGCGTCGCTGTCGCGTCTAGCCGGGACTGGCGCGGGGATCTGCGTGACATGGCACGAATCGCCATGCCGATCGTCTTCATCAACCTTGGTATTCAAGCCATGGGCGTCGTCGATGCGCTCATGGTCGGCAAGCTTGGTGGTGCGGCGATTGCGGCGGTCGCGTTAGGAAACTTCTATTTCTTCAACGCCAGCGTGTTCGGCATGGGCTTGCTGTGCGCGATCGATCCCGTGGTCGCGCAGGCCGTCGGCGCCGGTGATCACCACGCGGTCGCGCGCGGTGTGCAGCGTGGCTTCGTGCTCGCGGCGCTCGTTTCCGTCGTGGTCTTGTTGGCGCTGCTGCCGGTCGAATGGATGCTGCTCACGCTCGATCAGCCGGCCGATGTGGTCAAGGACACGACGGTTTACACGCATCGGCGCGCACTGGCTATTGTGCCGTTCTTTGCCTTCAACGTTTTTCGACAAACGCTGCAGGCGATGGGCCCGGTACGACATATCCTGATTGCGGCGGCGGTCGCGAACATCGTGCACGTCGTCGTGAACTGGCTGCTCATTTTCGGCAATGCCGGTGCGCCGGCGCTTGGGGTCGAGGGCGCGGCCTACGCAACGGCGATCTCAACGTGGATAATGGCGCTCGTGTTGCTGGCGCTGGCATGGCCGCTCTTGCGTCCGGCCATGGTACCGTGGCGCCGGGAGACGCTGTACTGGGCACCGTTCATGCGCATGCTGCGTATCGGCGTGCCGATTGGCATCCAGTGGTTCTTCGAAAGTTTCGCGTTCGGCCTCACCGCGATCTTCATGGGCTGGATGGGCACGGCATCCCTCGCCGGTCATGAGATCGCGCTCAACATGGCGGCGATGACCTTTATGGTGCCGCTCGGGATTTCCGGCGCGGCGGCGGCGGTCGTCGGTCGCGCGATCGGACGCGGCGATATGGCGTCGGCGCGTCGCGATGCCGTGGCGGCCATCGCCTGTGGTAGCGGCGTGATGTGCATCAGCGGTGTGATCTTCATGATCGCGCCAGAATGGCTCGCCACGCGATACACAACGGAAGCGGCGACCGTCGCCGTCGCCGTGTCGCTGATTCCGCTGGCCGGCATGTTCCAGGTGTTCGATGGCCTGCAGGCCGTTACCAGCGGCGTGCTGCGGGGCACGGGTGACACACGAGTGCCCGCAATCCTGCACCTCGTCGCGTTCTGGGGAGTTGGAATCCCGCTCGGGATGTACCTGGGATTCCGTACGCCGCTGCGCGAACGCGGGCTCTGGTTGGGGCTCGTTGCCGGGTTGGCCGCTGCCGCAATCCTGCAGAGCCTTCGCGTTGTGCACCGCCTTCGATTGAACATTGGCCGTGTCGTCGTCGATCACTGATCCCTCCTCGACGATGCAGCTTACGCTCGGCGCGCTACAAATGCGTCTGACGATATCACCCGCAACCGCCGACTAGACGCGTTTTTCTTCGAGCAGCGCCATGAACTCTCCCGGAGAGCTGACCTCCAGCAAGCGGCCCGGCACGTCGCTCTCCTTGCTGAACTGCGCGATCTTTCCCAGTACCGGCAAATACTGGTTAGAGACCTCGAGCGGAGGCGCCACGATGAGAAAGAAAAAGTTGACGGGCTTGTCGTCGATGGCCTTGAAGTCGACACCGTCTTTCTTGCGGCCGAAGGCCACACGCAGACGGTTGACGACGAGGCTGCGGCAATGCGGGATCGCGATTCCACGGCCAATGCCGGTGGAGCCGAGATTTTCGCGCCGCTTGAGCATCTTGAACAGCATGCCCTCGGATTTGTCATCGAGCTTGAGCAGCCCGATGAGTTCCTTGAGAATTTCGTCCTTGCTCGTACCCTGAAGCTCGAGCTGGACAGCGTCTTCGGAGAAGAACTCGCGCAGTTCCATAGCCTTCTATCCTAACCATGGGGACGCCGCTGTCAAACCTCAGCGTTGCTCGCCCGATGCGGCCCCGCTAGCTTCAAGTGCATGTCCCGTAAGACGTTTCCCTTCCACGTGGCGCATTCGGTGCCACTTTATCTCGCGCCAATGGCTGGCGTGTCGGAATCTCCGTTCCGGCGCCTGTGCCACGCGCACGGGGCTGACGTCGTGGTCACCGAGTTCCTGTCGGCCGAAGGCATCCGCCGAGAGAACGAAGCCACGATCAGCAAGCTGCGATTCTCGCCGGATGAGCACCCGATCGGCGTGCAGATCTTCGGCGCCGATCCGGCGGCGATGGCCGACGCGGCCGCACTGGTGACCGACCTGTTCATGCCGGACTTCGTCGACATCAACTTCGGATGTCCGGTAAAAAAGGTCGTTCGCCGCAATGGTGGATCGGGATGCCTCCGCGACCTCGATCTGGTCGAGGCGATTCTTCGCGCCGTCTCCAAGGCGACGCCGTTGCCGGTCACGTGCAAGATCCGCAGTGGATGGAGCGAGGAGATGCGCGACCCCGTAGGAATTGCGCTCCGTTGTCAGGATGCCGGGGCCCGCGTGCTGGCGCTGCATGCGAGGACTCGGACGCAGATGTATACGGGACAGGCGAACTGGGACGAGATCGCGAAGGTGGCCGAGGCGCTGGATATCCCGGTGCTCGGCAACGGGGATATCAAAACGGCGGCCGATGCCAAGCGCATGCTCGATCACACGCGGGCCGACGGCATTATGCTGGGACGCGGCTCGTACGGCCAGCCGTGGGTCTTCAAGCAGGCGCGCGCGCTGTTTGAAGGTCAACCGATGCCAGAGACCCCTGGCGTCCACGAACGGTTCTCGATTGCGCTCGATCACGCCCGATTGGTGCAGGGATATGAGATCGATGCCATCGGCGCCGCCCTCGAATTCCGAAAACATCTGGGATGGTACGTGAAGGGCCTCCCAAATTCGGCGGATCTCCGGAAGTTGCTGCACCAGGTGCGTGACTTCAGCGAGGTCGAGGAGATCTTTTCGAATTACCTACTGCACTATGAGGAGTACCGGGCGCAGCGGCTCGCCGCCAGCGATCCGGATGTCTCGGATCTCACCTGCGAAGTAGCCTGAGTTGAGCAGGCGCCGTCGCTCGAGGGAGTTGCGGGAACCGACCGTGCTCCCCTAGTGTATAGTGTGGTGTAGTACCGTTAGCCGGGGGTGACTGGCTTCGACGGGGTTGGTGAAGCTCTGGTTGCGTGCCCAGGTCCTCGAGCACCTGGTAAAACACTCGGGAAAATTCCAATCGCGAACAACAACCTCGCGCTCGCCGCCTAACCTTCGGGTTACCGGCAGTGCTTACAAGGCAGCCCGCCCGGGGCGGCATGTGAGTATCGCAAATCTGGGCTAGTTCGACGTCACGCCTGCGGGCGTTGGGCAAAACTTTAGCAGGCTTGTCTGGTCGTGGGCTTTCTGTTGGCCAGCGGACAGAGACCTCAATCAACAGAATACGCATGTAGACGCTGGGGTCGATTCAGTCTCGGACAGGGGTTCGATTCCCCTCACCTCCACTTGGGCGCCTCACCGCAATCGCGGTGGGGCGCTTTTGTTTCGTGTGCCCAGCATGAACGATGGCTTGGAGGTGGAAGTCCTCCGGGGAGTTGGTCGTAGCGACCCAAGCGAACCGGAAGGCGTGCATCGTGAGAGACACGCTGAAAGAAGTGGGGAGCGAATCCGCGAGTTGACGAACAGGAATCGGATAGGAGGCATTGCCGGGCAGGGCGAGCGGGCACGTAACCGCGAAGCTCTCACGACCAACGCTCAGGCGGTGTAGATCCGGCGATTGCGCGGAGACGGTCATCGTTCTTACCTGGGGAGAGCTCGCCTTGCTTCTGAAGGGGAGACGGCGCGTCCAGCAAACGCGACGGAGCGAGCAGTCAGCAGCGGCCATAGTAGCGGCGGGCTTCGGGGAGGGTGGACCGCCCCAATGCGAAGGGCCAAACGGAGAGGAGAGCGAAACGACCGTGCGTCACGACCGGACCATGCACCAGACGTTCATCGATCAGATGGAGCTGCCGCTGGAGGAGAGGGGTGAAGCCCCGACCGCAGAGCGGAGCGGTGAAGTCATGCCGTCGACACAGGGAAACGAGCGCTCAGGGCTTGGTGACGCGCTGATGGAGCGGATCATCGAGCGGGGGAATCTGGTGCGCGCCGTACATCGCGTGCAACAGAACAAGGGCAGTCCGGGTGTGGATGGCCGGACGGTGGAGGACTTGCCCGCGTATCTGCGCGAACACTGGCCTGCACTACGCGAGCAATTGCTCGCGGGGCGCTACCAGCCATGTGCGGTGAAGCGGGTGGAGATTCCGAAGCCGGGCGGAGGGGTGCGCCTGCTGGGCATTCCGACGGTGCTCGACCGATTCATTCAGCAGGCCGTATTACAGGTCCTGCAACCGGCGATCGATCCAACATTTTCTGAGTCCAGCTACGGCTTTCGGCCGGGACGTCGGGCGCATGACGCGGTCTGTCAGGCGCAGCGTTTCGTGCAGAGTGGTCGGCGCTGGGTGGTGGATGTGGACCTCGAGAAATTCTTCGACCGCGTCAATCACGATATACTCATGGGATTGTTGGGCCAGCGGATCGCTGATGCCCGGGTGTTACGTCTTATCCGTCGCTACCTGCAGGCCGGCATCATGGCCGACGGCGTGGTGAGGGATCGGCACGAAGGCACGCCGCAAGGCGGGCCGCTGTCGCCGTTACTGGCGAACGTGCTGCTCGATGTCATCGATAAGAAGCTGGAGACGCGCGGACATTGTTTTGTGCGGTACGCGGACGACTGCAACATTTACGTCAAGTCGAAGCGGGCCGGAGAGCGGGTGCTGGAGAAACTGACCACGCTCTACACGCAGCTCAAACTTCGCATCAACACCGAGAAGAGCGCGGTGGCCCCGGCACGAGACCGTCAATTCCTTGGCTACAGTTTCTGGTATGCGAAGGGTGGGCAGGTCAAACGTCGGGTCGCACCGAAAGCCCTGACGAAGCTGAAGGAGCGCCTCCGGGAGATCACGTCCCGGAACGGGGGGCGCAGTCTCGCTACAGTCGTGGCGGAACTGCGGAGCTATCTCACGGGATGGAAAGCATACTTTCGTCTCGCGGACACGCCGGGGGTGTTTACCGCCGTGGACCAATGGCTTCACCGCCGATTGCGCATGCTCATGCTCAAGCAGTGGAAGCGAGGACGGACGATATACCGCGAACTGCAACGCCGCGGAGTAGGCGGTGCAGTGCTCGGGATGGCGGCTCGTTTTGGTCGAAGCTGGTGGCATGTCGCGGCGCACAAAGCGCTTCACATCGCCTTGCCGGGTCGGTATTTCGCATCACTCGGACTACCGCGACTCGGTCCCTCATAACCTCAACTCACCGAACCGCCGGATGCGGACCCGCATGTCCGGTGGTGTGGGAGGGAAGTCGGAGAGCTACTCTCCGACTCCCTATCCCGATTTAGACGGCCAAACAAGGCTGCGTGCCCGAGGCGGCAGCCACCCGGTGCGGCCATCATGGCGGCATCGTCCCATTCAGGCGATATTTGGGCATGACCGACTTGCTGGATCGGGCGCGTACGGCGCTCGCGGACCGTTACCCCGTGGAGCGCACGCTTGGCGAGGGAGGGGCCGCCGTCGTCTTTCTCGCCGAAGATCGCAAACACCATCGGCGCGTCGCCGTGAAGGTCCTACGACCCGAGGTCGCCGCCGATCTCGGAGCCGACCGTTTTCTGCGCGAGATCGAGTTCGCGGCGCGGCTCTCGCACCCGCACATCCTCACGCTGATCGACTCGGGGATCGCGGATGGTCTCCTGTTTTACGTCATGCCGTTCGTCGAGAGCAATTCGCTGCGAAGCCGTATGCAGCGAGAGCGGCGACTTCCGGTGGAGGAGGCGGTCCAGATCGCGTGCGCTATCGCCGGCGCCCTCGACTACGC
>JANLVC010000197.1:0-9764 GCA_031363815.1 Gemmatimonadota bacterium
GGCCACGGGTGTCTTCGCTTCGAGCACGGGAAAGAGGTTCATGCCATCGAGCTGCGCGTCGGTTGGCAGTGCGACCTGCGCCGCCGCCAGCACTGACGCTGCGAGATCCATGGTGATGCCCACCTGCGGCGTGACCGTGCCCGCGCGAATGTGGCCCGGCCAGCGCATGATGGCCGGTACCCGAATGCCGCCTTCCCACGTGGAAAACTTGCGACTGAACAACGGCGTGTTGTCCGACAGCCACTCGCCGCCGTTGTCATTGGTGAAGATCACGATGGTGTTGCGCGCGATCCGCTGCTGCTCGAGCGTGGCGAGCACGCGCCCGACGTGCGTGTCCATCGCCTCCACCATGCTGGCGTAGTCAGCGCGCGTACTGGTCAGCGAATCCGCCGGCTTGAGGAAGCGCGCGTTCCCCACGGCCTTGGCAGGCGCGTCGGGGCGTTGGAACGGCCAGTGTGGTGCATTGAACGCGATGTCGATGAAGAACGGCGCGTTGGTGTGCTGCTCGATGAAGGCGATCGCCCGATCGGCGATCAACGCCGTGCTGTAGCCCTCGACGTCCACGCGCGCGTCGTTCTCCCACAAATCCGGTGCGCCGCGACTGTCGTTGTGATGCCAGTAGTCGTGATAGCCGCTCTTGAGGCCGAAGAAGTAGTCGAAGCCGTGCGCGAGCGGGCTTTGCGTCGGCGCGTAGCCCAAGTGCCACTTGCCCACGAGTGCCGTGGCGTAGCCGCTGGACTTGAGTAACCGCGGTAGGGAGTATGGGGACGCGTCGAGCCCACGCTCGCCGTCACCGAACGTGACGCCGCTCGCGGGAAGTGGCTGTTCCACGCCGTATCGCTGCTGATAGCGCCCGGTGATCAGCCCAGCGCGCGTGGGGGAGCAGGTGGTGCCATTGGCGTAGAAGTCGGTGAAGCGCACGCCCTCGCGCGCGAGGCGATCGATGTTGGGGGTGCGGATGTCCTTCGCGCCGTACACGCCGAGATCGGCGTAGCCCATGTCGTCGGTGATGATGAGGACGACGTTGGGGCGAGCGGCTGACGTCTGCGCGGTGAGTGGCGCTGGGTGCAATACGGCGAGTGCGGTGACCACGACCACGCCGAGGTTCACGCGGAGGACGTGGAGTGGCGCGAAGAAACGCGGAGCACGTGGTGGGAGCATGGGCAATTCTACTGCCTTGCTCCGTGTCGTGGTCAGCTTGTGGAGAACAGGTCGCCTACGGAAACCGAGAACCCGGGGAGCAGGGATTCGCCGGACACGGTGTCGTTGATGCCCACCGCCGCCACGGTGCCGTCAGCCCGATAGATCGTGACGCTGATGTGCGCCGGATCGATGACCCAAACGAGCTGTGCGCCGGCGGCCAGATATTCACACACTTTGGAAAGCAGCGCGCCCGGACGATCATTGGGCGAGCGGACCTCCACCACGAGATCGGGCGCGAGGTCGCCGAAGCCGTCCGGGAGCGGGTCTGGGAGTCTGCCGGCGAGCACGAACGCGACGTCCGGTGCGCGCACGGTATCGGGAGCGCGTTCGAGCACAAACCCGGTGTCCGGGCCGAGCACGGTGCCGCGCAACCGCGGCACGACACCGGTGTCGCGCTCGCGCTCGAGATGACACAGCAACCGATGGGCGAGCCGCAGGCCGATGTTACCGTGGCGCACACTGGCCGGTTCGTGCACCAGCAGCTGGCCGCGGACCAACTCGAGGCGCTTGCCGGGCACCTCGTAGCCGAGTAGCCGCTCAGCCGTGAACTCCTGGGACGTCGAGATCATCGCTCGCCTCCGCCGTGTGGAACGCGTGGTGGTCATGCGCCTATGATAGCGCGGCCCGTCAGCGCCGTGTCATCGCGTGCATCTCAAAGCTACGCTCGGCGGGGTGGCCGAGTCTACTCGGCGGACATGTCGGACCCGCTCCTCTGATCAACCGACCGGGGCGGCGAACTCGGCCTCGCGCACCTTGGCCCGGGCGACCACGCGTGTGAAGTCCCTGCGCCCGCGCGCGGCCTCATAAAACGGGCAGAGGCGCTCAAAATACTCCGACTGGTAGAAGCCCATCATCACCGAGCGGTCGAGCAGGGCCACACCACGCGTCACGTCGATCGGCCATGTTGTACGACTCGCCGAGATGAAAGGTGTGATGGCCGTCGAGTGTCGCCGTCCCGGTGGTGAGACGCCCACGCCAAGTGTCTCCGCGGCGGGCGGGGTAGCGGAGGGTTGTTTAGGAGGCCCGGTGTCCCGCTGCGGGTCGTCGCGGCTCTGGAGGTGGGTGAGATGCCAACGGCAACACGATCATGCCGGCTTCGTCGACATGCCCTCGCACCACTACCTCGAGTGGCGCGGCATCCGACAGCCGCGCGACTTCGAGCCGGCCAGCTGTCTCGCGCACGGCGTCACGACCACTCGTATCGGAGCGAGTAGGCCGATTCGTTCCGCAAGAGGCCGGCCCGCATGGCTTTGCAGCATTCGTCCCGCTTCCGAGCTGGTGCCACTCTTGGGCCGTCCGGACCCTCGTCCCCGAGTGAGCGCCGTCGAGGCGCTCGGCAACGACGGCGTCAGTCAAGTTACCTAACCTTTCAATTAGCCGCTATCTAACCTTGCAATCAGCCGCGCAGCTTGGTTACGATTAGCCGCATGCCAGACCCGGCCGAGTACCCCCGATTCGCTGAAGCTCGGCTGCTCGAAGCACTGGCCGACTCGCCGGCCGTGCTCGTCCATGGACCGCGCCAATCGGGCAAGACCACGCTCGCCCGAACAGTGGGGAACCGGCTGGGCTACGCGTACCTCACGTGTGACGACGACACGGTCCGTGAGGCGGCGCTGTCGGACCCGGTAGGCTTCGTGGCGGATCTCCCGGCGCGCGCGATTCTCGACGAAGTCCAACGGGTCCCTGAACTCTTTACCACACTGAAGGCGGCGATCGATCGCGACCGCGCGCCGGGCCGCTTCATTCTCACGGGCTCGGCAAATGTGCTGCTCCTGCCCCGGCTGTCGGATTCACTGGCCGGACGCATGGACGTCCTGCGATTGCATCCCCTCGCCCAAGCGGAGATCGAGCGGAAGGAGCCACGGTTTCTCGAGCGGCTGTTCACGGGCGAGTTCCAGGCGCCACCGAAGAAGCGGCTCGCGTCGGACCTGCTCGACCGCGTCGTGGCTGGTGGATATCCCGCCGCACTCGCGCGATCGACCGCGCGGCGTCGGGCGACCTGGTATCTGAACTATCTCGACGCGCTGGTGCAGCGTGATGTGCGCGACATGTCGCGCATCAGTTCACTCGACGCGCTGCCGCGGCTGCTGGCCGTCGCCGCCGCACACACCGCGCAGTTGCTGAACGTGGCGGGACTCTCCGCGCCGTTTCAGCTCTCACGGCCAACCATCAATGACTACGTCACGCTGCTCGAGCGGGTCTTTCTGCTCGACCGATTGCCGCCGTGGCATTCCAACCGACTGAGCCGACTGGTGAAGACGCCGAAGCTGCACGTCGGGGACACCGGACTGGCGTGCGCACTGCTGGGGATGGACGCCGATGCGCTGCGGGCCGACCGCAGTACGCTCGGACATCTGCTGGAGACGTTCGTTTATCAGGAATTGCGACGACAGGGAAGCTGGTACGACGCCCCGTTGACGTTCTTTCACTTTCGCGACCGGGATGGTGTCGAGGTGGACATGGTCATCGAGCGCGGTACGCGCCAGTTGGTTGGCGTCGAGGTGAAGGCGGCCGCGACCGTCACCGCCGCCGACTTCCGCGGGCTGCGAAAGCTCCAGGAGGTCACGGGAACACGTTTCCGCTGTGGCGTCGTGCTGTACGACGGGGAGACGACAGCGTCATTCGGCGACGGCATGTATGCCGTCCCGATACGCAGCCTCTGGGAAACGACGTGACCGGCTTCTCCGAATCCGTCGTCGAAGACGCCGCGAGAACCAGCGGAGCGGTCAGCCAACCGCCGCCGTGAACTTTGCCGCGCGACGGCGTGCGTGCTGTACCAGGCGCGCAAAATCATCGCGCCCGCGCACCGCGTGGTAGAAGGGGCAGATCCGCTCCAGATATTCCACCGTGCAGAAGCCCATGGTGATGGCGCGGTCGATCAGCGCGATCCCACGCTCGTAGGCACCAGCCATGATGTATGACTCGCCCAAATGGAACGTGTGGTGTCCGTCGAGCAGCTGCTCGTTGATGGTGGCGAGTATTTCGACCGCTTCTGTCGGACGACCCGTGGCGGCCTTCACCAGCCCGTGCAATTGCGCGGTGTACGGCAGCTGCGCCGCGTGCTCGAGCAGCCACGCGACCTGCCGCTCGGCGTCGGCGTAGCGCCCCATGAGGGCGTAGTGGTTGCCGAGACCCCAGTGAAAGATCAGCCCGGCGGGGGCGAGTCGCACGGCCTCCTCGAGGTACGGCAGCCCCTCGGCAAGGCGACCTGAGAACCATGAATTTGCGCCCATGAGGATGTTCGCCAGCGGCGAGAGCGGATCGAGGGCGATCCACTCCTGGCCGATCCGCGCGTTTTCTCGTCCGCCGGCCTGATGCGCAATACCAAGGAAGAAGCGGATGTCGCCATCGGAGGGATCGAGCGAAAGCGCGCGGCGCAGCGAACGGACGGCAGTAATCTGGTCTCCCGTTTCGTATGCGAGGTAGCCGAGCAGGGCATGCCCTTGCGCGAAATCAGGCGCCTCGGCGATGAGGGCGCAGGCTTCCTGTTCAATCGAGGCGAGCAGCTCCGGCGTGCGCACGGCGCCCGTGCGCAGCTGCATGATGCCGCTCAGTGCTTCGAGGGCGCGCAGAATGGGAACCCGCCCGGCAATTTCGACGGCGCGGGCAATCAGCGGCGCCGCGCGTGCCACGTCGTAACCCGCGAGTGCTTCCCGCGCCTTGAGGTACAGTTCGAAGGCCCGCACATCCTGCAGCGGCCGCGCCGCGAGCTGGGCACTTTCCTGCGGCGAGAGCGCGACGTCGAGCGCGTTTACGATGGCGCGTGACACGCGTTCCTGCACATCGAAGACATCGTCAAGCGTGCCGTTGTACTTCTCGGCCCACCGGGGCTCATCGCGCTGGACGTCCACGAGCTGCGCATTGATGCGCAACGCATTGCCGGCGCGGCGCACGCTGCCCGTGAGTGCCCAACGCACGCCAAGGGCGTGGCCGATGCTTCGCAGCGATTCCGTGGTGCCCTTGTACTGCATCGCGGTCGTCCGCGAAATGACGCGCAGCGCCTTCACGCGCGACAGATCGGTAATCAGTTCGTCGGTGAGGCCATCGCTGAAGTACTCGGTGTCGGCGTCGGGACTCACGTTCGCGAACGGCAGCACCACCACCGTGCGCTCGGTGTACGCCGACGCCTCGGGCACAGCCACCGCAATTGGCGCGCGCAGCGACTGCACCACCTGCGCCCCGCTGCTCAAGCGTTCATCGGCTGCCTTGACGAGCAGCCGATCGATGAGCTGGGCGAGGGCCAGCGGCACGTCGGGGCGAACGGTGTGCACTGGCGGCGGCGTGTGTACGAATCGCCGCGCGATGGTGGCCTGCACGGTGGGGCCGCTGAAGGCGACATCGCCGGTGAGCATCTCGAATAACACACAGCCGAGGGCGAAGAGATCGCTCCGTCCATCGACTGCTTCGCCGGCGGCCTGCTCGGGACTCATGTAGGCGGGGGTCCCCACGGTCACGCCGATCTGCGTGTGCATGGTGGCGTGCTCGGTGGCGGCCACGAGTGCTTTCCCAATGCCGAAGTCCGCGACGATGGCGTGCCCTTCGTGCAGCAGGATGTTCTCTGGCTTGATGTCGCGATGCACGATGTCGTGCCGATGCGCGTAGTCGAGCGCATCGGCAACCTCGCTGGCCACGCGGACGGTCTCGTCGATGGACAGTCGACCGTTCTGCCCCATGCGATCGCGGAGCGTCTCCCCGGTCATGAGCGGCAT
Source organism: Gemmatimonadota bacterium (assembly GCA_031363815.1). Taxonomy (GTDB): domain Bacteria; phylum Gemmatimonadota; class Gemmatimonadetes; order Gemmatimonadales; family Gemmatimonadaceae; genus Gemmatimonas. Next base: position 5,913 of record JANLVC010000197.1, read on the forward strand.
CGTGAACCAGAGCGCGCCGTTCGTCTCGCCCGAGTCGTATAGCGGAAGGATGTGCGGGTGGGTGAGCGAGGCAGCGAGGCGGATTTCGCGCAGGAATCGCTCGCGGCCCAGGGCTTCGCCAAGGTCGGCGCGGAGCACTTTGAGGGCGACATCGCGTTCGTGGCGCAGGTCGCGCGCGCGGTACACGGTGGCCATGCCACCGGCGCCGAGTTCAGCGCCGATGCGGTAGCGGTCGGCGAGGGCGCGCGAGAGTTGCGGAAGGAGGGGGTCATTTTGATCATGCCGATCACCCACGGGCACGCACCACGACGGAGGAAGCGAGACGGCGCATCAGGATCCGGGCTGCAGGTTCAGCACGACTTCGAGGCCCAGAAGTCTGAGCAGTCGTGCGGTGTCAATGAAAATCATGCTGGTGCCATCGGGCGACATCGTCCAGTCGCGGACGTAGCCACGGTTGAAGATGGTGCGCTCTGCGCCCAACATCGGCTTCCCATCAGGCCCCTCCGAAAAGGACAACCCGATGAAGGCGCCCTTGACATTGACGAAGTACAACGTGCGGCCGTCGCCGCTCCACACGGGCAGTCGCCCGCCGCCGGCGGACACGGCGGTGCGCGAGGTCGGCGTCGGAAACGGACTGACAAAGACCTGATCAACGCTCGAGAGGTTCGTGGTGTAGGCGAGCCAGCGTCCATTGGGTGATATCGCGGGTGACACTTCACCGGCAGCGCTGTTCGCGTACGGTTGGACCGGACCGCCAACGCTTCGGCGGAAGATGCCGATGTCGGCGCTGGAGGCACCGGACTTGGCGGTTCCCGACACCGCCATCCAATCACCATGCATCGAGACCTCGTTCACGGCAGTCCAGTTCGTGATCGCGGGGAGCGCCACGGCGGCCCCACTGCCATCCGATGGTCGCACGGCAAACGTGATTGGCTCGCGCGAGAGATACACGATGCTGTCGTCGCGCGCGGTGAACGCCGGAAGGCGCCCGTAGTCGTCTCCTGTGACCGTCTGTGTGACGCCACGGCCAAGATCCTGGGTCACGATCTTCCAGCTGTCGAAGCCGCTGCGGGACGGCATCACCAGCCGCTGTCCGTTGTGCGAAAACGCGGCGCTCCCCAGCACGATGGACCCGGTGCCGGGAATGACAATCGGCGAATTGACGCCGTTGCGTCGCATCGTGATTTGGGTGTTCGGCGTCCACGTGTCGTCGGCGCTATCGGACTCCCGCCGCGAGAGCACCAGTGTGCCGTTCTGCGAGACGGCATACTCGGCGTGGGCGAGGATGGGCGAGCGCAGCACGTTACCATCGCCGACCTTCACGGCCGGCCCGGTGGTATCGCCCTTCACCGGGTCGAACGGAAAGGCCAACAGCGCGCCCGCACGGTTCACGAGCAGACGCTTCCACGCGGGCACGTACGCCGGCGTGGTGCCGGGCATCAGACGCCTCGGCGTCGTCGAGCCCGTCGCGAGCCAATACACCGACGGCACGCGCTCAAAGCCTCCATACGCGAACAGGACACCGTGCCCGCCCTCCACCGCATGTGGGCCAACGGGCTGTCGCTCGAGGGAGTCCGCTTTCAGAAATGTCGAGAGCTGCGAAGACTGCAAATCCACGCTGTAGATCGCCGTACCGACACTCACGAGCACGCGATCGTTGGAGAGCCACGTGGAACCGCTCACGAAACCGGTGGGTAGCTGACTGACTTCAGTGGCCGCGCCGCCGCGCAACGGCATGCGGAACAGTCGCTGGTTGGCCACAAACGCCAACTGCTGTCCATCGGGCGACATCGACATCGACGTCGCGCCTTCAGTGCCCAGGAGCACCGTTACCGTGAGCGAGCCAAGGTCGCGCACCACGAGCCGCTGCGGTGGCGCGCCGGCCACGGAATCGGTGGGTACCGGTCTGGCCTGATAGACCAACGTGCGGCCATCAGGCGAGAGCACCATCATCTGCCCGCAACAGACGGCTTGCAGTTCGAGCGAATCAGGGGCGGTGACGAGGAATCGCACCGGTTTCGCGCGCAACGATTCGGCGTTTCCACTTGCCACACCCGTCATGGTCATCGCGCCCGTCACCCCGATCAGCGCACCGGCGGCAAGTCCGCCAATCCAGGGCATCGCGCGACGCGCGCCAGTCGGGCGACTCGTGCCTCTCGACGCGGGTCGAGCGCCGCTGATGTGTCGTGGCACGGCGGAGCCGTCGCCGAGCGCCGTCGCGAAGCGCTCAGCCGACGCGTGTCGGTCGGCCGGCAATTTCTCGAGGGCGGTAGCCACCGCGTCCCACACATGCACGGGTACGCTCTTCCGCAGTTCGGTGAGCGGGACAGGATCGGTGGCCAGCACCTTCGCCACGATCGCCTGCATGGTAGGGCCGGTGAATGGCGGCTCGCCGGCCAGCATCTCGTACGTCACCGCGCCCAGTGCAAACACATCGGCACGTGCGTCGACGGTCTTCTCGCCCATGGCCTGCTCGGGCGCCATGTACTGCGGCGTGCCGAGTGAGAGGCCGGTTTGCGTCATGCGCTGTCCGCCGGCTTCCTTCACGGCCAGGGCAATGCCGAAGTCGGCCACCATCGGACGTCCTTCGTGCAACAGAATATTCTCGGGCTTCACGTCACGATGCACCACGCCGCGTTTGTGCGCGTAATCCAGTGCGCTGGCCACGTCCTGCGCGATGCGCACGGCGTCGACCACCGGCAGTTGCTGTTCACGGTCGATACGCGCGCGGAGCGTCTCGCCATCCACGAAAGGCATGACGTAGAACACCAGCCCGTCGGCACTGCCGGAATCGAACAGCGGCAAAATGTGCGGATGCTGCAAGCTGGCGGTGAGTTCGATCTCCTTGAGAAACCGCTCGGTGCCCAGCACCGCCGACAACTCCGGGTGCAGCACCTTGATCGCCACGCGTCGATGGTGCCGTACGTCCTCGGCGAGATACACGGTGGCCATTCCTCCCGCACCGATCTCGCGCTGGACGACATAGCGGCCGACAAGCAGCTCATTGAGCTGTGCGATGCGATCGGTCACGAGGAGCGGATGTGGAGGAGGTCGAGGCAACGGCTGCCTCGCCGAGCGAGCGATGTGGAGCGCGGAGGGACGAGCGTCGGAGTCGACCGGCATGAGGGAAAGCTCGATCGCGTGGCCGGAACGATACAGGTGTTATCTGATCAAGTCCATCAGTTTACAGGATCTGTCCAGGCTCTCGGCCCGATCGAGAATGCGGTCGATCATCCGCTTCGCAGCCGCGGCGCGGTCGCGAAAACGGCTCCGCGTTCGCAAGCTGATTGCCGCGTAGATCGGTTCCGTTCGGGCGCGTCCTCGAGATTTTGGACACGGAGCCTGTCAGCAGCAAGCAACGTTGAGGCGTCGCATGCGATCCCGGCATCTCACAGACATCGTGGCGCACGTCGTAACATCTGACGGTGGATCTCCATTCGAATCAGGGCTCGGCGTCGATCGACAGTTGAGCTGCCACTTCGTCACGCGCAGCGAGCAGCCGCCCGACTTCCTCGCTCACGGCGCGGGCTTCAGCGAGGTCCGCCGTCAGGCCCTCGACGCTTCCAGCTCCAGCGGTCAGTCGAAGGAGGTCCAGTCGGATCGTTTCGAGGGCGGTTACCGCGTCCGCGAGGCGCTGTTTTGCGGCGTCGCGAGCCGCGTTGAGATCGCGGTCTAGCGCATCCCGCCGTTCCATCAACGCGCTTGTCGGTGACCGACCTGGCGCGTTACGCGGACCAACGCCGGCCTTGATGGCCACATCGTTCAGCTCCTCGACCTTCTGGCGGATCTTCGTCGCGTCTGCTTCGAGGTGTCTCACGACAGCCGGCAGCTCGGCGAGTTGCAAACGCGTCG
>JANLVC010000012.1:0-3051 GCA_031363815.1 Gemmatimonadota bacterium
TCGCCACGGGCACCGTGGACGATCGAACCGATGACACGCGACGTGCCATAGCAGGTTGAACGACCACAACGCTGGTGCGCGAACACCACCACTCACGCACCCGAGATACGTGCGTGCCCTTGACACGAAACTCGTTAGGACTGACACGAAACTCGTTAGGACGGTTAGAGGGCGGCTCGTCACACCGTCACCGTTCGTCGCCGGCGATTGGCGCCCGATCTTTCACCTTCTTCAGCACGCGCTGAAACGCCGTGCGAGAACCGCGCACGGCCCGCGCCTCTTGATCGCAATGCCTTCTTGCTCCGCCAGCGCGCGCGCCTGCGCGTGCAGGGATTCGGAAAGCCGGAGACTGATCGTGCTCATGCGTCCTCCTGAAGTAGCGCCAAGAACTCGCCGGGCGTCAGCGTCTGCATCTCAAACTGTTCGATACCCGCAAAGTCCCGCGTGTTGAACGTCACGATGTACGAACACTGCGCATCCACCGCGACTTCCAGCACCATATCATCGTTCTGATCGCGCAGGAACGGTCGCCACAGATAGAAGATCTTCCGATGGTGCGCCTGCGTGCAGACCAAGTCCACGACGGCGTCAACGTCGGCGTGCGTCAGCCCGAGCTCCCGGGCCTGCCGCCGCGCCACGGCTTCGTACTCCAGTACCAACGGGACGGACACGCTGATCTCAAACGCGCCGTCGGCCAACAGGCCCAGGAGCGCGAACGACGCACCACGCCGCGAGCGCAGGCCCACGAAGTCGACCTCGCGCACTGCGCTGCGCGGTTCCGGAATGACACGACCGGAGCGTTTCGCGTGTTCTACGTCGCGAAGCTTGCCGATGGATTGTACGTGTTGCACGCGTTCCATGAAAAAAACGCAACAAACCGTGAGAGATTCTTCGACAGCGGTCGGACCGCTGAGGATCCCATTATGGCGATCAAGATTACGCATGGCAGCGGCAACGTGCTCACAGATCTCGGCTTCCCGCCGGACGAGGCGGCGAATCTCCAACTCCGCTCCGACCTCATCATCAAACTCCGCAAGCGTCTGGCGACGCTCGGGACCACGCAAGCCGAGTGGGCGGCGGTGCTCGGCGTCTCGCAACCGCGGGTCAGTGACTTACTGCGCGCGAAGATTGATCGCTTGAGTGTCGACACACTGATCACGTTGCGTGGCCGGACGGGTGCCGAAGTACGGCTGACCGTGCGCAATCGGACCGAAGCCGCATAACAATCTGCGTTCGTCAGCAGCAACGCCCGGTTTGGCCGCGCACTCGGCCCCCTCAGCGTCAAAGCGCGATGCTAATACAAGAAAGCGAGCGTGTCACCGACCCACGCAAGGCTTCGCGCGAGTGCCTGTCCCGCTGGCGTCCCCGTGGATAGGAAGACTGCGAGCTCCATGCCAAAGCAGACCGGTAGACCGATAAGATAGGCTCGGTGAATGCGGCCCTCCCGGAGCAGGTCAAGCGACATTCCCGCTACGATGAAAAGGTTCGTCATGAGAATGCTTGCCGGCAGGACCCACATCACTTCGCCGAAGAGGACTCCGAGGATACGGAATACGGCGGCTCCCATGCCGGCGGTGCTTGCAACGATGATCAGTCGTTTGTGGTACGCGCCGTTATGCCGGAGCAGCAGGGCGGCCGAGTAGAAAACCGCGAAAAGCATCAGGGTCGCGAAAATCGCGGGACCGGCCGCTAACCAGAACGAAGGTTCTGCGGCCGATAGCGCCTCACGCATTCGCACGCTCACGACTGCCAAGCCGCTGACGAACATTACCGATGCGAGCGCAAGACTCATGTAGCCAAGTGTCCGATGCAGCCGAACACGCCGGATACGGATTAACGCGGCCTGAAGGGGTAGAAGCAGATACCAGGCAAAGAAGCTCAAGCCGTGTAGATGAACGAGGGGTGAGCTCTTGGGATAGGCTCCGGCCACTATCGGTCCGAAGTAGGTGAACCAGAAGCCCAGAAATACCGTTGCGCTTATTGCGAGCGCCAACAATACGAAGTCGGCGTGGCGGTTGCGTGCACTCACGGTCGAACCCGCGGCTCTGGTCACAGCCACGTCTCGAGAATGCACCATTTTGTCACCCATGCGTTGTGAGAGGGGTCTGTCCCAAGTCTAATTGAAATCCGGGTGGTGCCTCCATGCTGAAGCGTTGATCCCCGCCAGGATTCGCACGGCACTACCGAGGGTACCACCCATGCCCAAAGTACGAAAGGAAGTCGCCGCGCACCAGCGTTCTCCCGAGGCCGACGTATCGCGCATGCGCGCGGTCAGCAGCAGACACAACACCAACATGGTCACTTTGATAACGACCGCGATCCCGCGCAGCCGCGACTGCAGCAACGCGGCCAGCTCGTTGGTGCCGGTCGTGCTGCCACGGCCGGCGAAACGAAATCGCGCCGGAAGCGCGACCGATTCGGGGGCCACTACTGGACCACCAGTGGCACCCAGAACTCCGGCGTCAGTGTGGAAAGCGCTGCGTCTCGCGCAGAGGACAGAGCGATGAAATCCATGCGGAAGCTGGCAGTGGGTTGCCCGTACCACTGCGGGCAGAACGCGAGGGGCACTACGTGACCGCTGCCGCGCTTCACGGGAAGGGCAATGCAGTCAGTTTCGTGTGAATATGGCGAAGATCGACAGCGCCCGAGGATCGGCGGACCACGCGGCGGGTGGGGGCCCTGATGAAAGCGCCTCGCAACAGAACGCGCCGCGTTCGCCCCCCTACGCGTGACGTACCGTACGCACGGCGGCGCGCTCACACGGCGATTTGCATCGTCGTGCCCTGCGGCGCACTCTTGTGCGTTGTCCGTAACGCGTGTCCCACCCGTTGCAACTCACCCTTGCGAGAGCCGAAATGACGATGCGCCCACAGCACGTGCTTGCGTTGGTCCTCTTGGCCATCCACGGGACCGGCATCCCGAGGGTCCTCGCCGCGCAACAGCGCGACACCGCGTTGGTAGGCGTGTGGCGCTTCCTCAATGAGGTAGACCGTCGTGCCGACGGCTCGCCCATCAAGACCGGCCCAGCCGCTGGCTACAACGGACTTCTGA
>JANLVC010000123.1:0-4456 GCA_031363815.1 Gemmatimonadota bacterium
CGCGCCGCGCACGCGAAACCATTTGGGCGCGCTGAGTACGTGATCGATGCGCAGTCGCAGCAGTGACCCTTCGTGTTTCGTGAAGCCGAAGCCGAGTCCTTTGGTGTCGAAGGCGTTGGTGAGCCCGCTCCAGTAGCGGCGATAAATCGCGCTCTCCACCGGCATGTTGAAGTCACCGGCGATGATGACGGGGATCTCGTCCATCTTTCGCGCCGACCATACCGACGCCCGCTCGGATTCACTCTCGCGAATGCGCGCGTTCAGCGACACGCGATCTTCGCCCACACGGTTCGCGCGCTGTTCCGCTTCTTCCGGTGACGGCACGCCCGTGGCGTTATCGGGAATGAGGCCATCATCGCCCAGCAATGATTCGAGGCCTTTGCGCGCCGTTTCGAGATGCAGATTGACGAATTGAAACGGACGCGTGGGATGCGCGATACCGTAGCGCACCACGATGCCCGTGCCACCGTAGCCCAGCTGCGACACGCGAGCGAATGCCGCGCGCGGCATGGTGTCGGCGAATTCAATTGGCCACCGGCTCAGCGTACACAGACCCTCGTAGCGCGCGGCATACCATCCACGCTGCTGTTCGAGCACCGCCGCCAGCTCGTCACCACACTCCTGCATCGCAATAATACTTGGCGCATACCGCTCGAGAATCGACGCGATGCGCAGCTTTACAATCGCGCCGCCCTGCGCGTTCAGCGACAGCACGCGAATGCGACTCGAGTTGATCGTTGCGGGTGCCGAAAAGCCGGCGGTAGGCACGGCGAGTCGGAGCCCCATCACGGGCCACAGCGCAATCACGGCGCCCATGACCAGCACGCCAACGGACTTTCGGGCGAACAGCAAGGCCAGTGGCAGCAGCACCGCCAGCGGTAACAACACCACCCAGCGCGGTCCGTAGGCCAGCATGGTGGCCGGCAGCCAATACTCCGACACGGTGAACAACGCGATCCACGTGGCAATCATCGCCACGGCATACATCACCGCGCCACGAAACGTGTATCGCGTCACCGCGCGTCGCGCGTTCCACTCCGACACATCGAATCGCACACGTGGCAGACGCGGCACCCGAGGCCACCAAGAGAGCAGCGCGCCCAAGTCGATCCCACCACGCTTTCTCGACCGCTTCCGCTCCGACCGCCTACCCTCAACGGTCTCCGGCTCCTTCGGTCGCTGAATCTGCACCGCGCGCCCGCAGCGGCACTTGATGGTCCGCCCGAGATGCTCATCGCTGCTGTGGATCACTGCGCCGCATGCGCACGCAACACTGAACCCCGGCCGCTGTGATGAACGTGTCATGCTGAGAGGGAAGCTGTTTGGTGGCGAACGTGCGGGGCTGCCGGAATCACCGCTCCGAATGGTACAGCGGGGGCCGCCGCCATCGCTGCCCCCATCGCCGCGGTGCTTCACCCGCCGTCACACGTTCGCCACCAAACAGCGTCCGGTGGGGAATCACGCGTTCATCGCAGCGTCCCGTCGACCAATGCGTGCGATGACAGAAAGCGCTGGTACGCCTCTCCAAACGGCGCTCGCTCACCGCGAAGCCGTGCATATTCCCGCAGCGAGATGACCACGGCGACCGCGATGCCGCGTCGCGTCAATTCAATGTTCTGACCCGCTTCTGCCTGATCGACAATGGTCGGGAGAGCCACGGTGGTAACCGTGAGACTTCACACCGGAAGCCATCTGGTGGCGAACGTGTGGGCGACGGGCGGAAGCTGCAGCGCCGCGTGGTCCTGCTCACTCCTCCCTGAAACCCTCCTCCCTGCCTACTAAGCTGTTGGCAGTTCTACGCGGCTAGATGAGCGCCGAGGTGATAACGCTCTCCAGTATCCCCAACCCGAAGTACGCGATGATCACCGTGATGTCGATCATGCCGATCGTGGGAATCACCTGACGCATCGGCCCCAGGAACCATTCGGTGAGCACGTACGACCAGCGCCACCACTTGGAGTACGCGCTACCGCCTACCCAGCTCGAAATCACGCGGGCGAACAGCGCCAGCTTCAGCACGCTGAAGGTCCAGTGTACCAGCAGCGCGGCCAGCGACGCACCGGAGCTGCTCATCATGGCCAGCATCATGAGCTGGTCGCGTATGAAACCGACGGCCGACAGCAGCACGAGTCCACCGACGATCACGGCGGCCAGTGCCCACCACGGCGCGGCGTACGGCGTGCCGCCGGCGCGCATGATGCGGCGTTCCATGGGGGTGATCAGCCACGGGTCCACCTTGTCGCGGATAAGGCGCGCGAAGGGGGAGAAGGGCGAGATCTTGCGGGTGCGCACGCTGTACGACACCACCGCCGCCACGGCGGCGAGGGCGCCGGCCACGAACACGGCAGGGCGCAGCACGCCGAGGAGCAAATCGAGGACGTTCACGACGGATCCTAGCATATCGGAATGATACTCCCGAACGAGGTCCGCGGCTCCTGCCAACCGGATCGGCGGAGTCAGATCCTACCGCGTATCCCTCCGCAGGGCGGTGGCCCTCCGGATCGCCTCGTCCGGCGTTCAAATGACATCGCCTGCCGCGAGCGGGTGTGCGGTCCAAGCGGGACGGTTCTACTGTGCTCCTCAAGAACTGAACGATCGAGCAATGCCGCTCAAGCATTGCAACACGATATCAAATACGATATACTTAAGCAGTGGTAGCCGATGCCTTCGTGTGAAATTCGGCGGTACCAAGATCTCGCCGGGTATGTCCCGTTTGATGCGTGGCTCGCGACGCTGGCGGGACCCGGCAAGTCGCAAAATAGAGTGGCGGCGGTGAAAGTCGCGGCTGCCCTGACGCGACTCGCGGCGAACGGACACGACCTCCGTCGGCCGACGGCGGCGCCACTGCGCGATGGCGTGTACGAACTCCGGGTCAGTGTCGGCAACCTGAATTATCGCGCCCTGTATTTCTTTGCCGGCCGGGGCATCGCGGTGATGGCTCACGGGTGCACGAAGGAGGCTGCACTCGAAGAAGCTGATATCGATCGCGCGGTAACTCGCCGTTTGGCGCACAAGGCTGCTCCGCTCGCTCATACCGCGCCGCAACCTTGATTCTCCCCAGATTTTGGAGTGACGACGATGGCTTCGCGCAAGCTCCTAACGAGTCAGCGCAACGACGCGCTGACCGTCCTGACCACCCTGCATGACGGCGATGCACGTTGGGAAAACGAAGTCGCGGAGGCGACCATATCCGCTGAGATTGCGGAAGAAATCTTCGCGTTGAGGGAGCGTCACCAGCTCACCCAGCAGGCGCTTGCGACGTTGATTGGCTCGTCGCAACCAGCGATCGCGCGAATGGAGAACGGCGAGTACCACGGACATTCCATCGCAGTCTTGCGACGGATGGCGGCCGCCGTTGGTGAGCGGGCGAGTTTTAAATTTGTGGTGCCTCAACCTCGTGATCCGTCGAATGCTGATGGCGCATCGGGGGCTGAGGCGCAGAAAGACGCGCGAAGTTGCCACCCACCGCTCGCCGAGTGATGGCGTGGCGTGACTCGCCGGCTCGCCGTTATTTGATTGTGTCGCTGTCGGTCGCCGGCGGCCAATCGCCCCGCCACCGCCCCCGCCGCCAGCAGCCCCGCCATCACCACCCAGTCGCGCACGCTTACCGGCGCCACGCCAAATGCCCGCGGCATGGCGGAAACGCCCACCCCCACCCACACCATCGCCATCCCCAACACGCGCCAACACCGCGCGCCGGCCTGAATTCCCCACCATCCAATGGGCATTATCAGCGCAGCAAGCCAGCATATATGCGCCAGTAGCTCGAAATCCCCACCAATCGAGAAAACGGTCTGGATCAGCGCCCACCCGATTACCGGCGTCAGCGCCACCGACCGCGTGCCCGCGAACGCCGCCGAACGGGCCGACAGCCGCAGCGTATCCGGCGCACTCCACGCCTCGAGTACCACCGGCCGCGGGTCGTTCACCGCCCGCCCGCCAAACACGCCTTCCAGCCGCACCGTTGGCATGGCCAGCCCCCAGTCCCAGGCTCGGCGTGTCACCACCAGCCTGGCCGCCAGATCCTCTTCGCCCACCAACGCCACCGCACCCGAATCGCCGGCTACGCCGCTGGCCACGTGCAGATAGCCGATCGGCACCAACGCACCGCCCTCTTCGCGCCCGCGCAGCACCACGCGCATGGCCACCCGCGCCGGTTCGCGCGACACCACCGCCATGAGGGGCCCGGTGCCCTGATGGGTAACGGTAAACCCGTTCACCGTGAGCGAGTCGGCCAACCCGCCAAACCACCCATACCCCGGCGTAAACGGCAGCGGGCTTTCGCGGTACGTCAAACCCCCCGCGCGATCCACCCATGGTGGTTCGATATCCCCCGACCGCGGCCCGAGCGCCGCACTGGTGAGCGCGAACAGCATCACCACCCCCGCCGCCCACCCCCACGACAGTCGCACCGCCACCCGCCACGACGCCGGAAACCACCACCCCCGCAGCGCCA
>JANLVC010000146.1:0-11226 GCA_031363815.1 Gemmatimonadota bacterium
CGCTCGGCCAGCCGTGGGGGGTGCTCGACGTCGCGCGTCCCAAACGGGCGAAGAAACTTGTTGAGCCGCGACGAAGTGTGGCGCATCCTCGGTGCCGTGCGATGCACGCCGTATCGTGCGTGCCTCACCACCATCTACGCCTGCGGACTCCGCCTGATGGAAAGCATTCGCGTGCCTTTGTGCGACGTGGATGGGGACCGCGCACTGCTGCACATTCATCAAGGCAAGGGCGGTAAGGATTGCTACGTCCCGCTCCCCGCCCGCAACGGGTGCCGACGCAACGCCCATCACTCGGTCCACGCTGCAGTGCGCCTTTGTCCGCGCCGTCAAACAGAGCGGCGTGCACCAGCGCGCGCACGTGCACACGCTCCGCCACAGCGACGCCACGCATCTCCTCGAAGCGGGCGTCGCCCTCCCCCTCATTCAGGATGACCTCGGGCACACCAGCCTCCGCACCACCGCGCTCTCCACGCATCTCACGCGCTTGCGTCCGCGACGCCGCGCTCCCGCCCATCAACGACGTGATGCCGCGCCGCTGAGCGCACACGACGCGCGATCTCGCGCGCGACGTCTATCACGTGGCCCTCACCCATCACCGGATCGAATCCTTCGCGCACGGTTGCGTCACCTTCCGCTACACCCACGCGCGCACCCACGAGACCCGACGGCTGACGCTCCCGGTGGACACGTTCCTCGCGCGCTTTCTCGAACACGTGCTCCCGCGGGGCTTCACCAAGATCCGCTACTACGGGCTCCTCAGGCCCACCGGTCGCACGGATCTCGAGCGCGCCAGACACCTGCTCGAGCTCCACGCGGCGCCACAGGCGGCAGCCGCCAGCGCGCACACTGCCCGTGAGGTCGCCCTGCCCGACGGCGGCCACGCAAATGTCGGCGCAGCGGATGGGCATTCAGGTGTGGACGGTGAAACCTCGCGTGTCGCCGTCGTCAGCATCGTCGCCGTCCCGGCGGTGCGCCGCTGTTCCGTGTGTGGCCGCGGCGCGCTCCGTCTCGTCGCGCGCTCTCGACGATCGCGGGCCCCACCCTCATGAACGTCCACGATCGATGTTTCCCGTGTGCGCTCATCCGGCTACGCCCCACGCGCCGCCGCTCAGCCGGGCTGCATTCCAGTATCGTGTGATGCACGGTCGCCGCGCCACACACCGCCTGCAACGCATGCGAACCACCGCGCTCATCGACGCCTTCGAACCGCGGTCGTCGTCGCTTCGCCGCCTGCGCGCCGCGCGACTGGACCATTCCAGTCCCTGAAGTCCGCGCCGCGCGATGGAAAGTCCAAGAGGCCAGCGCCGCGCGACTTCGCACCGCCGGATTGCGTTCAACACCAGATTGTGCCGCGGCTGCGCGCGGCACGAATCTTTCCTTCGTTATACCGCCCTTCACGTCGCAAACATGGCCTGGAGTACCTCAAGCGCGCGACTGAGCGTCGCGGGGCTCACGCGGCCGAGCCGTTTCGTGAATCGCTCCACATCGACCGTGCGAATCTGATCAATCACGACGAACCCTTCCTTCCCCGCGAACTTGCACGGGACACGAAACGGATAGACATGACCGCCCGTGGTCAGGGGCGCGACGATCACGGTGCGGACATGCGCGTTCAAATCATCTGGGGACACGACCACGCAGGGTCGCGCCTTTCGAATCTCCCCGCCACGCGTCGGATCCAGTTGGACGAGAAACACCTCCCCGCGGCGGATCCGGTCGAATGTCACCACGTCCATTCCTCGTCATCGAACCGAGTGGCCTGTGGCGGATCGAGCAGGCGATCATCCTCGCGTGCCCGCATCACCTTGGCGGCCTCCGCCCATCCCACCCGCACGCCCGTCGCGGCCCGAATCGTGATGACGCCGGCGTGGATGCGCAACTCGACCTCGTCGGTGAGGCCGGCTTGCTCAATCAGTGGCTTCGGGAGCCGGACACCGCGCGAGTTGCCAATTTGAACGAGTCGTGCTTTCATCGCGATACCTCCTGTGACCACAAAGTAATCACGGGAGCTGGAACTGTCAAACTCGCGCTGGTCGGTATAACGCCGCGTTCTGCTGCAAAGGCTATCATAAATTAGCTGTGAACGGAGCAGCGCGCAGCGCTGCGCAGTTACACAGCGTACCGCCATGCCTTTGACTGCAGCAACGCTCGTTAGCTCGCACCCACGCGATCTTGCATTGCACGAACGATGCCTGGAATGTCGCCATTCGCGAAATATCCGCGACCAAAGAAACCAACGTGGGCGATACAAGTTTCGCCATTCGTTGCAACTTCGACTCTTCGAGCCAGATTCGGGACAGCCTGCCACGCGTCGGGCGGCACTGCTAAAAGTTCGGAGGCTTTCGCCTTTGTGGCCTTGCCGTATGCGATGACGAACTTCGGCGCATTCTGCGTCAGGTATTGCCGGAGAATAGGACGTCGTCGATCCCACACCTCATCGTCGGTCCAGTCTGGGTATCCGGGAAGTGGCGTAGAACGCGTTGCACGCGGAAACGGGAAACATTCCATCAGAAACGTCGATCCGTGCGCGCGACCAAGGGAGTTGCGCCATTAGTCACTCCAAGCAGCGCGATCGTTCCACGACGTCGAGCCGCTGATCGCGAGCGCAAAACGGGACGCTGTATTCCACTGCTTCACTGGGTCTTTATGTTTGTCGGCGAAAGGATTATGGCAGCCGGCACGAGCGAGCGTGACTTCATGCGCTGCTCGTAAGTCTTCGACGCCTTGGAATGTGGCGCGCGCGGTGAGGTTACGTTCCTGCTCGACCGCACGCTCTTCGAGTCCGAGAAAGAGCACGTCCACTGCACGATTCGGCCCATGGCCAACGAACCTCAAAAGTGCGTCCCAATCGATCTTCGCCAAATTAGATCTCCGATGTGCGAGCTAACGCCCATTCGCCTGCGGGGAATCCCTGCGTGGCGGACGTTATACAGGCAATTCCTCGCAGCATATCGGGAAAGTGCCGTCCGGCACTCAGCTCCGCAACCGACCACGGCACAAGCACTTCGCCCGCCGGTCGAGGTTCGTCCCGCCGCCGTTTAGGCGGCGACCGTCGCAGCCTAACGGCCAGTCACTCGACCGTCCGAACGCGTCAGACGCTCCTGCCCCCCGCCTACAACGCCGCACTCAAATAAAAATCCGTCCGCCACTGCTTCAGCGGATACAACCCGCGCGAAAAATCGACGCGAATCAAACCGTCCAACAATCCCACCCCAATACCCGCTCCGCGCTGCGGCTGCACTTTGCCGAACGTTTCTCGGCTCCCCGCCCAGCCGATGTCAAAGAATCCCACGGGCCTAACGACGCCCTGCTTTGTCCCTACTTCCGCGCGCGCCAACCAGAACGCATCGCCGTCTTGCGTGCCGGCGATCTGTCCGCGCACGGTGCGCACGCCGCCCACAAACCAACCGCGCTGACGCGGCACGTCGCCGATCGAACTGCCGATCGCGCCGGTGAGCGCCGCGGAAAATCGTCCCACCGCGCGCGCGGCCGTGCCTTCCACGGATGCGCGCGCATATTGAAAGGTGCCGGTGCCGGCTTCGCCGTTCAGCACGGTGGTGAGGCGCAGTCCCTTCGGACGTTCCAGCAAGACGCGCGAGTACATGCCCGACACGCCGGTCACACTCAACTGCTCGGACTCGATATTCCGGCGGAAGCGACGGTCGGCAATCAGCTTGGCCAGCGAGAAGGTGTTTACCACAAGGGTGTCGCCCGCGGTCCACTGCCGCTCAATGAATAGCTTGTACTCGATCGCTCCCCGACGACGCTCGCGACGTTCGCCGAATTCGGCACCCATGGTGCGGTAGTAAAATCCTTCGTCGCGTCCGTAGATGAACGCCGGCAGCGACGCGCCGAAGCTCAGGCCCCCGCCCCACTCAGGGTTGGTGGCGGCGAGGCGATGGTACACGGTGCCGGTCACGGTGCGCGCGCCGTTGCTGCGCGCCAAGGACACCTCCCCGTTCGCGTGCCGGTCGGCGTGTCCAATGCGACCCACCGCGTTCAGCGTGTACCCTGCGCCCAGCACCTGCGACACGCTCACACCGGCCGAGAAGCCTTCCACGCGATTGAAACGCAGCAGATCGGAACCAACGTGAATTTTGGGCATCTGCGGCAGGAAGCCGGGCTGCAGCGAGAAGTCGAGTGCCGCCAGTAGTTCATCACGACTCTTGAGGTCGAACAGCTCTTCGTCTGAGGCCACCGCCGGCGGCAAGGCCGGTGAGTTGGCCAGCTTCGACGCATCGCACGGCATGTCGTACGCCACGCGCAACGCGCCCTCGTAGCGGGGCTCCACTCGCGTGTACGTGGAATCTTTCAGGCACAACCGATAACGCGACCGCGCTGACGTGGACATTTTCATGGTATCCACGGCCGAACGCGTGGCCGAACGCGTGGCCGAACCCGCGCCACCCATACTCACGTTGACGGTGAGATCGCCGCCACCACCGGTGACCACGGTGCTGTCACGCGCGCTCGAATCGCCCGCCGCACCACGAAGTCGCGCCGCGGGAATCGCCGCCAGCGAGAAGTCGCCGTTCACCTCTTCGTACGTGAACTTTTCATCGATGCTGAAGGGCGTGCGCACAAAACCCATCTGCATGGACGCCGTGGCACTGTTCGCGCGCGGCAACCAGAACTTGCCCTGATACAGTCCGTATTCCACGGTGATCGCATCGAGCTTGGCCTTGGCCGGACGGAACGTGGCCTTCACCCACAACGGCACGTCTTCATCGTTGGTGTTGTCGCTGGCCCGCGCCTGCATCCGCGGTGCCCGCAGGATCGAGTCCTTCACATACAAATCACGCGGCATGCGCGCGCGGGCAATGGAATCGCGCAGACGGTCGGCTTCGCGACTCACCTTGGCATCGGCCACACTCTCCTCCGACGCCACATCCCAGATGTCGATGTCCACCGCCAACCGATATGCCGCCCGCACCAGCTGCCCGCCGTCGCGATCAAACCAGAACGAGCCCACGAACAACCGCCACTCGGGCCGGCGCGCCGTAATGCGCAATTCGCGCAGCTTGATCACGCGGCCGCCGTCGAGCGTGATGTCCACCGAATCGCCGGAGGCGTACTTGTAGTACGTCTCCGCGCCGTTGGCGAGCGGATGAATAACTTCGCGCTCGTCGATGTCGCTTTTCACCACCCCAAAGTTGCTGCTCGGAAACCACAGCGACTCGCGCCCCGGGAAGTACGGAATGGAAATGGCGCTGCTGAAATCCCCGCTGGCGCTCGACGCCATCGGCACGGTCACGCGCGATCCGATGGGCCGCACCCGCACGCCCACATCACGGCGCCACGAGATCTCGGCCACATTGTCCCCGCGAAAGAGCAGCTTCTCCAGCCCCAGCCGCTTGGCGCCCATGCCCATGGAGATGCGCTGCGTGGCGGTGGCCTTGTAGGCCCGTAACGCGCTGTCCTGCCGTACCCGGGCCTCGCGGGCCCGCAACAGGATGAGCCGCGCCTCGGGGTCGCTGAAGGCCGTCGCGCTGGCCGAATCGGCACGCAGGCGACGCACCACGCTGTCGGGCGACAGTTGTCGGCGGGCGATCGAGCGGGCGTCGCGGGTGGCTTCCCGCGCCACCGCCCGCTCGTCGGCGGAAAGCGTATCGCGCCTGGCGGGTGACGTGCGTCGCGCTTGCGCCGGCAACGGGTGGGCGCTCGCAGCGCAAACCAGGCTCAAGGCCCCAAACAGCGCGAATGCACGAAGAGAATTCGAAGGATGCATAACGGGGGCACAGGAAATGACCACAAAACCGCTGTCTTGGTGACCGTACGGGGGTCCGGAGCGAGCGGTTTCCCTGTTTGAAACGTAGTTT
Source organism: Gemmatimonadota bacterium (assembly GCA_031363815.1). Classification (GTDB taxonomy): domain Bacteria; phylum Gemmatimonadota; class Gemmatimonadetes; order Gemmatimonadales; family Gemmatimonadaceae; genus Gemmatimonas. The sequence goes on from JANLVC010000146.1 coordinate 5,820, forward strand.
CCGGTCTCGCCTGTGTTGCCCGGTTCGTCACGGCCGCCGGCGAGCCCCGTCCGAGATTCGCTGACCACCCTTGGGAGCTTGCCGTGCATCCGACCCGCTTTCGCGAGTGCTTTCGCTCCACCCGTTCCCTCGTCGCCGGCCTCACGGCGTTGGCCGCTGCACCGGCGTTTGCGCCGGCGCTGCTGGCCCAGACAGCGACCCCTCCGACCACCGCCGCGACTGCCGCCGCGCCCGCCGACCCGCGTCTTGAGAAGCTCAAGGCTGAAGCGCTCGTGATGGTTGAAGCCCGAGCCAAGCAGGTGCAGGAAATCGTGGACATGCTCTTCTCGTTCCAGGAGCTCGGCTTCCAGGAATACGAGTCGCAGCGCTACCTCACGACGCTGTTGCAGAAGGAAGGCTTCGCCATCGAGAAGGGCGTCGCGGGTATCCCGACGGCGTGGACGGCCCGCTGGAGCTACGGTACGGGCAAGCCGGAAATCTCGCTCGGCTCCGATGTGGACGGCATCCCGCAGGCCAGCAACAAGCCGGGCGTGGGCTACCGCGACCCGATGGTGAACGGCGGCCCGGGTCATGGCGAAGGACACAACGCGGGTCAGGCGGTGAATATCGTGGCCGCGATCGTGGTGAAGCAGCTGATGACGCGCGACAAGATCAACGGCTCGCTGCTGCTCTGGCCGGGCATCGCCGAAGAACAGATGGCGGGCAAGGCATTTCTCGTGCGATCGGGGTTGTTCAAGAACACCGACGTGACACTCTTCACGCACGTGGGCAACGACCTCGGCGTGTCATGGGGCGCCAGTGGTTCGAGCGCGTTGCTCTCGGCCGAATTCCGCTTTCGTGGATCAAGCGCACACGCGGCCGGCGCGCCGTGGAGCGGCAAGAGCGCCCTCGACGCGGTGATGTTGATGGGACAGGGGTGGGAGTTCAAGCGCGAGCATCTGCGGCTGCAGCAGCGCTCGCACTATGTGATCAAGGACGGCGGCGATCAGCCAAACGTCGTGCCCAGTACAGCGAGCATCTGGTTCTACTTCCGCGAGCAGGACTATCCGCGCACGATGGCGCTGTTCGAGATCGGCAAGAAGGTAGCCGAGGGTGCGGCGATGATGACCGACACCAAGGTCGACACGATTGTGATTCTTGGCTCGGGCTGGTCGGCGCACTTCAGCAAGCCGATCGCGCAGGCGATGCACGCCAACGTGCAGACGGTGGGCATGCCGAAGTGGGATGACAAGGACCAGACGTTGGCGAAGGGTATCCAGAAGGAGTTGGGCTCGCCCGACTTCGGTTTGTCCGAGCAGGTAAACAAAGAGCTGCGCGGCGCCGAGACGCCGCAAAACTGGATGGGTGGCGGCTCCGACGACATCGGCGATATCGCGTGGACTGTGCCCACGATCACGCTGCGCTTCCCGTCAAACATTCCGGGCTTGCCGGGGCACAACTGGGCGAACGCGATTTCGATGGCCACGCCGATCGCGCACAAGGGTGCGCTGGCCGGTGCGAAGGTGCAGGCGCTCACGATGCTCGACATCATGCTGACGCCGAAGGTCGTGGCCGACGCGTGGGATTACTTCAAGAACGTGCAGACGAAAGACGTGAAGTACACGCCGTTCATCCGTCCGCAGGACATGCCGCCCACGTACCTGAACGCTGACATCATGGCGAGGTACAAGTCGCAGCTGCAGAAGTTCTACTACGATCCCACGAAATTCAAAACGTATCTCGAGCAGTTGGGCATTGAGTATCCCACGGTGCGGGCGCAGGTGGCGAAACCGAAGGGCGATGATGGGAATGAAAAACAGTAGGGAGTAGGGAGTACCGCTGTGGGCGTGCGGGGCTGACGCTGGTCAGAACCGCACGCCCATCGTGAGCGGGGCCACCGCGGTGTTGTTGCCCATTTGCCCGCCGGCGCCGACCAGCAGGAAGAGCTACTGGTCGAGTACCAGCCGCCGCCAACGAAGGCCCACGCTGCCTGTCGCGTGAATGCCTGCCGCTTTGCTCCGATCGTCGATCTGATAGACGCCGGTATACTCGTCGCGCCGGCTGACGTATGGGATCACACCGCCGCCCAATGCACCGACCACCCGTACGGCGCGAGCACCTTTACCGCCGAGGGGCTTGTCGAACATGTCGATGCTGGCACCGACTAACGCGAAACGCTCCGTAGTACGCTGTCGTGACGCACGCGGCATACCGATTTCAAACTGGCGTAACCGCTCGGCTTGATACAGCCAGGCGACGGCCCGCACGGTGTGACGAGGGTGCTCGCCCACGATGTACGACAGCGCCACCGCCTGCTCCCTCCCTCGGCCGGTCTCGCTGACCTGCTGGAACAGTGAGAGCGGACCGAATGTCCCGCCGACATCGATGCGATCACCACAGCGCGCTTCATCAGGCGCGCGGTCACTTGATCTCCTCCACGTCGGTCTGCTTGTTCACCGCCAGCAACCGGGTGAGCAACTCCGGTGAGATGCCCTGCGGAAAGCGGCTGATCAGCGCGAGCTTCCGGCGTCCTTCGGCCATGACGAGCTGTCCGCGCATGACATCATAGTTGCCGCCGAGTCTATCGACGTCGATGGCGTAGACGCGACTCCAGGCGACGCGCGTGATCCTGGCGGCACGAATCACGAGATCGCTCTTGGAGACGGCGAGCAGTTCCCCCACACGATCCTGCGGTTCCCCGGTCACACGCAGGGCAATGCGTGCCCCTTCGGGTGAGTTCACCCAGTCGATATCGGCGGGCTTGGTACCGAAGCGACACGCGGTCACGAACACACACGCGACCAGCGCGAACACCCGTAGACCGGCGCGAACACGTAGCGAGACGTCCGTTGTGCAAGGCATTGCTCGCTCCTTATCGAACGGGGATTCGTGACGCATAGAACGCGCGCTCGAAGGTATCCTTGCGCTCGGTCCAGCGGTGCAACGCGGTGAGCACGGCCGCGTCACCGGGTTTGAAGGGTTCGGTGCGCGTCGGGTTGGCGAGCCAGTCGCCGCGAATCCATTCGCGATACCACCCTTGCCACGCGATCAGGTACGTCGTGGTGGAATCGGCCGGCTGCGCCGTGCGCAGCGTCGCGCGGTGATCGCGCGCGAACTCCAGCACCATGCGCTGACTGGGGCGCGTTTCCAGGTAACGCGTATCAGCCGCGGCGATCGCCGATACGGCCGACGTGTCGAGCGCCGGGCCGTGTCCCACGGCGGGCGTGGGCACGACCACGCGCTCCACCGCGAGGGTCGTGACGGCGGGACGCGACACGGTGCCCGCCACGCGCACTTCATCGATGCGCCAATTGTCGGCCACAAACTGTAGACGAATGCGCGCGGTGCGAGCGTTTACGGCCGAACGGGGCAGCACCAGCGCGACATCGCGAAAGGCAATCGGACCCACATCGCCCAATCGTGCCGTGGCGCCGTGTATCGCGTCGGTGGTGCCCACGCCCTCCACCGATGCGCGCAGCCCCATCGTGCGACGATACCAGAGTGCCATCTCGGCGGTGGTGCCGAACTGTCCAAGCCCCTCGTGCAGCCAGTCGGCCGCGTCGCGTCCACCAAGCATGCCGTTGTACAGCAGCACGGTATTCAGCAGCGAATTGCGCAGCCGGAGCAGCACGGCCACCGAGTCGCCGGCGGGTAAAGCGTCCACGCGCACGTCGATCCAATCGTCGAGATCACCGGCCGATGCACCACGCATGACGCGCGGATCGGTGGAATACAGTGTGCCATCGCGCGAGCGCAATGCGGCGCGCACATCGCGGCCGGCGCGGTCGGTGGCGTCGCCAACGCTCGCGAAGCCTGACACGAGTACGGGGCGTCCGCTCTGATCGGGCACGATGCGCTCATGGTCGGCGTGCCGAATGGCGAGCAGCTCGATGTGATTGATGTAGTGCGTTTCCAGCGCCTCGTTGCGCAGCTCGAGCCGCACCCGGCCGGAGCGGTCGGCACGCACGCGTAGCGGATCGACGTCGCGCTGTTCCATGAGCGGCGCGATAGAGTACGAGAAGCCTTCCGCCTGGAGTTCGCCGGTGGCGCCAGTATCCGAGTACACGGTGGGACACGATCCGAAAATCGCGATCGCCAGCAGCCCGGCACCGATACTCGCTGCCACCGTGCCGGCAATCGATACGGCCACGGTGGGCGCGACATTCACCTTGCTCTCGAAAGTCTCCACACCCACCACGCTGTCCATCGGCACCGCGCTCACCGCACGTGACATCGCGCTCATGAGTGCATAGCTGTTGCCGTCGCCGGTGAGGCTGTCGCGCGTGACGGTCGCACCGGTACGAAACACCACGGTGCTCCCGTCGCTCAAATGCGCTTTCAGCGGCGACTTGATGCGGGTTGGCGTGGCGGCGTCGGCCGTGGGGCGCTGCACCGCGCGGACTTCGGTTCGGGAGAACACGCAGGCAGCCGAGAGGGAGGCTGCCCCCAGCGCGCCGATCAGCACCAGCGAGCGAAGCGCCCGGCGACGGACACGGGCGAAGAACTGAGTCATTTCGGACACTCCGGTGAGGTGTGGCACGCACTCACCAAAGTACGGAACGCAAAACGGGCCGGCTATGCGTCATATGACGTACGGCCGGCCCGCCTGCGCTGCCTTGCGCCGCGATACGAGGAACTAGTGCTTGGCGGTCCCATCCTTGAAGCGCGCCCGTATTTGCAGCAGTTCATCGCTGTGAGTCACGTTCTTCTTGGTGGCGTCCTCGAGCAACTTCATGATGGCGATGTTGTCTTCGACCACCGTGGGCGTGCCGTGCAGGTGCACGCCGAAGCCGAAGTGCTCACCCGCGACCAGCACCATCTCGTTGTGCAACACCACGTCAGCCGTGCCGTCGGCGATGCGAACGACCACGAACTTCTTGCCGGCCTTTTCCATGAACGAGATGCGCAAACCGTTCACACCGTCCGGCCACGGCGCGTAGGCGTGCTGCTGGCCATCGCTGCCCTCGAAGGACGTGGTGGCAGAGGACAGCTTCGGGAAGTTCGTTTCGAAGCCGCCGGCGTACATGAAGGCGTGTCGCATTCGTGAAGTCCTGGTGCGTGAAAATCGGTGGGACAGAGAGGTTGTGTCGAATATCGCACCATGTCCGCCCGATGGCGAATCAGGGCGCGTAAACCGTCCTCAGGATGCGCGGGCGGCGGTCCGGCGTGCGGTCAGGTGCCGGGCGCGCAGGATGCGCAGATACAGACCACCCGAGAAGAACACCAGGGCGCTGAGCCCCAGCAGCTCCTCCCGTGAGAGGTTGGTGAGCACCCAGACGCACACCGTGGCCCCCAGAATCGGGACGAGCGGTCCGCCCGGGATGACAAAGGGGGACTCGGCACTCTGTACCCCACGCTGCCGCAGTCGCAGCACGGCCAGACAGACGGCCACGTCGACCAGCAATACCGATGACGTGCCCAGAATGGC
>JANLVC010000156.1:0-8937 GCA_031363815.1 Gemmatimonadota bacterium
GCCTGGAAACCGATACGCGTCCCGCCACTCCCTTGGGCGCCGCTGCTCGAAAGTCATCCACGCACTTTCCCGCGTGCCACCAGTACCGCAAGAGCGTTTTCCCCTCCGAAACGACGACGCGCACCCGCTCACAACCCACTCCAATCACCCACACAAAAGCACGAAGAGCCTCTAAAAGATCCACTCGCGGAACAGGTCGAAACCGAACTGGAGCCGCGGGAGGCCGTTGGTGCCGAGCTGAGTACAGGGGGCGGATCCTGGATCCATACCGATCTGACCGGTGAGATGCCGGCTGATTCGGTATTCGGCGGCCAGGCCGATCCAGAGTGAGGAGCGTGTCGAGGACGCCCCGCCGCGACAGACGCCGGTGTTCGCACGCAAGAACGTGCGCTCGCCGATCTGCTTGCCAGCGCTGATGCTGAGGTTGTCCAGTAGCGACAGGGCCGACAGATCTTGCTGCGACTGGCCTCCGGCCGTGGTGACCTGGATCGTGTTGATGCCGGGGAAGAATTTCTGCAGCGCACCTTCCACGGCGCCACCAACCGACGGCAGCAGGACACCGGTGACGGCTCGGACGGTGCTCTGACCAGCCCCGTCGAGGGCGAACGTTGGCGCCCCAAAGATCAACAGCGAGATGATTTCCGACTCGGGCGCGCTGGCATACAACGGATCGCTGCTGGAGAGCGTGAGTACCGGCACGACGTAGGTGCCACCGATATGCACGCGCACGGGAATCGCGCTGCCGCCCGCAACGCGCACGGTATTCGTGGCGCTGATGTCGAGTGTTGGTGCGATCGCGCTGCTTCCGAAGAAGCGCACACGCCCGGAATCCACACTGAAGCTGCGACTGACGACACCGAGATCGAGACGATATTGTCCGCGGTTCGCGTTGAGTTCACCTTCGAGGGCGAGTAGATCTCCGCTCATCGCGATCGAGAGACCGCCGGACACCTTCACCCGCGACTCCGGTGTCTGCACCCAGACATCGTTGCCGAGGTCGACGCGGGCATTCTCGACGTTCAGGAAACCGCCTAATGCAGCGAGGGACTGTGCTGCCGTTTCCGCTACCGGCACTTCCTCCGCGCCAAGCAACTCGCGCGCTGCTTCGGAAGAAAGATCAAGCGCATTTCGCGCGCCGAGCGGATCGAACACGAGATTCGCCCGCGGCACGAAGATGGCGCCGCTGAGTGTGGGCCGCTTGAGTGGGCCGACCATTGTGACGTTGCCGCTGAGGTCGAGGTCCGTGCCATCGCGCTGCCGCGACACCGCGGCGTTGTTGGCGGAGAGCTTGAGCGAGACCGTGGACGGTTCGCCGGTGTGAAAATGCAAGTTGCCGGATGCGCCAATCGTGTCGAGCGCGCCGCCGCTGCGAATCCGCAACGTTTCGAGAATGAGCGAGTCTTCCGCCGCGCGCAGCACGATACGACCGTCAGCCGGCTCGATGTTGAGATCGCGAAGGAACGCGCCGACGCCCTCGGCCGTCATGAAGCCACGCGCCACTGGGCGGTCCATGTTCCCGCTCAGCGTCAGCTGTCCCGAGACACGACCACGCAGTCGCTCGACCCCGTCGATGGCGAGCGGCAGTCCGTCGAGTCGAAGCGAGTCGGCCGTGATCTGGGCGTCCACCTGATCGGACAACATCCGCTTGTCGACGGCGGCGATGGCAAGATCGATCGGCACGCGCGCCTCCGCGCGCATGGCTCCCCCCAACGAATCCGTGAGCACGGCCGAGGCCACGAGTATACGGTCGGCGTATCGTCCCATCGAATTGATGGACGGCAGCCGGAAGGCGCCGATACCGAGCGAATCGCCGCGCAGGGTCCACGACACCAGCGGCAGCGGGCGCGTGCCGGAGAGCTGCGCGGTGCCGCTGAGGGTACCAGCGAACGTGTGCGTGCCGGCGAGCAGCGCGGCGATCTCGCCCACGGGAAACTGCTCGAGCCGGATCGAGCCGGAGATCGGGCTATTGCTCGGCACATCGGCCGCGGCATACAGCACGCCAGCGGTGTTCGAGCGGAGCTCGACGGGGAGGAGATGAAAACCGGTGGAGTCCTGCTGAAGCGTGATCGGCTTCGCGCTGCGCCAGACGACGTTGGCATACGACAAGCGCAGTGAATCGAGTGCGACCGCGAAGCGCGACGGCGCGCGCGTGTACACGCCACGAGCCAGCAGGTGCGCTTCGGACTGTGAGCTGACGTCGAGCACGAGCAATCCGCTGTCGGCATTGGCCTGCTCGACGCGAAATCCAACGGTCTGCAGTCGAATAGCGCCGATGCCATCGATGTCGTCGGCGGTAGCGGCGCCTTCGAAGGCGGGACGAGTGAAGACGTGATCAGCCTTGGCGGACCCGAAGACCCGTCCAACACGGATCGAGCCGACCTGCATGGCCCGCGCGCCAATGGCCGCGGTGGCACCGGCATCAGTGAGACTGCCGTACAAGTAGCCGGAGAGCGACAGGTCCCCGGCCAGCGTATCGGCCGCGAGATCGCGCAACGAGGTGGCGGTGCTGCTGTCCACCGTCTGCATCATGGAGGCGAGACGACCGAGCTGTGCGCGCACCGCCCCGAGTGAGTCGGCGCGAGCCGACAGGGTGAGCGTATCCACCTTCATGGAATCGCGGGCCAGCGCCCCGCGCGCATTGAAGGTGACGCCGCCGATATGCGCGGTGGCAGAATCGATCATCAAGCGCTCGACACCCAGCGACACACTGCCCATGATGTCGAAGGCGGGGCGATCATCGGCGGCCAGCTGCTTCCAGTCGGCCACGATGCTCCCTTCGAGCAGCGACCGCCGGGCGCTGTCCGTGGCTGGCGCGCCCTCAGCCGAACGGGGACCACGCGCCGACAGCGACACGGTGCCGTCGACCGCGGTGGACGGCACGTTTGTGCGTCCGATCCATTGGCGCAGGTCAAACTGATTCAGCGCGCCGCTCGCGATAAGCTGCCACGCGGCGGGCGTGAGCGACGCCGTGCCTTGGAGAGTGATCGCGCGGCCGGACTCGTTGGCGTTGTTCGGGGCAACTACAGCCGTGCCATCGGATGCACGGAGCGCCGCCGTCCAGCGCATGGCGTCTGTACGGCCGTCCATGGTGACGCGTCCGGAGATGGCACCGCGAATGGGCAGCGTGGTGTCGATGCGGGCCAGCGCGCGCATGGACAGCGGATCGAGCTGCAGGGCGGCGCTCACCAGCGGCGCCTTCGCGTTGGCACCGCCGTACCGCGCGCGGAGATCACCACGAATGGCCGACGTGTTCCCGACGGCGTCGATCCAGGTGAGTCCAAGATTAGTGAGGTCGGCCGCATCGAGATCGGCCGAGCGGATGACGCCGCGCGCGGTGAAGATGCCATCGATGGCTGGCACCTTGGGAATGAGCGCCGGCGAGAGCGCACGAACCGAACGCAGATCTACACGGGCGTCGTCGAGGTTCATGTTCCACGCGCGGGGACGCTGACCGATCGCCACCATGCCACGAAGCGTGGCGGTGGACACCGCGCCACCGGGCACGAGCGCATCGGCGAAACGCGCATTGAGCAGGTCCACCTTAAAGGCCGTGAGTGGACCCCCGCTACGCGCCACAAGCTTGCCGGTGAAGGTGCCGCGAATATCCGGGGGCAGCGCGTCGTAGCTGATGCGCCGCAGCAGATCGCTCTGCAGCGGCACAAACGCGAGGTCGACTCGTTGCACCAGCATCTGCGCTGGCTTGAGCACGATGTCGATGCCGCCGGTGATTCGGGAAGCCCCGCTTTTCACATCCAACGCGGAGAGCGCGAACTCGACATCGTCAGGATTCGCCAGCGTGCGCATGCGCACCATCGCCGAGCCTCGACCATCGGACGGCAGTACATCCCAGATCCATTGGAGGTCGGTAAGCCCGGCGTTGGTCTTGATGACGACGTCGTAGCGAAGCGGTCCGGGATTGTGCCAGTCGATCGTGCCGACCGCAGTACCGGTAGACGCCGGCAGTCGCACATCGCCGAGGTGGAGTTGCATCGAGTCGCCCGTCCAGCGTATTCCGCCGGCGGCCTGCGCGATGCGAATCGGTGGATCGGAAATCACACCACTCAGGGTGTCGATCTGCATCGACGCCGGGCGCTTCTCCACATCGACGATGATCGCATCGTGCGCACGCACCCGTTCGAGCACCACGAGCCGCCGCTCGAAAAACGTTCCATTGGGTACGCGGACGAGATCGTGCAGGCTATCCCTGACGGCGATGACACTATCACGCGCGATGCCTGTGAAGATCGGATGCGGCGCCCAGGGTGCGATCATGCCGACGCGTCCTCCATCGACGATCAGCGAGTCCACGCGAATGTCATCGCCAAAGCCGGGCGTGGCGCCAGGCGTCTTTTTCGGCGTGTCGCCGGAGATGATGTACGCGATGTTCCATGGCCCCTTCTCGTCGCGCTTGAGATCGAGGCGGAGGCCACGCACGGTGAGACGTCGGATGTGGATCACCTTGTTGAGCAAACCGGTAAACTCGATCGAGCCATCCAGATGCTGCACCGTGACCACCGGCACTCCGGCGGTGTCCACCAGCGACACGTTGTCGGCCACGATGTGCGTGGGGCTAATGGAGCGCAGAATACCCACGCGCAAGGTCCCGCGTCCGCCGAACAAGCCGTTGGCGTTGGAGATCGCCGTGCGCAGCAGCCACCGGCGACCGCGCTCGGTGTTGACGGCCACGTAGTACGCGATGCCCAACCCGCCGATAACACCAAGGCTGATGCCGACCGCCCACCAGGCGCGTCGCTGACGCGACCACATGCCTTGCGGACGCACGGTGGAGGCGTTGGTGTCAGGCGCGCTCATCAGAACGCCTGCCCCAGTCCGAAGTGGAACGTCAGTCGAGAGAGGACGCCATGGCCAGTGGTCGGACGGTAGCTGCTCGGGCAGTCGAAGATGTCGGTCGCGCGCCGATCGCTGATGTCACGCGGACTGGCGCAGAGAATCTCTCCCGTCGTGCCCTTGTTGTCGCCCGACGTAAAGAACAGGGCGCGTCCGGCCCGCGGTTCGTACGGCTGATATCCGACGTCGACACGGAACGGCCCCAGTGGCGTCACCACACGGAGACCAAGTCCCGGCGTGGCGCGCAGGGTACCCCAGCGAAAGCCTTCCGATCGCGTCTCCCACACGTTGCCGGCATCCACGAAGGCCGCGAACTGCAGCTGTTCGGCAATCAAGCGAAATCCGCGTCGCCACTCAAGATTGGCCACGACCATCGCGGTGCCGCCACGCGGCACGGCACGATCGTAGCGGGCGCCGTCCTTGACGACGACCACGCGCTGGCCGTTGGCCCCTACCGTCTCAATGACGCTTGCACCCGAGACGACATACACGAGCGGACCGAGCAGATTCTGCTGATAGCCGCGCACGGAATTCTGTCCACCGGCAAAGATCCGCTCCTGCTGAGGAATGAGCGGCGAACCATCGACGAGTTCGGCGCCGGGGGCGAACGCCCGCGACAGCTGCACCCGCGTGCCAATCACGCCACCGGCAAAACGGAAATAGGTGGACGCCTCACCGGTGCCGCGATAGAACGTCAGCGACTTGACGAGCTGCGAATAGGTTTCGCCGGCACGTACGTCGCCGCGCACGCGCCATCCGCGCGATGGATTGACCGGGTCATTCGTGCGATCATGCGAGGCGCTGGTGCTGACGATGCCGACGCCGCGACCGAACAGGGAGAGCGCGAAGTCCTCCGGGCGGCACTGTCCGAATCGCGCGCAGGAGACGGCGGGATCGGTAATCGTCTTGCCGTTCTCATACTGGAATCCAGCGGTGCCCGCCGTGCGTGTGGTGAACTGCCGCGAGAGCTCGACGAGGGCACCGACGCTCGTTTCGCGCAAGTACGCAAAGGGCTCGCCGCGACGCTCACTGTACACCGTGAACACGGGCTGGACGGGCCAACCGAAGAGGCTCGTGTTGGACAGCGTGGACCCGACGTAGTAATTCAGCTTCTCGCTGAACGGATCGACGCGAAGTGCGCCAGAGCAGAGCGCTGGCGCAAAGTCCGCCGGGGTGCCGACGCCGATCTTGGAGGCGCGCGCCGAGAGCTCAATGCGGCGACCGACCCCGAGGAACCCGCGGTCGGTGAGGCGTCCCTGCATACGAATACAGTCTTGCGAGGCCCACCCGAGTCCCACGCGGGCCGCCCGCGTACGCGCTTCGGCGACGGCGACACGCAGATCGAGCACGCTGTCGCGCGCGTCGGTCATGGGCGTGAGCGTGTCGATCAGCACCAGGCGGAACGCTTCGGAGCGATAGAGATCACGTTGCGCGTCGAGAATCGCGCTTGCCCGGTAGCGATCGCCCGGGTGGATCGAGACCAGCCGCGCGACATCGGTTGCGTCGACACGCGAACGGCCGTCCCGCAGCGGTTGCACGTCAATCTGCACGTTGCCGATCGAGACGATTCGACCGGGTGCGAAGGTGAGCGTGAGCGTGGCGAGTGCGGCGGCGGTATCGATCGTGACACTGCTTTGCGGTCGCGCGGCACGGGCATAGCCGGCGTCGCGCAAGTGCGTGAGGACGCGATCGATGGTGGTGTCGGTGCGTGTGCGGTCGAAGCGTTTGCGCTCGAGCGCGCGCAGCGGGGCATCGAAGGGGCGCCGGCCAACACTCGGCGCCGGGAGGCCCTGAATGCGGATCGTGTCGAGGATGGCTTCAGGACCGGGGGTGATCGCGAAGAGCAAGCGCACGCCATTGGGTCGACGGTCGATGAGCGGGCTGACCGAGGCCTGAAACCAACCGACCTGCCGATGCATCACGGCCAGTCGGAGCGCATCGCGTCGAAGTTCGAGGGAATCGAGGCAGGGCGCGGAGCCGATGCGGAACCAGCGCGTCTTCAATCCCGGCTCGTTCGTGACGATACTGGCCGCCAGTGTGGTCGCGTCGAAGTGCGAACTGCCCGCAAACTTCACCGAACGTACCCGCTGCGCTTGGTCGCACCGGGTCGTGCGCTGCGCATCCGCTCGCACCGGGAACAGAGCCGCGGAGAGGGCGAGGGTGGCAATGGACAACGAACGACTCGGGAATACTTTAGGGCGGCGCATGCGTCTAGGAAATGTAATTCGAGGCCGTCCCCCTGCCTTGAGGCCCGTTTTAGCGAATGGCGTGGTGCGCGGCCGCACCAATTCACCTCGCGAGGACTGGGGAACGTGCGGTCCCGAGTGTTCACCGTTCATCGATCGTTCATCCACGGCTGGATAGATTCGCTGTACGAGTCCGTCCCGTCACCAATTGGAGCGTGTGCATGATCCCGATCACCGATGTCGCGGTTGGCTTCCTCATGGCCTGGCAGGCAGCCGTGACTCCGGGGCGGACGCCCCTTCCGTTTTCCTCGGACTCCCTGCGGCTGCCGCGCGTGGCCGCCGCAGTGCAGCCCGTGGGATTAACGAGGTTCTCTGCGGATACCGTGCCACGAGTTCGCCGGAAGGCGATCGTGTACAGCGATGGGTACGCGACCCGACTTCGAATCCACAAACTTCTCAGCTGGGGAATGATTCCGTTGTTCGCGGCGTCGTACTTCTCCGGGGATCAGTTACTTGAGAACGGTACGGCCGCTCCGTCGTGGGCGCGCAGCATACACGCGCCGGCCGCCACAGGGAGTGCCATCCTGTTCGGTGCAAACACCGTGACTGGGGGATGGAACCTCTGGGAAGGCCGAAAGGATCCCAACGGTCGGACCCGTCGCATCATCCATAGTGTGCTTTTCACCGCCGCCAGCGGCGGCTTCGCCTACGCCGGCACCAAGCTCGCGAACGACGCCGAGGAAGACATGACGGCGCGTCGGAGACACCGGAACGTGGCGCTCGGTTCTATGGGCCTCTCGACGGCGAGCTGGCTGCTTATGCTGATCGGTAACTGACCCTTTTTCCGCCAACCGCTCCTGATGCTTGAAACGCTGACGACTCTGCTTCAACCGTGGTCGGAACTTTATGCCGACAGTACATGGATTCCGACCACAATTCTCGCGGTGCACGTGCTGGCGCTGTTCGCTGGCGGCGGCATTGCGATCGCGGCGGATCGTCGCGTGCTGCTGGCGACACCCGGCACGCGCGAAGCGTATCAAGCGGCGGCGGAGGATCTGCGCACCACGCACGCCATCGTGATCGGATCGATTGGGATGATGGTGTTGAGCGGGATCGCGATGGCCGCATCCGACATCGGGACCTTCGCCGTCTCCAAAGTGTTCTGGGCTAAGATGGCCACGTTCACGGTGCTGATCGCGAACGGCGTGTACATGCGACGCACGGAATCCCGCATGCTCACAGCCGCGAGCGATGCGGGTGTCGTGCTCGACAAGACAACGCAGTGGCCGAGTCCGCACTTGCCGTGGGCGGTGCTGAAGCGCTCGGCCACCGTGAGCCTGATCGCCTGGTTCACCGTCGTGCTGCTGGGCGTCGTACTTTCCGACATCTAGTTCACTTTTCCTGTCCTCTTTGTTTCGGAACGCTGTCGTATGACTGATTCCCATTCGCCCTGCTCCGGTTGCTCGGGGCGCCGAGCGTTTCTGCGCACGGCGCTTACCGGCGCGGCGTCGATCGCTGCGCTCTCCGCGCTCGCTCCTGTGTACACGATCGCGGCGTTGGCGCCGCGCGTGGCCGGCGGTTCGGTACGCTACGCGTTACCCGCCACGGATGGCGTATCGATCGACAGCGCCAACGACGTCATTCTTTGTCGCTCGAACGGTGAGGTCTACGCCTTCGCGCTGTCCTGCCCGCATCAGAGCACGGCGTTGAAGGCTATGCCGAAGAACGCCGGCTTTCAGTGCTCGCGGCACAAGTCGAAGTACTTGCCGAACGGTACGTTCGTCAGTGGCCGCGCAACGCGGAACATGGACCGCCTGCAGATCGCGCGTGACGGTGCGCACATCGTCGTCGACCCCGACATCGCCCTCGAAAGCGATATCGATCCGGCGAAGTGGGCGGCAGC
>JANLVC010000169.1:0-56590 GCA_031363815.1 Gemmatimonadota bacterium
GCGCCAAGGTCGCGAGCGCGACATCGGCGCGGCCCAAGTGCCGCAGCACGCGCAATTTGGGCCGTCGCGTGACGGGATCGCGAAACGATTCGACGATCCGGAGGTAGCGGTGCCCCTTGGCGGTGACGATCTGGAAGCTAGCCACGATAGTTCTATATACAGTGGCGAATACGATCACGCAAGCTGGCGCGCAAGGCACTTTCTCGCAGGCAATGTCCTACCGCATGGGCAGTCCTGTTCCTCAGTGGTTGTATATACTGCCAGAGCAACGGCGAAACAAAAGGGCGTCAGAGGGAAAACACCCCTCTGACGCCCATCCGGCTGACGAAAACTTTCGCTATCGCGGGAAACTCACGCTAGTCCCTGGCCGCCTTGCAACAGCTCCACCGGCCCGGTGATCACCACGCCGTCCAAGGCCATTGCCCGTCGCACATCGTTCACGAGCTCGGCGCGCGGATCGCTGAACAGGTTGTAGCCGACCACCCGCGCGCCATTGACCATCTGCTCCGTGGCGATGATGCGGCCGTTCTTGATAAGCTGGAGTGCCCTGATTCCCGGCGCGGCAATACGCAGGCCAGCGGCGAAGGTGCTGAACGTTCGCGACAGCGCTTCCGGCGACGGCTGCGCCTCGACAAAGGTCTTGAGGGCAGACAGGCGCAGCAGGCGCCGTTGGATCGCGTTTTCCAGCGCCTGCGCGTGCGGTTCCATGTTCGCGCGCACACGCTCCCGTTCACGCACGATCAGGGTGCTGCGGTACCACGCGTCGTATCCCACCGCGATGGCCACCCCAAGCAAGCCCGCCGCGAGCGCGGCTCAAACCGCGCGCAATCTTACTGCCGAACCATGCGCCACAGCATCCTTGGCCGACGTTCGAACTCGATTGGTTATACGACGGCGCCCATCAGTCCCTCTAATATACACGATCGAGCCGTCCGCCCGCATCGGACGAATACAACGTCGCTCAACCCACCCTGAACAGCAAAAGCGCACGGGAATAGCCCACGGTGAGCAGGTGGCGCAGCCCCTGATGCGACGCGGCCATGAGCTGCGGGTCGTCGGTAAGCACGCGTTCCGCCACAATGCGCGCGGTTTCGTTGAGCGCCTCGTCGCGGAGGGGATCGGCGATCTTGAACGCCGGCAGCCCGTGCTGCTTGGCGCCGAACAGGTCGCCCATGCCGCGCAGCTGCAAGTCGGCCCGAGCGATCTCGAACCCGTCTTCCGTAGCGGCAAACAGCCGGAGGCGCTCGGCCGCCTCGACGCCCACATTACCGAGCAGAATGCAGTACGACTGCTCGGCGCCGCGCCCGACCCGGCCCCGCAGCTGATGCAGCTGCGAGAGCCCGAAGCGCTCCGGATGCTCGATGATCATGACCGTAGCGTTTCCCACGTCGATGCCCACTTCGATGACCGTCGTTGCCACCAGCACGTCAAGCTCGCCGTCGCAAAAGGCGCGCATGATCACATCCCGCTCGTTGGCCGGCAGTCGCCCGTGCAGCAAGGCCACCCGACGTGTTGCAAACGGCCCGGTCGCCAGCTCCTCAAACATCACGGTGGCCGCTTTCAGCTCCATCTTCTCGGAGGACTCGATGAGCGGATACACGACGTACACCTGACGTCCCACGTCGAGTTGCGTGTTGGCGAACTCGAACACTTTCACCCGACCCGATTCCGGGCGCACGACCGTGGTGATCGGGTGTCGCCCGGGGGGTCGCTCGTCGAGAACGCTCACATCGAGGTCGCCATACAGCGTGAGAGCCAGCGAGCGCGGAATTGGCGTCGCGCTCATGAGCAGCACATCCGGCGCCTGGCCCTTCAACCCGAGTGTGGCCCGCTGTTCGACACCGAAACGATGCTGCTCATCGATGATCGCCAGTCCGAGATTCGCGAAGGCGACGTCACCCTGAATCAGCGCGTGCGTGCCGATCGCCAGCACCGGCTCCGGCGAGGCCAATCGCGTGAGGGCGGTGCGACGCTCTTTCGCGCCGAGACGACCGGTGAGCAGCACCGGGGTAATTCCGAGCGGCGCCAGCAGCGCGCCGATGCTGCGGGCGTGCTGCTCGGCCAGCAGCTCGGTGGGCGCCATGAGCGCGACCTGGGCGCCGTTCTCCATTGCCAGCAGGGCGGAGAATACCGCCACCACGGTTTTCCCGGCGCCCACATCACCCTGCAGCAGACGATGCATGCGCCGCGGGCTCGCCATGTCGGCCACAATCTCGCGAATAGCCCGCACTTGTGCGCCGGTGAGCGTGAACGGAAGCACGGCGCGGAGCTTGGTGGTCAGGTCGCGGCGATTCACGAACGCGGTGCCGCCGCGCGCTTCGCGGGCCACTTGGTTGGCCTTCCGGTGGAGAAGCTGCACACAGAACAACTCTTCGAACGCCAGCCGCGCGCGTCCGCGCAGTGCTTCAGCCACCGACGCCGGGCGATGCACGAGCCGTAGCGCCTCCGGCAGGGGCGGCACATCGGCCTGCGCGAGGATCTCGCGCGGCAGCGACTCCTGCACCAACGGCAACAGCTGGTCGAGATGCTGCTGCACCATCGCGCGGAGCAATCGCACCGACAGCCCTTCGGTGCTGGGGTAGACGGCCAGCACGCGTCCTTCGTTCGTGCCTTCTTCTTCCGGCCCCAGATTCACGAACTCGCGTGGCTGGAGCCGTCGGCCGTGGAAGAAGCGGACCTGCCCCGTGCAGAGCAACCAGTCGCCCTTATTGATCGTGCGATCAAGGAACGGTTGCCCCGGCCACGCCACTTCGATCATGCCGCTCGCGTCTTGGACGACGGCTTGAAACACCCGCAGGCCCTTGCGGGTGGGCAACACACCCTTCGCAATCACCTGACCCAGCACCGTGATGTCGGCGCCGACCACCGCCTGCGCGATGCGCGTGACGGTGGTGGCGTCTTCGTAGCGGTGCGGCACATGGCGCAGCAGATCGCCGGCCATCGTGATGCCCAATCGCGCCAGCATCTCGGCGCGGGCCGGGCCGATACCTTTGAGGTACGTGACCGGCGTGTCGAGTGTAAGACGCGGGGCCGGACGCGCAGGCGGGCGTCGCTTCCGCTCCTGCGGGTCACGGTCGCCGCCAAACGCCATCACGCCTCCACCAGCTCCCGGGCGTAGTCTCCCGCATGAAACGGCGCGAGGTCGCCGATCTGCTCACCGAGACCGACGAACTTGATGGGCACATTCAACGCCTCGTGCACGGCGACCACGATACCGCCTTTGGCGGTGCCATCGAGCTTCGTGACCACGATACCGGTGACCGGGACGGCCGCCGAGAACGTGCGCGCCTGCGAGAGCGCATTTTGGCCAATCGTGCCGTCGAGCACGAGCAGCACTTCATGCGGGGCGTCGGGAAGTCGCTTCATGATCACGCGATGAATCTTGCGCAACTCCGTCATGAGATCGTCACTCGTATGCAGCCGACCGGCCGTGTCCACGATGACGATGTCAGCCCCGCGCGTAATTCCGGCATCGACCGCGTCGAAGGCCACTGACGCGGGATCTGATCCCGGGGCGCCGCCCAGGAAGTCGACGCCGGCGCGCTCCGCCCACACGCGCAACTGGTCGATCGCACCAGCGCGGAAGGTGTCGGCGGCGCCGAGGAGCACCGTCTTGCCTTCCTTCTGGAATTGCGCGGACAACTTGCCAATGAACGTGGTCTTCCCCGCCCCGTTCACGCCGATCACCAGCATCACGGTGGGGCCGCTCGCGGCACGGCGGAGCGAGGGGTCAGCGTTGCCCTTCCGTAGCGCCGCCTCGATGCCCGTGGCCAACGCGCCCCTGAATTCCGCTTCGGTTTTCACTTCACCGCGCTTGGCGCGGAACTCGACATCGGCCACCAACGCCAGGGACGTGGTCACGCCAAAATCGGATTCGATCAGGAGCGTCTCAAGCGTTTCGAGCGACCCTTCGTCGACGCCTTTGAAAAGCACCGAGACATCGGTGAATGCCACGTCCTTGAAGCGCTGCCAGAGCGAGCGCGTGGGAGCTTCATCCTTACGGCGAAACAGGCGAGCCATTCTTGACCAGGCGAAGAGAAACGAAGTGGCGATCGAGTGACAACGATCAGCGATAGCCGCCAGCGCGGCGTCCGATCCATTCGCCGCACAGCAGCACGAGCGCGAGCACGAACGGCCAACCGGCGTCGGCCAGTCGCGGCGCATCCGACGAAAGCGCACCGCGTGAAAGCACACCGTCGCGCACCGTAGACGCCCGCGGCACCCACTCGCGCGACGCGTTCACGACCAGTACGCTGGCCCCACCGTCGGACTGTACATCGTACACCCCAGCCGCCAGGGCGGGCGACGTGGTTTCGAAGCTTGCGCCGGTAAAGCGCAGCGTGAGCGAATCGGTGCCGGTTTGGCGGCCGATGTTCGTGCTTGCGTCACGACGGCTCAGACGCACCGTGACGATCGAATCGACTCCGCCGCGTCGCCACGCCACGGGATCACCGGCCCGCAAGAGCGACGCAATCGGACGGGCCGCGCGCACGTCGCCGCGTCCCGCCGCCAGCCAGTCGAAAATCGCCCCCCAGAGGGCACCGAACGCCTCGGCGGAACGGCCGCCGCGCAATGCCCAGCCGGCATATCCCGAGCCCGACACCACGATGGTGCGTACGCCGTGCTCCGTGCGGGCAGCGATCGCTGCGACCGCCTCGCCACGCCTACCCAGCTGGGCGGTCAACACCGGCATCGAGCCCCGCGCCGGGCCGGCCAGGGTAAGCGGCGGCAGTGAATCAAGCGGCAGACCAGCGAGCGCCGCTGCCAGCGGCGATGCCAGAGGCGATGCCGGCACCCCCGACGCATACCACTCGGGCGTCCGCGCTACTTCACCCGCCCGCGCGATCGCCGTGGGTGGCGCCGGAATCCACAACGCCTTCGCACCGGTCGCGCTCCGTGCGGCCACGCGCGGACGCCAGGCCGTATCACCATGCACGATGAGCATGCCCGCGGCACCGGCCTGCGTCTTCACGTCGTCTTCGCTAATCGGCAACAGCGAGCCTTCTACGCGCCAGACGCCCGGCGCAAGGCGCAGAAAAGCCCGCGTGGGCACGTTCAGTGCGCCGCGCAGGACCACGAGTGCTTCGCGCACGTCGAGGTCGGGCGCGGTCGATACAAACACCGCCGATGGTCGGTCACCAATGTCGATGGTACCCGACAACGTGTCGTTGCGCGGCTCCGCATCGCCTGGCACGAGCAGCACCGACCGCACCAACGCGGTGCGTGCTCCGCGTGGCAGGGCGAGCCTGGTGGTCACGCGCGTCGAGGTAAGTGGTGCGAGTGCCGGAACAGGGAGTTGCACGGGCGGGATGCCATCCACCAGCACCCGCAATTGCGCATCGGGTGTGGCCATCGCACCCGCCACGATCGTGGCCGCTACGGTGATCGTATCGCCGGCCGTGGCCGTAGTGGGCACCGCCATGTCGGCGATTGCGCCATCGGTGCGCGGCGCGTTGGCCAGCACGCGCACGATCGAGCCCGCGGGCGCTTCCCCGAGCGCCTCGGCGTCGTCGATCTCCCCGTCGGTGAGCAGCACCAGCGGACGCCCCAGCGACGCCGCGCGATCGACGGCGGCGCGCACGCGCGAGGCCTGATCCTCAAATCGCAGCGAGGCGATGTCCGAGGCGTTGATGTCGCGTATCGAATCGCCGATAACCACGAACGCGTCGGCGCCGGGCGCGTCGCGTTTGGCGGCCTCCGCGAGGCGTTCCCGCCAGGCTTTGACGGCCGAGTTTTCGTCACCAACGGCGCGACGCGAGGACGCGGACACGTCGATCGCCACCAGCGGCGAGGCGAGTCGCGGCGGCGCGGAGGGAGCGCCGAAGAGAATGGCCGCGACGAGCGTCACGGCGATGGCGCGCAGGGCGCCGAGCAGGTTCGCACGGGAACGCGCAAGCGCTCCGACGCGCCCGTAGGCGAGCCAGGCCGCGGCAATGCCGAGTGCGAGGGCAAGGATCCAGCGAATCACAACAGTAACGTCATTGATCGGCACGATAGGAGAAAGGGCACAGGGCAAAGACGCCGAAGCCTCTTTGCCCTGTATGCGGTGGGATGCCGATCAGTTCAGTCGCCGGCGACCCGCGTGGCAACCGGAGCGTGGGCCGCGCTGGTAGCGGGTTGGCCATCGAGCCGGGCAAAGAGTCGCGCCCTGAGATCTTCGAAGCTGGCACGCTGTCTGGCGGCCAGTGGCTCACCGGTGACGTTGCGCAGGGCCACCCGAGGGTCGCGATGCTGGCCGTTCACGAGCACCTCGAAATGCAGGTGCGGCGCGGTGGACAGCCCCGTGGTGCCTACGAACGCGACCGTGCGCGAGATCGACACACTTGCGCCACGACGGATGCCGGGCGCGAAGCCATTGAGATGGCCGTAGCGCGTGACAAACCCATTGCGATGTCGAATCTCAAGCACGCGTCCGTATCCGCCCTTCCAGCCGGCAAAGATCACCGTGCCATCACCGAGGGCGCGCACCGGCGTGCCGCGGGCGGCCGCGTAGTCCATGCCCTGGTGCGCGCGGACCGTGCCGAGAATGGGATGGCGACGCAAGCCGAATACGCTTGAGATACGCCGGAAGGCAAGCGGCGCGCGCAGGAACGCCGCGCGCATCGACTTGCCTTCACCGTCGAAGTAGCTCGCCTTGGAGCCTTGTGCGAAGCGCATGGTTTCCACCCGGCGTCCATCGACGGTGAGCCGCGCGGCGATGACGTCACCCGGGCGCACCGCACCGTTGGGTGCTCGCTGCCGTTCCATGAGCACTTTGATCGTGTCACCTTGGCGCAGGTCGCGGCTCAGGTCGACACGGTACTCGAGAATATCGGCAAGTGCATACGCGACTTCGCTGCGCACATTGGCAGGGAAGGCCTCGGCTCCCTGGGCAATGGCCCCCGTGAGCGTGGACGAGACGACGCCGCCCACGACCACGGTGTCCGTGGTCCACGGGAGCTTCTCTTCCTTTTCCATCCATCGCGCCCGCGAGCCGGCGGTGGACGAGCGCGTAAAGCGAACGAGTCGGTCGATCGCGAGTTGCAGCACAACCTCGGACGCACCGGAGTCGGGGCTGACCCGGGAGGTGATCGTGGTGCCGGCTCGGATCTTGGTGGCGTCGATGGCCTGCGATTCGCGGAGCACGCGGGCCGCTTCGTGGCGAGGGACGCCCGCCCGTTCCAACACGGCCACGAGCGGCTCGCCCCGCTTTACGGTGTCGACCCGCAGGCGCCACTTCGAAGCGACAGAAACGCGCGACCCCGCCGCGAGCACAGTCGCGGCGGGGCGCTCGGGGACAGGACGTCCCAACGCAATAGCGGTGGCTCCGATACCGGCACAAAGGGTAGCCATCAGGAGCCGTGCGCGCGCGCTGGTCAATCCATCTGTCTCCGTATGAACGTCGGGATTTCCATGTCGTCGAGCTCAGCGCCGGGCGACGAGGAAACCGGTGGAACGCGAGGCGACCGTGGCGGCACCCCTTCCCATGCAGGACGAACGGGGGGGGCCGCAGGTCTCGGAGCGGGCCGGTCCCGAGTGGGGAACGGAAGCACCGAGGGGTGCGGCTTGGCGGCAGCCCCAGCAGCAAAAGATGCAGCCGGCGGAGTGACAGCGGAAGGGGCCGACGTGCCGAGCGTCACATTCCGGACGACGCCATTGCCGGCGGCTCCCTGCATCTGCCGGTCAAAGCCGGTGGCAATGACCGTGACCCGAATCTCGTTCATCATCGCGGGCTCATGCACGGCGCCGAAGATAATCTCGGCGTTGTCCCCCACCGCGTCGTGCACGATGTCGTTGATCTGCGTGACTTCGCCGAGCGTGAGGTCTTCGCCGCCGGTGATGTTCACGAGCACGCCCGTCGCGCCGGAGATGGACACGTTGTCGAGCAGCGGCGAGGCGATCGCTTGCTGAGCGGCTTCCATCGCGCGGTTCTCACCGCGGCCGACGCCGGTGCCCATGAGCGCCGAGCCACCGTTCTGCATAACGGTGCGCACGTCGGCGAAGTCGACGTTCACGAGGCCCGTCTCGCTAATGAGGAGCGAGATGCCCTGCGTGGCGTGCAGCAGCACTTCGTCGGCCTTTTTGAGGGCCTCGTGGAACGGGATGCCCTTGCCAACCACGGCGAGCAGTCGCTCGTTCGGCACGATGATCATCGTATCCACGTGCTTGCGCATTTCGGCGATGCCTTCTTCCGCCTGCCGCATGCGCTTGCGTCCTTCGAACAGGAACGGACGCGTGACGATACCGACGGTGAGCGCACCGGCTTCACGCGCGAGTTCGCAGATCACCGGTGCGGCGCCGGTGCCGGTGCCGCCACCCATGCCGCAGGTGACGAACACGAGATCGGCGTTGCCAAGCGCGCGCTTGGTGTCCTCGCGGTTTTCATCGATGGCTTGTCGCCCGATTTCGGGGCGTGCTCCAGCACCGAGACCGCGCGTGAGCTTCTTGCCGATCTGAATCTTGACGTCGGCCTTGGAGTTCATGAGCGCTTGCGCATCGGTGTTCACCGAAATGAACTCGACGCCTACGAGGTGTTC
This sequence comes from Gemmatimonadota bacterium, assembly GCA_031363815.1. Taxonomy (GTDB): domain Bacteria; phylum Gemmatimonadota; class Gemmatimonadetes; order Gemmatimonadales; family Gemmatimonadaceae; genus Gemmatimonas. Next base: position 8,517 of record JANLVC010000169.1, read on the forward strand.
CTCGATCATGCGGTTGACGGCGTTGCCACCACCACCGCCCACGCCCACGACCTTCATGCGGGCGTTCTGGGAGGTGCTCTCTTCGAACTCGAAGGTCATGCGGGGGAGCTCCATACAGGGCTTGGCGGGCTCAGGGTGGTTGGCACAGCAACCCGGCAGCAGGCTGGGTCACCACGAGTCGTTTGGCGCGAGCTCCGCCATAATGGGCGGTCCGCGCACGGACTCTCAGGGATGTGGAAGATCATGCCGCATGCTGCGAAAGCTTCCCTAGAATACACATTCGAGAGTACAGCGCAACCCGTGAAATCCGTTGATGTTGGACGGATTCGTCACGACTTCGGCACGCGTGAAACGCGACGGCGTTATCCACATCGTAGCCAAATTCGACGGCGTGTGACATCCGTGAATGGGGCCGCTGAACGTGAGCTTTGCACGGTGGCAGCTTCGGAGAACAGAAAACGCGGAGGCGCAGAGAGCGCAGAGGTCACAGAGTCATAAAATGAACGCTGCGATCTCTGCGCTCTCCACCTGCTCTGCGTGATCGGTTCTACGGTGCCGGTCTAGCGGCTTGCCGGCACCGTGGCGGCGGCCGGCTTCACCTCGACCGCACCACCGGCGTCGTTCCAGTTGATGATGCTGTTGAAGACCATGTTGAATTCGCCGTGGTTCTGCCACCGGTAGATCGGGTTGTTGGCGAACATGATCACGCGACCGTTGCCCTTCACGGCGCCCGGCACGTCGACCGCGAACGGACGCCCTTTCAATGAGTCAGCGCCGGTCATGAGCCCGGAGAGCACGGCCTTATCGCCACCGACGTAGCGGGCGAGGACGTTGCCTTCGTCGGCGATGCCGACCTTGAATGGCGTGCCGCCCACGTACTTGATCGGGATCACGGGGTTTCCGAAGCCGTAGAAGACCGGATGCGCGGGGCGCGTGATGGTGGCTTCCACCAACGGGCGCTGCGAGGTGAGCCCCGGCACCGACGTCTTGTCCACCGTGCGCGCCCAGCCGAACTCGATCGGCAGACGCGCCGACTCTCCGATCGCGATCAGCGTACCGCCCGACGACAGGAACGAGGCGAAGGCATCGACACCGGGCTGACCAAAGCCGCCCGTGAGATCGGGCGTTTCGCCGTACATGCCGAGAAACTTGTACTTGTCGTTCTTGAGATAGGGTTGCGCGCGCGAAGCCTTGGCTTGCATGACCGTCTGCCGGCTCAGGTTCTGCTCGGCGACCAGGATGACGTCGTAGTCGCGGCGCAGATTCCCTTGTACCACGCGCTCCTTGTAAATGAGGTCGAACGGAATCTTGAACTCGTCGAACGTGAGACGATACCAGCCAAGATTCTGCGTGCCGCTCCACTGCGAATAGATCGCCACCCGCGGCACGTCGGCGTCATGCATCGTCACGGCAGGCATGCTGCCCAGCATCGCGGCGGTGAGCCCCAACGAGTCGACCAGCGCCCGCACGCGCGGTGCGTACTTGCCATCCACCACAAACGAGCCGGCCGGAAATGTCGTGTCGCCGGCCGCGAACGACTGCTCCGCCACTTTCATCGGCACGGTGCGCAGCAGATAGCGCAGCGTGATCATGTTGTTCGAGCCCAGGTGCGCCACCGCGATTGCCGCGTGGCCCGCACCACCGGTGCGTCCCTTGAGCACGACCTTCTCCACCGGCGACACCGCCGCCTTGAGAATGCTGCTGTCGGCGATCTCGACGACGTCCACATTCATCGCGAGGCCCATCGACCAGCCGCTGTCATCGTACGTGTTCAGGCGGGCATCCGGATACTGCTGCCGCTCGATGAGATTCTTGGCGAGTCGGCCGTAGGGCTGGTCGCGCTTGATCACATACGAACCAGCCGGATAGGTGATCGCACCCACCTTCACCGGTGCCGTCGCCTGCCCCACTTCGATACGCTGCACGCGCAGCAAGTTCACGAACTCCGCCACGCGCGTCATGTCGCGCTGCAGCGGAATCACGAACCCGTACGGCGCCTTGACCTTGCCCTCCTCGATGCTGTTGCGCGTCTTGATGTAGAAATTCTCGAGCACCGTGGCGGGGAACATCGACGCCAACTGCAACGCCGTGAGCACGCCGGTCTGCATGTAGTTCGTGTTCGAGCGACGTGTAAACGTCGCAATGTCGTTGAAGCCGATCGGATTGCCGCGGTACCACTCACGGTCTTGCGCGCCGCCACGGCCCGTGGGCACCGCGCCACCGCGTCCGCCGCCGAGCCCACCACCAGCCGGCGGTGCCGCCGTGGCCTTGCCGCTGCGCGCGTTGGCCATGGCGGTGCTGTCGAGATCCCGACCTGACTGGGTCTCGTACATTTTCATGAGACCGTTGTGGTTGTACGCCACCGATCCGAGATAGCCGGGCGACCAACCGTCCATGAACGCATGCGTGTACACGCCCGGCATGCCCCACTTGGTCATCTGCGCCATTTCCCAGTTGCCGAACCACGGCAGCTCGGCGAACAGAATTGGATCGAGATTCGGATTTTGTGGCGGTCCACCGGTGTAGGTGTACAGCAACGGCTGCGCTTCATGCAGATCGTGCATGATCGGCGGGAACGCCGTGAAGTACCACTCGATGATCGCGCGCATCTGCACGAGCTTGATATTGATGTCGCGATTGTTGTCGTGGTACACGTACTTGCCCCAGTACGGCACACCCGCGCCCCCACCGAAGCCACCACCGGGCGCGGCCGGTGTCGCCGCTGGCGCGCGACGCGCGGTATCGCCCGCCACGGCCGGAGCCGGTGCGGGCGCGACGGCCGGTGTGATCGCCGGGGCCGGAATCGCGGCGGCCATGTCGAGCCCACGGAAGAACCAGTCCACGTTACGGTCGCGACCGTCGGCGTCGGCCGCCGGCGTCATCGACACATACAGCTGTTCGCGGATCTGCGTGATGAGCGGCGACGTTTCGGTTACAAGGCGGTACGCCAGCTCCATCAGCATTTCCGACGGACCGGTTTCGCCGCTGTGCAGTCCGCCCATGAAGTGATAGTGCGGCTTCGTATCGGCCAGCACCGCCTTTACCTGCGCTTCCGTCATGCCGCGCGGATCGGCAATCCGCCCCAAGTTTTTCCGGTTCTGGTCGAGGCGCTGCATGTTCGCCTCGGACGAAATCCAGACCACCACGAGTTCACGTCCTTCGTCGGAGCGTCCGATCGTTTCGATCTTCACGCGCGGCGAGGCGGCGGCGAGCGCCCGGTAGTACTTCAGCTGATCCGCGTAGTACGTGAGCTTGCGCGGCGCGCCGATGTGATAGCCCAGCACGTCGCGCGGAGTCGGGATGCCCGCCACCAGCGGCAGGTGATCCACCAGCGGGCTGCCATGCTTGGCGTTTGCCAGCCACTCCTGATAGCTCTGCGTGAACGTCGGATCCTGCTGCTGTTTGGGATCGCGCGTGTCGGTGGTGAGCTGTTGGGCAGCCAGCGAGGCGAGGGGTGCGAATCCGAACAGCAGCGCACATCGCACGGCTCGGAGACGGGAGAAATTAACGTCGATCACGAAGAAGCCCCGGAGAGTGAGGAGTACGGAGTGCGAAGTACGTCAAAGACCACGGGGCACCGAGACACCCGTCTCCGTACCCCGTAGGTCATACTCCCGTACTCCGCCGTTCCGTTAAAACCAATCCTGCAACCACGTCTTCACGCGCGTGGCCAGCTTGTCGACGCCGGCACCCGTGAGCGATGGACGGCGCGCGATGACGCCGCCGAGTGCCACGCGATGCGCGCCATACAGCGCCAGTCCAACCGCCGTCGCAAAGCGCGGCGCGGTGATCTGCTCCACGAGCCCACCGACGTTGTCGCCCGGCACCCCTACGCGCACGCCCAGTCCGAAGACGTCGGCGGCCAGCTCGCTGACGCCTTCGAGCGCGGCCCCACCGCCGGTGAGCACGATGCCGGCATTCAGGCGGCCGGCAAAACCCGCCGTCTGCACTTCACGTTGGACCTTGTCGAAGATTTCATCCATGCGCTGATGGATGATGTGCGTCATCAGCTCGCGCGAAATGTGTCGCTCCCCGTGCGACGCCGACGCCGGCATGGCGATCACTTGCGCGGGATCAACCATCGGCTCGTAGGCACACCCGTACGCTTCCTTGAGCTGTTCGGCATCGCTGTTCGTGATGCCGAGTCCCTGCACGAGATCGCTGGTGACGGCATTGCCGCCATAGGGAATTGTGCCGAGATGGCGGATCTTGCCCTCGTGGAACACGGCGAGATCGGTGGTGCCGGCGCCGAGTTCGATGAGGATGACGCCCAGTTCTTTCTCCTCTTCGGTGAGCACGGCCAAGGCACTCGCCAGCGGCTCGAGCACCAGTTCGCGCGTCTTGTAGCCGGCGCGTTCGATGCTCTTGCGCAGGTTCATGGCCGGCGAACTCCCGATCGTGACCAGATACATCTCGGTTTCGAGACGCGTCCCGATCATGCCGACGGGATCGCGGATGCCGTCCGTCTTGTCGACGCGGTACTCCTGCGGAATGGCATGCAGCAGCTCGCGGTCCTGTGGAATCGCCATCGCGCGCGCGACGGCGTTCACCCGATCGACATCGGTGCGCATGATTTCGTGGCCGCTGATCGCCACGACGCCGGTGGAGCACATGGCGCGCACGTGCTCGCCCGCGATGCCAACGTAGAGCGACTCGGGAGACACGCCGGCCACGCGGCTCGCTTCTTCGACCGCCTTCCGAATACTGTGCGTCGCCTCCTCGATGTCGGAGACGACACCGCGGCGCAGGCCCATCGTGCGGGTACTCCCTACCCCGAGCACGCGCAGTGTCGGCGTGCGCGGCAGATCGCCGTGGACCGCCGCGACGATAGCGGTGGTGAAGGCGGTGCCGATATCGAGGGCGGCGACAATGGGTTCAGAAGTCATGGCTGTCTGGCGATCACCTGGTCACGAAAGCGGAGGTCAAGCTCCACCGCACGCAGATGATTCCGCGCGAGGTCCGCTTCCACGGGTAATATGTCCTTGAAGCGCGCTACGGTCACGTCGGAGGTCGTTCGCACCGTGACACCGCCCAATTTGAAGCGCAATTCGTCCGTTCCAGCCCGTTCGCCGTGTGAAACGCGGGCATAAAGTCGCGGCGCGTCCTTGCGCAGACCGGCCAACACGTGCAAAAGCGAACTGTCGGCCGTGGCGACCACGGGGACATCGAGCGGATACCGGATCGGGTCGATCGGCAGTGGACGTCCGGTCGCATCGGCCGGTTCGAGTCGTCCCTTTCGGGGCACGTATGCCACGGGCTCCCGCTCGACCACGCGGATAAGCAGTGTCCCCGGCAGTTGCCGCTCGACGACCACCGACCCGATCATGGGGTGCGCACCAACACGCTCGACCAGCGGCTCCAGCGGCTGCCAGACCGATTGCAGCGTGTCCACCTTGAGCAACGCCACCAGTTCCGTGGGACGGGCATACCGGACGCCCTCGAACACCACCTGGCGGGCGTGGAAGTAGTCGAGACGCGCGAGGGCCCGGGGGCCCCACCAGGGTGCGCACACCGCGCCGCCGACGGCCACCAAAAAGCCGATCGCCCGAACCCAGCGCAGCCAAGTCGGGCGGGCCGCTTTCGGCGTCGCATTCGGCGATGCCTTTTTGGCCGACGACAGGCCGGGATCGAACGCCACGGTGGCCATTACGCGCGCAGCGCCTCAAGCAGTTCGGGACCGGTCTTCGTGATGTCGCCCGCGCCCATCGTGACAACGACGTCGCCCGCTCGGACGATGGCGCGCAGCGCGGCGGCGGCGTCATGCTGCGGTCCGAGCCACTGCATGACGCCCGCCGGGACTCGGTCAGCGATGAGCGCCGACGTGACGCCGGGCTCGGGCGCCTCGCGTGCGCCATAGATATTGCACAGCAGGAGCACGTCGGCCGCGCCCAGGGCCTCCGCGAAGTCGACCTGCAGATCGCGCGTGCGCGAATAGAGGTGCGGCTGAAAGGCGAGCACGAGACGACGGCCCGGAAAGGCGTGACGCGCGGCGGCGATCGTGGCGCGCACTTCGGTAGGGTGGTGCGCGTAGTCATCGACCACATCGATGCCCTGCGCCGTCCCCAGTCGCTGGAACCGGCGCTCGACGCCACGGAAGTTCGCGAGTCCCGGCGCCATCTGCGCCACGGTGCAGCCGAGTGCGAGTCCCGCACCAAGCGCGGCCATCGCGTTGCGCACATTGTGCAGCCCCGGCACCGAGAGCCTCACCGGACCAAGCGGTTCGCCGTCGAAGGTCACGTGAAAGCGCGAGCCCATGGCGTCGAGCACCAGCGCGTCGGCCACGAGTCGCGCGTGGACGGCATGCGTGGACGGCGTGGTGCCCTGTGCCGTGGCGCTGTACGCAATCGTCTCGTGACGCGATGCAATACGGAGTGCCATCGCGCCCTCGTCATCGGCGCAACGCACCACCACGCGTGCCGGCGAGAGGTATTGCTCGAACGTGCGCATGATGTCGTCGAGATCGCGATAGATATCGAGATGATCGGCTTCGACATTGAGCACGACGGCCACGGCGGGATCGAGCGCCAGGAACGAGCGATCGTATTCGTCGGCTTCGACCACGTACGTGTCACCGCCGAGTCGCAGATTGCCGGCCCAGCGTTCAACGCGTCCACCGACCACGCCAGTAGGTTCGCGACCAGCGGCGGTGAGCGCGTCCGTCGTCATCACCGTGGTGGTGGTCTTCCCGTGTGTACCGGCGATGCCGACCAGCGTGCCACCACTCACCGCATCAGCCAGCGCTTCGGCGCGACGTACCAGCGGGATGCCGGCGGCGCGCGCCGCGATCATTTCGGGATGGGCCGCGGCAATCGCCGACGAATAGACCACGGCACGCGCACCGGTCACCAGTGCGGCGTCGTGCGCCGCGACGGCAATACCATAGCGCGCGAGATCTGGCGCTCCCGCGGGATTGGCATCGGTGCCCTGGATGCGCACGCCCCGACGCGCCAGCAGTTCAGCGAGCGCACTCATCCCGGCTCCGGCGATCCCGATGAAGTGTACGGGACGCGGATCGGTGCGATCGAGCAGAATGGCGGCCGTCAACGACGGCGGGCGGGCGTAAAATTCGGCGGTATCGGGGCGTGCAGGCGGCGCAGACATGGCTACAATATGGCGACCCGATCAGCCGATCCCCACCGTCTCCGCACCAAGGGTCATGATGACCGAACGCGCGATGTCGGCGGCGGCGCCGGGACGGGCTCGCTGCAGGGCGGCGGCCTGCATTGCGTTAAGCGTGGCGGGATCGTCGCGGAACGAGCGGACGGCCGCATCGAGCGATGCCACGGTAAAGTCGCGTTGCGGCACATAGCGCGCGGCCCCCGACGCCTGCGTGGCCTGCGCGTTGTGCGTTTGATGATCCTGCGCAGCCGTGGGCAATGGGACCAACAGCGAGGGAATGCCCCAGGCGCACAACTCGGCGATCGTCATGGCACCGGCGCGTGTGACCGCGAGGTCGGCGGCCGCATACGCCTCGGCGATCGGCGCGAGATACGGTCGCACGCGCACCATACCCGATTCGCGATCGAGATAGGCCGCCGCCTGCTGTGTTCCGGTGGCCCAGATCACGGCGACACCCTCGGGGAGACCGTGCCGCGTCCAGGCCGCGACGACGTCGTTCAACGCGCGCGCGCCCTGACTGCCGCCCACGACCAGCACGACGAACGCGTGGTCGGGGAGTCGCCACACGCGACGCGCCTCGGCGCGCGAGAGTGGCGTGGAGGGCGGCGGCTCGATGGGGCATCCCAACGGCAGGACCTGCGTGTTCGCGCCTACGGCGAGCCGGTTCGCCGCTTCAGGAAATCCGAGGAATAGCGACCGTGCGCCGTTGGCGAAGGTGCGCGTGGTGAGCCCGGGATGCGAGTCGGGTTCATGCAGCATGGTGGGCACGCCGTGCGCGCGCCCCCAGGCCAACGCGACACCCGCCGCGTAGCCGCCGGTGCCGATTATCGCGCGCGGCGCATGTGGCGCCGCCAGCCGCGTGATCTCGCGCCAGGCGCCAACCGCGCCCACGATCGTGCGCCAGTTTTTCCACAGTGCCCGACGATAGAGCGGATGCAGATCGAGCAACGTGTACGCAAACTCGGTGGTCGGAAGCACGTCGCGCTCGATGCCGCGACGCGCGCCGATAAAGTGCGGCTCGATGTGCGGAGCCTGCTTCACCAGTGCCCGGGCAATCGCCAGCCCGGGATACAGATGTCCGCCGGTGCCACCGCCGGCGAAGAACACCCGTGTCGTGGCTGGGCGCGTCATGCCATCGAGACCAGCGGATCGGTGGCGGTGGCGCCGTACACGCGTTCACGATCGCTCCCGATGTTCACGAGGATTCCCGTCATCGCCAACGTGAGCACGAGGTTGGAGCGTCCGTATGACACGAAGGGCAGCGTGAGTCCGGTGTTGGGCAGCAAGCCGATCACCACCCCCAGATGAATGAACGCGGTGAACACCGTGACGAACGTGATCCCGATGGCGACCAGCGCCGTGAACGGACTTCGGGCTCGCCTGGCAATGCGAAAGCCAAGCCAGCCGTACAGCGCGAAGGCCAGTGTGAGTGCGCCGAGTCCGAGGAAGCCGAACTCTTCACCCACGACGGAGCCGATAAAATCGTTGTAGGCGAGGGGCAGCCATCCACGCTGCTGATTGCCCTGACTGAAGCCAACGCCCACAATGCCGCCCGACCCTACCGCGACGAACGACTGATACTGTTGATCGCCAGTGGCTGACCGTGTGGTCGACTCCTGCTCCTTGGCGAGAAAGCTCTGCACGCGTTTGCGCACGTAGGGATTCTGCGATGCCTGAAAGCCGATGAGCAGTAGTCCCACGGCACCGAACAGCAGAAAGTGCGACATGCGCGCTCCGCCAACGAACAGCAGCACCGCCATGATAAGACAAAACATCATGGCCACGGAAATATCAGGCTCGAGAATCGCCAGCAGACTGAGTGCGCCAATAACGACGGCAAACGGCATGAGTCCCTTGCCGAGCTGTTTCACGGCGGCACCCTTCTTCACCAGCAGCATCGGCGTCCACACCAACACGGCGAACTTGGCCAACTCGGACGGTTGGATCGAGCCGTTGAAGAGATAGCGACGCGATCCGTACATGCTCTTGGAAAAGACCTCCGTACCGGGCAGAATGACGATGAGCATGAGCAGCAGACTGATGCCCATGATGTGCCACGCGTAGCGCCGCCAGATCTCGGCGTCGACTTTCGCACAGATCGCGAAGGTCACCACGCCTACGACGACGCCGGTAAACTGACGGAGCACGAAAAAATGCCCGGGGCTGTTCGCCGAGATCGCTTGCAAGGCGCTGGCGCTGTAGAGGACGGCCAGTCCAAACGCCACGAGCACCGCCGTCACCACCAGCAGGGCACGCGCTTCGAGTGACATGCGCCAGCGTTCACGTGTGCCTGGCATCACGGCCGCACCACGAGTGGCGCTCATGGTGTCGCTCATGGTGGCGTCCCCGCGAGCATGCTCGCCAGGCGCGCGAACTCCCGGCCGCGCTCTTCATAGTTGTTGAACATGTCGTAGCTGGAACAGGCTGGAGACAGCAGCACCACGTCTCCCGCCACGGCCATCGCACGCGCCCGCCGCATGACCTGCGCAAAGCTGTCCGAAACGCAGTGTTCCACTGTAACCCGTCCCTGCAGCGGCGCGTCCAGATCGCCGGTGATCAACGCGCCGGCCTCACCGTACGCGAGCACGGCCTTCGCGGTGCGCAGCAGTTCGGGAACGAGCGCGGTGTACGACTCACCCTTGTGGCGTCCGCCAAGCAGCACGATGGTGGGGCGCGTCATGCTCGCCAGCGCCACGTTCGTGGCGTCGATGTTCGTAGCCTTGGAGTCGTTGAGCCAGAGCAGGCCGTGGCGATCGACCACGGGCTCGAGCCGATGCGGTAGTGCGCCGAACGTTCCGATTGCGTTGGCCAACGTCGCGCGCGCCGACGGGATACGGTGCAAGGGATCGGCCGCCATCACGGCCAGCAACGCCGCCAGTGCGTTGGCGACATTGTGATCGCCAGCCAATGCGAGCCGGTCGCGCGCCACCAGCGGTTCGTCGAACACATGCAGCATGCCCGAATCGCGATGGTAGTAGCCGGTTACGTCGGTGCGATGCACAGAAAAGCGATGCCAGTGGCCGGGGATACCGGCCACCAGCGCATCGACATCGGGGCTGTCGGCGGTGGTCACCCACTGCGACGGCCCGGTCGCGTTCGAGAAGAGTCGCTTTTTGTCGGCATAGTACTCGGCCACACTCGCATACCGATCGAGATGATCGGGGCTGAGCGTGGTCAGTACACCGACATCGGGCATGATACCGGGCGTGTCATGCAACTGAAACGACGACAGCTCGAGCGCAGCCCACGCCGGCGGCGCTTTCATGAGTGCGAGCTCGGACACGGGCGTACCGATGTTGCCGACGTCGGCGGCGTCATGCCCCAACGCGCGCAGCAGATGGCCGATGAGGGCGGTCGTGGTGGTCTTGCCGTTGGTGCCGGTCACGGCGATGTAGCGCAGCGCGGGTTGCAAGCGCAGCGCCACCTCGACTTCGCTGACCACGGGCACGCCGGCACCGAGGGCGGCTCGAATCGGCGCCGCCGTGGGCGGAATGCCGGGGCTTACGACCAGCACGGCGCAACGCGCGATGCGCTGCACATTGTGCACGCCGACATCGACGCTGGCGCCTTCACGCTCGAGCATCGCCCCCGCGTTGCGCACGTCCTGCGACGTTGACGCGTCGGACGCATACACCGAGAGCCCGGCGGCGCGCAGCAGGCGCACGGCCGCAATCCCGCTACGGGCGAGTCCGATCACGGCGAACTCCCCCTGTCGTTCGGCGAGACGTCGCGCGACGAGCGAGGCGAGATCCTGCGGCGGCCGGGCGTCACCCATGGTTTCGCTCCGTCAACGCAGTTTGAGTGTACTGAGCGCGAGGATTGCGCAGAGAATGCCGATGATCCAGAAGCGGATGACGACCTGCGTCTCCGGCCAGCCGGACAGTTCGAAATGATGATGCAACGGGGCTCGTTTGAACACGCGATGCCGTTGCGCGTACTCCAATCCGTATCGCTTCTTGCGGTACTTGAACACCGTGCGCTGCAGGATGACCGAGACGGTCTCCGCCACGAACACCGCGCCGACGATCAGCAGCAAAAACTCGCTCTTGAGCAGAATTGCGATCGACCCCAGCGCTCCGCCAAGAGCGAGCGAGCCGGTATCACCCATGAAGACCTGCGCCGGATGCGCGTTGTACCACAGGAAGCCGATGCACGCGCCGACCACTGCCGCGCAGAACACCGTGAGCTCACCGGCGCCTCGCAAATAAAAGATTTGCAGATACGCGCTCGTGTCCACGCGGCCGGCCACGTACGCGAACAGGCCCAGGGCGAGCACCGCAATGGCCATCAGTCCGGCGGCCAGGCCGTCGAGGCCGTCGGTGAGATTCACCGCGTTGCTGAAGCCGGTAAGAATGAACGTGACCCACGGGATGTACATCCACGCGGCCCACGCAACGGCCGGCACCACCAAGATGTACTTGAAGAACGGCAGCGTGGTGCTGGCACCCGGCAGCGTGGAAATCGGGAACAGCAGCAAAATGAGACCGAGCCCGAGCCCACAGGTGATCTGCCCGACGAGCTTGTAGCGTTCGACAAGCCCTTCGTTCTTCTTCCCTTCCCGCTTCTGTCGAAGTTTCAGATAGTCATCGAGAAACCCGATCATCCCCATCCACGCGGTGACCGCCATGGCGAGCAGCACGTAGCGATTACTCAGGCGCGCCCACAAGAGCACCGGGACGAAGGTGGCGGCCAGGATGATGAGGCCGCCCATGGTTGGCGTCGTCCCCTTTCCGGCGTGCGAATCGGGTGTGCCCGCGCGCACGACCTGGTGCACCGCCATCGACCGGAGTCGACGGATGATCACGGGGCCGAACACGAACGTGAGCAGCAGCGCCGAGACGAACGCGGCGGCCGACCGGAACGTGATGTAGTTGAGCAGATTGAACACGCGGACATCGCGTGCAAACGGCTGAAGCAGAGAGTAGAGCACTAGGCAGTGGCCCAGGACGTTAGCGTGGGAACCAGTCGCTCGAGACGCATGCCTCGGGAGCCCTTCAGCAGCACGATGGCCTTCCGTTCCAGTCGCGGTTCGATGAGCGGCCATAGCTCGTCGAAGTCCGCCGTCGTGACCACGCGCGGACTCGACGGCGCCATGTCGTGCAGGGCGGCCGCGAAGTCACCGACGCCGACGATCAGATCGGCACCCGAGGCCAGCGCCGCCGCTGCCACCTCGCGATGCTGCTGCGCAGACTGAACGCCAAGCTCACGCATAGTACCCAAAATTGCGACCCGCTGTTGTCCTGAACCGACGCGACCGAGCAGATCGAGCGCGGCGCGCATCGACGCCGGATTCGCGTTGTAGGCATCATTGATAAGAATAAGCTCGCCGATCTGCTCCCAGGCCCCGCGCATGCTCGGCACCGGCATGTCGGCCATACCCACCGCCGCGTCGGCCAACGGTACGCCGCACGCTAAGGCTGCCGCAATGGCCAACATCGCGTTGGCGGCTTGATGCGCACCGCGAAGTGGCAGCGTGAAATGCACGCCCTCGACGTCGAGCCACGGCCGTGCTTCGGCGTCGAGTCCCCACGCCGTGGGCACGACCGATCCGTGCGCGAGACCCGCCGAGCGCACGGTCGTCGCGCGGGCCTTTGCGAGGTCCATGACCTCGGGATGGGCGGACGGCACGATCGCGAGCGCGACGCGATGGAAGATCTCGCTTTCTTCGCGCAGCACGCCGGCCAGATCGCCGAGTCCTTCCAGATGCTCTTCACCAATCGACGTGAGCACCGCGATGTCGGGCTCGGTGATGGCTCGCAACGTCGCGACTTCGCCGGGCGTGTTGGTGCCCACTTCGACGATCGCGACATCGGCATCCGAGGGGATCGCCAGCAGCGTGAGCGGCACGCCGATGAGGTTGTTGAGATTGCCCTTGGTGGCATGCACGACCAGCGTGCGCGAGAACGCGGCCTTGAGCAGTTCCTTGGTGCTGGTCTTGCCATTCGAGCCGGCTACGGCAATGACGCTACGGCCCCAGGCGCGACGCCAGGCGGTGGCGAGCTGCCCGAGGGCCACCAAGGTATCGGGCACGACGTACGTGGGCACGCCGAGTCCGGCGGCCTTGGTGGCATCGCTCACGACAAACGCGGCGGCGCCGGCATCGCGTGCGGTGGCCAGAAAATCATGGGCGTCGAACCGTTCACCCTTGAGTGCGACGAAAACATCGCCCCGGGTGATGGCTCGCGTATCAGTCGACACGCCGGCCAATGGACGGGGGATCCGCGGGCCGGTGCCGAGCGCATCGGCCACGCGCTCGAACGTCCAGTAGGGATGCGCGTGATCAGGCGAGACGGCGCCCACCGCGCTGAACGCGGTGCCGGCAATGGAGGAAGCGGTCACGCAGAATGGGGCGGACTGTTGGGAAGGACAGCCGGCATCGCGGCCATGAGTTCGGTCACGATCTCACGTTCATCGAACGGATACGAGATGGTGCCGCGAATCTGATAGGTCTCGTGTCCCTTGCCGGCCAGCACCACCACGTCGTACGGAGTGGCCATGCGCAGGGCATGGGCGATCGCCTCGCGACGATCGACGATCCGAACATGATCACGCCGCGTCATGCCCGCCTCGATGTCGTCGAGAATGCGATCGGGATCTTCGGTGCGCGGATTATCGCTGGTCACGATCGCGACGTCGGCCAACGCCTCGGCAATGCGCCCCATCTCGGGACGCTTGCCGCGATCGCGGTCGCCACCGCAACCGAACAGCACGATCAGGCGGCTGGCCGACCCGTTGCGCTGCCGCGTGAATGGACGCACGGCGCGGAGCGCACGATCGAGCGCGTCGGGCGTATGCGCATAGTCCCGCAGCACCGTAGGCGTTGTGTACAATCGCTCGAGACGACCGGGAACCTGCGGCGCGGTCGACAGTCGCTGCGCGACGTCGGCGATCGGCATGCCGAGCGCTAACGCCACCGCTGCGGCGCCCAGCGCATTGGCGATGTTGAAGTCACCGATGAGCGGTAACGACACCGACTGCGCACCGTGCGGCGACACGAGCAGGAAGCGACTGCCATCACTCGTGAAGGTGACATCGCGCGCCGAAATGTCGGCGCCCGACTCGACGCCGAAGGTCCACGAGGTGGGCGCATTGGTCACCCCGCGCCAGGATGGATCGTCGGCGTTGAAGAGCGCGACACCATCGCGCGCCAGCAATCCGACCAGGCGAAGTTTGGCGGCGCGATACGCTTCCATCGTGCCGTGATAGTCGAGATGATCGCGCGTGAGATTGGTGAACACCGCCGCCGCGAACGAGAGGCCATCCAGCCGCCGCTGATCGAGCGAGTGCGACGACACTTCCATGGTGACGGTGCGCACGCCGCGATCGAGCAGCGTACAGAGCAATCGCTGCAACTCTACGGGGCCCGGCGTGGTGAGCCCACTGCCACCGGGCAGCACCACGCCCTCACTGCCAAGCAGCACGCCAAGCGTTCCAATGGACGCGGCGGGTCGTTCCGGGGAATCGAGGAGGTGACGCAGTAGCCCAACGGTGGTCGTTTTACCGTTGGTGCCGGTCACACCCACCAGCGTGAGTTCGCGCGCCGGCCAGCCATGGAACGCGGCCGCGGCCACGGCCGCGGCCCGTCGGCCATCGCGGACCACGATCGCGGGGAGATCCGCGGCCGCCGCAGCCGCGGCATCTTCCACCAGGGCGAGCGCCGCGCCACTGGCTTTGGCCGAGCGCAGCCAGGCATGACCGTCCTGCGCGGCTCCCTTGACCGCAATGAACGCCGATCCCTCGGTCACGCGCCGACTGTCGTCGATCACGTCGGTCACGGTGGCCGGCAGTTCACTCCCCGACGACACCAGCAGGCCGGCATCGCGCAGCGCATCGAGCAATACCGAAACGTTGACCGTTCGCGGGGCGGCACTCACTTGGCAGACTCCATGCGCGGCATCTCCAGTTGCACGGTGCTGCCCACGCGCAAGATGGTGCCGGCGGCGGGACGGGTGCGGACGTCGGACCCAGGCGCCACGCTTACCTGAAAGCCCGCCGCGAACAGCGTGCGCGTGGCCTGACGCACATCAAGCCCGAACACGGAAGGAACCGCTCGCACGTTGCGGTCGTCACGCACAACCGCCTTCTGTGCCTTGAATGGAAGGACCACGACCACGCGCGCAGCGGCCGGCGCCGGCTCCGCTTTGGGCGGCGGTGGTGCCAAGAGCGAATCACGACGCAATGAGTCGCGCGTGGCGAGCGCCAGCGCGTTCTCCGACTTCGGCTTGGCGATGGGCACCGGCATCATCTTCGCGACTTCGGCCAACGCGTTGCGGTCGAGCGCGGAATTACGGGTGGCCAATGCGGCCTGGAGAATCCCATTCACGAGCGTGCCCGAGACGATACCGCCGTAGTACGTCCCCTGGGGATCGATGATGCGCGCCACGAGCACGTACTGCGGCGCCTGCGCCGGGAACATGCCGGCGAACGTCGCATTGTACTTGCCTTCGAGGTATCGGCCATTCTCGCTGCGTCGCGCGGTGCCCGACTTGCCGGCCACATCGAAGGTGGCGAGTTCGGCGGCGGTGCCCGTTCCGCTGTCGACCACCGACGCCAGCAGTCCGCGCATTTGCCTCGCGGTCCTGGCCGTCAGTACGCGCCGCACCACCCGCCGCTCGTGTCGATAGATCATCGCCCCCTGCGCGTCGCGCACTTCCTTCACCAGCGCGGGCTGCAAGAGTTCACCATCGTTCGCGATCGCCGCATAGGCCAGCGCGATTTGCAGCGGGGTGGCCAGGACTTCATAGCCGATCGAGACCGCCGTTTGTGTACTGGCGCTCCAACGCGCGGGTAGCGGCAACGAGCCGCGCGATTCGGCGGGGTATGGCACGCCGGTGTACGACCCGAAACCAAAATCGCGCATGGCTTCGAACTCCTCACGCGGCGTCATGCGTAGCGCCAGCTTGGCGATGCCGATGTTGCTCGAAAAGCGAATCACGTCACGCACCGGCATCTGTGCGGCCTTGTGTTCGTCGGTGAGCGCCCGCTTGCGCCCGGGCAGCATGGCGCTGCCGTTCTCGGTGTTGATGATCTCGTTCGGCGTGGCCTTCCCCATATCGAACAAACGCGACACGAGAAACGGCTTCATAACGGAACCGGGCTCGTAGGCCAACGCCATCGGCGTACTGGTGCTCGCCGGCTTGCGATCGCGCACGCCCGCTAGCGCGAGGATCGAGCCATCGCGCGGGTCGAGAATCACGACATCGCCGCCGGTGCCGCCCGTACGCACCAGCGCCATTTTCAGTTCGTTCTCGGCGATCTCCTGCAGGGCCTGATTCAGCGTGAGCGTCACCGTGTGTCCCGGAAGCGCATCGACGCTCGATAGCTCCGGTGACTCCACGTTGCCCACGCGTGGATCCTTCACGACCGACCGACTCCCATCCTGTCCACGCAGGAACGGATCGAGTTCCAATTCAATGCCACCAACGGGTGCATCTTCCGCGTCGACCGCACCGAGCACGCCGCGGAGATTGTCGCTGGCCGAGTTGATCCGACGTCGGACTCGCTCCACGTGTACGCCGGGCAAGTCGGCAAAGCGCTCCACATCGGACGGTAGGTAGAGCTTGGGCAACGAGACCCACTTCTGGTTGGTATCCAGCGCCTTGTGGATCTGCGACTCGGGCACCGACAGCGCGCGGAGCCCACTGCGTAGCGCCGCGCGCGTTTTCACGAGCGGATCACCGCGCTTGGCGTACTTGCGGCGCACGTCGCGAATTTCACGCGGCGCGATGCTCAGCTTCACCTGTTCGCGCGATTCGACAAGCACGGTGCCCGTGGCATCGGTGATGGCGCCACGCAGCGGCTTCACCGTCTGCTGATCGACATGCTGTCGGTCGGCGACGCGCAGCCAGGTATCATGCTCGACGACTTGCAGTTGGACGGCACGCGCCAGAATTGCCACGGCGAACACCACGAGTCCCGCGTGCACGATCATGGAGCGCGCCCGACTGACCGTGGCCGGCGTGCTGCTGTCGTCGGAGACGGGCCGTGGCGTGTTCGCCGCCTCGCTGCGAATCGGTCCGAACATCATGCGCGCATCATGAGCGTGACGCCGTATCGCTGGCTGCCGTATCCGAACGCACCGGATCGGCGAACATCGAATCGGACAGCATACGCGTTTGCGCGTCGGTGGCCACGTGCAGTCCCAGCCGGCGCTCCGCTTCCCCGATGACGCGACTGCGGGCCATGGCGTTCCGGATATCACGATCGAGCGTGGTCTTCTCGGCGATGAGCGCCCGCTGGCGATCGGACAGCCGTCGCATATCGCGCGCAGTGGCCACGCCAACGCTACGCCGCCACACCGCGAGTGATGCGACCACCACGAATACGCCCAACCCGATCGCGACCCAGGCGCGGCCCTTGAGCGGACCGCGGAAGGAACGTCGGGTGGTGCGCCTCGTGGAGGTGGTGGCCATCAGTTCGCGAGCTTCCAGGCGCGCAGGCGCGCACTGCGGGCGCGCGGGTTCCTTTCCACTTCCTGTTCGGCGGCGTTGATGGGACGTTTGGTGAGCGTTTCGCCGAGGGGCGCTCCACGGCACGTGCAGAACATCTGCCGCGGCGGGCAGATGCACGCCGTGCTCCAGTCGCGGAAGGCATTCTTGACGAGACGATCTTCCCCGGAGTGATAGCTGATGATCGCCAGCACGCCACCGGGGGTGAGTCGATCGCGCAACAACGGCAGCGCGTGCTCGAGCCCCGAGAGTTCGTCGTTCACGGCAATGCGGATCGCCTGAAAGATGCGCGCGAAGTCGGGGGCGCCACTGCGCGGTCCGAGCACGGCGCGGATCGCGTCAACGAGATCATCGGCCGTGGCGAACGGACGGCGTTCACGGCGTCGCACGATCTCGCGGGCCATACGGGCCGCCCGCGGTTCGTCCGCATAGGTGCGCAGCAGCGCCGACAGATCGACTTCGTCGATGGTGTTCAGCAGTTCACCGGCGTCGGTTTCGGCGTCGGTTCCCATGCGCATGTCGAGCGGGGCCCCTTCGCGAAAGGTGAATCCGCGGGTGAGATCGTCGAACTGATGCGAGGAGACGCCGAGGTCGAGCAGAATGCCGTCAAAGTGCTCGACGGGGGCGAGGCCGGCCGTGTCGAGTGCGGCGTAATTGCCAAGCAGCGCCCGGAACTGTCCGGCCCGTTCGGCATCGGCCAATCGCTCACGCGCGGCGGCGAGCGCCCTCGGGTCGCGATCGACGCCGGTGACACGCATACCACGTTCGAGAAGGGCCGCGGTGTGCCCACCACCGCCCAAGGTGCAATCGAGCACCGTCGACGCGCCGGCGAGCAGCGCTTCGATCTCGGCCAGCAGCACTGGGACGTGGTAGGCGCCAACGCGCCCGGATGGGAGAGTACGGACCGGGCTCACGCGCGTATTGGAGTCTCGTTGGGGCGCGTCATATTAGTGCGGTGCTGAGTGCACCGTCAAGCGATGGTGACGCGTTCAAAAATGTGCATTACCCGTACTTTCGCACGGATGTGATGACTGGTGTTTTTCCGTGCGCGGGCGGGGAGCAAACGAACGGGCCCACCGTCGGAGCGACGGCGGGCCCGGGGTGCTGCGAAGGCGGTGTTACTTACAGAAGGCCTTGATCATCTGGTCGGCCGCCGGATCGAGCTGCATGACCGCGCCCATCAGCTGCCGCATTGCGTCAACGTTCGTGGCGCCGCCCTTGGGCAGGAAGATCTGTGCATCGGCGAACATGTCCTTGGCTTCCTTGGCGAGCGCACACTGCTTTTGCGCCTGAGCCTGAGTCAGCTTCAGCTGACCGAAGGCAACGTACGTGGCTCCAAGCAGGAACTGCGCCTGTGCCTTGACGGCACCGGTCGTCACCGAGTCAGCGAACTTAAGCGTGCTGACCGCGAGCGCGAAGTCATCGACACTATTCGATTTGGACGCGGCCACGCGCTGATCGTTGGCAATGCCAAGCACCATTTGCCGAAGCGTCGTCGTGGTATCACCTGCCGCGATCATGGCCCGCGCCGCAGGAAGGATCTCGGCGGAGCGATTCAAATCCTTGAGCAGTGACACACGGAGATAGCTGCCGTTGGCGACCGAGATCTTGGCCGCCGTGGCTTTGTCCAACGCCTCGAGCGCCTGCTGGTTCTGACCGGCCTTCTGGAGGGCCACGATCTGCGTGAAGGTGAGGCCCGGCTCGCCGGGGAACTTGGCAAGACCCTTGGCCGCCATCTCAGCCGCCTTCTGGAACTGGCTGTCCGCTGCCATGGCGGCCGCCGAGAGTGCGAAGTAGGCCGTGTCGGCAAACGACGTATCGAGTTTGACCAGTTCGTCGCCCTGCGCGAAGGCTTCCTTGTAGTCGCGCGTGGCAAGCAGGATGCGCCAGCGAAGACGCAGCAGGTCGGGATCGCCCGGGTTGAGCATCACGGCCGTGTCGATGACCGGCTTGGCGAGCCGCGGATTGGCCACGCTGGCCAGTTCTTCGACGACGTCCTTCTGCAGGCGCGGGTTTTTCGGGTCGGTAGCGAGGAGACGCGTGAGCGACACCACGGCCGAGTCCTGCTGACCGAGCGCACGATACGACGAGGCGAGAATCGCGAGACCCGGGCGGCTCCTGGGATCGATCGCGACGATCTCCCTGGCGATCACGAGCTGCTCGGCGGCCGGCGCCTTCTGGGTGATCATCACGTTCGCCATGCAGATGCGGGCAAGCGTGGCGCGCGGGTACAGCACGATGCCTTCCTTCGCGGCCGCGATCGCGGCGTCGTACTTCTGCTCGCGCGCCGAGTTGATGCACTTCTTTTCCGCGTCGAGCTGCTTGCGGGCTTCCTTCAGCTCCTTCGAGATCGCGCCAGCGGCGTCACCGACCGACTTCACGTCGTAGGAGCCGATGGGCTGCACGAGCGCGTTGTCACGGGCGAGCACGAGGTTCGCTTCGACCTTTACGCCGGTCGCGGTCTTGGTGACGGTACCCGTTACGTACTCATCGGCGCGAAGCAACGTGGCGAGCGCGCGCTGATCGTGGGCCTCGAGGGCATCGGCGATCGGAAAGCCGGAGGCTTCAAGCGTGGCGTTGATGTCCGTTTTCGGCAGGACATAGACTTGCTTGAACGGGAACTCGCTGTTCATGCGCGAGCGCACCGCATCGGAGGCCTGCACGCCCAAGCCCTTTTCACTGGCCTTGAACACCGCCACGAGCATACGCGCGGCGTTCGGGTCGGGGACCCGATTGTACTGAGCGGACGCGATCGACGGCACCGCGAGGGTACCAGCGACGGCGAGACCGATTCCGGCGAGCGCCTGCAAATGCCGTGACATCAATGTCGTAACCTCAGCACCGTGAGCCGTGGATCCGGCAGAACGCCGGACTGCCTGCAACCCGAGTGGCCGTGCGCGAGCCAAGCGGGTCTGGGGGGAACTAGAAGAACTTGAAGAACAGCGACATACCGTGCAAACAGAGGACCAACGCCGACGCCAGTTCGGTCGGCACGAGTGGGCGAAGAGGGACTCGAACCCCCGACATCCTGCGTGTAAGGCAGGCGCTCTAACCAACTGAGCTATTCGCCCGGTGTACGTCTCGCCCGCATCGCCCGTTGCAAGTTACAACGGCCGAGGAACGCTGTTCCGGCTTGAGGCATAACTTAACCGGATTGTCACGTTCGGCATGGCGTCTGTCCCGCCTTTAGCCGTCGTTCTTTCTGCTTACCCTTTCAGGATGGCGAGCGGGACCAGCACCACGTATCCGAGCACGAGCAGCAGCGGGGCGATGGTCTCGCCGCCACGGGCGAGGTCCACGTAACCGACCACCAACGAGAGTGCGGCGGCACCCCAATACATCAGGGCGCGAGAGCGGGGCGTGTCGATCAAAGTCATGGCTCAGGATACCGACAGAGCAAGCAGCACGGCAAGGGCCGGGTCGGACCGACCGCGATTCAGGATACCCCGGCCGGGCCGGATGGTCCCGTGGCCGGTCCCCGTTCCGGTCCCCGTTCCGGTCCAACGTGCTGTCCCACATCCAACAGGGCCTGTAACGCTGAGGCCCGAGCGGCCTCGTCTTGCGCCAGGTCGGCTGCCCGCATCGCTTCGAGCTTCCGGCGGTCCCGGCGTCGCTTGCTGATGTACAGCGGCAGCAGGATCACGCCGAACAGTCCGAACACCGCGGAAATACTGGTCACCAGTGACAGGACCCCGTATCGGCTGCGTGTTCGCGCCTTCCAGTGCTTCTCGAACTGGTCGCCTGTCATCCCGTACGCTTGTCGAATTGCCTTTTCCATCGAGCCGGTCGCCTTCCAGTAGCTGAAAAAATTCGAGAGGCCGTTTACCGGATCGAGCGCCTGCATTTCGCTCACCACACGGTAGGCGATGGCATAGCTCCAGGTCGCTTCGGATGCCCCCGCAAAGAAGCCTTCCTCCAGCCGTTCCAGTGACGGCAGCGTGCGCCATACCATTGCCAGCGACGTTGCGAAGACCTCGTCACGGGTCCACTCGCCGGCCGCGACGCTCGCGTAGCCTTCATCGAACCAGCGCGACGGCAGGCGCCCCATTCGCTCATGCAGTGCGAGGTGGGCCAATTCATGGCGCAGCACAACCACCGGATTGCCGGCGTCGCTGCCCGCCCGTCCCCCCTGGACGACCAGCCGCTGCTCGTCGGGGATCGCAACGGCGGCGCCCCACTCCGGCGCGTGCGGACCCGCCCATTGCCGGAATCGCTCGGCGTTCGGCGCCACCGCGATGAGCACGTGCGCCACGGGACGCGGCAGTCCCGGAAAACTATCGTTCGCCTGTGCGGCGGTCAGCAGCGTTCGCGCCAGTCGGGCATCACGCCGCTCGGCGACCACCGTGAAACGGCCCGCGTCGAGACGCACACCGGGTGCCGGTGCCGTTTGCGCCGGGAGCGCACGCCAGCCCGCCGCCGCACACAGGAACGCCGCGACGGCCAGCAGGGCTACTCGCCGGCGCGAGGCGACACGTCGTCGGTGCGCGGTGGCGCTCCGCCCTGCTCGACCTGCCCCAACAGTTCCGCGCAGCGTTTCCCCCATGGATTGAACTTGTTGGCCGCCGCACCTGAACGCCACGCAGCGATTGCGTCATCACGTCGCCCCTCAAACCAGTACACGCGTCCGAGTTCATACCAGCTCTGCAGCAGGTTGGGTCCGAGTTCGAGGGCTTTGCGGAAGAACGTTTCGGCATCGTCGAACATCTCGCGCTCGCGATACACCATCCCGAGGTAGAGATGCGCATACAGCGTGGCTTTGCGGTCGAGATCAAGCCGGATCACGCGCGAGAGATGTTCGATCGCTTCGCCATACAGCCCCTGGCGGAGGCAGATGTAGCCCACGTTGGTGTGGGCCAGCGCATGCGTGGGATCGCGAGCCAGCACCCGCTGCAAGGTGGCGAGGGCGGCATCGTACTGCGGTTGCATCATCTGCGCCCACCCCAGCAGCGTTTCCGCCTCATTGCTGCCTGGTGCCAACTCCAATGCCCGTCGCAGCGCGACATCGGCGCCGACCGGATCGCCAAGCGACAGCTTGGACCAACCCTTCTCCACAAACGTCGACGCGCCGAGGTGATCGATGCGTCCGGATCCGGAGAAGGCTGCGGGCGCCGTGACCACCTTCGCCGGCGCCGTCGCCCCATCGAGCTGCTTCCAGCGTTCCACCAGCTCCTTCACGCTGGCCTTGAACGCGAGGGCGGCCGTGGCGGCGGCATCGGCGTCGCGAAAGAGTGCGATAATCTGCTGTTTCAGACGCTCGCGCTCGTCCGGCGCCGGCGGAGCGGCCAGGGCGTCGCGTATGGCGTCGAAGCGCGCGTGCAGATCAAACCCGGTTAGCGACATGGCGCGGTCACCTGACAGTGCGAGCGGAGCAGGCGAACGAGGTCAAGAACCAGAAGAGTACTTCCCCCTCGCGCAAAGGTGGCGATGACGCCGGTGCGATGCGCATCGGGATGGTTGGCCGGCAGTGGCAACAGCTCACTCGCATCGACACTGACCACTTCGTGCACCGCATCGACCGGCAACGCCCACCAGCCGTCATTGACATGGGCCACGAGCACGCGTCGCAGTGCAGCGGCACCGCCGCCGAGGGCGAGTTTAAGGGGTAAGGCAAGATCGGCGTAGGGGAGCACGCGTCCCTCGAACGAGACGCTGAGCGTATCGATTGACGGGCGCAACACGCGATGGATGAGTTCGACCGGCCCCGCGAGCCGATGCTCGCCAATCGAGAAGCAGACGAATGTCGTGCGCTCCACCGTGCTCACGGTGCGGCGGCGGACCGCGAACATCGCCGTCGACTTGAACTTGCTCACAGGCGATTCCCCGATGACTCTCCGAAACCTCGCGCGATCCTGACCGCGCGGTCGGCCGCCGTGGCGCCCTGCCCGACCACGAGCCGTTCGATCGCGCCGTGCATGTCGCACAGGGTGACCACTTCATCCGCACCGGCTACACGGAGCGCCGCATCGGGCATGGCGGGAATCACGCACGACGTACGCTCTTGTACCACAGCAAGCCCGCCGGACTGGCGGATGGCCAGGAGTCCGTCCGCCCCGTCACGCCCCATACCGGTAAGTACGACGCCCAAACACGCGGCGCCGTAGCATTGCGCGGCCGACTTGAAGAGCCGGTCGGCCGCCGGCCGCACTCCCCATTCGCTCGGCTCCTGATCGAGCAGCGCCGACGGCGCGCGTGGCGTCCCGCCCACGCGCAAGTGAAAGCCACCGGGTGCCACGTACACGTGGCCGGCCAGCAGTGGCTCGCCGTGCATGGCTTCATGGACCGCGAGCCGTGAGATGGCGTGCAGCCGCCCGGCAAAGCCGGCCGTAAAGCCCGCGGGCATATGCTGCACGATCAGCACCGCGGCCCGTTCGAAGCGCGGCAACTGCGGAATGAGCCGACTTAGCGCGGCCGGCCCACCGGTGGACGCGGCGATGCACACCACGAACGACGGTGGCGGTGTGGGCGAGTGCGAGGAGGCACGCGCCGGTGAGCGCAGGCCACGATCGTGAGCCGAGCCGCGCAAGGCCGACGACGTGGGCCCCGACGGGGGCCCCGACGCGGACAGAAAGGTGGGCGACGGATGGGGCACCCGCAGCTGCGTGACCGCGGCGGCGGCGCGTAACGCGTCGAGCAGCTGCTCGCTGACGAGTTCGAGATCGAGACTGATGGCGCCCGATGGCTTCCGCACAAACTCGACCGCCCCGCGCTCGAGCGCACGCAGCGCCGCGTCGGCGCCACCCTCGCTACCGCCCGCACTCAGCATCACGACCGGCCGCGGCCACTCCTGCATGATCCGGTCGAGACAGGAAAGGCCGTCGAGGTTGGGCATGTCCACGTCGAGCGTTACCAGATCGGGATCGAGCAGCGGCATCTGCCGTAACGCGTCCACGCCATCACGCGCGGTTCCGACCACCTCGAACTCGCCGCTGGACGCCACGATGTCGCTGACCAGTCGTCGCATGAACGCGCTGTCGTCTACCACCAGCACGCGGCGGCGCCCCCCGACGGGGGCGCTAGAGAAGGACATTATTCCCTCGCACCGTGCGCACCTGAATGCGTCCGGAGGCCACGTCGAAGAACACGGAGCGCCCGAAGGCACCGCCCACGGCCTCACCCACGATGGGAATATCGTGCGCGGCGCAGGCCGCCCGCGCCGCCTGCACGTTGCGCGCACCGACACTGATCGCGCCGGGCGCCAACAGCGCGGCAAACATGCTCGCACCACCCACCAGTCGCGCGTCGATGTCGCGCGTTGCGCCCAACGCCTGCATGCGCGAGAGCATAGCCGGAATCGCCGTGGATGCCGCCTTGCCGGCGCTCGACGGGTGGGCGGTGAGCGCATGATGCGGAAGCAGTATATGCGCCAAGGCGCCAACGCGACGCGTACGATCGTGCAGCGCGATCGCGACGCACGAGCCGAGTCCGATCGTCACGAGCGTGATCTCGCCGGCCCCAGCCGTGAGGTCGGCAATGCCGACGGTGTGCTGTGTCATCGCGGTCTCATCGCGACGCCACCACGAGCGTGCCGTGACCAACGATCATGCGACGCGCCCCACCAGCGCGTCGTCACGCACGGGCGCGGGCACCAGCCCGGAGGACGTGGTTGACCGTCGCATGGCATCGAGATTGGCGCGTACGATCCGATTATCGGGGTCGAGTGCAAGCGCCTGCTCCCACGAGGCCTGCGCATCGGCCAGTGCACCGCGACGATACTGCACGTTCCCGATCTTCAGATACACGTCGGGTCCGTGCGACGGCATCAGTCGCACCACGCGCACGAGCGATTCGAACGCTTCGTCGTAGCGCTGCGCGCGATACAAGTAGTCGCCGAGGTTTTTGTGCAGATGCGCGCAGATCGCGTCTTCGAGCAGCGCGTGCTGGATCGTGCGGGCGGCCAGCTCATAGCTGCCGCGCCGTTCCTGCACGACGGCAAGATTGTTGTGCAGCGCCGCCGCATGCGGATGCAGCGCGATGCCCTCGTCCAGCACCGCGGCGGCGCGCGCACTGTCGCCACCAAGTGCTGCCGCCAGTCCGGCGGCGTGGAACCACGCGGCCGACGGCTGTCGCGCGCCCCATGCGCTACGCGCCTCGGCCAACGCCGACTCGGCACCCGCGATGTCGCCCACGCGCAGCGCGAGCGTCGCGCGGGAGAGCGCGATGCGCGGGTCGGTCACCACGATGCGCCGCGCGGCGTCATCGAGGTACGCGGCAGCCGCCACGAGATCGCCAGTCTGCTCGCAGACAAAGGCGAGGTTATGGAGTACCGCCGCCGGAGCGTCCGGCTCTTGCGACGCGCGCAGAAACGTGCCGAAGGCGCCGGCCCAGTCGCGGCGACGCAGCTGCACCAGCCCGAGATGAAAGCGTGCCACACCATCGGCTTCACGCAGCTCGAGGACACGGCGAAACTCACGCTGCGCTTCGTCGAGCATGCCGGTGCGATAGAACGCGATGCCGAGATTACGATGTTCGGCCACGCGGCTTTCCGGCGGTGGCTGACGTCGCGCGGCGCTTCGTCCCACCCGTTGCGCGTAGCCGGCAGCGAGCAGCCCGAACACCGCCTTGCCCACTTCGAACTCCCCGAGTCCGGAGCGCTCGATCACCGTGTTGAGATCCTGCGTGCCGTCAAGGAACAGCAGAATGCGCTGCTGCGTCGCACTCAACGGCACTTCGCGCTGAGCAAGCCGCGGTCCATCGAGCTCGAAGATCAGATCGAGACTCGGCACCTTTTTCGCGATCTGGGTCCACTCGTCCACACGACGCGCGCCTTCCAGCAGCAGCGCATCGGCACTGACCGAGACGAGGGCCCCGTCGGGAGAGTCGTCCGTCTCGGGCTCGAACGTGAACGACCCAAGCGACCAGCTGAATAGGTGGTACACCGCCTCCTCAACCTGCGTACGATACTCACCGACCAGCACCTCGCGTTCGATGAGCCCCTGTGCGAGCAGCGCATGCGCGAGATCACGATCGTCTTGCGGCGCACTCGCCGCCGTGACCCGCGCGAGATCGTCAGCGGTGATGGCACCGATGCGCACGAGGCGATCGCCGAGGCGATCGCGACGATTCACGAGTTCGGCGTGCACGATACGACCGCCCGCGAAGTGGACGGTGCCAAAGCTGCCTTCGCGCGCGATGCTGAGACATCCGGTTTTTTGACCGAGCGCCAGCAGCTGCAGCACGTCGGCGAGCGATGCTTCGCTGAGATTTCCGCGGATCGCCACTACCGGTACTCCTCGATCAATCGACCGCCAAGGTCCGGCCAGTTCCAGATGGTCTTCTCCCGATCTTCGAAGAAGCGATCGAGTTCACCGGGTGCGCGCTCCACAAGCTGTTCAACGCGGGGACGCTCACGTGACGGCAGCGCCACCACGAGCCCACCGGCAAATCGCGAGCGGAGTCGATCGGCAAGCTCCGGGAGCTCGCGCGGCGCGTGCCTGCTGGTGAGCACGATCTGACAGCCACGCTCGTACAGATGATTGAACAGATGGAAGAGCTCCTCCTGCGTGCGCTCCTTACCGGCCAGCACCTCGACGTCATCGAGGATGAACAGCTCGGCGCCGCGAAAGCGCAGGCGCCAACGATCCATGCCCCCTTCCTGCATGGCCGCGATCAGTTCATCGACAAACGCGTGGGCCGAGAGGCAGGCCACGGCGGCACGGGTGCGCATCGCATTCCCGAGCGCGTGCGCCAGATGCGATTTGCCGCTGCCGGTCGGGCCGCAAATGAAGAGCGGATTGTATCGCGTGCCCGGATGCTCGATGACCGAATCGATCGCCTTCACGGCCAGCTGATTGGCGCTGCTCACCTCGATCCGTTCGCGCGTGAACACGGGCGAGGGGGCGGGCAGCGGCAAGGTGCTGGCCATTGCGCGCTCGACGAGCTGCTGCGCCAGCGGGATCGATTCGACGTCGCGGAACGCCGCATGGCCGCGCAACGCCGGATCGAGGCTGCTGGCCTGTGCTTCGAGGTTGCGCAGGTGTTCGATTGCCGAGGTGAACGTGGCGAGCAGTCCGTCCACGTCAGGCGCCGTGGGCAGATTCATCGCGCGCTCGAGGACGACGATGCTGTATCCATGGCTTTTCCATCGCGACATCGCCTCGCCGAGTGCGACGCGCCACGGCTCCACACGCGTCTCCACCTCCTGCAGGACGTCGGCGAGGAAGCCCTCGAAGTCGGACCCGTCTGGAATGATCGCGGCGATGCGCGGCGGGTGCGACGGAAGCGGCGAGGGCGCTGCCCGCTCGCCGAGCACGGCACGCACATCGGGTGACGCGACCGGTGTCCCCTCAAGCTGCTGAAACGCGGAGAGCTTGTTCAGGGCGCCTTTGAGCTCGCGCACGTTACCGAAGGCGAGTCGCGCGACCTCGTCCAGCACGCCGTCGGCGAACTCCACGCCGCGCACGCCCGCGACATTGCGAAGAATCGCGAGCCGCATCTCGTAGTCGGGCGCCCCCACGTCCACGACGAGTCCGCCGATCAGTCGCGACAGCAGGCGCTGGTCGACATCGGGAATCTCCGATGGCTGGCGATCGCTCGTGAGCACCAGCTGCCGCCCCGTACCCTGCATGATGTTGAACAGTCGCAGGAGCTCGGACTGCGTTTCCCGTTGTCCGGTCAGAAACTGCACATCGTCGAGAATGAGCAGGTCGACCTGCTGATAGTGCTCGACAAACCGATGCGCCTGTCCGCTCGCGATCACGCGCTGCAAATGCTCGGCCACCTCTTCACCGGAGGTGCACTCGACGCGCAGTTCGGGCTTGGCCACGTGCGCCTGGTGCGCGAGGGCCGCGACCAGATGCGTTTTGCCGAGTCCGGAGCCGCCGTAGACGAACAGTGGATTGTAGGCGCTTCCCGGCGCATCAGCCACCGCACGGGCAGCCGACACCGCGAGGCGGTTTGACGAGCCGACCACGAAGGTGTCGAAGCGATAGGTGCCGTCGCTCGGGCCGCTCATGCGCCGCCGCCGGCCACGCCAGTGAGCACGTGGGTGGACAGGTCGCCGGCGTGCAGTGCCGACGTGAAGGCGGGGGTGCGCAGCGCGAGGGCCGCACGATGGGCGGTTTGCGTTCCCTCGTCGGCACCCAGGCGTTTGAGCACGCGCATGCCGAGCGAGCGCAGCGTGTCAAAGACGCCGGGGCCGTGACGTGCGTCGCCAGCGAACTCGGGAACGCCGCGGAAATTTAATGCCACCGACAACTCTGCCACGCTAGCGGCCAGCGAGTTTGGCAGATCCTGCTTGTTGTACTGCATCACGATGGGCAGATCACGCGCATCGACGCCGTGCTCGGCGAGATTTGCGTGCATGTCCTGCAGACTTTCGAGGTTGTCGTCCCAGCGATGGCGCTGGCTGTCGGATACGAACGCGATACCATCGGCCCCCTGTAACACGAGCTGGCGAATGGCACGGTAGTACGGTTGACCCGGCACGGTGTACAGCTGAAAGCGAACGCGATACGCACCCACGGTGCCGAGGTCGACTGGGAGGTAGTCGAAAAAGAGCGTGCGATCGCGACGGGTGGCCAGCGACGTGAGCTCACCGACCTGCGTGCCCGGCAACGCCGAGTGCAGGTACGTGAGATTCGTCGTCTTGCCAGACCGTCCCGGCCCGTAGTAGACCAACTTGCAGGTGATCAGCCGTGTGGCATGATCGACAATGGGCATGCGCCCGCTCCTCTCTCGCCGCCGGTGTCGCCGCGCCCGAAGGTCGCGATGTCACCGTATGTCTCCTACGCCGTTACGGATGCAGCAGCGCGTGCAACCGGGCCGCGAGTGCGATCGCTTCGCGCACGCGCTCGGCGTCGACGAACGGCTCCGGCAGCTGAAGGGCAGCGTTCCACTGCGTCATCGCGTCGGTGAAGTCACCGCGCCGGGCCGCTTCGTCACCAAGGCGGCACAACGAGATGGCATCGGCGCGCGCAGCGTGGCCGACCGTCGCCCCTCGTGGCAAGGACGGTTCAGCAGCCTGCGAGGCAACGGGTGGCGATGCCATCCACGGCGTGCGCCGACGCGGAAATCCTTCGGGCGAAATGACCCCCAGTTCGACCGGATCGAAGAGCGAATCCTCGTCGTGGGTGTCCGACGACTCGTCGGGAGGCGACGACGAGTGGCGCGTATGGACCGCCGTGGGTATCCAGAGATCGCCGGCGATCTCGTGCCCTTCCGGAGCGGGGATCGAAGCCATCGCGGGTGGCGTGGGATTGCGGCGCGGCGCAACCGGCCCTTCGCGTAGCACCAGCAGCCCTGCCCCGATCAGGCCATGGACCTGCTCGGCCACTTCCAGCAGGTCGCGACCGAGCGCTTCGGCCAACATCAGCAGGTCGCGCTGGCCATCCACGCGCGTGAGAATCTCCCACTGGGCCGGCGCCAAACGCAGCAACGGCAGCGGTTGCGGCTCGACGTCGACAAAGGCCGGCACGACGCGCGAATGGGGCACGCGATCCTCGATCCGCGCCCAGACCTCTGCCCGCTTGGCCGCTTGCATGAGCAGTGGCTCGACCGCCAGTCGAATCGACGCGCTGGTCGAGGCGTGTTCGTTGGCCGGCGCAAAGCGGAACGCCCCGTCGCGCCAGAGCAGCAAGTCGAGCATGACCGCTTCGACCTCACGCGCTTCGTGAGCCGCACGAGCCCGCAACGCACCGGCCGCCTCATACTCGTTCCACGTATCGGCGTTGACCACACTCCCCTGCTGAAAGTGCACCGCCGCGTGTCGCCCCTGCAGCGCAGCCTCGAGATGCAGCACACCCGACTTCCGGCTCAGGGCGAGGAGCTGCAGCACCTCAGCCAGGCCGATCTCGCGAAGACGACCCTCCAAGCTCATAACGCGCTCATGCGACGCGCGCCGGGTCGCTGGGCGCATCGAGACCGTACACGGCGTGTGACACCGCGTGCCGGGCGCGCTGCACAAAGGCATCCACGTCAGTGGATTGGGCGAGGCCGCCCCAACGGGCGAGCGCGTCACGGGTACGTGATTGCTGGGCGAGGAGCACGCCGTCGAACCAGCGCGCACCGGTATGGTCGGGGTCATGACGCAGCACGCGATCCACGGCGATACGCGCGTCGTCGGGACGTTCCTCCGCGACGAGCACTTCGATGAGCAACTGGAGCGCCTCGACATCGGTGGGACGGCGTTTCAGCACATCCACGAGAATCCAGCGCGCGTCGGCATGACGCCGCGCATCGCGGTGTACGCGCGAGAGCTCGAGCACCGCGTCGCGCCAATTCGGAACCGCGGACAGCGCGGCGACCAGCTCGAGGCGCGCCGCGAGCAGGTCGCCGCGCTCGCGCAACATCCGCGCGATCGCCACGCGCGCCGTGGGACGCGCCGGGTCGTGCGCCAGCGCGCGTCGAAAGAAGCCGAGCGCCAGCGCTTCCTCATGCAACTTCATCGCGGCGTCGCCGGCGAAGTGCAGCAAGGCCGCACTGGTGACATCCTGACGCACCAGTCTCAGCATGGCCGTACGCGCGGTCTGTGCACTCGCTGGATCGCGGTCCGCGTTAGACGCGGCAGCGAACGCGAACAACGCCAGCACCTCTGGATGATGCGGCCACACCGCGCCGGCCCGCTTGAGTTGCGCGAGCGCCTCCGCGCCACGCCCCAACAGACACAACGACCGCGCTTCTCCCAGCGTAGCACGCTGCCACAGGAGCTGTGGCAGGGGCGCCATGTCCGCCACCGACGGCGCATCGACGGTGGCGCGCGCCCGCACATACCGATCGAGCGCTTCACCGTGCACCGTCCGCGCCGCAAACGCATCGGCTTCATCGCAGGCACGCTCGGCGTCGGCGATCGCGGTGGCGTCCGCGTCGTGACCGGCATGGGCGACGCTTGGTGAGGCCAACGGCTCCGGCAACTGCTCGGGAAGCAACGCGACGAGATCATCGGTGGGCAGCGCGATCCCGCGCAATGGCGCTCCGCCACGTATGGCCAGCAGTTCGAGCGCGCCCACCGCATCGGGGCACTCGCGCTGCAAGTCGATCGCCACCGAGAGCCGTGATTCCATGCGCATCGGCGAGTACTTCAGGGCCTGCTGTGTTTCGCGGGCCGCTCCATCGGAATCGCCAAGCCGCTCGAGCACGCGCGCGAGGCCAAAGCGAGCCTCGGCGTGCGACGGCCGGCACTCGATCGCGGCCAGAAATGCATCGCGGGCTTCCTCGGTGCGATCCAGCGATTGCAACACCGTGCCCATCACCTGCCACGACTCCGCATTGCGCGGATGGAAGGCGACGAGTTCGCGAAGCAGCATCAAGGCGGCCAACGGATCGCGTTGTCCAGCGAGCCATCGCGCCAGATTGAGGCGCGCCACGATCAGCGTGGGATCGAGTTCCGAGGCGCGCACGAACGACTCGCGCGCGGCGTGGCAATCACCGAGATCGTCGAGCGCGACGCCCAAATTATTGTAGGCCATCGCATGGCGCGGATCGAGACGCAGCGCACGCCGATAGCTATCGGCGGCGGCGTGCACATTTCCGGACTGATGCATCGCGACGCCATGCTCGTTCCATAGACGCGGCTGTTCCTGCAGCGCCAGGAGCGATTCGTATCGCGCACGCGCGTGGTCGAAACGACCGGCGATCAGATCGAGTTCGCCCAGCGCATGCTCGGCCATGCGTGCATCCTCACCACCAGCGAGCGCCCGTTCAAACTCGCGTCGGGCTTCGTCGAAGTAGCCGCGCTGTCGAAAAGCGAGCCCGAGACCGTAGCGGGCCAGCGCCCCCTCGGGCTCTACCCTCATCATGCCGGTCGGCGGCGACGGATCAACCACGACCGATGCGCCGGCGAGCGCCCCCGATTCGAGCGAGAGATCACGCTGGGCGGTGGAGAGCGTGGGATTGAGCTGCGCCGCCAGCCGCGCGGAGGCGATCGCGGCATCATGGCGCCCCATATCGCCCAGCACGAAACCGTGCAGCAGATGCGCCTCGGCACAGTCGGCCTGTTGGGCCAGCAGAATGTCGAGGCAGTCGAGCGCCTGCTCATTCTGTCCACGCTGATACAGCACTTCGGCCAGATGCAGTCGGGCGTCGGTGTCGGCACCGCCCACGTTCACGGCGCGCTCGAACCAGCGTTGCGCACGCCGGAGATCGCCGGCGCGTTGTTCGATCATCCCACGTTCGAAAAGCGCGGACGCATCATCGGGATCTTCGGCGATCAGGGTTTCGAGCTGACGGATGGCCGCGTCGCGGCGGCCGACCAGACGTGAAAGTCGCGCGCGCTCCAGGGCTGCCGCGCGATCGTCGGGATCGGCGGCCACGCGTGTGTCGAGCGCCGCCATTCGCGCATCACAGGCGCCCGGTTGGGCGGCCGCGATCTCGAGATTGCGCGCCGCCGTGCGCATGCGCGGATCGATGACGAGCGCGCGGAGAAAGGCATCGACCGCTTCCGCGTGCAGCCCGCGCGCGTGATACAGCACGCCGAGGTTGTTGAACGCGCCGGGATCCTGCTGATCCACGCGCTCGATCAGCGCCCGCAGCAGTTCTACGTCGCGACCTGCCGACATGACGGACGACATGAGCGGAGCGGTCCGAAGGTTCAGGCGAGCCGCAGCGCGCGGAGCATCACCTGCAACGAGGCCGGATCGGGGAGCAGCAGGAAGAAGCCGCGCAGCGTCTGCTGCATCTCCAGCAGCTGGAACTCGCTTTCGACGCAGAGAATCGCATCGGGGTCAGGCGCGAACTCGCCGATCGCACTGGTCAGCACGGCCGTGGACATGTCGATCACCAAACTCGGCGGCGACGGCAACAGCAGCATGCCGAGAAAATCACTGAGCGCGTTCATGTACGCGCCGCTCAGGATATTTCCCGCTTCCTTGATGGCCGACGTTTCGAGTTCGCTGAACGCCGTGGACGAACCGACCGGTCGCCGCAGCATCAGCTCGGCCAATCGCATCACCGTCGGCTTGGGAAACACCAGCATGGTGCGTCCACTGAGGTCGCCGAGCATGTGCATCAGGACCGCCGCCACCGGCTCTTCCTCCGGCGTGAACTGCGACGGCAGCTCCTCCAGGCTGGCCACCGTGATGCTTGGCACCTTGATCATGATCGTGCTGCCGGTCATCTGCGACAACGCCGTGGCCGCGTGACCCGCGCCGATGTTGGCCGTTTCACGCAGTGCATCCAGCTGGATGGTCTTGAGAGACCGGATCGCCGACATGGTCAAGTCACCTTCGGTCACGAGTCGTGTTCACTGCGTCATGCCACACTACTCACATCGACGATGAGGGCGGGGCTCCCGTCACCGAGCACGGTGGCGCCGCTAAACCACGGCCGAGCGCCGCGGACGGAATCCAGCGGCTTCACGACGATGTCCTGCTGGGCCAGCACCGCGTCCACCAGCAGGGCCGTTCTCCGTCCCGCGACCTCGACGATCGCGACATGTCGCACGCCGTCCGGATTGGCGGCGACGGGGGCGAGTGGGTTGTCCTCGAAACGCTGCTGAAGCGCCACCAGCGGCACAATCTCGTCCCGCACGGTGATGGTGAGGGCGCCCGTGCGACGGGACGCCCCATTGAATTCGAGCACTTCCATCACGTGCGCTGCCGGAATCGCATAGGTGTCACCGCCCACCTGCACGAGCAGCGCGCGCATGATCGCCAGCGTGAGGGGCAGCCGCATCGTGAACACCGTGCCTTCGCCGGTGATCGTCTCGAGATCGATGTGACCGCCAAGGGCGCGCACGCGGGTGTTCACCACATCCATACCGACCCCACGTCCGGAAATAGAGGTCACCGCCTTGGCGGTGGAGAATCCGGGATGCGCGACCAACTGCAAGAGCGCGTCATCGGCCAGCGTGGTGACGTGGTCGTCCACCAGCCCCTGCTCGCGGGCCCGACGCAGTACGATGTCGCGATCGATGCCGCGCCCATCATCCTGCACCTGAATGACCACGGCGGCCCGATCACGCGCCGCGCGCAGAATCAGTTCGCCGCTGGCCGGCTTGCCGGCGGCACGACGGATGTCGGCATTCTCGAAGCCATGGTCGAGCGCGTTGCGCAGCAGGTGCATGATCGGATCGCCGATGGCATCGAGCAGCGAGCGGTCGAGTTCGATCTCGCGGCCCTCCATCGTGAAGTGCACCTCCTTGCCGAGGTCGCGCGCGATGTCGCGGACGAGCCGCGGAAAGCGATCGAAGACCTGCGCGACCGGCAGCATGCGCGCCTGCAGCACTTCATCCTGCAGCGTGGCCACGAGTCGCGCCGCATCGGCGGCGGCGCGCACGACGGCGCGATCGGGCTTGTCCGACTGCTCGATGGCCCGCAGCAGGCGGTCACGCGTGATCACCAACTCGCCGACCAGGTCGAGCAGCGTATCGAGGCGGCGCGCATCGAGACGCACGGTGCGCGGCGCGTCGCTCACCCCGGCGCTTCCGTGCGCCGGCGTGGGCGTGGCGAGCTGCACCGAGACGCGCTCCACATCTCCGGCGCGCTGAGCCGCCGCGCGGATTTCGTCGTCGGAGGCCGACGACTGCAGCGTGAGCCGGAAGGCCCCGTCGAAGAGGTCGTCCTGCCAGCGCTCCTGGGCGGGCTCGGCGCCGCGCACGGTGCCCAGCGCCGACAGCTTGGCCAGCACGATCATGGCGCGCACGCCCTTGAGCGGACAGTCGGCGGTGAGGCGCACGTCGACCCGCCGGGTGGTGCCCAACGCGCCGCTCGGCGCCTGCGACGGAGCGGCGGGAAGTGCGGCGGCCGCAGCAGCCGGCGCCGCCACGGTCACGACCACCGACCCGAGTCGCTGCATGAACGCGCGTATGGCCGACGTGGACTCGAGGCGACCGCTCGGTACCGCATCAACGGCAGCGCGTAGCAGATCGGTGCCGTCGAACAGCAGCGCCATCACGTCGCCGCTCAGCGATTCGTCGCCGCTGCGCAGCGGCTCGCAGCGGCTCTCGAGCGCATGCGACAGTTGCTCGACGGCCGCGTACCCCATAGCGGCGGCCATACCCTTGACGGTATGCACGCCGCGAAAGACCGTCGCGATCAGCGCGCCGGTCGCGGCAACTTCGACGTTCGCGTTCGCGTGATCACGTTCGAGGGCGAGCAACGCGTCGTCGATTTCCGTGAGATGCTCGCGCGATTCACTCAGGAACAGCGCGGCGTACCGGGCGGCATCCATGCCAGAAAACTCGGAGCGCGCGACCGCGACGACTCAGGCGGCCAGAACGCGATTCACGGCTTCGAGAACCCGACTTGGCTGGAACGGCTTCACGACGAAGTCCTTCGCGCCGGCCTGGATGGCTTCGACCACGAGCGCTTGCTGCCCCATTGCACTGCACATGAGGATCTTCGCGGCGGGATCGAGCTTCGTGATCTCCCGGACCGCATCGATCCCTCCCATGTCCGGCATCACGATGTCCATCGTTACGAGGTCGGGACGCAGCTGCTGATAGCGCTCCACCGCCTGCACGCCTGTTTCCGCTTCTCCAATGATCTCAAAGCCCGCTTGGGTGAGGATGTCTCCCACCATGGTGCGCATGAAGATCGCGTCGTCGCAAATGAGTACCGTTCGGCTCACCGTTCCCTCTCGTCGGCTGAATGCAGGTGCCGCGCGCAGAGCGCCACGGCGTCCAGCGGCACGATGCGGTCGAGGGCGGACACGGGCTCGTGTTGAAGCTCGAGCGACGCATCCAGCACGCGGACATCATGCACGGCATGCACGGCGAGCCCGATGAGGCGCGATCCGTACTCGAGAAGGACGACCGACCCCGCCGTGACGGCACGCTCTCCCGACAAGAGGGCCTGCAGGTCCAGCACAGTGACGATTGCGCCCCGCACGTTGACGATGCCGCGGAGCACCGGCGGACTGCCCGGAACCCGGCGCAGCGCGGCGCTCCGGATGACCTCACGGACTTGTTCGACCGGAATGCCGAACGCATCCCGGTCGACCGCGACGACCAGCACCCGTGGGCGCTGCTCGTCGCCGCCGTCGTCGTTAATCGAGGGCGTCGTCGTGATCGTCCGGCTTGTGTCCGGGGAGGACTTCGTCGGTTTTGTAGAACCCGAAGACATCGAGCGGATCCTGGTGCGTGGCGAGTTCCGGCATGAGGCTGACGACGGACAACGACTGCCGCAGGTCCGCCGGCAGCGGCGAACGCACGTCGATCGGTGCGCCCGTGATCGGATGACGGAAGCGCAACCACGCCGCGTGCAGGAAGTGCCGCTTCACGGGCAACGCCACCAACCGCCGGCCGCCGCCGCCGCCGTATGTATCGTCGCCGACCACCGGATGGCCGATCGACGACAGGTGCACGCGAATCTGATGCGTACGCCCGCTATGCAGGTGGGCGCGCAGCAGATCCGCCGAGTCGAAACGACCGAGGCGCACGAAATCGGTTCGCGACATCCGTCCATCAGGGACGATCGTCATCTTGGTTCGGTCCCGAGGATCGCGGCCGATCGGCTTTTCCACCGTGATGTTGTCGGTGGACAGGTGGCCCCAGCAGAGCGCCACGTACCGGCGGGTCACCTTGCGCGCCGCCAAGGCCGCGCTGAGCGAGCGATGGGCCACGTCGGTTTTGGCGACGATCAGCAGTCCCGACGTGTCCTTGTCGAGACGGTGCACCAGTCCGGCGCGCTCCTCGCTTCCACCGTCGGCCAGCGGCTCACCGCGGCCAATGAGCGCGTTGACCAGTGTGCCCGTCCAGTTGCCCGGTGCCGGATGCACGACCATGCCGGCGGCCTTGTCGACCACCAGCAAATACTCGTCTTCGTAGACAATATCGAGCGGAATATTCTCCGCCACGATGTCACGGCCGGGCGGCGGCAGGATCACGACGTGGATCCGATCGCCCACCACACTTCGATACGAGGCCTTTTCGGC
This sequence comes from Gemmatimonadota bacterium, assembly GCA_031363815.1. GTDB lineage: Bacteria > Gemmatimonadota > Gemmatimonadetes > Gemmatimonadales > Gemmatimonadaceae > Gemmatimonas. The sequence goes on from JANLVC010000169.1 coordinate 45,890, forward strand.
CGCGTGGTTGACCGTGACCTGTTCGGTGGCGATCAGCGTGGCGGCTTGCGTCCGCGACAGCGCACAGCGTCGCGACACGAGCAGATCGAGCCGCTCGCCCACGTCACCGCTGTCGTCGTCTATCACCTGAAAATCGTGCACCGCGCCCGAAGGGGCTCCACGAGCGGCATTCACGACGCCGCCGCTTGCTGCTGCGCTTTGTCCAACTGCCACAATGCGATCACGAGACAACCTGCTCCGATAGTAACGGCAGTATCGGCTACGTTGAACGTCCAGAAGCGGACGTCGCCGAACCCGATGTCGATGAAATCCACGACGCCGTCTCGCAGCCGAATGCGATCGAGCAGGTTGCCAATGGCTCCCCCAACCACGACGGGCACGCCAAAGGCAGCGAGCCGTGAGATTCGGGTGAGGTCGGCCGTGGCGCGAATCAGCACCACGACAATCACGACGCTGAGCGCCGCAAAAATCCAGCGTGACGCAGGACCGAGGTGCATGCCGAAGGCCGCCCCCGGGTTATAGGCGAGCGTGAAGCGCACCACGTCACCGATGATCTGGTGTGGAATATGGCGTGGGGCGAGATACTCGACAGCCAGCGCCTTCGAAATTGCGTCGGCGGCCGTGATGAGCAGCACGAGGATCCAAAAACGGGGCGTAGTCGAGGCGGCCGGTACGTTCTGGATAACGCCCGAGGCGGTGGCAGCGGGGGTCTGGTTGGTCATCACGACCGGTCGGCGGATTCAGTCGAGGAGACCGCACTTGCACGCGCGGCGATCTGTTCGGCGGCCGCGGCCGCAGCGGCCGTTTCGCGCTTCTCCTCGCCCCAGAGCACCAGCGCCAGCAGGAACGCGCCACCGCTCACCGCCATATCGGCCACGTTGAAGGTGGGCCAGCGGTGCGCCCCGAAGCCGATATCGATGAAGTCGACGACGCCCATGTCCGACCGGATCCGGTCGATGACATTGCCGAGCGCGCCCGCCGATACGAGGGACACGGCAAGCGCTTTGCGCAGGTCATCCTGCGCCGTCTGCTGATAGAGCCGCCACAGGATGACAATGGCGCCGCACGTGAGCGCCATGAAGATCCAGCGCGAATAGGCGCCCAGATGCAGCCCGAAGGCCGCACCCGGGTTGTACACAAGGGCGAACCGGAACCAGTTCCCGAACACCGGGTTGGCCCCGCCCGCCGGGGCGAGCGTCGCCACCGCAACGGCCTTGGTAATCAGGTCGAGGACGAGGACAACGAGGAGGACCGGAATTGCGACGAGAGCCTTCACATCAGCCCTTTTTACCGTCTTCTTCACGCTGCTTGCACGAAAAGCAATAGCGCGCATGCGGCAAGGCGTCGAGTCGCTCGAACGCGATGTCTTCCCCACACTGGTGGCACTTGCCGAAGGTCTCCGGCGACTTGTAGAGCCGACGCAGGGCCTGGTCGATGTGGAAGAGGAATCGTCCTTCCTGCGAGGCGAACAGGAACGCTTTTTCGCGCTCCATCGCGTCGGTGCCCTGATCGGCCATATGGAAGGAGTAGGCGCTGGTATCGCCGTCGGCGTCGCCGTTGGGTCCGAACGCTTCCCCGTGATGACCCAGCTCTTTCAGCACGCGCTTCCGCTCTTCCAGCAACCGCTTCTGGAAATGCTGAAGTTGCTTCTTGGGCATCGGCTTCGACTTCTTCGCGTCCTTGGACGCGGCGTTGGATCCAGCCATTACGATCCTTCCTTGGTGAGCGCGAGGCGGATCAAACGTCCATCGACGTCCACCACCTGCGTCGCGGTCCACGTGGAACCGTTGCCATCTTCATGGAACGGCGAGCCAGCCTCCGTGCCGAGCAATAATCGCACGGCCAGTACCTCGTCGGCGATCCGGCCACGGTGCGTGGCCACAGCGCCCTCCAGCTCCTCATCACCGGCGATGGCCACCGCGATGCGGTCACTCACATCCAGCTGCGCTTCCTTCCGGAGGCGCTGCACCTTGCTGATCACTTCGCGTGCCAACCCTTCGGCCCGGAGCTCGGGGGTGATCGTGGGATCGAGCGCCACGCCATAGCCGCCGTTCTCCTGAACCACGGCAGCACCCGAGGCGCGACGGATGATGGCGACGTCGTCGGGGGCAATCAAGCGCGGAATCCCTTCCACCTCGATCGTGACCGCTTCGCCACCTGCCAGCTTACGGATGAGCTCGACTGGCATATTTGGCACGGCCGCGGCCACGAGCGGCGTTTCCTTGCCGAACTTCTTGCCGAGCGTGCGGAAATTGCCCTTCACCTCGAGCGACACGAGGGCGTCGGTCGAGCTCACAAACTCCACCAGCTTCACGTTGATCTCGGACGCCAGCAGCGCGCCAAGTTCCGACGCCGGGCCGGGATCGCCAGGCACGACGCACTGCACCGAGGGCAACGGCTGCCTCACATTGATATCGGCCACATCACGAGCGGCACGGGCCAAACCGGCGAGCGTCCGAATGTCGTCCATGGCGGCTTCGAGCGCATGGTCGATCGGCGTGGGCGACGTCCGGGTGAACGACGCCAAGTGCACCGATTCGCCGGTGAGCGCACGGTGCACCGCGTCGGTCATGAAGGGCGCGAACGGTGCCAGCAGTCGGCAGGTGACGGCCAGCACCTCGTGCAGCGTGGCAAACGCGGCCCGGTTGTCGGCGCTGTCGATTTCATAGAAGCGGGCGCGCGACTGTCGCACATACCACTTCGAGACATCCTCATCCACGAACTGCATGACACGACGCGCCGCGAGCGTGGCGTCGTAGCCGGTGAGGTGTTGATCCACTTCGGTCTCGACCCGTGAGAGGCGGGAGAGGATCCAGCGATCGAGCGCCGGACGATCAGCCACCGCCGGATCGTTCGCGCTGGGGGTCCACCCGAAATTGGCGTACTGCGCAAAGATGCCGTTGTAGACGTTGCGAAACGTGAGCAGAAAGCGGCCCGCCGTTTCACGAATCGCGTTCTCGTCGAAGCGACGCGGCACCCACACCTGACTGGTGGCGACAAGAAACAGACGGACGGCGTCGGCGCCGTGGCGCTCGAGCACCTGCCACGGATCGACGGCGTTCCCCTTGCTCTTGGACATCTTCTGACCCTGCGCGTCGAGCACGAGGTCGTTGACGACGACATGGCGATAGGGCGCGGCGGTGCGGTCGGCGTTGTTCGGCAGCGCATCACCCAACCCGGTCGCGATGGCGAGCAGCGAGTAGAACCAGCCGCGCGTCTGGTCGACACCTTCGCAGATGAAGTCGGCCGGGAATTGCGCCTGAACCTTGTCATGGTTCTCGAACGGATAGTGCCACTGGGCAAATGGCATCGCGCCCGAGTCGAACCAGGTATCGATCACTTCCGGCACGCGACGCATGGTGCCCTTCCCCGACGGGGCCGGCCACGAGTACTGGTCGATGTGCGGCTTGTGCGGATCGAAATCGTCGGGCAGTGGCCGCCCGATGCGCGCCGCCAGATCGGAATAGCTGCCGATCACGTCGATTTCGGTGGAGTCTTCATCGTTGACCCACACCGGCAGCGGCGTGCCCCAGTAGCGGTCGCGCGAAATCGCCCAGTCCACGTTGTTGACAAGCCACTCCCCGAAGCGGCCGGTGCCGACTTCGCTGGGATGCCAATCGACGGCAGCGTTGCGCGCCATCAAGCTGTCGCGCACCGCCGTGGTACGCACGAACCACGAACCACGCGCGTAGTACAGCAGTGGTGTCCCGCAGCGCCAGCAGTGCGGGTACGAGTGCGTGAGTGTGGTGGCCTTCCAGAGCACGTCGCGCTCGCGCAGTACGTCAATGATGCGCGCATCGGCGGTCTTCACGAATACGCCACCCACTTCGGGCACGTCGTCGGTAAACTCGCCGCGCGCTGTGACCGGCTGCAGGAAGGCGAGTCCATGACGCTGACCGGCCGCGTAATCGTCGGCGCCGAACGCCGGCGACATATGCACCACACCGCTGCCGTCTTCCGCACTCACGAAGTCTTCCGTCACGATCACTTCGTGACGGCCCTCTTCGGGATAGGGCACCCAGTCCAGCGGACGACGATAGCGCTTGCCCGACAGCTCGGCCCCGGTCATCTGCCCGGTCACTTCCCAGCGATCGGCCCAATCGGCGCCCAGCACCCCCGGCACGCGCGCTTCGGCCAGAATGATCGTCCACTCGGCGCCGGTCTTCTTGCGCAGTTCGACATACGCGAGCGTGGGATGGACGGCGAGCGCGGTGTTCGACACCAGCGTCCACGGCGTGGTCGTCCACACGAGAATGCGGCGCCGCTGCGCCGGTGCGTTACCATGCTCGTCGAGCAGATCGAGCGCCACGTACACGCTCGGATCGTCCACGTCGTCATAGCCCTGCGCGACTTCGTGGCTGGAGAGCGCGGTGCCGCAGCGCGCGCAGTACGGCAGGATCTTGTGACCACGCACCAGCAGCGACTTCTCGTGCAGCGTGCGCAACGCCCACCACACCGACTCCACGAAGTTGTGCGAGTAGGTGACATAGGGATCGTTGTAGTCGAGCCAGTATGCCGTGCGCTTCGACAACTTCTCCCAGTCGCCGCGGTACTTGAACACGCTCTCGCGGCAGCGACGGTTGAATTCCGCCACGCCGGTCTGTTCGATCAGCTGCTTGCCGCCAAGCTTGGCGATCTCCGACGGATCGACGCCCTGACGCGCGGCCTCTTCACGCTGCAGTTCCTTCTCGACTTCGATTTCCACCGGCAGGCCGTGCGTATCCCACCCGGCCTTTCGCGGCACGAAGTACCCCTGCATCGCGCGGTGGCGACAGAAGAGGTCTTTGATCGTGCGCGAGAACACATGGTGAATGCCCGGGCGGCCGTTGGCCGTGGGCGGGCCCTCATAGAACACGAACGGCTGAGCGCCAGCGCGCGCGGCTTGCACCTGCTCGAACAGCTGCTCGGTATCCCAGCGCGTGAGCAGTTCCTGCTCGAAGGCGTCAGCGCCCGAGTCGGGGAGGAGCGGATACGAAACGGAATCCTGCGGTGCAGTCATGAGAGCGGGTAATTCGGAGCGTTCGGTCAGGCGGAGAAACGGCGCACGCGCGGTGTTACAACCGCGCGATCACGCCCTTCACGACGGCAGCAAGTTTCGGTTCGGCGGAGCGGGCGACACCCACGATCTTGGCAAGACTGGCCGGTTCGAGCGCATCGGGCAGACACTTGTCGGTAATGATGGACAGCCCCAGTACACGCATGCCGCCGTGTAGAGCCACGATCACTTCCGGCACCGTGCTCATGCCCACGACATCGGCGCCGATGCCACGCAGAAATCGATACTCGGCGCGCGTTTCCAGATTCGGCCCCTGCACCGCCACGTACACGCCTTCGCGCAGCGTAATGCCGTTCTGCGCCGCCACCTCGCGCGCCAGTGCGCGCAACGCGGGATCGTACGGCTCCGACATGTCGGGAAAGCGCGCCCCAAGGGTGTCGTCGTTCGGTCCGATCAGCGGATTGTCGCCCAGCAGGTTGATGTGATCGGCGATCAGCATGAGATCGCCCGGCTCCCACAGGGGATGCATGCCTCCGCACGCATTACTCACGATCAGCGTGTTCGCCCCAAGCGCTCGCAGCACGCGCACGGGAAACGTGACCTGCTGCAGCGAATAGCCTTCGTAGCGATGAAAGCGACCCTGCATGGCCACGACGGTCTTGCCGCCCAGCGTGCCGCAGAGCAACCGGCCCTTGTGCGATTCGACCGTGGAGAGCGGAAAGTTCGGCAGGTCCTTGTAGTCGATGGTCTGCTCGACGTCGATCTCGTCGGCGAGGCCACCAAGGCCGGTGCCCAGGATGATGGCGGTATCGACCGCGCGCGGAAACCGCGCGCGCACGGCCTGCGCACACGCTTCGATGCGCTCACGCGCGTGCAACCCGAGTGCGGGATGCGACAGACCGACCGCCGTGTGCTCCTGCGTGTACTGTAGCTGCGGGCGGGAATGCTGCGAGGCGCTCATGAGTCATCCTCAACCACATCGAGCCACGATGGCGTTGGGGCCGCGGGGCGGGGCGGCAACTCGCGGATCGCCTGGACCACCGACGGCTCCGTGCGCACGGCCGACAAGGTACGCGGCGTGGTGAAGTCGGGGATCGGCTCGGACTCCGCGGCGTTCAACTCGGTGAGCTGACGTTCGAGATGGTGACGCAGCTGGGCGAGATAGCTACGACGCGTGCGCCAGAGCGCCTGGACTTCTTCTTCCGCGCGCCGCAGTTCCTCGCGCACGCCCTGCAGCAGCTTGTCGGCCGCGGCCTGCGCTTCACGCAGGATCAGCTGGGCCTCGCGCTCCGCCTGCTCCTTGATTTCGCCCCGGAGTTGCTGGGCGCTCACGAGCGCTTCGTTGAGCGCTTTATCGCGTTCCCGAAACGACTTCAGCTGCTCGTGGAAGTTGCGCGCCTTTTGATCGAGCTCCTGATTGGCGCGCGACAAGCGCTCCAGCTCCTCGGCGACCTGCTCGCGGAACTGGTCTACCCGTGCGCGGTCATAGCCACGCAGTGCGTTGCCAAAATCGAAGCGCCGCGCATCGAGCGCGGTAAGATGGAAGCCTTGAAAGCCGTCGTCCGCCATGCGAATTCCCGGATGAATCAGGTCCGACTGCCGAACAGCACTGTGCCCAGCCGTACGTGCGTTGCGCCTTCTTCGACGGCGACTTCGTAGTCGCCCGACATCCCCATGCTCAGCCACTCCGCGCCGAATCCGGCCGCTTGCAGACGCGACCGCGCGTCCCGCGCGCCTCGGAACACCGCGCGCAATACCGACTCGTCGGCATCGAACGGCGCCATCGCCATGACTCCACGAACCCGCAGATTGCCGCATGCGTGGAGGCGCACGGCGACGGCCGGCAGTTCGTGGAGCGCGAAGCCACTCTTGGTGGACTCTCCGCTCAGGTTGACCTGCACCAGCACGTCGAGCACCCGCGGCACCTCCTCGGCGGCCTCGTTGAGCGCGACGGCAAGCCGTTCGCTATCGAGACTGTGGACGAGGTCGAACTTCGCGGCGCTCTTCGCCTTGTTGCGCTGAAGGTGACCAATGAGATGCCAGCGGACCGGCACCGTCACCTGCGCCATCTTCGATTCGGCTTCCTGCACTTTGTTTTCGCCCACGTCGTGGACGCCTGCGTTCCACGCCGCCAAGACGGCGTCGGGGCCGTGGGTTTTCGTGACCGCGATCAGGGTGACGTCCTGTCCGTGACCTCCCCGGTCGCGTGCCGCGGCGATGCGCTCACGAACCTCCGCCACCATCGTTGCGACATGGTCCGAAATTGGCATAGCACATAAGGTTAGGGAGCGTTGCACGACGACACAAGTAACGGGTCGTCCAGACGCTGCACTTGCGTACAGCGGAGCAACGCCTGCATCTGCGCCACCGCCGGATCGGCGCCGGCCGGGATCGGCGCGAGCACCGACCGAGGCAGCTGTTCCCGCGCCCGCGCCAAGGCGGGGGCGTCGAGGGCGATCAATCCAGGTGCGGTGCTCGCGGACGGCGCATACACCAACCCTTGCAACGCCCATCCCTGCGTCCGATCAACGCGGTTGCGATCGGCACGCGCCAACAATGTGCTCACGCGCACGTCGCGGCCCCCTTCGGCGGCGTGAATCATGACCGACCGCAGCGTCGCCTCGAGACCCGGCCAGCGGCGCACCGCCTCGGGCGGCAACAACCGTCGCGCGGCGAGTGCCTCCCGATACCACTTCGCACCAAGCAGCGGCACCGTGACTACCGTGACATCCGACCGGTAGTCCTCCACCTGCTGCAAATACCAGAGCGGAAAGGTGTCGTTGTCGCCGCCAGCGAGCAGCACACCGCGCTGCGGCACGGCGTCGAGCAGCAGCCGGGCGTACGTGCGTGGCATCATGGCAATGGGCTCGCGCGTGCGATCCATCACGGTGCGATTGGCCACCAGCGGCACCGCGCCGATCAGCAGCGGCAGCGCGGCGATCGGCGCCGACAGGCGTTTGGCGAGCGCCGCGGAGATGGCGGCGAGTCCGGCCCCTGCCAACAGACCCCAGCTCCAAAAGCCGAGCACGAAAAAGTAATCGCGCTCGCGCGCCTCGTGCACGGCACCGGCGGGGATGAAACTCCCGCCGAAGGTAGGACCGGCGCGCATGTTGAGCCAGCAGGCCACCCCCATGGTGCCCGACAGCAGCAGCACCAGCATGGCGCGACCGACCCGGGCTTCATGACGCCACACCGTGCGCAGGCCCAGCGCCGCCAGCCAAACGAACGAGAGCGTGAGCAGGGTGCGCGGCACCGACGGTGTGGGGAACGGATGCACGCCGAACGCGACCTGCCAGTCGGCCCACTCGAAGACATTCGCCAGCTGCAGCCAGAGCGGTGCCATGCGCGGCAGCAGTCCGGCCACTTGGTACTGCTCGCGACGAAGCACTGCCACCAGCGCCCGCAGCGAATCAGGATGCCCCGATGCCAGTTCAGGCCCTGCGGCGTACAGCAGCGGAAGCACGGCCACCGCCGACAACCCGAGCAGGCCAAGCGCGCCCCACCCGATCACGTCCCTGAGGCGAACGCGCGGGCCGGTCCAGGCAAACATGAGCGCCGCCGGCAGGGCCACGAGTACACTCAAATGCATCGGCACCGCGATCGCCGCGACAAACACGATCAACGCGCGCGCACGGCGACGGGTGTGCTCCGACACACCTGGCCGACCGGCATACTCGCCGGTGGCCAGCATCAGCGACGAGAAGAGCAGCGACACCGCGTACACTTCCGTCTCGGTGGCATTGCTCCACACGGTGGTCATCGTGCCGGCCAACACGGCGCCAACCACGGCCCCACGCGATCCGATCCAGCGTCGCAGCATCGAGGCCCCGACGCCGCCCACCAATGCACTCGCCAGCACCGACACCATGGTCACGGCACGGGCCGGCCCGATATTGGAGAACACATTCGAGACCACGTGCGCGATGAGCACCCAGAGCGGCGTGCCGGGCGGATGTGGAATGCCGAGGGTGCGTGCCGCCGTTACGAGCTCCGTGGCATCCCAAAAGGTGAGATCCGGCGCGGCGGTGGCGAGATACGCGGAGAACAGCACGACGATCGAAAGCACCGGGGCGATGATCGACCGGGGCAGCTGAACGCGGGCGCGCGGCGGCGTCATGGTGGTGTCGCGACCAGGATGGCCACACCGCCCAGAATCTGCAGGGCGCGCGTGCCGTGAATGAGGAGTAGCAGGGGATAGAACACCAGCGCGACGACCCCGATGTCGAGGCCGTCGCGCCATGTGCACTGCGTCGTGAACTGCATGACCTGCGGGTTGCTGAGGTCCGTCACGCGGGACCCGTCACGCGGGACCCGCACAGTGGTTACGCAGGGGCGATTTCCGGACCGCCCAGCATCGGCGGCGTGATCGGCCGAGCCACCGGCGCGGCCGGCGTCGCCAACGCTTGCGGCGTCATCGGCATATCGGGCGGCAGACGCGGTGGCAGTTCCTTGCCGGCCTTGAGCAGCAGGATATCGTCACGCGTGAGCGTCTCGCGCTCGAGCAGCTGCGTGGCCACGATGTCGAGCAGCGAACGATGCTCCGTGAGCACGGCGACGGCCCGGGCATGCGCCTCGAACACCACGCGCTTGACTTCGGAATCGACCAGCTGCGCGGTCTGCTCGGAGACTTCACGACGCGACTGGATCTCGCGACCGAGAAAGAGATCTTGCTCGTTGTCACCGACGAGGATCGGTCCGATGGTGTCGGAGAGTCCCCACTGCGTGACGTAGCGACGGGCGATGCTGGTGGCCTGTTGAATGTCGCTGGCCGCCCCGGTCGTGACGCGGTTGCGACCGAACACGATTTCTTCGGCCGCCCGTCCACCGTACGCCATCACCAGCTTCGCTTCGAGCTGCTCGCGAGTAACCGACACGCGGTCATCCTCGGGGAGCGTGAAGGCGATACCGAGTGCGCGGCCACGCGGCACAATGGTGACCTTGTGCAACGGATCGTTGCCGTAGACCATCATCGCGCACACGGCGTGTCCGGCTTCGTGAAACGCCGTGAGACGACGCTCTTCGTCCTTCATCACCAGCGACTTGCGTTCGGCGCCCAACATCACGCGATCCTTCGCTTCCTCGAGATCGCTCATGTAGATCTTGTCGTGACCCTTCCGCGCCGCGAGCAACGCGCCCTCATTCACAAGATTCGCGAGGTCGGCGCCCGCCATGCCCGGGGTACCGCGGGCGAGGGAATGCACGCTCACGTCGTCCGCCTGCGGCTTGTTGCGCAGGTGCACCTTGAGAATGCCTTCACGGCCGCGGAGATCCGGCGCATCGACCACGATCTGACGGTCGAAGCGGCCCGGGCGCAGCAACGCGGGATCGAGCACGTCGGGACGGTTCGTGGCGGCGATGAGGATCACGCCATCGTTGGACTCGAAACCGTCCATTTCAACTAGTAGCTGATTGAGCGTCTGCTCACGTTCGTCATGCCCACCGCCCATGCCAGATCCACGGTGGCGGCCGACGGCGTCGATTTCGTCGATAAAAATGATACACGGCGCATGCGCCTTGCCCTGCTCGAACAGATCGCGCACGCGCGAGGCGCCGACACCGACAAACATTTCGACGAAGTCGGACCCCGACATCGAGAAGAACGGGCGGGCGGCTTCGCCGGCCACGGCCTTGGCCAGCAGCGTCTTACCAGTACCCGGAGGGCCGACCAGCAGCGCACCCTTCGGGAGGCGACCGCCGAGCTTGGT